>CAWEXP010000001.1:0-9411 GCA_963813065.1 Candidatus Kaiserbacteria bacterium
TTCTTGCTCACGAGGAGGTTGTGGATGGAGTCGGTCAGCTGGGCACCCTTCGAAATCCAATACGTGATGCGCTCCTCCTTCAAATTGAGGGCTTTGGACTTCGGATTATAGGTGCCGACCTGCTCGAGGATGTGGCCACTCTTGGCGGCACGCTCCTTCTCGAGGACGACAATGCGAAACGCCGGATCATTGGTCCGGCCGATGCGCTGATAACGGATCATCAACATGTGCCGAGACTATAGCAGAAGCGCTTTATTTTTGCTAGAGTGGCAGAAATGGGAGCCCCGGCACTCTACGAAGGATTGATCACGATGACTCGCAAAGGCATCGGTTTTTTCACCGTGCCCGGTGCAGACGAAGACGCAGAAGACCTCCTGATTCCAGCCGAATGGAACGGCCACGCGCTCCACGGCGACACTGTGAAGGTCGCTCCGGCCGGCGTCTACAAGGACCCGATGAGCAAAATGCCGCCGCGCGAGGCGGGCAAGGTCATCGAGATTGTGAAGCGCGCTCGCGAGACCTTCGTCGGCAATCTGGTCGAGGAAGATGGTATGACCTTCCTCCAGCCGGACTACAAGAAGATGTGGGTACCGATTGTGGTGCAATCCGTAAGGAAGTCAGACTTCCGTAGCAACTACAGAAGTCTGACTTCCTTACTCGGGTACAAGGTGCTCGTGCGCCTCGGCGAGTGGGCCGCGGACAAGGACTATCCGCTCGGCACGGTCGAAGAAATTATCGGTAAAGCGGGCGTGCACGATGTCGAGATGCGCGCACTCGCCTTGGGCCAAGGGTTCTCGAGCGAGTTCCCTCCCGGTGTCGTCGCCGAGGCCGAGCGCTTGCACGAGAACGTCCGCTCAATGATTGCCGAGGAAACCGTCGCCCGCGTGGCGCGTAATCCGCAATCTGATTTCCGTGGTGTCGCAACCTGCACCATCGATCCCTTCGACGCAAAAGATTTCGACGACGCACTCTCAATAAGAAAAATCCCAAGCACCAATGGCCAAGAACCAATGTGGGAGGTCGGCGTGCACATTGCCGATGTCTCCTTCTTCGTCCGGCCCGGGACAGAAATTGATAAAGAAGCACGCGAGCGCTCGACGAGCGTTTACTTGGTAGACCGCACCATCCCCATGCTCCCCGAGGTCTTGAGTAATGATCTCTGCTCCCTCGTGCCAAACGAGGACCGCCTCACCTGCTCCGCCGTCTTTACCCTCGACCAAGAGGGCAACGTCGTCAGCTCATGGTTCGGCGAGACCATCATCCACTCCGACCGCCGCTACACCTACGAGGATGCGCAGAAAACGCTCGACACCGGCATGGGCGACCTTCACGAAGAGCTCGCTATCCTACTCAAACTTTCGAAAAAAATCCGCGCCCGCCGCCAAGCCAAGGGCGCCATCGAATTCGACACGGCGGAAGTGAAGATAACTTTGGATGCGGAGGGGAAACCGATTGCCATAAAGTTAAAAGAGCGCCAGGACACCAATCTCCTGATTGAAGATTTCATGTTGCTCGCAAATGAATCGGTCGCCGAGCATCTCTCGAAATTGACCGACAAGCGCGGGCCGCAATTCTTCTCGCTCTACCGCATCCACGACCGGCCCGACGCCGACCGTATCGAGAATCTCCAACAATTCCTCCGCGTCATGGGCTACGACTTGAAGAGCACCGCGGGCCGCGTCACGGGCGCCGAGCTCAATCGCCTCCTCGCGAGCACCAAGGGCACGCCGGAAGAATATTTGATCAAAACCGCAACCCTGCGCTCGATGGCGAAAGCCGTCTATGCGACGAAAAATATCGGTCACTTCGGCCTCGGTTTCGAGTTCTACACCAACTTCACCTCGCCTATTCGCCGTTATCCCGATGTGATTATCCATCGCCTGATCAAGAGCCATGCGGGGGGAGAAAAAATATCGGTGGAAGAGATGGCCGAGTTCGACCGCCTCGCCGCACATTGTTCCGAACGCGAAGTGGGCGCGACCGACGCCGAGCGCGACTCAATCAAGATGAAGCAAGTCGAATATCTAGCACCGCACATCGGCGAGGAATTCGACGCGGTCATCAGCGGTGTCAGCGACCGCGGTCTCTATGTGGAGGAGAAGTCGACCCACAGCGACGGCATGATTAACGTCCGCAATCTGGGCCCGGGCGGTGTGAGCACCGACTTCTTTGAATATGACGAAAAGCACTATCGCATGGTCGGCAAGCGCACCCACACCGTCTATCAGCTCGGTGACCCCATCCGCGTGAAATTGGTTGCCGCCCGCGTCGCCGAGAAGGAGCTGGACTTCGTACCAGCATCGTAGTATTATTTTCGTAGAAAAGACCGGGAGGTCGTGATGAAGAAATCCGCGTGCGGACTACATCCTTCCTTCCGGATCACCCGTGAAAGCGAAGGTTACTGGTACTGGAACCGCTGGCGCGATATCCAACGCGACACCGGCACCAATGTGAAAGCCGTTTTCTGTTTCGATGATCCGGCACTGCTCGCCGACACGCCGCTCTTGGTAAAGATTGGGCCGAATCGCCTCCGCGCGCGTCCGTACAACTTCGTTGGCGTGGTCTACGCCCGCGATTGCGACCGCAAGGCGCTCGAGGACTACGCGCGCCGTTTCCCCTGGGCTGAACTCATTATCGGCCTCAACAGAAATGCCGGCACGTTACCGAATTCGAAATACGTGATGCTCAAAAAATAAAAACGCCCCAACTCGGGGCGTACTTTTTTACTGATTCGGTTTTGTTTCGACAAAGTCCGTGACGTGGAAACGCACGAGGCCTCTGCAGTATTGACGTCGCAGAATCTCGAACGTGTATGGCGGGCCGTCACGCGGTCCCCACGAGTCGCCGACTTCGAGCGGCGGCGAGAGCGGACGATATTTGGTGCCGATGATAATCCTGCCCGTCGGGGTATCGCACCAGGCATACCAGCCATCGACAATTTCTTTACCGGCCACCGCGGCAAGATGCGCATCGGGACGCGCCGAAACTATACCGGGACTCATACAGAACACAGCCAACACTATCGCAAGAAAAATGGTGCGCATGTGCGGTCCTTTCTGCAGGCATACAACCACGCGCACTCGCGGAGTGCAACTATTTACTGAGCAAAGCCAAGAACTCTCTCGGTGAGAGTTGTGCTTGCCGCAGAATACTAGAAACCACGGAGCGCGAAATATCTTTCGGATGATTCGGTATCGTCGCGGAGCGCAAAGCATCGGTGCGATGGCGCATATGGATGTGGCTACCGCTCTGACGGAGTATTTCAAAATCAGCTTTCTTGAGAGCTCGTATCACTTCTCCGGCGCGAACTACCGGGATGATGCTCATAGTGAGCACTTAGGCGGCAACCAGTATCGGCCCCTGCAAACGAGCGAGCTTGCCACGTCCTACGATATGTCGCTCGTCGTCGATAACAATCTTGCCATCAGCGAACGCGACTTCACACAAAACTTCAATCATATCTTCCACCATATCTTTGGCATCGGCGAGCGACACTCCTTGCGTCATTGTCTTGTTGAAACTTGGCACCTCGGCAAGCCAGAATCCGTCGCGACTCTTCCAAATCTGCGCGTTGAAATTCCCGTATTTGGTCTTGATGAGATACCTCTTTTTCATGTCTGTATTATAGCACATCCTCATACGGATGCCCTCTTTTATTTCGCCACCGCCACAGCTTCGTCGAATTTCACGGAGAGGAGTTTGGAAATGCCATCGCCGCTCATGGTGACACCGTAGAGGATGCCTGCCCTGCTCATCGTCTCGCGATTGTGGGTAATCACGATGAGCTGAGACTTCTGCGCCAAATTCTCGATCATGTCGCCATAGCGACGCGAGTTCGCCTCGTCGAGGGCGGCGTCGGTTTCGTCGAGGATAAGGAACGGCGGCGGATTCACCTGACTCATCGCGAAGATGAGTGCGATAGAGGTGAGCGCGCGCTCGCCACCTGAGAGTTGCATGAGTGATTGCACTTTCTTCTTCGGCAAATGGACAGAAATATCGATGCCCGGGCGCTGTTTCTCTTTGGGCGCCTCGTCAGACACTTCCTCGGCATCTTCGTCCTCATCAAGCTCGGACTCGACCTCTGGTTCTTCGAGCGTGAGTCGCGCGCCACCACCACCGAACATGAGCCCGAAGTATTCGGCGAAGGAGGCATTCACCTTCGCGAGACCCTCAGAGAAATTCTTCGCGAGCTCGGTGTCGAGATCGTCGATGAGGGCGCGTAGGCCAGCGGCACTCTTCGCGAGATCGTCGAGCTCGCGCGCGAGGAAGGATTCGCGCTCAGAGACTTCTTTATGTTCCTGGCGGATATCCTCGCCCGTACCGCCTGCTTCTTCGAGGCGAATCTTGAGGCGTTCGAGCGAACGCTTGCGATCCTCCTGCACCTTGCGTTCCTCGCTCGGCAGAGATTCGAGCGGATGGTATGAAATAGTTTCAGCTCCCGCAGAGGCTACCGACTCTGCCTTGTCGCGATCGAGCTCTTCTGCGAGGAGGGCGAGCTCGCGGAGCCGCGCGCCGAGGCGAACGAGCGCGTTCTCTGCATTCGCCTTGCTCTCCGCGAGGCCAAGGATGCGGCGACGCAATTCTTTTCCGGTCTCGTCGTGTACCGCGAGCGCTTCGCGGGCGCGAGCGAGCGCGCTCCGCGCCTCCTCGTGCATCTGGGCGAGCTTGGTGTCCTTCGCCACCAATTCGGCACGCTCATTCTCGAGCGCGTAGGCGGTACGCTCTTCGTCGGCGAGCAAGTCGTCGTGTGCACCGCCGAAGCGGTCGATGAATGCTTTGATGGCGGTTCGTAGTGCAATAATAATCGCCATCAATTCGACCCTAGACGGCTCGTTTGACGAGCCGTCGGGCGAACCGTTCGCTTCGCGAACGGTTTTAGCCTGTTTCTCGACTTCTCTGTGGAGCGCGGCGAGGTCTTCGCGCGGAATCTTGGCGTAGGGCTCGCGTGCCACTTCGAGACTGCGTCTCTTCGCGGCACTCAGCGCACCTTCTACCCGGCCTAATTCGCGCGCGAGCGTCGAACGTTCGACGGTAATTCGCTCGACCGCAGACTCGGCCTTGCGCGCCGCGTCGAGCCGCTGAGCACCCTCGGCATCGGTCGTCGCACGCTCTTCGATGACGGCGAGTTCGGCCGAGATGGTGGCGAGATTTTCTTTCGTCGCTCGTTCTTCGCCAGACGCTTTCTCTTTTTCTATCCCGAGATATGTATCCTCGATGGCGAAATAGGTCTGGCAAACGCCGATGAGATTCTTGCGCAACTCGTCGGCGCGTTCGAGCTTGGCGACTTGGGAGGCGAGGAAGCGCAGATGCGGCGCGAGCTCGCGGCGGAGACTATTGACCTGCGCGATGTTGTCCTCGGTCTTCACCAACTTCTTCAGCGCCTCCTGTTTCTTAAACTCAAACGCCTTCAGCCCAAGCGCATCCTCGAGCATCTCGCGGCGCTCGCGCGGATTCGCGACGAGAATACGATCGGCCTCACCCTGAGAAATAATATGGTGGCCGGTCTCGCCAATGTTGGCGTTCGCAAGGAGCTCCTCGATGTCGCGCAGGCGCACGCGCGAACCGTTGATCGAATATTCGGAGACGCCGTCGCGGTAGACGACGCGTTCGAGCACCACCTCGTCGAAGTCGATTTTGAACTCTCGTCGGGCATTGTCGAAGATGATGGCGACCGAGGCGCGATTAGAGCGCGGCGCGGAGTGCGAGCCGTTGAAAATAAGATCCTCTGCGCGTTTGCCGCGCATACTCTTCATCGACTGCTCGCCGAGCGCAAAACGGAAAGCCTCAGCGACGTTCGATTTGCCCGAACCGTTTGGCCCGACAATCGCGGTGGTCGCGCTCGAAAAGTCCAAGACGGTTTTCTTGGCGAAAGACTTAAACCCGGCGATTTCAAGCCGCTTCAGCATTACCGAATCATTATAGCTTGCAAAACGGCCTTATCCACAGCACCCTTGCACAACTTTATCCACCATGCTACCTTTATTGAGCAAGGTACTGATATGAACACCAGCATCAACGACAAATTCGCCGCCATTCGAAAAGGGCTCCTCGAATTCCTCGTCGCGAAAATCATTGCGGCAGAGTCGGTGTATGCGGCGGACATCCTCGCTCGCCTTGCGCACACCGATTTCGCAACTCAAGAAGGCACGCTCTATCCCCTCCTCTCCAAGATGCGGCGCGACGGCCTCCTTGAGTACGAATGGCGCGAGTCTGAGAGCGGACCGCCGCGTAAGTATTACCGGCTCACCGCACGCGGACGTGCCGATCTCTCGGCGACGGAGGACTATTGGCAGGATATTATTACGACCGTGAAAACTATTTCTACAACCTCGCTATGAACAAAGTTATTACTATCAGCCTCAACGGCAATGCCTACCAGATCGAGGAGGACGGCCATGCAGAACTCAAGAACTACCTCGACTCGGCCCGCGCGCGCCTCGCGGAGAATCCTGATAAGGATGAAATCATGCGCGATCTCGAACAAGCCGTGGCCGACAAGCTCGCACGCTTCCTCAATGCACATAAGTCGGTCGCGACTGCCGCCGAGGTTGCGCAGGCGATTAAGGAAATGGGTCCGGTCGACCCCTCGACAGGCTCGGGGCAAGCAGGCGAAGAAGCTCCTGCCGCGCCCGCGGCGGGCGCGGCACAGAAAAATCTCTATCGCATCCCGCAAGGCGCTGTCCTCGCGGGCGTCGCGAGCGGCATCGCGGCCTACTTCAATCTCGACGCCACGCTCGTGCGCGTTCTCTTCGTGGTCCTCACGCTCCTCACCGGCGGCGGCTGGATTGTCGCGTATATCGCGATGGCGATTATTATCCCGCGTGCCGAGACGCCGGAGCAGGTCTCGCGCGCGTATGGTGCACCTTTCAACGCGCAAGAAGTAATTGACCGCGCGCGGCTCGGTTTCGACGATATGCGGAGCAATGCGCGTCGTTGGAAACAGGAACGCCGCGCATGGCGCCAACACTGGAAGGATGAAGCGCGTCGCGCGAAGTGGGAGACCAAGTACGCCTACACGTACTCGCGCTGTCACCACCACTCGGTGCTCGGCGAGCTCTGCCAGGTCGCCTTCCTTGTTCTCATCATCTGGGCGATCTACCACTTCTTCCCCGGCACGCACGCCTTCTATCACACGATTGGTGCTGATATCCAAAATGGTTGGGCGTGGCTGAATATGAAAGTCGCTCGATAATATTCTTTCATTGTGCGAAAGAAAAAGGCCGCCCGGGAGGACGGTCTTTATCGAATTAAATGAACGCGAAGATGATGAGGACGAGGCCACAAAGCATGCCCCCGACGCCGACCACCTGGTCGGTGAACGTCGCGGCATCTGCTTCTTGCGTTCGCATCATCGAACTGGTTGGTGCCATACCGAGCGTGCCGAACTGATTGACCGCATCGATAATCGCCTCGCGATCTTTTTCAATTTGCGGGTCAGGGCGGCTCACGTACCAGAGCGCAACTGCGCTCGTCAGCAGGATCAGAATCCCTGCGAAGAGTAGGAAAAGATGAATATGCATCGGCGACTCCTTCTCGTTTCTGGGTGCACCGTACGCCTACCAACCCTTCTTGTCCAATGCGGCTTGGGCCGCGGACTGCTCCGCCTCTTGTTTACTCTTCCCTTCCCCGCGCGCAATTTCTTTCTCACCGATGAAGACACCGACGGTGAAGACGCGCGCATGGTCGGGACCGACTTCCTGCACGAGCTGATAACTGGGCGTGATGCCCTCCTTCTCCTGTGCCGTCTCTTGGAAACGGCTCTTGGCATCCTGATAGCTCCCTGCCGCGATGACCGCGTCGATTTTTTTATAAATGTTTTTTGCAATAAATTGTTCCGCGCTCGCGTAGCCGGAGTCGAGATAGAGCGCACCGATAATCGCCTCGAGTGTGTCGGCGAGAATCACATCGCGCGCGCGGCCAGTATCTTTTGATTCGCCCTTAGAGAGCAAGAGGTACTCGTTCACGCCGAGCACTTGCGCGGTCTCGGCCAGAGAGACGGTGTTCACGAGGGCGGCGCGATAGCTGGTCAACTCGCCCTCGGTCTTTGCTGGGAATTTTTTAAAAAGGAAATCGGTGGTAGCGAGCTCGAGCACCGCGTCGCCGAGGAATTCAAGACGCTCGTTGTGCGCGCCTGCGTAGTCGCGATGCTCGTTTAGGTACGAGCGATGCGTCAGCGCCTCGGCGAGCACGTCGAGGTTGTTCATTTTTATTCCGAGCTTCTCCGCGAGTTCCTTGAAATCAGGCATGGGGACAGTATGCATCGTTTTAGACCAGAAAACCAGACTTGGACCATCTGCAGGTAGACAATTGTTGTTCACAATAATACTATAGGTTTTAGTAACTGTGCTCAAAAAACTGGAGAAAAGAATGGACGAGGACACAAGAAAGCTCGAAGGAAACGCGACCTCTTCTTATGAACAACTCATGGCTCAAGTCCAAGACGGCGAACTTCTGTATGTGCTAGTTGAGTTTGCTGATCATGGTAAATCCATGAGAACCATTCGCGATAAAATAGGATTTGATAATTTGAGATTGTCGGACTTGAATCCTGACGTCGTAGTCTCGTTTTACGCCGCTGAAGTTCTCTCCTCTCTGTGAAGTGGAAAATCGCGACACAAAGCCCGTCCTCGCGGACGGGCTTTTTATTTTCCATACAAATTAATTCTAAACGCGGGTGTCACGCACTTGGCCGGCGGAGGCGTGGTCGAGAAGTTTCTGGACGGCGGCCGTGACAATCGGGAGCATGTCGTCGTAGAAATTGAGGTCGATGATGTCTTGGAGGCGGAACCACTTCGCGTCGTCGAGGCCACCACTCTTCTTGAGCACGAGCGGCTCGAAGTCGGATGAGGCGAGGAAAAACCAGACATGCTTCCGAATCTTCCCCTTCTCCGGATGGCTCGCGACGTATTCGTTCTCGCCGATTTGCGCCTCGACTTTGACCTCGAGCCCGAGCTCCTCCTTCGCCACGCGGGCGACGCCAATCTCGGGCGACGGATCGGTCTCGATGTGCCCCTTGGAGAGCGTCCAGCGACCGAAGACGTCGTGCACGAGCGCGAGATAGTACTGGCCGTCGTGCTTGGCGTAGACGATGGCACCGCCCATTTTCTCGAGCGGCAACTCTTCGCGCTTCAATTTCTTCTTGCCCTGCTCGTCCTTGCCTGGCTCGCCAATCTCCTTGTAAACCGCACCGAGGACGCCGTTGACGAAACGACCTGAGGAATCACCGCCAAAGGTTTTCGCGAGTTCGATGGCCTCGTTGATGGCAACCTTGGCCGGTACTTGCGCGCGATCGGCGAAGAGTAATTCGAAAAGACCGAGACGCAAAATATTTCTATCGACAGGCGCGATGCGCGCGAGCGGCCACTCGGGTGCGGCCTTCTCAGCAAGAACGGGCCGGGAACCAGCACATAT
>CAWEXP010000002.1:0-63334 GCA_963813065.1 Candidatus Kaiserbacteria bacterium
GCGGAAGGGGCGGGATTCGAACCCGCGGTTAAGTTTCCCTAACACATGCTTTCCAAGCATGCGCATTCGACCACTCTGCCACCCTTCCATTGCTTGTCGACCGAACCAATACGCTCAGTCGAGGTACATATCTGTAGATATTTAGCGACGGCATCTTCCTTATAGAGGTAGATATCCCGTCCCTTGGTACTAATATGAGGCATAATGCCAAATTCTTCAAATATCGCCGCGACTTGCCGAAGCAGTTGAGGAGAATGGCTAGTGAAGAGAGCCCAATATTTTTATACGGCTTACCGGCCACTTGGTGTTTGTGCACATAGAGACAACCGTCGGTATCTATGAGACCACGAACGCACGCTTTACGGAAAGATCGATTGGCCATAATCCATTGCGGTATCTTGAGACCCTGCAGAAGTTTATTACCACGGCGAAGCCCATTGGAAACAAAAAAGTCTACAACAGCAGTACTGGTCAGTACGATGACGAGAGCTTGTTTATCTTTTCGCTTATGCACCGTTGGCAGTACGGCAAACAACTCGACACAGAGATTGATAATGTGATTTTTATACTCCTTATCAGCGATGGCATTGATGGTTATGGTTCTTGCCACGGATTACCAATCCCGCCATCACCCATCATGATGCCAAAAAATTCTGCGAGCCGCTCGGAGCGCGCCGGAAGCGTTACTTTTTTTCGATGGCTCTTCTTAGGATACTTTAGGAGTGCAAACTCCGACATCCTAACTATTTTAACCTAGAATTACGAACCGAGATTTGTTACGCCTTCTGTCCCAAGAGTGCCGCGATGCGCGCGGGAATAGGCGGATGCGTCGAGAAAGTCGCTCGATCCAGCCCGAAGTGCCGCCCGTCTTGCCGAAGGGGTCGCCGATGAAGAGGTGTGCGGTCGCGAGGTTGGCATTTTTCATAGGGACATCGTAAGTCCCTATTTTTTGCAGTGCGGAGGCGAGACCCTCGGGGTACCGCGTGAGGAGCGCGCCCGAGGCGTCGGCGAGATATTCGCGACGGCGACTGATGGCGAGCTCGATGAGTTTCGCCGCGATGGGCGCGAGGACGATGCCGACCAACGCGAGAATCATCAGGAGTGCGCCGCCGTTATCGCGGTTACTGCTCCGCCCGCCCTGGCCGGGCAGGCCAATGCCCCAGAAGGACATCCGCAAGAAAATATTCGCCGCGAGAGCGACGAAGCCCGCAAGCACCACCGCGACCGTCATCAGGAGCATATCGCGATTCTTGATGTGCGAGAGCTCGTGCGCGATGACGCCCTCGAGCTCGGGCCGCGTCATCATCGCGAGGAGGCCGGTAGTCGCGCAGACGACCGCATGCTGTTCGTCGCGTCCCGTGGCGAAGGCGTTGGGCGCTGGGTCGTCAATTACATATAATTTCGGCGTCGGAAGGCCTGCAGTGATTGAAAGATTCTCGGCGACGGTATAGAAGTCGAAGAATTCTTCGCGCGTCGCGGGCCGCGCTTTGTTGAGCGAGAGGACGAGCTTGTCGCTCTGCCAGTAGGCGTAGAAGTTCGTTGCAAAGGCGATGACGACCGCGATGATGAGGATTGCGGGGTCCTGGTAGTACCAGGAAATGCCGTACCCAATCGCAATGACGACGACCAAGAACCCGAGCACCAAAGCCCAGGTCCGGCGGATATTGCTCGAACGTTCTGCGTAGAGATTCATTTACTTGTAGCGAACGGAGTCGAGCTAGAACGAAACCTTCACCGGTTCGGCGGCGGCAGAATCGGCGGCCGCGAGCTCGAAGAGGTCCATCGGCTTGAAACCGAAGGTGCCCGCGATGAGATTGCTCGGGAAGGATTGGGTGGAGGTGTTGAGCGCCATCACGGTGGTGTTGTAGAAACGGCGCGCCGACTGGATCTTGTCCTCGGTGTCGCCGAGTTCTTTCTGGAGCTGGAGGAAATTCTGATTCGCCTTCAGGTCCGGATACGCTTCAGACACAGCGAAGAGCGTCTTCAGAGCTCCCGTGAGCTGATTCTCGGCTTGTGCCTTGTCGGCGGGGGCGGTTGCACCCATCGCGGCGGAGCGCGCCTTGGTCACATTTTCAAACGCGGTCGATTCGTGCGCGGCATAACCCTTAACCGTCGCGACGAGGTTCGGGATGAGGTCATAGCGGCGCTTGAGCTGGACCGCGATGTCGGCCCAGGCCTCCTTCGCGCGGTTGGTCAGCGTCACGAGGCCATTGAAAGCGAAAATAACCCAGAGAATGATAACCGCAACGACGGCGAGAACGATATAGGTGGTAGTCATGAGCGGATTATACCACGCAAACAGAACGCAAGGGCGCTATTTGACAATAAATAGGCCCTATGCTAGGGTACTCTCGAAGAGTCCACCGCGAGGAATGGCCCCGCGCACTACTTCAAAAGAGGGAGTTGTTCTTATGAAAAGACAATTATTGGGTTTGTTTGCGGGTGTTTCCGCATTTGCTTTGATCGCCAGCGCCGCATTGGCCGCGCCAAACGGATTCTATGCCGGCGGCACGGCGGGCGTCTATTACGGCCACCAGGCCAGCGGCGGCACGGGCTATGCGTATGGCACGCCCGAGACCGGTTACTTCTTCGGTCCGAGCGCGAGCTACTACCAGCCCCTGAGTATCGGAGGCGTCAGCCTCATCGGCGTCGGCAAGGTCAATCTGCTTTTCGGCAATTTTGGCGCGACAGCAACGCAAAACTTCGGATCCGAAACGGACACCAACCGCCACTCGATCGACTCGGCGGCCAGCGTTCAGCTCGGTCTGGCCAAGGAAGTCGCAGTGATCGGATTGAAATTCACTCCGGAAGTCGACGGCGGCATGAGCTTCGCTCACGTCAACGACACTTGGCGCGAAGTCTTCTCGGGCGGATCGAGCCATGGCGCAAGCAGTTCCTACTGCTCGGGCCTTAACTGGTCGGCCGGCGCTTCGGCGGAAGTGCTCAACGGCGTTTTCGCCGGGGTACACTACGAGAGCACAACCTGCCAGTCCAGTCACTATGTTGCGATGGGCACGAACGTCACGCCCTATTCCTATCATGGAGCGGACACGTTCAACGGCGTCAACTTCGACATCAAGATCAAAGTCTGATCTACCCAATCTCAACCTGGCCCCGCTTCACTGCGGGGTCTTTTTTTATATATACTGCCCGTATGCATCCGAGCGACCTGATCGAAAAATACTTTCCACGATTGAAGACCGATCAGAAGCGTGCGCTCCACAAGCTCGGCATCCGCACCCTCCGCGACCTGCTCTATCACTTTCCTTCCCGTTATGAAAATTCTGGACCGACCGGCACGATTGCGGGCATTGCAGGGGGTGCAGAAGTAACTTTGTATGGCACCATCCGCAAGCCCGACATACGCAAGACCTGGAAGAGTCGCCGACCCATCGCCGAGGCTTGGCTCGAGGACGCCTCGGGGCGAATGAAACTCATGTGGTTCTCTCAACCCTATATCGCGAAGACGCTCCACGACGGCATGGTGGTGCGCGTCTCGGGGAAAGTAAGCGGTGAAGGCGCGAAAGCGTATCTCGCGAATCCGGAAATAGAGAGAACGGAACTGCGACCAGACGAGGTGCATGAAAATCTTTTCAATTCCAAAGTTAGGACATCGGATGTCCTAACTTCGAATGAGGGACATCCGATGTCCGGCTTGCATCCGATTTATCCGGAGAGTCGCGGCGTCTCCTCGCTCTGGATGCAACATGCGGTGAAAAAATTGTTTGAGTCGGGCCTGCACGAGCAAATCGCCGAGCCGATTCCGCGTGAAGTGCTCGAGCGCTACCACCTGCCCTCACTCGCGACCGCACTCGTCTGGATGCATGCACCGCTGAAGCAGAGCGACGCGACGGCGGCGCGCAAGCGATTCGCCTTCGAAGAAGTGTTCGCGCTCCAGGTCGCCTTGCAGAAGCGCCGCCGAGACCTGCAAGCCGAGCGCGCACTACCCGTGACTACCGACCGTGCGGCGCTCGCGGACTTCGTGCGTTCATTCCCCTTCCCGCCCACCGCAGCGCAGACGCGCGCCATCGACGCCATCACTACCGACTTCGAGAAGCCGCACCCAATGTTGCGACTCCTCGAAGGCGATGTGGGCTCGGGGAAAACTGCCGTCGCCGCGGCCACCGCGTATCTCGTCGCGACTTCGCGACCGCCGAACCGGATTGCCGGCACGCTCCAAGTCGCGTATCTGGTCCCGACCGAAATTTTGGCGAAACAACATTTCTCGACCTTCGTCTCCTACTTCAAGAATCACCCCATCCCCATCGGACTCATCACGGGCAATGAGTGCCGCGTCTTCCCCTCACGCGTGCGGTACGAAGAATCGGCAAAACTCTCGAAAGCAACCTTCCGCAAGCGCGTCGCCGACGGACTCATCCCGATTGTCATCGGCACGCATGCGCTCGTCGAGAAGTCGCTCCACTTCAAACATCTCGCGTACGCGATTATCGACGAACAACATCGCTTCGGTACCGTCCATAGGCAGAAATTGGTGCGCAAGGATAATGTCGCGCCGCACCTGCTCTCGATGACGGCAACGCCCATTCCGCGCACGCTCGCGCTCACTATCTACGGCGACTTGGACTTATCGCTCCTCGACGAGATGCCGCCGGGGCGCAAAATGGTTATCACCGAAATCGCGGGGCCAGAAAAACGTGAGGGCGCGTACACGCGCGTGCGCGAAGAGTTGGCGAAAGGTCACCAAGCGTACGTGATCTGCCCACGCATCGACGAACCGGACCCGAAAAAAGAATTCGCTCTGCAGGCCAAGTCGGTCATCGCCGAGGCCGAGCGACTACAGTCAAAAGTGTTTCCGCGGGCGTCGGTCGGCATATTGCACAGCAAGATGACGCCCGTGGAAAAAGAGGAATCGATGAAAAGTTTTGAAAAGGGCGAGACGAACATCCTCGTCGCGACCTCAGTGGTCGAGGTGGGTGTCAACGTCCCGAACGCGACCGTCATCTTGATAGAAGGTGCCGAGCGATTTGGCCTTGCCCAGCTCCACCAGCTCCGCGGTCGCGTTATCCGCTCGACCTTCCAATCCTATTGCTTTGCACTGACCGAATCGAAGAATGAAACGACGCGCAATCGTATGAAAGCTTTCACGACCGCGAAAAACGGTTTCGAGCTCGCCGAGTACGATCTCGCGCTCCGCGGTGCCGGCGAGCTCGCGGGCGGCAAGCAATGGGGCGTCTCGGACGTGGCGATGGAAGCGTTGAAAAATATCAAACTCGTTGAGGCCGCGCGCGCCGAAGCAAGCGCGATTATACAAAGTGATCCGACCTTGCGCGACCACCCCGTGCTCTCGGCGCGTGCCGCGGGTGCCGAAGCCGACGTGCATCCGGAATAAAAGAAAATCCCGCGCCGTAGGGGCGCGGGGGGGTACTCATTCACCTAATTCATCCAATTCGTCGGCTTCTTCCCAGGCACAGGGATTGCCCGCATTGTCGAAAATAATCCAGACAATATTTACCAATCGACACGGCAAGGAGCCCTCGCCACATACGGTTACCAGCACGCGCAAATGCATGAGATACGCAGGCTCACCTGCGCCTGTCTGGGGATGTCGACGCCGACCAAGCCGGATCGGCTTGCCGACGAAGCTCTCCTTGCACCCGCGCTCGAAAACGACGAGCTCATCCGCGGCTTGCCACGCAACCATCTGTGGCAAAATCGGGCCACTGATCATGCCCTCGTGTCGCCTCCGTGGCGTTTCTTGAGCCATCGGCTACTCCTCTTTTTCTATCCTGCGGAATCCTAGCACACCTTCTTCTAGTCCGCCCCCTTGGACTCGAACCAAGAACCGCCGAGGTATAAGCTCGGTGCTCTAACCATTGAGCTAGGGGCGGAACGTTACTACTCTACACCTTTTTTTCTTACACTTTCAAATCGTCATCTTTCTTTTTGGGCGTGATGCCGTTCGCGATGAGCAGGTTCTCGAAATCATCGCGTTCGAGTGTCTCTTTTTCTATCAGAGCCTGCGCCACCGCTTCGAGTGCGCCGCGATGCGCGTCGAGCACCTCTGCCGCGCGCGTCTTCGCCGTGTCGATAATTTTTGAAACTTCCGCATCAATCTTGGCCGCCACGGCGTCTGAGTATGGCTCCATCCCGAGCGAACGCTCGCCGAAGGCGATTGGCCCGAGCGTGGTGCTCATTCCGTAGCTCGCCACCATATCGCGCGCGAGCGCGGTGATGACCGCGAGATCGTTGCTGGGCCCGGTGGTGACGTCGCCAAATATGGTCTCCTCCGCAACGTAGCCACCGAGCGTCGCCGCGATATCATCGAGGAATTGTTTGCGCGACTGCATCTTTTTATCTTCAAACGGCAACTTCAGCGTGTACCCCGCCGCGCGCCCGCGACTGATGATAGAAATCTTGTGCACCGGGTCGGCATATTCGAGCACCGAGGAGACGATCGCGTGCCCCGCTTCGTGATACGCGGTCAGCTCTTTCTCTTTCTTGGTGAGCAAA
The DNA here is from genome assembly GCA_963813065.1 of Candidatus Kaiserbacteria bacterium. Taxonomy (GTDB): domain Bacteria; phylum Patescibacteriota; class Minisyncoccia; order Phycocordibacterales; family Phycocordibacteraceae; genus C7867-001. Next base: position 6,472 of record CAWEXP010000002.1, read on the forward strand.
TGTGATTTCCGTTCCGGACCCAACATGACTTTTTCAATAGAACGAATCAAATCGAATTGTGCGACTTCTTTCCGATTCTCGCGCGCGGCGAGAATCGCGGCCTCGTTCATCAGCGAGTAGAGCTCCGCGCCAGAGAAACCGGGCGTGCGCTCGGCGACGACTGCGAGATTCACATCGGGGCCAAAGGGCTTCTTGCGCGCATGAATTTTCAAAATATCTTCGCGGTCCTTGCGGTCGGGCAGATCAATGGTTACGCGTCGGTCGAAGCGACCAGGGCGCAGGAGCGCCGGATCGAGCACGTCAGGGCGATTCGTTGCCGCCATCACCACCACCTTCTCATGCGGCTCGAAGCCGTCCATCTCGACGAGAATCTGGTTGAGCGTCTGCTCGCGCTCGTCGTTGCCACCTCCGCCACCTGCGCCGCCGACGCCACCACGCGTGCGTCCAACCGCGTCAATCTCGTCGACGAAAATAATCGCGGGCGCCGCTTTCTTCGCGAGCTGGAAGAGGTCGCGCACCCGAGAGGCGCCCACGCCGACAAACATTTCCACAAATTCTGAACCGCTAATCGAGAAAAACGGCACGCCCGCCTCGCCCGCCACCGCGCGCGCGAGGAGCGTCTTGCCCGTGCCCGGCGCGCCCATGAGGATAATGCCTTTCGGGATGCGCGCGCCAATGTCCAAGAACTTTTTTGGATTCTTCAAGAAGTCGACAATTTCTAGCAGCTCTTCCTTCGCCTCGCGCGCGCCGGCAACATCGTTGAAGGTGACGCGCTGACTCGAATCCGCCGGATCAATCACGCGCGCTTTGGACTGGCCGAAGGTGAACGCCTGCATGCCCGCACCCTTGACCTGTCGCGAGAGGAACCAGAACAGGAGCGCGATAAACACGAGCGAGAGGATAATCGGCGAGAGCTCGAGAAACCAGAATTGGAACGCCGACTCGCCCTGCACGGTAATCGCAACTTTCGTCAGCGCGGCGGGCGCCACACCATAGGTCGCCAGCGTCTCGGGCAATCCGGCGGCCGGGTCCTTATGCGACGTTTTCTCCGAACCGTCGGCGTAGTGCAGGTCGAGATTGTCACCACTTACCGTGATGCTCGAGACTTTGCCTGCGCTGACATCGCTCGCCACCTGCGAGAGCGGAATCGAGGCAGGCGCCGTGCCGATATTCGCGACGAGCGAGTATGCGCTCATCAAGAATAGGAAAATCAGCACCGTGACGGCGAGATTGGAAACGAAGGAGGTGCCGCCCCACGCGGACTTCTTTTTCTTTTTGCTCGTATCCTGTTTTTTTGCCATTTTCTCGATTATACTCGCTTGTATGGCGAAAGAGAAGACGGCAATCGTGGTCTCGGGCGGCGGGATGAAATGCGCGTACAGCGGGGGCGCTTTGGTCGCACTCGCTGATAAACTCGGATTCACATCCCCCGACATCGCGGTCGCCGCGTCGGGCGGGGTCAGTAACCTTTTTTACTATCTCACCGCCCAATACGGCGATATACGCAAAGCGTGGAGTCGCTACCTTCCTTCACGTAATCTGGTCCGCTACTTCCCTTTACCGGAAATACGCGTCGATTATCTCGTCGACGAAATAATCCGCAAACAAATCCCGCTCGATACCGCGACGTTAGCAAACATCTCGACTCGGTACTGCATTCCGGTCACCGATATTGAAACAGGTCGGACGATATTCATCACGAACGAACAGTGGATTGATCCGCTCGAACTCATCCGCGCGGCGGCGGCAATCCCACTCGTCTACGGGAGAAAAATTTGGCTCGGCGGAAAAAAATTTGTTGATGGCGATCTCACGAGCGATCCGCAAGACCTCGTGCACAAGGCGGCACAGTTGGGCGCGACACGCATTTTACTTATTACCAACGAAAGCACGTTGTCCTCGATAACTCGCCGCGCAATGAATGCGTATTCCTACATGAAGAACGAATCGTTCCGCACGAGTATTCAGCGCGAAGCCCAGCGACGCCATGGCACCATCCATGCGCCAAAAGGTACCGAGCTGGTTACGATTGCGCCGACCTATCCGTTGGCCGTCTCGGTTATCTCCCGCGATCCGCGCCTCTTGATGGAAACCTTCGCCATGGGCGAGGACGACCTCATCGCCAAACGCGACGAAATTAGCCAACTTTTTTCTTTATGAACCTCATCGAATACAAAAAGGCTCTGCTCAAATATGCACCACTCGAGAGTTTCCAAGCGGGGCTCGAGCTCACGGGCGGCGAGGTGAAATCGCTTCGCAACAAGCAAGGCTCGCTCGATGGCGCGCGCGTGGTGGTGCGCGGCGGCGAGGCGTTCCTCGTGGGGATGACGATTCCCGCCTACCAGGTCGCCAATACGCGCAAAGACTACGACCCTGAGCGCGCCCGGCGGCTCCTGTTGAAGAAAAGCGAGATCATCCAGCTCGCTGACGCCGAGTCCAAGAAGGGCTTGACAATAATCCCACTGGAGGTATACTCTCCTTCGGGTAATAGTAGGTATATAAAGGTGCGTATCGCCATAGTTCGTGGCAAGAATAAGGCAGATAAGCGCGAAGATTTGAAGCGCAAAGATGCCGACCGCGAACGGGAGCGATTGTTGAAACAGTAACCACCACACAGGAGTACCGCATGCGCGCGAATCGATTCGGACGGCCCTGGACGCCAGCAGTTGTCTCCAAAAAAGAACAGGTACGAGGAGCGGCGAAATCTGCCCTTCGTACCGAAACGGACGACGACACGTATGACGACGAGGAGTCCCCGCTCCCATCGGAAGATGAACCGCAGGAGCTCAATTTCGAAGAATAGTATACTGGGGCAGGCTACGGCCTGCCCTTTTGTTCCCACGATCACTCACCTAAAGCATGGCTTACACCATATACATACTTTACAGCCGCAGGGATTGTAAATTATATGTAGGATGTACGAGCAATATCGAAGATCGAATACAGCGTCATCAAGAGTCTTTGGGGAGCGCGAGAAAAGAAAAAGATATTGCAAACGTATCTAAAGAGGTAAGATATGAGTCTGGGCTAAAACATTTTTGTTGCAAAAATGTTCGCCCGAACATGTCTTGTTGCAAGACATGTTTTAGGGGGGTGACCGGCTTTGACGGTCTGTACGTTGAAATCGCGCGACGCAGTGCATGCTCGACTGCCACTCTAATCCTCTCGAGCACCAAACTTGCCAAGAACACCTTTGCAAGCGTGATGTCGCCGTACTTCGGTGCGGCTGACTTCGCGTTCGTCTACGCGTAACCCTTACGGGTCTTCGCCTAGCGACGTCTTCCCTCTCCCGGCGCTCACAGCGCGAGGGCGGGCGGAATTATCTGTGAGATCGGCGACGAGCTTTCCGCCTCGTTTGCCTAAATAAGGAATCGGATAGGAATGGTTTCGTCGATGTTCCTCGCATCCTATCTTAAAACTAACGTCGACTATGCGTCGTAGAAGCGCTTCAACTACCAGATTCGGACGTGGGTCCAATTCCCACCATCTCCACAACAGTAAACACCTGAGGCCCAAACATTGATTTGGGCCTTTCGTGTATGGACTTGAGCGGGTTCTAATATTTCTCGTGTGGACGCAGAGGTCTCTGGAATAATTCCAAAATGTTATGAGCCCTCATGAGGCCACTGGCCGCGCGCGACCATGTTGACTGAAGTAATGTGTGCCTTTGAGACAAGCGTGGAAACTATCGCCTCCCCAACTGCAGATGGTGGCATGAAGAACAAGCCCGTTTGTGAGTAATCATAGCCATAACTTTTCCCAATCATCAGAACGGTCTCTTGCACTGTTTTTGAGTCATACATGCCCGTATCGCAACCACCTGGACGGATGTCAGTAATGAAAATCCGTTCCTTATCCAATTCAATCATCGCGGCGTTCGCGAAACGGCTGATAGCCCCTTTCGCGGCCATGTGCATGCTGCCAGAAATTATCGAGCGGACGGCACTCATGGAGGAAATAATGCAAATGCGAGTTTCCTTCTGCTTTCGAAAACGCGGTAGGAGTAGCTTAAGGAACGTAATTGTGTTTTTAAGTACAGACAATTCTGCCTCTACTAATTCCTCGGACAGATCGTCAATTTTGAGATATGGATTGTCGTCCTTCAACTGCACTGTTCCCGCGCCAAGCCCGACCGACTGCACCCAATACAGTGGAATGTTATTAGGGATAGATTCTGCCAATTCTTTCAGAGCCATGATGTCACTCAAATCAACAGCCGAACATTCGACTTTCGCGGTTGGTACAGCCTGCTCTATCCACTTTTTCACGATGTCTAGCTTGCTTTGAGTTCGAGCAACCAGCCGGACAACGGCACCCGCTCTCGCACACTCCAAAGCAGTGGCCGCTCCTATGTTTGCCTTGTATTCTTTACCCTCAAAAGTTATGGCCGTATGTGACGGCTCTCCGGTCGTAATGTCCCTAAACACAAACTCCACAGGCTTAATGCCCACTCCGGTTATGAGAACCCTTTTGCCAGCAAGGTTTTCCATACAGGCAATACTATACCCCTTTAGACTCCCCGTTAAACATTAAGAACAAATGATGTAGTATATGAGCCATATTTGGAGCCTTGTGGAAAACTCCCTATAAATCGAAATTATGATATATTGGTTGTAAGCAAACCCCCACTGTCGCCGAAACCCGTACCACGCGTACGACCCGTCCGTAAGGACTAGGCGCCAGGGGGTTTTGCCTTATCTGACAACTTGAATTCCCAGATATTAAACTTTTCGCTGCCATAGGAAGTTCTTGATCCGAGATTCGTGATATTAAGACTGGTCTCTAAATGTTCTATTGTCGCTTTTTTAGCATATGCCGAAAGACTGTAGTTTCCCTGCGCTTCAAACGCATGCCGAACCGCACCGGCCATAATATCCGTTAGTTGCAGAGGAAGAGACGCTTTGGAATCTAGCGACTGAATATCCCGTACAGGATTAAATGAACGCAAATCCGTGACCAACGCGGAAGTGTTATTGATTATACGTTTCAATTCCGAAAGGCTTGAATTTTGGCGAATACCTGAAGATACATTGTCATGATAAATGACGTACTTGTCCTTCACGCCAAAAAGTTCTCTGTCTTTCTTGATACTCTTACAAAGCAACTGATACACAAATTTATAATAGCCAGTCTCCGTATCTCCCCCACTGAATTTCGCATGGTCGATCTTGGTGACATCTAGAACAACACAGCGGAAACGGGCACCTACCGTTTTTAAGAAAACATCGAGAAACGATAAGTACCCTGCGAGCTTAGTCTTTGAAAGCTTCTTCCATTTCAATTCACGCCTATTGGGAAAATGTGCATCGAGAATCGGTTGGAGTGCGGCCTCTAGTTTTAATAGGGCCTCATCATTGATCCATAGGCTGCCAATCACCAGATAGTGGCTATCTCCGTGAATACCACTTTCATCGACAAAAACGCGTTGCATCCAAGCTATTCTACTTCATTTACGCGCAGGTTCTAATCTTTTCCTCCAGAAGCGCCTCTAGAGGCCGCACGAGCCACTCGGAGAAATCGAAATAAGCCAAGGGTGATACTCCTCCATACACCAGAGAATTTCTAATGTTTAATAACGATTTCCACCCACTGTAAAAACCGCCCTCGGGCGGTTTTTACTTACCGCACACTCACGTAGCCGCCCGGGACGCCTTTTTTCGAAAAGACAATTTGCCAATCGCTGATGAAACGCGCGCGGAACATGCCGGCGCAGATGAGGAGGTAGAACTTCCACATGCGATAAAACTTCTCGCCATACTTCTCTCGGAGCTCGGGCCACGCCGTATTAAAATTATCGAACCAGGCCATCAGGGTCGCGTCGTAGTCGGCGCCGAAGTTGTGTACCTCTTCGACAATGAAAAGCCCTTCAACCGCTTTCGTGATTTGCGCGAGCGAAGGGAGCATGCCGTTGGGGAAAATATATTTCTCGAGCCATGGATCGCCCGTGATGACAGAGGTGTGGTTCCCAATGGTCTGGAGGAGGAAGAGTCCATCGTCCTTGAGGCAGTGCGCCGCGACGTCGAAGTATTCGCGGAAATTCTTGTACCCTACCGCCTCAAACATTTCTATCGAAACAATGTGGTCGAACTTCTCGTTGAGTGTTCGATAATCTTGCAATCGCAATTCTATGGGCAGACCTTTGCACCGTTCTCGCGCGAGCTCAAGTTGCTCTTTAGAAACGGTGATGCCGACCACCGTGGCACCATACTTCGTCGCCGCATATTCGGCGAAGCCGCCCCAGCCACAACCGATGTCGAGCACACGATCGCCCTTCTTCAATCCTAACTTGCGGCAGATGAGATCGAGCTTGGCCTCTTGCGCTTCGTCGAGCGTCGTAACCCGCCCCTGCGGAGTATCCCAGTAGGCGCAGGTGTAGATCATGCGTGTATCGAGCATCTTCTCGTAGAGTTCGTTGCCGAGATCGTAATGCGCCTCGGCAACGTGATGTGCGCGGGCGCGCGACTGCATGTTGAAGAGCCACGCCTTCGCGATCTCGATCAGTTCTGGGAGCGAGAACCGAATAACAGTGAAGAGATCGGCACAGAGCGCGCGATCGATGAGTTGGTCGAGTGCGGGCGTGTCCCACCACCCTTCCATGTAGGCCTCGCCGAGACCCAGAGAGCCCTGGGAGAGCACGCGGCCATAGACGCGCTCATCATGCACCTGGATATCCCACGGGCGCTCTCCGCCGATCTGTATATCGGCCTTGGCGAGTAATTTCTCTACGACGCTACGAGCGGACGCCATGAGTGAAATAGTAGCGAGGTGATTGTAAAAAGCAAGACTACCCGCGGCGCGCTTTGGCACGTTCGTTCTCGTTCAAATATTGTTTGCGCAGGCGCACGTTGTGCGGCGTGATTTCGAGATATTCGTCGTCGGCCATAATTTCCAAGCCACGCTCAATCGAGAGGTCAAAGGTCGGCACGAGTACGATGGCCTCGTCGGTGCCGCTCGAACGCACGTTCGACTGATTCTTGCCCTTGGTCGGATTCACCATCATCTCCTCGCCCTTGCTTGTATTGCCGATCACCATGCCCTCGTAGACCTCAGTCGCGGGCTTGATGTAGAGCTGGCCGCGATCTTGAAGGGTCCACAAGGAATAGCCGAGCGACTTGCCCGACGCCATCGAAATCATAGAGCCGACTTGGCGTTTCTTGATCTCGCCTGCATACGGCTTGAATCCGACGAAGCGCGACGAGAGGATACCCTCGCCCTTGGTGTCGATAATAAATTGGTTCTTGTAGCCGAGGAGTCCGCGCGTCGGGCCGAGGAGGGTGAGGCGCACACCACCGCTCTCGGGGCGTAAATCTTGGAGCACGAATGCGCGCTGGCCCAGCTTCTCGATGATGGCACCTTGGAACTCGGCGGGCGTGTCGATGATCGCCTCTTCAAACGGCTCGAGCTTCTCGCCATTCTCTTCACGGAAAATAACGTGCGGCTGGGAGACTTGCATCTCGTAACCCTCGCGGCGCATATTCTCGAGCAAGACCGCGACGTGGAGCTCGCCACGACCCGAGACCTTGAAGGAGTCGGCGCGCTCGAAGTCGACCTTCAGCCCGACGTTCACCTCGAGCTCCTTCTCGAGTCGCTCGCGGAGCTGGCGATTGGTCACATACTTCCCCTCTCGCCCAGCGAAGGGCGAATTGTTGACGAGGAAATTAAGCGTGATGGTCGGCTCGTCGACGGCGATAGCGGGAAGCGGTGTCGCATCGGCGTTGGTGGTGATGGTTTCGCCGATGTAGATGTCGGGCAATCCAGCGATGAGCGCGATGTCGCCCGCCCCCGCTTCGCTCGCTTCGATGCGATCGAGTCCTTTGAACGTAAATACTTTCGTGGTGCGACCAGTGGCGGTCGAACCGTCAACCTTTTTAAGAAATACCGTTTGGTTCGGCTTCACGGTGCCTTCATAAATACGCACCACGCCCATGCGGCCCATGAAATTGTCGTAGGCGAGATTGAAAGGTTGCATCATCAGCGCAACACCATCGGTCGCTTTCGACGCGGAAGGCACATGCGCAAGAATCGTATCCAAAAGTGGCATCAGATCGCGCGAGGAGCCGCCCTTGCTCGGCATATCGGCGAGCGCCGTCGCGGCGACGCCGTCGCGACCGATCGCGTAGACAACCGGAAAGTCTGACTGCTCATCGGTGGCGCCGAGCTCGAGGAAGAGTTCGAGCACTTGCTCCTCCGCGCGCGCCGGATCGGCCGCGGGCTTGTCTATTTTATTGATAACGACAATCGGCTTGAGCCCGAGCTCGAGCGACTTCTTGAGCACGAAGCGCGTCTGCGGCATCGGCCCCTCCTGGGCGTCGACGACGAGCAAAACCGAGTCAATCGAGCGAAGCACGCGCTCGACCTCAGAGCCGAAGTCCGCGTGGCCCGGCGTGTCGACGATGTTGATCTTCGTTCCCTTATATTCCACTGCGGCGTTCTTGGCATAGATGGTGATACCACGCTCGCGCTCGAGATCGTTGGAGTCCATCGAGACACCCTCGACCGCCGCACCGGTCTGGCGCAGTAAGGCATCGGTCAAGGTCGTCTTGCCGTGGTCGACGTGCGCGATGATGGCGATGTTGCGGATTTCCATGAAATAAAAAAGCCCGTCGGGCTGATGCGATTGAATATAGCACGAAATGAAGGCAGTGCAAAGCGCCGCGATGATGCTAAGCTGGGTGACGGATGAAAAGGAATCCAGCAATGAGACCGAGAATCGCCGTGTTGGTATCGGGAAGCGGGACGCTCCTCGAGGCGATGGTGCGCGACCATTTGCCGATAGACCTTGTTATCGCCGACCGCCACTGTCGCGGATTGGATGAAGTCGCGGTGCAGGCGAATCTGAATGCGCTCCTCATCGAGCGTACCGACTACACTCCCCAATTCGATCGCGATGCGTTTACAGAGCTGTTTCTCCGCGCATTCCACGACAACGATATCGATATCGTCGTGATGGCCGGATTCATGACGGTATTTGCGGCGCTGATGTTCGGTATCCACGGATATCGTAATCGCATACTAAACACGCATCCATCGCTCTTGCCAAAATATAAGGGCGCGCACGCCGTCCGCGACGCCTTCGAGGATGGTGCGACGGTGACAGGCTGTACCGTCCACCTCGCGACTCCTGAGCTCGACGCAGGCAGAATCCTCGCGCAACGCGAAGTGCCCATTCTCCCGGGCGACACCGTTGAGACTTTGCACGAGCGCATCAAGAAAGAAGAGCGCGTGCTCTATCCAAAGACCATCCGCGAATTCGCACGCACCCTATAACCGTACCGCCGCCCTCGGGCGGCTTTTTTATTGGAGGAAGGTAAAGCTCTGCGCAACCTGATCGAGTGTGGCGGTGAGTGGCGCTTCGTCGAAGCGAGTCACGGCACCCGGCGGATAATTCTCGAAGACTGAGTAGTGAATCGTGTATTCAATCGCCCAGCACTGATTATCGCGGATAGTGCGGTAGCTCTCGGTGTCGTAGCGATTCCCTGCTCCAGCATCGCCATAGGAAACTTTCTGATACGCGACGCCATTAATCGTGACCGGCGTCGAGGAACTGACGGGGCCGCCCGCAGGATACGAGAGGCACGTCGCAACGGCAGAAGGATCTGCGCTTGTGCCGACGGTGAACTTCGCATCGCCGAAGTTGGTGCCGGGCACGTACGACTTCGGGATGTCGATCTCGGCGAGAAGCATGCCGGTGGTCGTCGCCTGCTCGGACCAGCTCTGGGTGTAGCCGTCGGTATTACCGAAAAGCGAGAATGCGCTCGGGAAACTGAAAGAGAATGTTTGGGACTGATCAGTAAATGTCTGCAGACCGTTCGCCGCGCTCATCCTGCCTGCGACACAATTTGCAAAAGTGGTCGCAGTATTCTCGGTGATAAATGCGGTGTCGCCTTCGTTCCAGAAAACGATGTCACTCGCCGTAGTCGAGGCCTCGTAGCGCGCGCCCGAACCAGAGATTGTTTGCGGGAGAGAAAGCGAGCGACCGTCAGAAAGCGCGAGCGCAACCGAGCCAGTGGAGAATGTTGCGCCGATAGTTTTTCCTTGTGCGCAATAGAACGTCGCGAGCGTCGGCGCGCCCGGCGCATGACCTCGATCGGTCTGCCAAAGGAACAGGGCGCCGAGTGCCAGCACGAGCACGACGGGAACGATGAGGAGAAGGGCATGTTGTTTCATACGTGCCATTCTACCATTGTGTACAGAAAAGCGGCGCCCGTGCGCCGCTCGATTATTTTATGATGATGGTTGTGTGATCGAGACCGTTGATACGCACGAGATAGTAGAACGTCTCGGCGTTCGCCGTCTCGAGCCGGACACAGCCGTGACTCGCGCGCGTGCCGAGGAGCGGCACTTCGCTCACGGGGATGCCGTGCACCGCACGATTGCCATCGAAGAAGACGGCGAAATACATCGGCGCATGGTGGTATTTGTGCGAATAGTGCACAAGCTCGGGCGGAGACGTGGGGTGGAAGACCCCAGCTCGCGTACTATTCAACGAGCGGCCCGTCGAGACGTCCCACACTTCGGTGAGCACGCCATCGATCGATACCGTTATCTTCTGTGTCGCGCGATCAACAACAGCGACGATCTGGGCCGGTCGTGTCATCGACGCGAGCCAATCGCGGTCGAGCGTCGCCTCGTCGGCCGCCTGCACCGCACTGCTCATCAGAAGTGTCGTGGCAACCGCAAAAAATAAAGAGCGTATACGCATCAGAAGCTCCCTGGGGCGTTTTCTGCACTCAAGCCTAGCATGGACGCGACGTGTCAAAAGCGATACCCTGCGCACAGAAGGAGTTCGCCATGCCGACGAAGAAACAGTATCGCGTGATAAATGAATCGGGGAAAACAGTGCTCACCAGCGTGCCGGGCGAATTCGCCGGATGGAACGGTGGCCGACCCGGCCGTCTGATTTACGGTCGTCTCGACTGCAAGAGCGGTATGCGGATGAAGAAAGAAAATCGCGTCTTCTTCAAGAATCGCCAAGCGGCACTCAACGCCGGCTACCGCGCGTGCAAAAACTGCAAACCTTAATTGAGCAACACCTGGTGTTGAACAAAAAGCCCCGACCGAGTCGGGGCTGATTTTTTAATTAAGCAATAGTCCGCACAGAAGTGCCCCGCCCCAGGAGAGACCTGAGACGGCGCCGGAGATGAGGAGTGGGAGGCGTTCGCGAGTAAAAAGCGACGCCCACGAGCGCGTCGCGGCAACCTCGGTAAATTTCCCGATCAAGAATCCGTTCACGATGAGTGCGAGAACGAAAACCATTTTCACGATGAAGTCAGTCTGCGCGAGGTAGTAACTCGGCTCGCGGGAGAAGAGGAGCGCGCCGGAGAGGATGATGCAGACGAGTCCGAGACTGACGAGGTTGTGGAGTTTCTTCAATTTCTCGTGCGGAATCGTTTCTTTCTTCCCCCGTATCCAGAGGAACCCTTGCTCGTCGGAGTAGAGCACGACGGCGCCGGTCGCGAGAACGAAGAGCACATGGAGCCCCGTCAGCATGATTTCAGTATATACTAGTCCGCATGCCTACAACGGTTGGCGACCTCGCTATCGCGCTCGTCATACCGGCGCACAACGAAGAAAAGAGCATCGGCGAATGTCTCTCCGCTGTGCACCAGCACGCGCCTGGGCGCTTCAAAGAGATTGTCGTCATCGACAACGCCTCGACCGACCAGACCGCCGAGGCGGCACTGCGCTGGCCCGGCGTGCGCGTTGTCCGCGAAGAGCGGAAAGGCACCGGCTTCGCCCGCGATCGCGGCTGGCGCGAGACGAGTACGCCGCTCGTCGCCTACCTCGACGCCGACACGCGCCTGCGCGCCGGCTGGGTCGAGCGCGTGCTCGAACATTTTACAAATGATCCGCAGACGGTCTGCGTCTCGGGCCCGTACTGGTACTACGATCTCTCGCCCACTGCACGCACCCTGCTCTGGGGCGGGAGCGCGTTCGGGCTCCCTTTGCACTGGCTCCTCGGGAGCATGGTGATCGGCGGCAATTTCGCGATACGTCGCGACACGCTCGAGAAAATGGGCGGCATGGACACCTCGATCGTCTTCCATGGCGACGACACCGACATCGGTCGGCGCGCGCATGCGCTCGGCCGCGTGCGATTCAGCTTCGCGCTCACGCTCGACTCCTCGGGTCGCCGGTACAAAAAATTCGGCACGCTCCGCACGCACAATTTATATATAAAAAATCAAATCGCGAGCGCCTTCGGCCTACGATCCTGGTTCACCAAAGGGTATAACGAGGTGCGCTAGCTACCACTCGCGCGCCGCGAGCTTTTTAAGCGCATACCGCGTCGCGAAGGCCACGCAGATGAAGCCCGCGATGACGAAGGCCCACCGCACCGAGAGTGGCACGAAGTCCGAGATATTGCCGAAATAGAATCCGATGGCGATTGGGATTAGCGCCCAGACGAGCTCGCCCGCGAGATTGATACCGAGGTAGCGCCAGAAGGGCACACGCGTCATCCCCGCCACCGCGAGCACGCCAATCGCCACGCCGAAGCCCATCGTGAGTTTCGAAATAATGAGAATGCGTTCGTGCCATTCGAGGAAGCGCACTTCGAGCCGGTCGACGATATCCTGGGTCACGCCGAAGTGGTAGCCATACCGCATGAGGAAGGGTCGCGCGCCGATGCGGCCGATCCAGTACCAGCCAATATCGCCGACGATGTCCGCGCTAACCACCGTCAAGTAGACGGGAAAGAATTCGAGCTGATTGATATGGACAAGGTATCCCGCCGCCACCATGACGAGCGGACTCCCGAAGAGCGTACCCACGAAGAGTAAGGCATAACGCGAGACGCCGACGAGGCCGATGATGCTAGCGAGGAGCCCGTGCATGAATTAAGAGATTGTAACACCAAAAGAAAAGCCGCCCCTAGTGGGGCGGTGCAAGCAATTTGTCTCGATATTTGCCGAAGAAGATCGGCCACTGCGAATGCATGGGGCTCGGCAATAGGTCGAGCTTGAACCAGCAGAGGGTAACCGCCTTGTGCGGTTCACCATTCCGCACCTGCGCGCGATCGAGCCGGACCTTGAAGTCGAGCGCAATCCAGTGCGTCGGCACGCCGTCGAGCACACGATGCACATCGCGGTACCCGAGCGCTTCGAGCGCGAGCACGTCGGCGCAGTATTCTTCCTTAATCTCTTTACGTACCGTGTCTTCGACCGTGTCGCCGAATTCGAGGCCACCGCCGCCGGGGTCCCAGGTGCCGTGCTCGTCGCGGCACTCGCGACTCCGTTTCGAGAAGAGATAGTTCCCTGCGCCGTCGTGACAGGCGAAGACGACTGACACGCCGGGATACTCTATACCTTTCCGCATATGCTACTCCTGTGTGCTACCTGGCCCGAGTATACCGCGAGGAAAAGGCGATGCGCTACCATCGAAAATATGTTGTCATTTGTCCAAGTATTTTTCGCCATCTTCGGCGTCATGGATCCGGTCGGGAATGTTCCCTTCTTCCTCGCCTTCTCGAGCTCAGCAAATGCACGCGAGAAGCGCGCCTTCGCGCGCTCGGCGATTCTCTATGCCGGCGGCATCCTCGTCATCTTCATGTTCCTCGGCAACGCGATTCTCAACGTGTTCCAGATCTCGATGGTGAGCTTCCGCATCGCGGGCGGCATCGCGCTTATCCTCATCGGCTTAGAGATGCTCCTCGGCATCAATTTCAATTCGAACAAAGAGAGTGCCGAGCCAGAGGGCACGTTGAACATCATGCCACTCGCCACGCCGCTCATCGCCGGGCCGGGCACGATCAGCATCGTGATTATCCTCGCAAAAGAGTACGGCTACGCGCTCTGCCTCGCGGGCATCGTGAGCGACTTACTCCTCAGCTATGTCCTCTTCCGCCTCGCGCCGTATATCGTGAAGGTTATCGGGAAGAAGGAGATGGCCGTCTTCGCGAACATGATGGGCCTCATCCTCGTCGCTATCGGCGTCGAGCTTATCCGCCAAGCGTTCCTCTAGCGAGAGATTATTACGGCCGGGCGAAGACGAAACTGCCGACGCCGTTGCCGGTCGCATCGCCCGCCTTCGTGTCCTTGACCCAGAAGTAGAGCGGCATGCCCTTGTAGGTCACCTGCACGAGGCCATTCGCGAGCGGGATCGTGCTCACCACTCCCGAGAGCCCCTTGGGCCCTTTAATCACTGTCCCCGCGCTCACCGCGTAGGCAGGCCAATTGACCAGGCACGCACCGCTACAGGTCCTCACTCCCGACGTATCGGTGCTGTCGGTATAGAGGGTCATACCATTTGACGCAACCAAGAGCGTACCGAAGGTGCCCGCGGAATGCACGGTGAGTATCGCGAGTGCGGGCGTCTCGGTCGTCACTGTGGTGGTCGTGGTCGAGGTTGCCGTCGGCGCTTGCGCGGTCTGACTCATCGAGAACCAGAACCATCCGCCCAAGAGGACGACGATCACCACGACAATCCAGATGATGCTTGAGCTTTTCATAATGAGGGAATGAGTTTATAAACTTCTACACCCCTAGTATACCAAGCCTAAAAGTGCGCAAGTCAGACCCCGCCGCCCACCACATGTGTCTTTATTGTATCATCGTCAGACTTGCCCAAGAGCAAGCCCCAACTTCCGCCCCCGAGGCCAGGATTTGATGAGGGATTCGCGCTTCGAGGCCGAGGAACGGTCGGGGTGCGACTCGGTGTAGCGGATTCGGCGAGCGCCGTGGGCACGAGTGTAGTGCCCGCCCGCTCCCTGCTGGTGCTCGGCGAAGCGGCGCGCGACGTCGGTCGTGATGCCCGTGTAGAGCGAGCCGTCGGCGCATTCGAGGAGGTAGACGAAATACACAGGTCTCGTACTAGAGCGGGGCCTGCTTCTGATATTGCTCCTTCGTTAAAATCTCTCCCTTGTCTATCGCGGCCAGGACTTCTGGTGTCGGGGTAGTGTTTTTCGCGAAGATGGTGAGCGTTTTTTGTTTACGGAGCTCCTCCTCCAGGCTCTCGACTTTTTTCCCGAGTCGATTCTTGGAGAAATAATCGCCGACCATGGTCGGCAACAGGATACACAGCGTCACCAGCACACCCGTCAAAATAGCCATGAGTAACACGACAGCGAGCGTACCGGTAAACTGCCAGTGCATGAACACCACCGTCACGATCGTGGTATTTTCAAATGCAAGATAGACGGCAGTACCGCCGAGTGCGAGACCGAGAAGCAGGAATATAATCATTCCCTCTACAAGTAAGAAAATCCATAGGCTGAAGGGAACGGGAAAGAATATTATTCCTCCTGCTTGTAGTAAAAGTAAGCCCAAGAAAAACAAAGGAATTATCCACCACATTTGTGAATAAATTGTATTTATTTTAACTAGCTTCACGTCCATGAGTTAATTATGACACAAGAATGATGGTTTGGGGACTGGTACGGCGTGGTATAAGAGCTCTTACCTGTCATCTAAGCAGGGAGAGTCTCTGCCATTTCTATGAATTCTTTGAGAATCTTCTCTCGTGTTTCAATCTTTTCTATTAGTTCGCCCTTCCACTTAAGTTCTGAGAGTTTGTAATGTGCAATCGGATTACGGAGACTATTTAGTTGTTCGAGAAATGAGAAAAGTCTTTTATAACGGTTGTAGTCTAATTCTTGGAGTTCAATATTTCTCTTTAGCACTTTCATTTTCGAGCCGAAGTTCATTTCGTAAAACATGAACTCGAAGATCGTCTTACCATTCTTAAAGCCCCCTCTCTCCGCGATTCTTCCTAACGCTTCGGCTGAGGGCATAGCGATTAGGCTTTCAGCAAGACACGTCAGCCAATAGATGAAAGTGGCGGCATCAACTTGCTCATCACTAAGCTTCAGTCTTGTTTTTACGGATTCTATAATTTCACTGTTGGGATTCATATATTCCACCAAGAGACTTTTGGAGTGGATTCACGAAGGAATGGGCGAGCAAAATCCTCCATCTTTTTAAGAGCAGCTTTCAGCTTCCTATCAAATTCACTATCGTCGCCTTCGACGTAGTAGATAATTTTATGATTATACGTAAGTCCTCTATCAGGATTAACCATGTTCCCCAAATTTACGAACAACTCGCCGATACAGAAATTTAAGTCTCTCTCCAATCCCACAACCTTCTCGCCCCACCATATTTCAGCTTGAATAATTGCATCGTCGAATTCTTGACGGGCTTTATTAACCGCTCTCCAGCGAATCGAGTAGACAGCTAGAGTCTCGGCTCCTCGTGGATCTTCTTTCATCTTTGACTCCAGGTCTTTCCCGTAGAATTCTTCCGAGGCGGATTTAAATTCTTCTAATCCTATTGCAGGATTCCTCACGGTTTTGTTTATCGCATTCCGAAGTTTCAAGACGGCAGCGAGATATTGCCAAGCGATATCGTGGTCTGTGTTGCCATGCAATTGCTTCTTCCAGGCACTCAATCCCACCCAGGCTGCAATAGCAGCAGCGATGGCTGCTAGAGCAGTTATTACTTCAGCAATTTGCCCGATCATCCTTCAATTCTACTAGAGTTCGTCATTGTGGAAAGCCCACGATGTCGCTGTGGGCGGTCATCTGCTCGCCCGCCAATACGGAGCTTCGTGCCGAGTCCCCGGGGCATGAAGTGGCGGGGCCGCATGCGCATACCAGAGTACCGGATTTAGTCCGGTGTCTAGACCTGTGGGACGGTGTAGGTTCGCCAGCTGATTCCAGCTATTTAACTAACGTGGACTCGTATCCGCCGCTCGCGTATCCTCGATGCCTCCGCTAAGGCTTCCGATATCGGCTTCAGGTGCGACCGTATCATCTCATTGGGGATGTGCATCGTGTCATAGCCGTCTTTATGAGAGTAATAGCCTCGAGCTAGGTCGGCGACTATCTGGTCTGGGTTTGTAAGGTGTTGGATTCCGTCAACTTCTACATTTAACTTCGCCCTGGGCAGAGCGAGATCTATTGTCTTATGCCCATCGTCCAGCTCCTGGTATACCCGAACACCCAATTTCTCAAGTGCGTCCTTCAAGAGTGAGGCTTCCTTGGTCGGGACATTAGTCTTTCCTATTACTTCCAGCATGTCTTTATTGTACCAAGACAAAAGTCTTGGCTGCCAGACTTGGATCGGCGGGGTGCCGCCTCCTTCACCTCTCGACTCGCCATTGAATTTGTTGTACCCGCCGCCTGCTGGCGCAGGGCACTGCACTCATCTCGGCTCGCTGACTCACCTCATTCGTTTGCTGGCCGTCTGGTACGACGTGGGAACCTTTATGAGCGGTCAGCGAATTGACTCCAGAGCGCCTTAATATCCCGATTACTCTCCCAAAAGGCGAGCATTTCCGTTCGGAGCTCTTTATGTTGCGGATACCCTGCGTCCACAACATTTGAACCAAGTAAATCTGGACATTCAATATTGAGCAGAACCGTTAAGGACTCTTTGAGCTCGTTGTATTTTTCTTTTCCAAGCCTCTCCTCCTCGCCAGGGCCGATGCCATACCAGGTATAGAAGTGCCAGAGCTCATGCATAGCAGTCAAGTTCGATGGCTTGTTAGGAAATGAGATATAGAAATAATTACCCTCAATGTTGTAGGGGCATCGGTTATTTACCGTGAGGAATCCCGACACATCATGAGGGAGCGTGGTGCCGAAGATTGCTTCAGTCCTTTTCTGATATTCATCGGATATTGAGTTCCAATCTTCCTGATACTTTTTGACACACGCGGCTGTATCAATATTTTGAGTCATTACGTAGGCCTCTATAAATTCATTCGTGGCTTCGGTTGTCGGATTCTCTCCCTTCGAAGCAACAAGTTCGCTCATACACTTTTGTTGCTTTTGAGGAGTTATTCGAACTCTTACCCTTCGTCAAAAGACATTCGACATCTTTCTCTCGATCATATGTGTAGCGGACTTGCATGGTCATAAATTCTTAACTTAACTAATGGGTGCAATTTCTACTCCGCTATTGCGGTAGCTTATATACTCCTCCTTAACAACTCTTGAATCGGGTTTCTCGGCGTAGAATATCTTATACCCAAAAGAGGAGGGTACGTCCCAGATCGCGTGAGAGAAAAGAGCTCCCCACATCCATTTCGATAAAATACTCTTGTCGTTTTGGACTATACCTCCATGGGTAGTGGCACCATCGTTACCCTCGTAAAAAATAAGGTCGCCAGCCGAAGGCTTCTCGGTAAGAGTGAGAATCTTCCGGCTAAGCAGATAACGAATAAATTCCTTTTGTATGGGGTTCTGTCCCCCCAGAAATTCCGAGTCATTCTCTAAGCCGAGTGCGTATACAAAACAATTGTAGTTCCCAACGCCCGAGGGCGGCGCGGAAATGATATGTAATTCAGTCGGGAGCTGTGAACGAATATGCTTCTCAAATTCTTCAGGTACCCACCATTTACTGCCGCTATCGGCTTCAATGATTTCTGTTAACTTTTCTCGTTCTCCTTTATCCATATCACAAGACTAACATCATTAGCTGCCAGACTTGGATTCGAACCAAGATAAACGGATTCAGAGTCCGTTGTCCTACCATTAGACGATCTGGCAATGCGCGGGATGCGCGGGTGCACTATACTATAAAAAGCCATGATTCGCAGTGTCTCTCATCAGCCGAGCAAAGCCTGGCACAAGGCGCATCGCGCGCGAGCGCGGCGGAGCTGGGCGATTGTTATTGCGCTTATCGTCGCCACCACCGTCGCCTTCTTCGTCTACGGCCGCTTCGCGCAGGTGGGCTGGGGGGCGCTCGGCTTCGCGCTCGTGCGCACCCTCTATCGCATCCTCGCCTCCTACGGCCTCGCGCTCGTGATCGGCACGTCGATTGCCCTCTTGGTCGGCTGGGGCCCCTTGATCGATTTCTTCTTCCCGGTCTTCGACGTCTTGCAGAACATCCCCTCCTTTGCGCTCATCCCAATTTTTATTTATTTCCTCGGCCGGGGCGACGTGATGATTATCCTCTTCGCGGTGAGCTCGATTATCTGGCCGATCCTCTTCGCAATCTTGACGGCGATTAAGAGCGCGCGCACCGACCTCAACGACGCGGCAACGGTCTTCGGCGCCACGGGCTGGCGGCGCATCGAGCACTACCTCGCGCCCCTCTCCGAGCCGGCGATCGTGACGGGCTCGATCGTGGGTATCGCGATTGGCTGGGAGAGCGTCATCGGCGCGGAGATTATAACTAACGCAGGGGGCTTCGGCGCCTTTATCAAGACCGCCGGGACCTCGGGTATCAGCCCGACGACCATTGCGGGTACGCTCGCGATCCTCGTGGTGGTCTTCGTCGTGAATCGACTCGTCTGGGCACCTCTGCTGACCCAGAGTACGAAACGCTATGCAGAATAACCGCGACATCGCGCTCGCTCTCTCGCGCGTCTCCGCGCGCTATGCCGACCAGCATGATGAGCTAGCGCTGGAAAATATTTCGTTCGTCGTACCCGCGGGTGCCTTTGTCTCGATTGCGGGCCCCTCGGGCGCTGGCAAGTCGACACTCCTGCGGGTTATCCTCGGGCTCCTGCCCGCGGCGAGCGGCGTGATCACGCGCAACTACCAACGCGCAGGGATGGTCTTCCAGAATTACGCGCTCTTCCCCTGGCTCTCGGCGCTCGACAACGCCGCCTTCGGTCTGAAAATGTCGGGTGTTTCGACGCATGAGCGCGAACGCATCGCGCGCGAGACGCTCAAGGACCTCGGTCTCGCGAGCTTCGAGCGCCACTACCCGGGCGAGCTCTCGGGCGGCCAGCGCCAGCGCGTTGGGCTCGCGCGCGCCCTCGCGATTAATCCCGACCTCCTGATTCTCGACGAACCTTTTTCTAATCTCGACACCATCACCTCGGAATCGTTGAAGACCGACCTCCTGCGCATCTGGCAGAAACAGCGGATGAGCATCCTGATGGTGAATCACCTCCTGCCCGACGCGGTCGAGCTCTCTGACTCGGTCATCGTGATGAAAGCGAATCCGGGCTCGACTGAGCGTGCGCTCACCATCGACCTGCCCCGCCCGCGCGATACTCGCGACGGGAAATTTTATCGCTACGTCGACCAACTCACCGAGGCCGTCCGGGCAGTGTCCTAACCCAGAACTAGGACACGCCGTGTCCTACATTTATTTGCAATTTTTAAAATTGGTGCTAGATTAGTTCCAGGAAAGCACGAGGAGAAAAACGATGACGCCTGCAGAACGTGCAGAGTATGAGCCGCGTTTCAGATCGCATTGGCTGAGATTCCTACGACGATTCGCCATTGTCGACGATTCTCTGCCGACCGTGTATGGCTTCCTCATGGATCTTTACGGCGCAGAGTCTCGGCATTATCACACCATGAAGCATATCGTGCGGATGCTCGATGAACTCGAGGCACTGCGACACACGGTGCCGGAATCTTTGCCCGGACTGTTCAACGATCCAATCGAAGATGCGGCCATCGAATTCGGCGTCTGGTTCCATGATGCCGTCTACGACACAATGGAACATGATAACGAAGAACGGAGCGCTCAGTACGCGAAGAAAGAAGCTCGACGACTCGGACTCTCTCGACCCGTTGCGCAACTGACGAAGCACTACATTCGCACAACCGACCATCGACGCCTTGCCGAAGATCGTGGCGCAGAGATCCTCTGCGATCTCGACCTGATGTCGCTCGCGGGGTCGCGGGACGAATTCCGCGAGAATACGCGCCTCATCCAGCTCGAATACGCGCACGTGCCGAACGACAAATTCAAGGCGGGACGTCGGGCATTCTTCGAAGCGATGCTCGACCGGAATAAGCGCCCGAGTATCTACCAAACTGCTTATTTCTTCGATCGGTTTGAAGAAAAAGCACGCGCGAATCTCCGCCACGCAGTCAGATGCGATCTCGCACCCTAGTTCCACGGCCCCTCGGGGCCGTTTTTTATATTTCTATTTTCGAGAAGAGATACGAACCGAGGACGAGGAAGAGGGCGCTGACACCAACTAGCACCGAGAGATCGAGGGTGAGCGAGAAAGTCGAGGTCCCGAGGAGGAAGTGGCGCAGAGCATCGACGCCGTACGAGAGCGGGTCGCACTTCGCGATAAGCAGGAGCGCAGACGGCACATTATTGAGCGGGAAGAGCGCGCCCGAGAGGAAGAAGAGCGGCATCACGAGGAAGTTCATGATGAGCTGGAAGCCCTGCATGTCGCGCAGGGTCGAGGCGGCCGCGATGCCGAGCGCGCTGAAGAGGAGCGCGATGAGAAGCATCACGAAAAGTGCGGGGATGATGCCGAACCACACGGGGCGGAAGCCGGCGACAATCGCGATGACGAGCACCAAGGCACCCTGGAGACTCGCGACCGTGGCGCCGCCGAGTGTGCGGCCGAACATAATCGAGAGGCGCGAGACCGGTGCGACCATCGTCTCCTTCAAGAATCCAAACTGGCGATCCCAGATGACCTGCATGCCATTGAAAATGGCGGAGAAAATAATCGACATGCCGATGATGCCCGGCGCGATGAATTCGAGATAATTCCCCTGCCCCGCCTTGGCGAACACGGGTCCGAGGCCGTAGCCGAGTGCGACGAGGAAGAGGACAGGCTGGCCCAAGGAGCCCACGATACGACTCTTCGAGCGGATGAACCGCTTGATCTCGCGAAGCCACATGATGTAGACCGCATCCATAGTAGTTATCGGCCTGCCCGGCCAGGGCGATTCCCGCCGCCCCAGGCGCCACGCATCTGGCGCATATGGTCGGACGAACTGGCCGCTTCGTCGCGAATGGCCGAGCCGGTCAATTTCAAAAACGCTTCTTCGAGAGTCTCAGTGCCGGTCTGCTTCTTCAGGTCCTCGCCACTGCCCTCGGCGACGATTTTCCCATGATCGATAATCGCGATTCTCTGCGCGACGCGATCCGCCTCGTCGAGGTAGTGCGTGGTGAAGAAAACCGTTATGCCCTCTTCTTTATTTAATTTCTCGAGATAGCTCCAGAGATGATTGCGCGTCTGCGGGTCGAGGCCCAGCGTCGGCTCGTCGAGGAAAATAATTTTTGGGTGATGCAAGAGGCCGCGGGCAATCTCTAAGCGGCGCTTCATCCCACCCGAGAACTCACGCACATAATTGTCGCGTCGATCCGTGAGCTCGACGAAGGCGAGCAATTCCTCGATGCGCTGGCGCCGCAGAACGCGTGGTACCGAGTAGAGCACGCCGTGGAACTCGAGATTCTCCCAGGCGGTGAGGTCGTCGTCGAGCGACGGGTCTTGGAAGACGATGCCGAAGGAGTGCCGCACTTGATCCGGCTGAGTCGTGGGATTAAATCCATTCACACTGATAGCTCCGCTCGTGGGCGAGAGGAGGGTCGTGAGCATTTTGATGGTCGTCGACTTGCCCGCGCCATTGGGGCCGAGGAATGCGAAAATGCCGCCCGCAAGGACGGAAAAAGAAATATCTTTCACGGCCTCGAAACCGTCAAATCTCTTCGAGAGATTTTTCACCTCAATGATATTCGACATTAGTAGCCTGAGTATAGCATACGGCTACTTATCGATACGCAACGAGCGAGTGTGGGTTATTTTCAACGATTGAGGCAGAGGTTATGCGGACGAATCGGGCACGCGCGCGGAGCTCGGCAAGGGTGCGAGCGCCGACGTAGCCCATCGCGACCTGCACACCCGAGGCGAGCTCGGCGACTACCTCCTTCAAGGGGCCGCGATACGGCACGAATCCTTCAACCCCCTCGGGCACTGCCTTGCGCCCTTTGGTCAGGTACCGCTCGCGCCCCGAGTTACTCTCGATCACTGCGCGCGAGCCCATGCCGCGATATTCTTTCACGCGCACGCCGTCGCGTATCGCGACACGCCCGGGCGCTTCGAGCGTGCCCGCGAAGAGGTTGCCGCTCATAATCGCCGTGGCACCGGCGGCCAGAGCCTTCGCAATATCGCCCGAGTTCTTCATCCCGCCGTCGGCGATGACCGGCACGCCGTATTTTTGCGCCACGCCCACGACTTCGAGAATCGCCGAGAATTGCGGCATGCCCACACCGCTCACGATGCGGGTGGTGCAAATCGAACCCGGGCCGATGCCGACCTTCACCGCGCTGGCGAAGCGACACGCCGCACGCGCCGCCTCGGCGGTCGCGATGTTGCCGACGATGAGCGGCAGGCCGACCGCGCGCTTGATGCGCTCAGCACTCGCGAGCACCTTCAAATTATGGCCGTGCGCACAGTCGATAGAAATAAGGTCCACGCCAGCCGCGGCGAGCGCGCGAGCGCGTTCGAGATCAAAGGGGCCGCAGGCCGCGGCGACGCGCACACCCGCCTTCTTCACCGCGCGGACCATCGCACACTGTTCCTCGACCGTGCAGTTGCGGTGGAGAACGCCAAGGCCGCCGAGTTTCCCGAGCGCAATTGCCAATCGCGCGCCCGTGACGCGGTCCATCGCCGCAGAGAGAAAGGGCACCGCAAGAGAAAAGCCGCCCGGAAAGGCGGCCGCGAGCGAGGCGTCACGCGGCTCGATGCTCGAGCGGCCGGGGCGGATGAGCACATCGTCAAAGGTGAACGCGTCGGAGAGAATTGGTCGTGCCATAGATAACTATGGCGTATCTATCGCCCTACGCAAGGGCGCACTGGGGATAGCTTGCATTCTAGAATGACCTGTGGTACAGTATATCCAGAAACGAAGAGGTGCGTACTATGAGTACCAAACACGAAAAAACCGTTCTTTTAATCGAACCTTCGGCCTTGTCGCGTATAGATATTATCCGGCTCGCCGTTTCTGATTTCCTCGGACTCCGAGTAATCATGGATTCGGACTGGATGATCAATGACGCGTCGGAAATGGCAGAGCTGGCCGTTCTTCTCCATCCAGGCTCGCGCGAGATATTCGCGAAGGTGCGAAACGAGACGGCGAAACGACTCTGGAAAAGGCCGTTCGGCGTTCTACTCCTCGAGGGCGAGGGCGCCGTTGCGAAATTGTCAGAGTTCGTGGGTGCATCGCTTATCCCAATTCCGGGCAATGCGAATACGCTCCGCGAGGCATACGGCCCGAATGCCGTCCACTGCCCCACTGACGCAACGGGCGCTGAGAAGTACATCAAATACTTCTTCCCTCTGCCTTCGAAAAAATAAAAACCGCCGCGGACGAAAGTCCGCGGCTTTTATTTTATAGATGCAGGTGCGGGAGAAATTCTTTCTCCCCTTTCTTAGTGAGCTTGAAGTAGGTCAGTTCCGTCTGTCCGCCGTCGGTGACGTCGCTGATGGCGAAGAATCCTTGGTCGATCGCCCACGCAGTGGCGGCGGCCAGGAATGTGCGCTGGGTGGGATTGCTGTCGAGCACAATCGACGCGTCCTTATCGTTCCCGCGGAAAAACCGATCGAATGATTCACGGAATTCTTGCTCTTCGTAATCGGCAACGTGTCCACGGCCGTAGATGACGATGGCAGTATCTTCAAACTTCTTCTGGCTCATGCTCTCTCCTCACAAGGTACCTCCAGGCACTGTACGCTCCGGCCACAGCAAAATCAATGTTTCTTCTTTTGTGCGATGGCGGCCTTGAGGAACTCGGTAAAGAGGGGGTGCGGCGCCAAGGGGCGCGCCTGGAGCTCGGGGTGGAATTGCGTCCCAAGCATGAAGGGGTGCGCCGTGCGTGGGAGCTCGGCGATTTCCATCAGGACAGAATCGGGTGAGGTGCCGGAGAAGACGAGACCAGCCTCTTCGAGCTTAGGAATGTATGCTGGATTAATCTCGTAGCGATGGCGATGACGCTCTTCAACTAATTCTTTTTTGTATGCACTGCGCGCAATCGTCCCTTTTTTCAAATAACAGGGGTACGCGCCGAGACGCATCGTGCCGCCGTACTTATTGTCGGCGATATGTTTCTTCTGCTCAAGCATCACATCCACCACGGGATTCGTCGTATTTTTATTTATTTCGGTGGTGTGTGCGTCTTTCAATTTCAACACATTGCGTGCGTACTCGATAACCATGAGTTGCATGCCGTAGCAGAGGCCGAAGTACGGGATCTTGTGCTCGCGCGCAAATTGGATTGCCTTCAACTTCCCCTCGATACCACTCTCGCCGAAGCCACCGGGCACGAGGATGCCCGCGAATTTCCCCAGCATCGCGACTTTGGCTTTGTTAGTTTCAAAGTGTTTTGAATTGATCCACGTAATCTTGGCGCGGCGGCCAAGTGCAGCGGCAGAAAACTTAATCGCCTCGATGACCGAGAGGTACGCGTCGGAGAGTACGAAGTCGCCCGTATCAAAATATTTCCCGACGATGGCGATTTCGACCTCGAGTGCTTTGGTATCGGTCGCCGCTTTGACAAATTTCCCCCACGCCGCGAGCGAACGCCTTGTGTGTCTGTGGCAGGTGGAGCGCATCGAGGAGATTCTCGGCGAGCTTGTCCTTCTCATAATTCAGCGGCGCCTCGTAGATACTCTTGATATCCGGCGCGGAGATAACGCGATCCTTGCGCACGTTGCACCAGATTGCGAGTTTCTCTTTACGCTTCTCATCCACGGGCTCCTTGCTTCGTGCGACGATGAAGTCCGGCTGGACGCCATAGCTGTTGAGATCGCGGACTGCCGTCTGGGTCGGCTTCGTCTTCATCTCGCCGAGGGTGCCCGGCGTCGGCAAGTACGAGACCATCACGAAGAGCACGTCCTCGGGCCTCTGCATCTTCATCACCCGCCCCGCTTCGATGAAGAGCGCATTCTGAAAGTCGCCGACTGTCCCGCCAATCTCGATGACCGAGATGCGACTGCCGGCGACCTGCGCGGCTTTCTCGATCCGCGTTAGGATTTCATCGCGAATATGCGGAATAGCTTCGACGCATCGACCTTTGTACTCGAGTGCACGTTCACGTGCGATAACCGCCTGATAGACCATGCCGCTCGTCATGTAGTCGTCTGGCGTCAGGTCGCGCCCGAGGAAGCGTTCGTAGTTGCCCATGTCCTGATCTGTTTCCAATCCAGACCGAAGCACAAAAACTTCGCCGTGCTCGGTCGGATTCATTGTCCCCGCATCAACATTGAGGTAGGGATCAATCTTCACGAGGTTCACCGGATAGCCTTTTTGTTGCAGTAAGAGGCCCATAGAACTGGCAACGACGCCCTTGCCGACGCCGCTCATCACCCCGCCCACGACGAATATATATTTGTGTCCGTCCTTCGGCATATTAAACCTTGAGATAGCGCCGGATGGCGAGGATGCTCGCGATAGCGCCGAGCGCGATGCCGGAGAGCAGGATGATCAGCGCGATCAGGAAGAAGTGCGAAGCATAGTAGCTCCCCAGATTGAAACCACCGAGCCAGTCCACCGTGCGCAGGCCGACGTACCAGGAGGCCGGCCAAAGCAGGATCAGCACGATGAGCGCCGCACTGACACCGGTAATCGTCCCGGCGACGATAAAGGGTCCTTGGATATAGAGATTGCTGGCACCAACGAGCCGCATGACTGCAATCTCGTCGCGCGAGGTGTAGATGGCGAGGCGAATGGTGGCGAAGGCAATCAAGATTGAGGCGAGCGCGAAGAGGAGCACCACCGCGAAACCGACCGCGCGCGTGGCGCTCAGCGCCGCCGAGATGCGGTCGATGACATCTTTGTTCTGCTGATAATTGATGCGATCGACAATCGACGCGCCTCCCGAGGAGAGTGCGGGCGAGGCCTGGAGGAAATTCACGATACTCTCGTACTCGGACGGATCCTTTGCGCGGACCTCGAGCGAGGCGTCGAGTGGATTACCGCCGAGCTCGTCGAGCGCCTGGAGGGTGAGCTGATCGGTCGCGTGACGGGCGCGGAAGGCGATGAGCGCGTCGTCGGCCGAGGTGTAGCTCACTTGCTCGACCTCGGGCAGAGCTTCAAGCTTATCTTTGACCGCGAGAATATCGGTCTCGCTCGCGGTCGTCACGAAATAGACCGAGACATCGACTTTGTCTCGGATGTCCCGAGTGTGAAATTGAGGAGCGCCGAGAGGAAGATGAGCGAACCGATGATCGCGAGCGTGACAGTCATAATGAGTACCGTCGCCGCCGAGACCGCACCACCCCGCGCGAAATTCTTCGCGCCACTCGCCATCATTCGTTTTGTGGTCATCCAATCCATAGCATCATTATAGCGAATATTGCCCGCCCACATCGTCGCGCACCACTTTTCCCCGATCGATGGTGATCACGCGCCGACCAATCGCATCCACCACGCCCTTGTTATGCGTCGCGATGATGATGGTCGTGCCGAGTTGATTGATTTTCTTCAATATCTCGACGATCTCATAGGTATTGACCGGATCGAGATTGCTCGTCGGCTCGTCGGCGACCACCAGCTCGGGCTGATTGATGATGGCGCGGCCGATGGCAATCCGCTGTTTCTCCCCGCCCGAGAGCTGATGCGGGAAATGGCTCGCCTTGTCCTCGAGATTCACGAGTTCGAGAATGTAGGGCACATCGCTCGCGATCTCGTCGTCGGTGCGGCCCGCGGCCTCCATCGCGAAGGCGATGTTCTCGTAGGCTGTCTTGTTGGGGATAAGGCGCGCATCCTGGAAGACCATGCCAATCTTGCGGCGATAGTGGTGGAGCGCAGAGCTGGGCAAATCGTTGACGTTCACCGATTCGAAAAAGACCGAGCCGGCGCTCGGTTTCTCCTCGGCGAGGAGGAGTTTCAAAAGGGTCGTCTTGCCTGCGCCTGAGTGGCCGACAATGGAGACGAATTCTTTAGGGGCGACCGAGAGCGTCACTTCCTCGAGTGCGTTCATCTCGCCGTACTTCTTCGTCACCTTGTCGAAATAAATCATCGTCGAATCTCATTCTACCCCGGTGCCGTGTTGCGTATCAACAATTTGACAAGCATAACGAATCTGCTACTCTGACCGACAGAAAGCAGGGCACTAACGCTCTGGGAAAAGGAGGTGAGATGCCGAAGAAGAATCTGGACTACGTGAAAATCGTGGACGTCTATCCGCCCGTTGGCGGCAAGGCGAAAAAATGCCTGATTGCGACCGGTACCGATGGCGAAAAGCTCGTCCAATATGTCCTCGGCGGCAAACTGCTTTTCATCACCAGCAACTATGAGGAGTGTGGCACTATCCCGATTTTCGGCTCCAGAGACATTTTCCGCTTACGCGACGTGGTGAACAATATTTGCGCACGAATGGAACCGAAGAAGAAATCGACGAAGCGGCGTCGCAAGACGAAGAGCACGGAAGTCCTTCCATCAGCTCGTTTCGGCCATCTCGAGTAAGCCCTGGGCGCGGCAATCGCCGCGCTTTTTATTATCGAGGTTTAACCTCGATATTTTTTGCGGCGTCGATGAAATCGTCGAGGTCACCAGTGAGGACTTTTTCTGGATTGCCGGATTCGAAATTGGTGCGGTGATCTTTCACCATTTTATACGGATGCAAGACATAGGAGCGAATCTGGCTCCCCCACTCGTTCGCGGTCGTCTTCGCGATTGAGCGACCCTCTTTGGTCGCGCGTGCCTCCTCTTCTTGCAGAGCGAAAATCTTTGCCGCCAAGAGTTCCATGGCCTTCTCTTTATTTGCTGCTTGCGAACGCTCGCTCGAAATGTGCACCGAGAGATTGGTGGGTTTATGGAGAATGCGCACCGCGGTTTCGCGTTTATTCACATTCTGCCCGCCCGCGCCTCCGGCGCGGGCGAATTGTATTTCGAGCTCATCTGGCTTGAGCACCACCTTCTCGCTCGCGGCGAGCTTGGGCAGGACTTCTACCAATGCAAAACTAGTTTGTCGTTTGTCTTGGGCATTGAAGGGCGAGATGCGCACGAGCCGATGCACGCCCGCCTCGTGCTTGAGGCGGCCATACGCGCCCCCGCCATTTACTTCGAGTAAGACGCTCCGATATCCGCCTTTGCTGTTCTCGTTCTCGTCGAGGATGCGCGTGCCCCAGCCTTTTTTGCTCGCATAGCCGCGATACATCGCGAGGAGCATCGCGGCGAAATCTTCAGCATCGTCCCCGCCCGCGCCGGCGAGGATGGCGAGAGTCGCCGAGCCACCATCGTGCCCTTCACCACCACCCTCTTTCAATTGTTGATATTCGCGCACCAACTCTTGCGCCTGATCCTTATCGAGCCAAAACTCGGGTGACGCCATCAGCGCCTCGAGCTCCTCAAGCCGCTTCTCATTATCCATGAGCCGGAGGTCGGACTTGAACCGACGCACTTTCGCTTACGATGCGAATGCTCTACCAACTGAGCTACTCCGGCGTATTGAGAAAATATCATTCTTTCCCCTTTTTTGCGAGTGTCCGCGCTTCCGCCGCACGCTTGCTCGGTGCACGATATACTCTGCCATTCCCCTTGTTGAGCGCGGAGAATGTCGGAGTAAGAGCATCGCAGTTCGGACATAGGAGCCGGAGATTTTTCTCCACATTATTTTTCCAATTCCCGTCTATATGATCAGCCACGAGCGGCGCAACCTGTGTTACCGAGTTCACTTTGGACCATCCGCACAGGCAACATTTATTTCCGTACTTCTCTCGCAAGTATCGTTTGATGTGGCCACCAACAAGACCCAGACTGTTTAATCCGACTTCTTTTCCATCCTTCCATCTCTGTATATAGCTACGATATTGGAATTCTTGCTGGCACGCATTACTGCAGTATTTGTAGAATGAACGTGCAGGTTCTTTCCCGCACACGGGACACTTTGGTCGTGATTTCCTTGGGTTCACTCTTTCACTATACTGCAACTGTAGACCAAATACTCAACAAAATAAAGGTCTGCTGTTGATAACTTCTTTGAGCCGCCTCCCAGATTTGAACTGGGGACCTACTCCTTCGCTTACACCTCCGTTTCTTTGTATCGGGGGGCTAGACTGTATCTTTGTCCGCAAGGGACACCCTTGTCAGTCGTTCGAGCGCCAGAGGCGCTACGGTCTTGTCCGTCGCCGGATATTAACCGTTATTCGGGATTCACGATTCCCTCGCGAGAATCGTGGGCAGGGGTTTGCGACCCACCATGGAGTTGCTCTACCAACTGAGCTAAGGCGGCTTATATGACGATGGCTTAGGTAGAACCTTGTGAGCCTACGCTATTCCAGTCCAGCTTTCAATACCACAGGATGCCGAACACAATCACGAGGTCGAAGAGCGTAATCAGCAAGTTGGCGACGAAGAGCTGGCGATCCTTGTGCACGAGGCCGTAGAGTGCCCAGAGAGCATTGAAGAAGGCGATGAGGAGCCAGGTGATGAGCGACACTCCTGCGGAACTGTGGGTCGAATAGATTTGGATAATCTGCGGCAGGAGCGCGATAGGCGCGATGAAGCCAACGACATACATCAGGTAGTCGAGGAACCGTTTGAAGGCGTCGGTCGAGGGAAATGGCTCGAGCGCGGTGAAGAGGCGCCACCGCGCGTGCAAATGCTGTTGACCGAGACTCATGTGAGGAAGTATAGCTTGAAACTTTTTTATTCGGAAGAGCGTTCCTTGAAGTATGTGTGGCATCGTTGGCTATGTGGGAAAGCAAAATGCAACGCCCTTCCTCATCGAGGGCCTCCGCGCGCTCGAATATCGTGGCTATGATTCTGCCGGTATCTATGTCGCGGGCCAGGGTGTTTTGAAGCGCGCAGGCAAGGTCGCCGCGCTTGCGGGCGCACTCCCCGATTCTTTCACCGGCACCGCGGGCATCGCGCATACGCGCTGGGCGACGCACGGCGCGCCGACCGAGCAGAATGCGCACCCGCACACCGACGCCTCGGGCACCCTCTGGCTCGTACACAACGGCATCATCGAGAATCACGCCGAGCTCCGCGCAGAGCTCTCCGCGCGTGGTATTTCATTTACCTCCGAAACTGATACCGAAGTGCTTGTACAACTCATTGGATTCTGTATATCGAGGTTTAACCTCGCTGGAAGATGCGGTCGCAGAGGCACTGCGCAAAGTCCGTGGCACCTACGGCATCGCGGTCGCGTCGACGCGCGAGCCGGAGAAGCTCGTCGCCGCGCGCCTCGGGAGCCCGCTCCTCATCGGCATCGGCAAGGACGGCAGATATATCGCCTCCGACGCAACGCCGCTCCTCGCGCACACGCGCGAGGTGATTTATCTCGACGACGGCGAACTCGCGGTTATCACCAAAGACGCGCATCGCGTGACCACTATCGCTGGCGATGCGGTGGTGAAAACATCTGAGCACCTCGAGTGGAGCGCCGAGTCTGCACAGAAGAAAGGCTACGAGCACTTCATGTTGAAGGAGATGATAGAAATACCTGAGGTGATCGAGAATGCGCTCCGCGGGCGCCTCTTGCTCAACACGGGCAAGGCGCATCTCGGTGGCTTGCGCGAGATACTGCCGAAACTCAAAAAAATAAAACGCATCCTGATTACCGGTTGCGGGAGCGCCTATTACGCGGGGCTCGTCGGCGAACTGATGATTGAGGAGTTTGCGGGAATACCTGTTGAAGTCGTTATCGCCTCAGAGCTTCGCTACCGCGCGCCCACCGCTGACCCGAGGGACACCGTGCTGATTGCCCTCTCACAGTCCGGCGAGACGCTCGACACGCTTGAGGCCATTCGCGAAGCGAAACGGCACGGAATCCTGACGCTCGGCATCGTGAATGCCGTCGGCTCGACCATCGCGCGCGAGACCGACGCGGGCGTCTACAATCACGCGGGCCCCGAGATTCAGCGTCGCATCGACCAAGGGATTCATCTCGCAGATTACCGTGCTGGCGCTCCTCGCACTCCTCCTCGGTCGCGAGCGCGGCATGTCAGCCGACGAGGGGAAAGAATTTGCGCACGAACTCGCGACCCTGCCCGAGAAAGCACGCAACATTTTGGCGAACCGTAGTGCAGTCGAGTCAATCGCGAAAAAATACAAAACGATGCGCAACGCGTTTTTCTTGGGCCGGAAGTTCCAGTGCCCCGTCGCATTCGAAGGCGCAATCAAGCTGAAAGAAATTTCGTATGTCCACGCCGAGGGCTATGGCGCAGGCGAGATGAAGCACGGCCCCATCGCGCTCATCGATGACTCATTCCCGAGGATCATTCTCGCGCCGCACGATTCTCTTTTTGAAAAAACGAAATCGAATATGCAAGAAATCCGCGCGCGCGGCGGGAAGAGTATCGCGGTTACCACTGTAGGGAGCGAACGAGCGCTCGCGGGACTGGCTGACGACCTCATCAGCGTGCCGCAGGCACCCGAGGCGCTCCTGCCAATCCTCACCGTCATGCCGCTCCAACTCTTCGCCTACTACAGCGCGAAGGAACGTGGCCTCCCCATCGACCAACCGCGCAACCTCGCCAAGAGCGTGACTGTGGAATAATTTTATATTTTATCCGTGAAAACGACGAGCCGGTTAGAATAGGTCTTTGTTGCAGGATTCCATGCACCCTCGCAGGTGATGAGATTGAGATGCGCCTTGCCATCACTCGAATAGAAGACGCTCGCGGCATCGGCATATGCATCGTAGGTCCGAATCTCGCGCACCATGAATTGCGTCGTCCGACCGTCTGTCGATTGGACTGATACAATATCGCCTTTGCGCAGGAGCGAGAGATTATCGAAGACGGCCGGGATGCCGTCGCGCCAGCCGAAGTGCCCCGCGATGACCGCACTCCCCACTTCACCCGGCGCGGGGCTCAAGTCGAACCACGCCGCCGTGCTGGGGTCAGTCGGGACATCCATCGCCCCCTCGGGCGTCAGGCCGACGGATTCGAGGCGGGTATCGAGACCAATGACCGGAATCGAGAGGCGGAGCGGTGTGTCGAGGACGGCTCCAGGCACCGTAGTACTCGCGCGTGCTCCCTGGCCAGAGAATTGGAGCGCCAGAAATAAAATAAGCAGGGAGGAAAAGACAATGCCAATTGCACCGAGTATGAGCACTGATGCGCGGCGAGAGATAGTTGAATGCATTAGCCCTATTCTACCGTACTCCGTTTCTTGAGGACGATGATAGAAACAGAGAGGACCAGCGCAAGCATTAGGACTGCAGAGACGAGATTCCAGAATGCGTTTTCTCCCGAGGGAGGAAGGCCGGTATTCGGGAGTATGGGCGTTGTGGATGTGGCAGGAGCAGAAACGAGAACGGTAGCAAAGGCGTACGCGACGGCAGTGAAGCCGTTGGCCGAACCGAGTGCGGTCGCGGTGTTGCGTGTAGAAATAGGCACGTTGGCTGAACAGCGGTAGATCCACGATTCGCCAGGGTCGAGGAGATGGTTACTATTTATATCTCCCGAAACGAATTTGACCGGACCACATTTATCGTCGGTAACGCTGATGTTGTTCATCGCGACGACGCCCGGGTTCGTGACGGTGTATGCATAGGTCACATTCCCGCCACCATACGGGAACGGGGTGAGCTGACTCGGCACCTTCACGACCGCGATCAGTGGTGGCGGCACGGGAGCACCGACGACGACGGTCGCAATGGCGGTGGCGACTGCGGGCTGGCGATACGCGTCGTTACTGAACGCGGTAGCGACGGCGGTGTTGGTCGTGGTGGTCGCGACTCGAGCACTACACGAGTACTGCCAGTGCTCGCCGGGATCGAGTATGCCGTCATCATTGGTATCACCCGAGATGAGCGAGAGCGGGCTACAGTGGTCGTCAACCACTCTGACTCCGGTCAATGCCTGCGTCGCGCCGAGGTCGGTAACGGTGTAGTGGTAGACCACCTGGCCTGGACCCGCCGGGAGCGCAAGCGGCGTTGGGACCTTGATGATACCGATAAGGGGCACAATCGGCGGTGGAACCGTCCCACCCGCGCCGGCCATGCTAATCGGGGGTGGTGGCGGGAGGTCGGTGTTGATAATCGTACAGGTCAAGTTCTGTCCTGCCGATAGAGCCACACTGCCCGCAGTACATGCGCCACCAAAACTCTGAGTGTAGAGCGAATTCGCATTTTCACTAATCGTATAGGTGGCGGGAGCAAGCGTGTAAAGGGTGCCCGGGCTGACCGCTCCGGCCGCAGGACTACCGGAAACATTCGAGCCGCCCGTCTTGACCGAGATTTGGAAATCGGAAGGAACCGCAGAACCCGCGTGGGTATTAATGACTGATTTGATGACGTGAAGGGTGCCGGTCGTCGGCGCCGAACAACTCGGCACGGTGACATGGGTGTTGTTGAGCGTTACCGCCGCAGAGTGCACGAGGAGTCTGCCCGCAACGGTCGAGCCGCCGGAGTCGGTAATCGACTGATTAGCCATGATGGTACCGACGAAGGTGGTGCCAGTGCCCAGCGTCGCCGAGCTCCCGACCTGCCAGAAGACGTTGCAGGGCTGTGCACTATTAATCAAATGTACGACGCTCCCCGAGCCGGTCACGAGACTCGACGAGGTCTGGAAAACGAACACGGCGTTCGAATCGCCCTGGCCGTCGAGCGTCACCGTGCCGACAATGTTCGCACTCGAAGCCGCGCTGAAGGTGTAGATGCCTGGAGTAAGGGTCTGGCTACCGAGCTGGTTATCGGAGCCGGGAAGGGTTGTGGCTGGTGTCTCATTTGCCAGTATGGTGTATGCGGTGGTGAAATCGGTCGTTGCTTTGGTGAGCAGAGTCGGGTTGACGAGTGCACAGAGTGCGGGACTCGCGGAATCGGTACCGTAAATGTTGCCAGTTACTTCTGGACAGGTAATGCCATCAAAGGAGCCGCTCGCCGGACTCACGCCGACATCGCCCACGATGACTGAGACGTTCGAATCAACGACCGAGGACGCACCGAGAACCGCGAAGGTGGTGGTTGAGCCGAGGCTCGGCGCACTGACTGCGGCGAATGCGATATTTTTTGTTGCCCCCGACAACAATACGAAGACCGCTATGGTCGCGAAGAATACACCGAGAGTGGCGAACTTCATGAACCGCACTGGCAGTGGTTCATTTTTGATAGGTAAATTGTAACACGACTACCTATGCGAGTAGTCAAGAAGATATCCCCAAGTCCATGGACGAGTGTGTTTAGACCAATTGGGACGGCAGATTTCCTTGCACGAAGTCGCGGATGATTCGGGTCTCGTGTGTGACGAAATGGTCAGGGCGCGCATTATGTAAATCATAGTGATAGTGCTCAAGCCATGTGGAGCCCACGGTGTGATGCAGACGCGTGCGCAGACCCTCAACAAGCTCATCCTTCCCTATCGGATAGGACGATTGGTATCCGGCGAGAATAGCTCGGGCAGATGCTATGCCCGACGATTCCTGATAGTCACTTGAGAAACTAATGTAGAGCAGAGCTCGTGCGAGCTCATAGGCTCGCGGTGCGATCTGTGCTTTTTCCCAATCGCACACACCAATAATTTCTCGCGTGCGGCCATTGATGAGCAGGTTGCCCGCGTGATAATCGCCGTGGATCAATGTATCGTTCGCGAGCGCGGTCTCGAGACGCACGTTCGGCAAGAGTTCGAGTTTGAGATTGATATATATGAGAAAATCGTCATCAATCGACTCTCGACGCGACAACGCGAGTATATGCTTTTTCTT
Organism: Candidatus Kaiserbacteria bacterium; assembly: GCA_963813065.1. GTDB lineage: Bacteria > Patescibacteriota > Minisyncoccia > Phycocordibacterales > Phycocordibacteraceae > C7867-001. The sequence continues at coordinate 41,780 of CAWEXP010000002.1, forward strand.
TTCTTCAAGAATCTGGCGAATGTCGGCTTTGGCCGTCAGCTTGAATTGCCGCTGAGTGAGTAGGTCTGGAATATCCTGACTCCCCGCACGATGAATGTCGCCTAAGAGTACTCCCATGCGTTGATAATCCTCGAGCGAGTACTGATGCGAACGATCGCTTTCGATAAAGGCGTATACCGAATACGCTTTGCCATCATAGATAACGAACGGCTCATGCGCGGATGTTTCGAGCATGCAGATGGCGGGGATGCCGCGCTCGAACATGAGTCGTTCAACGACTGCCGTGACATTTAGTTTTTCAATAGCCTTCTCGCGAATCTGTTTGATGAAATATTTTCCAACCGTCGTGACGAGGATGTAGTTTTTATTCAACACTCCCTCGTCGCTCTCGACTATCGAGATGACGGCACCGAGATGGAAATCACGACACAGCCTCTCCAAATGCGCAGGGTCCATGGGTGACATAATAGCAATAGAAAAGCCCCGGATTTCTCCGGGGCTAAGCGATAGAAGCTACGCAACTGAACTTACACGATGACCTGCTGTGCAACACGGCCACTGTGACCGAAAATTCGCAGGTAACGTTCCACTTCGCCCTTGGGGCCAGTGGCCTTATTGATGTTGTTTGAGAGCTTCACCGCAGGACGACCATTCGCAGCAGATACTTTACAAACGAATGAATGACCCGTGAGAGCTTGATCCCACGTGATATCTAGGGGCTTGCCGTTCACAACCGCAAACTCATTCCCACGCGGATGACAGCCATCGAAGTCGTTCGATTCTTTGGTGCCCCAGCCATTTGAGATGCTGATGCGACCATTGAATTCCGTATCGTATTCGAGCATTGGCTCAACATCGAGTCCGTCAGACGGGATGTAGAGCTTCGTCTTCGGGTCGACGCGGTATTTGCTCAACCAACGCAAGTAACGATTCGTCTCATCAGCAACGATGCCCGAATCGCCGCGTTCGCCGCGCCACTCATGGGCGACACGCTCAGCGAGATCCTTTGGCATCCCCTCATAGAATTGGGCGCTGCCGTAGGTGTCGGGGAGCGTGATGAGAAGAGCTCGCATTTTCGGACTTGCGTAGCACTCCTGCCATTTACGTAGTACATCGTACTGCGCCTCGCGCTTCTCCTCGTCTATATCCGCAAGTGCGGTCAAGACCATAGGAAGTTCGTGCGCGCTCGTGCCGATTGGGACGAGGTCTTGGTTGAATGCCAGCCAGGCGTTACTCGTGCCGGTGAACTGACTACCCATGACCTCCTTCGCCATTTCGACAACAAACTTCTGCCAGAGGAAACTGTGCCGTCGCCGCAAACCGAAGTCGGCGAAACGGACCGTGCCACGTTCTTTGAGACGCTTGAACTTGCGATAGATTTTGTCCATCGCGCGTGCATAGAGAATGCGCAGTTCCGTCTCACCTGCCTTGCCGGTTTCCGCCATACTGCGAAGCAGTTTGCGGTAGAGCAATTCGGAGAGAACGGCGAGAAAAACAATTTCCCACCACGTTACCAATTCCCACGGACCTTTTGACTCGAAACGATACTGTCTGCCGACACGCTCGAGTGTATACGGCGGGAGTTGAAGCCCGCCCAAGAACTCGAGGAAATCGCCTGACAACATTGCTTCGCCATACACATCCATACCGCGCAGATACGAGAGGTCTGTACGGCGGAAACGAAGCGAACGCGCATGATCAAGTTCGGTACGCAATTCGTCCTCATCGACGATGTCGGCGACTGGAATATGCGTATGCCGATTGATGAAGCTGAAGGTAACGTCTACTCCCCGATAGTATCGGTAGATGAAATTACCCATCGTGAACTTGTAGAAGTCCGTGTCCATAAGAGATCGAATGATCCTGTCGGATGCATTCGGGCGTAGGACATTCCCCACGAAGTCGGTCATGAGTTCCTCCTGAAGAGTGAAGAGATGCTGAACGGTTTTTCGTAGCCGTAGAGCTTGTCACGCTTGATGATAGCGGCGACTGCGGGGGCAACGAGATGCTCCCAGGGTTGCCGCTTCGCTATTGCGTCGCGAATCGTGGTGCTCTCGCCCGAGAGATTCTCGGGGTCGAGCATTTCGTGATGCGGCGGCAATTTCTTGGGTGTGTAGCCTTCACGCGGGAGGATAAGGAAGCGCCCATGTTTCCATAGATCACTTCCCTGGTCCCAGTCCCGGATGCCATCGACATTGTCGGCGCCGATGACGTGCCAGATTTCCGTCAGCACCGCAGGCGAGGACAGGACGATGAGATATTCCTCACGCCAGTCAGTCCTGGGATTGTTGGCCAGTTGCGCCTGCATCGAGTAGGTCGAGGTGTAGCCACAACCTGGATAATCCAGATCGTGCGTTTCCACCTTAATGTCATGCACCACGTCGCCGAGGCCCGCGAAGAGCATTTCTTTGCGCGCCGCGGCTGGAGCGACTTGTTGCTTAGCACTGTAGGGCCCGACAGGCCATATCACGATCTCGACCGGTAGCGATGGATCTTGTTGCAGAAGCGACGACTTAATCGGTTGCAGAACATCGGTGATAATTCTCCGATGATGCGGGGCGAATGGGTCGAAGCTACCAGCGAACACAAACGTTCTCTTGAAGAGCGTCGGCTTGTTAGCGTCAATCTTTTGAGCAACAGATGCGAGTTCCATAGGAACCTCTCTTTCTAAGTTGCGTAGTGTAAAGAACGACTGTTTCCATCGAAACAGTGAGCTGGGCCGAGACTCATCGGCGCAATTCACTATTTCCGATCCACGGATCGGAAGAAGGGTGGCGAGGGCGCGAACGCCCTCGCCGATAAGAACAAAAAGATCAGTTGAGTGTCGATATCTCGGCGATTGAATCCTCCATCCACTCGGGGGATTGCACCACCGGCAGTTGGAGCGCCCGTTCACGATCGAGATCAAGTCCACCCTGGTGCACCGTCTCCGGTGATTGAACCCATTTGTAGATTGAAGCAAAGAACAGGGTGAGAAACCTCTTCACCCACACCTTGAGTCGTGCCGAATCGGCGCCGATGGTGGCGAGACGTTCGTCGGGCCATGCAGAGCGTATGACTCGATAGAGATCCGCCGGCGCGAGCTTCTCTCCTACGAAATGGAGGAAGCATGCATCGAGGACTTCATACGGCATGAGGTCGTCTTCGTCGAACTGGTCTTTTGCCAACTCGGCGGAGGCGCGTTGCGCGAGGAGCTCGGTGATTGGCCCGAGGGGATATTTCTTCCCGAAATGCGCAATCATAAGCGGCACAACCGTCTTCGGTGTATTCCCGATGAGCGAGTAGCCGCCCATGAGGTCACCGCCGATGGTGGTGTAGCCCACGGCCTTTTCCGACATGTTGCCGGTCTGGAGCCAGAGGCCCTTGGTCGCATTCGAGAGATTCCACATCCGCATGCCGCGGATGCGCGCTTGTATATTGCCGAGTGTCGTGCGATCGCACGCGACGCCAGTAAGATGCATCAGCGCCGCAGTCTCTCGCTCGAACGCTTCTTGGATCGACTCTTCGTGGAATGCCACACCGAGTTCTTCCGCCAAGCTCCGCGCAATGTCTTTGGTGCCGCTTGAGTTGAACTCGGTCGGCATCGAGACACACGTGATGAACGAACGAATCGCCGCACTCTGCTCTGCCTCCGGCAAATAGGCGAAGCGCCGCTTGGCGTAGAGCCAGGCCTGCATGAGCGTGAGCGCAGAATCCTTGCCGCCCGAGAGGGCGATGAGGATTCCTTTGAACACGTTCCCGCCACCAGTCTTCTCCATATATCCGCCGAGCCCCATCACTGCGGACTCGAAGAGGTCATCGAGTGCCGCATCTCGCGGGTCCGTTGCAGGAACTGCGAGCGGGTCCGGGAGAAATAAGTTCTGCGGAGCTTTTCGAACGGGCGCACGATTCTCCCCTACGGGGCCGTGCGAGATTGCGATGTACCGAGCCTGCGCATTAGGCTGGCTCGATTCGCGTAGCGTGCGCCAGGTCGTGTTCTCGTTGCGCAGACGAATCGTTTCGTCGAGATCGATATCGGCATAGGCCACTCCCTCGCGCCAGCGCGGCGCTTCGAGAATTGGTTTACCATTCTGGTAGAAGAATCCACCGCCATCGAAGACGAGCGAGTCGTTGCCACCGACTTGGTAAGCCGCGATCAGCACACATTCATTATCGGCCGAGCGTGTCCGGAGCATTTCGCGGCGTGTGTCGAGGACGCCCTGCCGGAATGGCGAAGCGTTGGTCACGACCTGCACGAGCGCGTTGCGCCGAGAGATGGGGCCGTTACCGACCCACGAGTCTTCGCAGACACACGTCGCCAAGGTGCCAAACGGACAATCGAAGATGAGATCACCGAAGGGGACGTGCGTGTCCCCGCATTCGACGAGCTCATACATCCCCGGCATCCCCGCTGAGAAGACACGCTTCTCATAGAAGACGCCGTAGGTCGGCAAGTGCTCCTTCGGTACGAAACCGAGGACGCGCCCGCGGCAGAGTACCGCATTGGCGTTGTATACGAGACCGTTTACCGCAACCGCCATACCGAGGACGATAATCGCCGAGATATCTGCGGTTGCTTTCGCGAGCAGGAGCAATTGTTGCATCTGGCCCGAGACGAAGAGTCGCCACTGCAAGAGATCTTCGGCAGGATACCCGCCAATGACATTTTCTTGCGCGACAATCACGTCACATTTCGCACCAGCTAAGGTACGAATGCTCGAGAGGGTCTTCTGGGTATTGGTTGTGAATTGACCGACGGTGGTGTCCACCGAGATGACGCCCAAACGAATGGTTCGCATCGTTCTGTTCCCTTTCGTCAAAGAACTTTTTTCCTCAAGGAACACTCGACTCGTTCGAGCGCTCCAGAAAGGCGGGAATGCCGAAGCATTCCCGAAACACTTATTTCGTTTCAGACCGATTCAAGAACAGGAGCTCGTCGGCGAGTTCGAGCATACGTTCACGTCCAATCAAGACCGACTGCCACTCCTGCGGGATGCCGCCGAGGCCGTAGCGTGCGCCGAGCAATCCGCCAGCAATCGCGCCATAGGTATCGGTATCGCCGCCGACCATGATTGCTTTGGTGAGACCATCGCGGAAATTGCCTGAGGTGAGTACCGCCCAGAGCGCGATACGCAAAGAGAGGATCACACTGCCGGTGTTGGGCCAGATTTCCTCTTCGCGCGGCTCGGAGGGTTCTATCGAGAGCACCGCCTCGAAACCCGGGCGCAGAGGGCCGTCCGGTGTCTTCTTCTCGAACTCGAGCAAGTCGCCCATCTTCCAACGCGTGGCGAACCACGCATCGACCGGTGATAAACCGGCAAGAAGATGATTGAGCATGACGGAGTACGCCATGCACGCCGCTTGCGCAGAGGGGTGCACATGCGTGATGCATGAGTGCCGTCGCGCAATGTCGACTATCTTGTCCAAGTCGCCGTAGTACCGCACGGGGACGGACGAACAGCACATCAAGCTCCCATTGCTCGGTATCACCGGCACGCGACCTTCGCGGAATACGATGAACGAATCGGCGTAGGTCGGCGCACGAAGAGAAGCACGTAATGTCCCTCCTGAACCGTAGGCCTTCCCATTGGTCAAGAGCGAGCGACGCGGTTCGCCATTGTGGCCGTGAATGAATCCGCGTTTGCGGTGGTACATATCAACCGGGTCAAACTCGGGCGTCGACGCCAGACTCTCGGCGCCCCCGGCAGTCAATTCGGAATCATCGGTCGGTTGGCCAGCAGTGACGTACCGTTTCCATTTGAACGGCTCGAGATAATCGAAGGCGACGAGGCCACCACGGAATGCCATATTGGCCTCGATGGCGACACGGTGACGCGTCTCGTAGGGGGCGCCCAGCACATCGCCAGTGAGCGCGCCAACGAGCACGCCGCGAGCACTATTTTCAGTCAGAACCATATGTTTCTCCAAAGAACTGTTTTCCTTTAAGGACGTTCGACTCATTCGAGCGCCCTAGAAAAGGAGGTTTCCCTAAGGAAACCTCGAGTTGAAAGATCTAAGAACCCAGCGGCTTACGGCGTACCGAAGCCACCCATTGCAGTCTGACTGAACGCTTTGCCGCCCTGGCTCGCCCGCACCGCGGACTGCGAGAGCATGCCGAACGCTTTCCGGATGCCGGACGGCGAACTGTCGGGCGTGAGAATCCAGTCGTCCTGGATGCCCATGCTCTTGAATACCGCCGTGAAGTCGGTACCCTTGCGGATGATCCTTCCTTGGGCGTCTTTCTGGCTGTCGTCGATGCCCATACCGCTGATGATATGAGACTCGCTCATGAGCAGATCTCGCACGACCTTCTCGACGTCGGTCTCGTCGCACTTGTACGAGCCCTCGTCATGACCGTCGGTAATGATGCACGAGACGCCGCGACATGGAATACCGTTGTCGCGGAACTCTTGAGCCTTCGCCGCCACCGTCGCCAGGAACAAAACACCTTGGTCGTAGAGCGGCGTACCGCCGTTCGGATTATAATTCTGCGGCGTCATCCGCGGAGCGTCCTTGATGCGCACATACGGACAGAGGATCGTTCCGTTTAGGTAAGGGACATGGACGAGGATACTGTCTCGCTGTTTGGTCGCGAGCAGAGCATCCAGAATCCCGTTATAACCATCGCGGATATGTTGCGAATTATTCCCGAACCTGATGGACGTAGAGTCGTCGACCAGGAGTGAGAACAACGTAACTTCACTGGACTGCACGTCTTCGGGCGAGATACCGAGTCCCGCCTGAATCTGCGCACCAAGATCTTCGACATCGACGACCGCCTGCGCTTGCGCACCGAGTGCACCGTTGGTGAAGAGACCTTGCACTGTTTGGGAGTTACCCATGAACGTAATCCTTTCTAAGAGAAGTTGCAGGCGGCCGACCATCGGCCGCCTGCGTACACACGTGAGACACAAACTTAGAGCTCAATGCCGGGCCATTCCTGGATCGGCGTCGTGCTCTTGACCACATGCATGCCGGCGTTTGCGAAGCTCGCGAGTGCCGCCTCCGCTTGTGGCGTGTAGTCGGCATAGAAACCGCCCTTGCCGTCGGGAACCGTCACCGAAGACATGCAGTCTTCCATGAGGTACACCTTCTCGGCAAGCTTCGGATCCTTCGCACTGATTTCCGCAAGCAGATCTTCGATGGTGCTCTTGTCGCAGTGACTCGCCGCTTCTCCCTCGATGATGAGGTAGTCGGCCTCTAGAAGGTCGTTGATGAACCGCACGTTCTTCTGCGCGAGCGGCTTACCGTCCCAGCGGGTCAAGACTTCCGGCCGCAGGACCGAGTAGTTCTCGGTAAGCGGATGTCCGCCCTTGACCTCGCAGTCGGTCTGCGCCCCGCGAGCGAACGCGTGGAACATCCGTGCTTCGTGGAGGATGCCGACTAGTGCGTGACCCGCAGAGCCCAAGATGCAGTGAGGAGGCCAAACATAGAGCTTGTATTTGCCCTCACGTTCGAGTTCACGGCAGTAGTGGAGCAGGTGTTGGCCGAGCCACAGGTAGTCGATGCCAAGCGCCGAGGCGACCAACATCGAAACTTGAACGCGTCGCCGTTCTACATCTGCGACTGACACTTCTGTGTAGGCCGGCACCGGCGTCCCGTCGTCGTAGACCAAGAAGGCTGAGAAGAAGATCTGGTACGCGAAGTGCGTATCAAACGTAGCTTTGGTCTTGGTGATGATGCCCAGATTGCGATAGATGAACTCGGCGCTTCTGCGCGAGTCGTCAATCGCACCTTCGCCTGAACGTCCACCGACGTAGAGCGCACCACGCTTCATACAGAAGTCTTTCTGTCGATCGATGCTCAGCAGATAGACTTTCTTGCGGTCAGTCGAAGAGGCTTTGAGACCAAACCGCTTCCTCCAATCGAGAGCGGCGGCGAACAACGCTGCCTGGTTGGGATCGTAGTCCCAGTCTCCCGCATGCTTCGGATCGAAGAACGTGGGGAGTGGTAGTGCAGTCTTCGTAGTCATGGTCTTTCCTTCCATGGTCGTGACCAGGATTGGTCATTTAAGAACGAGACGCCAGATATCGTGTTTACCGGCTACGTACAATCCCTTGTTGCCAAGGAATATGCGTGAGTCGGTATCCACGAACTGTGCGGTCGCGGGAAATTCTTTCACGACATTCAATTGAGTGCCGCCGAGTTCCACTCGGACGACACCATCGTCAGTCGCAGAAAGTAACAATCCGCCTGCCGCACACTTTCCTCGGATACTTCCGAGCCAACTGCCGTCTCCGGCGGTTGTCTCATGGCTCCCGAGATACACACCGTTGCCGTCGAGCACGTGGCAACGGTTTATTGTTTTGCCACCTTCACTCGTGGCGACAAAAAACCAAATTCGATCACTTCCGAAACAACACGTCGCGTCGACGAGTTGGCCGCGAATCGGCGGGAGAGTAACCGAATCATTGAGACCGGGATGGTTCGTATCGAACGCGAAGAAGACCGAAATCTCTCCTGCCCGATAGAAACCGAAGCCATGCTTCTCGCCGACCCAAAAGAGAGTCTGCGAGTTCAGCACGTCTCCCCAGCGCTCGGCATAGTCAAAGCCGAGTTTGCCCACGCGCCACAAACCACCTCCGCGCGCGAAGAACACATTGGTACTATTCGCGTCGAAGATTGGTAAGAGCCCGCGGACATCGGTCGAGAGTCGCTGGGTACCACCAGCATCGAACTGCACCGTCTGATCGGCACGCCCCAGGAGCGTTTTCGTACCGCTGATGCGGTAGCGAAGTTGCGCATCGAGAGCGCCCGCGATGATAGTGGCACCGCTCTCGCGCTTATACGAACCGTTGTCGTGATAGAGGTAACGAATCGTATCGCCTTCGAGAACTGCATAGAGAATCACACCGTCGGTATAGAACTCCTTGAAGGCGCTCACGCCTCCCGTGTGGATTTCCTTATGCATGGGCGGAGTGATCGTGGTGCACGAGGGACACGAGGTCCGTGCATGCACCGCACCACATTTCGTGCAAGTGGTGAAGCGAAGATTTTCGATGAGTGCACGCGGTGGAATGCCGCGCTCATCCTTCTCGAACGTCCTTCGGAAGTGTTCCAGAAGAGTATCCGGCAATATATGATACGGCCGTGACGACTTCGGGCATTTCACTTCCGGATTGAAGATCGTGACTCGCTTGAGCGAGCGTCCGTCATACGGAATCCGCTTCTTCGGGTCCTTGGGGTTATGAACACCACCGTAGGGTCCGACCAGAAGTAGATTCTGCATGAGCATAACGTTGAACGCATACCAGTCAGAATTCGCGGTATGCGGTCTCACGAGAGTTGGCGTCTTCGCATTCGGATCGCAATTGAGCGGATCCACGAACTTCATCGTGAATGTCCGCGATAGGTACGGTCCGAACCCACCGCTATCGGCATCGATGATCCACGCCTTCCGGTCCTTTATAAGAACGTTCAGGTCGTTGAAGTCACTGATGACGAAGTGCGATGAGTGGCGATGAGCCTCTTCGACGGTCTTGTGCAGGTCCACCAGCGTCTCGACGACGAAATCGTCGGGAATGCCGGTGTCGCGAAAGCTTTTCTCGCCATAGAGGTACAACACTTCACCCGAAACGAGTTCCATGCGATACCCGGCGATATTTCCTTTTGCGTCGAGCACCAAATCACGCGGGGATACCACGCGAGCAGGAAGCCCGCGGGGAAAGTCGCGCAATTTCTTCTGATGTTCGGCGATGCGCTCTTTCGCCGCGGCGCGCGCCGCAATATCTTCCGGCCGAGTGCCGGCAAAATCTGCGTGCGTGGGCGGCTTGAAGATTTTGATGGCGAAACCGCCATCCTTGAAGATGTCTGCTTCGCCACCCTTCCCGACTGCGTCGTCGGGCCGTAGCCGAAGACGTTCTCCGTTTTCGAGGAAGTAATCAGGCATTGGCAACTCCTTCAGTTTTCGGCGTGCGCCGAATGGCAACAAGTGTGGTGTCGTCCCTGAAGAGTCCGCGCTTGATGCGGCCCTGCTCCACCGTCTCGCAATTACTCATCGCGAGTCTGCGACGTATGCCGTCTTCGTTCCGGAAGAAAAAATCATTTTCCCGAGAACTGACTGAGTGGACCGACCGGCTTGTGGCCGATCGGCATCGGGAGCGTCTCTGCCTGGATAAGGTCAGAAACGCCATCCGTACCAATAAGGATTGACTGCACGTCTTTCGTATCGCGCACGAGGTTCGCGACAAACGAAGGCTTCTCGCCAGACTTGCGCGGCGCCAGGTTGTAGCCGAGATAGGGCGGCTCGTTCCCTGGGTAAGGACCCAAGGTAGTTACCGCACCATTCACCGCATACACACCATCGCCACACGAGAAAATGAGCTGTGGTGTGCGGCGTCACTATGACGCCGATCGTCGAGAAGAAGAATTGCTCCTCCATAACGAAACCAGTATCGCCTCCGACGCTTTTCGCAATGAGTGAGATGCGGTCCAGAGGAACCTCTGTAAGCCATTCGAGGAATGCGCTAGCCGAGGTTTCTTGGATGCCGAGATTTTGAACGACCGGCACGTTGAGGAACCTCGCCGCTTCGTTTACGATGATCCGTGCCCCGAGTGTCGCACCCACTTCGCTGTGCGAATGGCTCGAACAGCCGTCCGTTACCACAGCGACGAGGTGCGTAGGTGAGGCATGCCACCAAAGTGAGTCTTGATTGTTTTTCCAACCGGACTCGCCCGGCATGATGTGATCCATTCCCGGCACCGAGGCGCCGGCAATTTGGAATCCATCCATAACCTTCTCCTTTTCTAACTTTGCAATGGGTATGGGTCCTCTCAAAGAACCTCTCGACCCAAGGTCAAGATTCCCTACTTTTAACAAATGGATGACGTTTCGTCAATCTCATGCTCTAGGCTACAAAAAACCGAGGCAGTGCCTCGGTTTTACACACGTTAAGCGTCTTGTTTTAGAGGATGCCGCGCAGGGTGAACCAGAGCTTCCAGACCGGCTCGATGTTCAGATCCTTCAGTTGTTCGCGCGTGAACCAGCCCCACCCCTTGGCCTCGTGCGGGTCGACGCGTACCTTCGCACGATCGACCCGGGCCTGATAGAGGTACCAATGGTGTACATCGCCATGCCGGCACGTATTCCACGGCACTTCGGCTTCCGCCAAGAGCACCACGTCGAAGATCTCGGTCCCGAGCTCTTCGCGGCCTTCGCGATGCACGGCGGTCAGCGGGTCTTCCCCTTCGTCCACATGGCCCGCCATCCCGGCGAAACCAAGGGGCGGGAACTTGCGATCGAGGAGCAGAAATTCTCCGGTCGCAGGGTCTTCGATAATCGCGCCGGCAGAGTAGTGCATCGGGCGACCGTCGCTGGCAGTCCCCATCTTTGGTTTGGGGTCGTGGGTATCCGTCATGGTGCTTCCTTTCGTTTCTGGATTGAAATTACTATGCCCAATCCTCATTGTCAAAAACCGTAGCAAATCGAATGCGCGAGAGACGGGACTTGAACCCGCAACCTCCGCCGTGACCAACGTAACTTAGGTTTTCTTAACTAATGCGCGGGTGACGAGTGCTGACCTCGCGACCTTCGCCGTGACAGGGCGACGCTCTACCGTTGAGCTACACCCGCATTAATTGTCAAGTCGTAAGACTTTCAGCGCTCGTTCTAATTTTCTACGTTTCCGCGGCAGATATAGATTCGAGGCAAAGCCAGTATGATACATCAGATGATAAAGCGCAACGCTGTCTCTATGGCTCAAGACCAACTCAAATCCTCTTGTTTTTCGCTTGATTGATCCGCCCCGGACTCCGTGAAGTGTTAGTGCGTGATGTAGGGATTCTAAAAACCCTAGCGAACCGCTCGTAAAGAGGCTCATGAGTATCCAACGTTTTCCCTTTCGATCGGCAAATTGTAATTTGTTGAAGTACGCGCATCCATCACCATCAAAGTAACCGCGCACGAAATCTCCAAGAAACTGAGCCGGAACTTTAGGAAAACGCAAGGTATTACTCTTATGTTGAGTAAAGCCCAGTCGAGCTAAATCAGCAAACCATTTTTTGCTTCCGATTTGTAAGCGGTATGCGGTCTTTCGGTTGTCGCCGCGTTCTCGCGCCGCGATGTGATGACTCGATGTTGTGGCCCGCTGTATGACTTCGAGCACTATTCGATCGGTACTGGTGAACTCAATAAAACATCCGCCACGACGGTTCTTTAACATTGAGCCGTCCGCGGCGAAGAATCCAAGTACGTACGCCATTTCGGGTGACCATTTCTTGAAGAAGTCCCGATTGAGTGTGCAACGCTGTGACATAGCTCAATTCTAAGACAGGACTTAACTCTAACCAAACTTTACCCACAACCCTACCTTGTTGGTGCCGGCACCAGGAGTTGCACCTGGGACCTCAGCTTTATGAATGCTGTGCTCTAACTAACTGAGCTATGCCGGCGAAGTGAGGCCCTTGCACAGTAGCAGATTGTACGGGTAGTTCAACGGTACTCGAGCAAGTAGAACCCGGTGATGGCGAAAAAGGTAATGGTGCCCCGCGGACGTGCATAGGCCACGCGATCTCTCTTGCTATGGAAGCGTAGGTTAGAAAATATCTCGCCGTTGAGGAAATTCGGATTACTCCAGCCGACGATAGTCTGAGCGATGACGACGGGCCAGTACTTAAAGCCATCGAACTCGAAATGCCGTTTCGAGAGTGCGACGATCACCTCGTCCAGCCGCTTCTGCTGATGCGGCGCGAGATGGTGGCGGAAAAGCGAATGGTAGACCACATCGAAGTATGCGGGGGAGAAACTGCTTTCAAGGTCGAAAATATCATTCGTGCACATGACGATGAGCACTTTTTGCGGAGTCTTCGCTCGTAGCTCGGCAATATCCTTTTCCGTCACCTTCCCCGTCTCGACGATTGCGACGTCTGCCCCGAGGCTCTCGAGATTTTTCCGCGCGATCTTCCGCGTAATCGGCGAATTATCGACCGCGACGATGGTCACCTTGAAAGGGTGTGCTCGGCCAATGGCCCACTGCGCAACTTGTCGGTCGACCTCCATACCGCCCGCGCCGAAATTTGCGATAACCAGATCGCGCTTCTGTACGTCGATATAGCGAGTGATGGCGTTGACGAGAGGTGTGATAAGCCCCGGCCGCGGCTGTCGCTCCATCTCGATGAGTCGCGTATGCATCGCGATATCCCATTCCTCGACGGGAAAATCCGTGAGCTCGAGGAGCTTTGCACCGTCGAGTTTTGGGGCGGTGGCAACAAGCCACCACACGTACTGGGGGAAGGAGCGGGTGGCGCGGAGGAATTCAATATTCGCGTCGATCGCGTATCGCTTGTCCGTATACGCAGGATCACTTTTGAACTGCTCCAGTTTCTCCAGTGCCTTCTCTATGCCTTCTCTCCGCGTCATAGTGCCAGTATAGCCCATCGCTACTGGGGGAACTCAACGATAAAGGTCGAGCCCTTTCCCTCCCCCTCGCTCTCGGCACGGATGGTGCCCTTGTGCGCCTCGACGATTGACTTGGCGATGAAGAGGCCGTAACCAGTGGAGTGCACGTTGATTGATTGCGAATTCTTGCCGTGTCCGCCCTCGGTGAAGAGGCGCTTCTTGTCCTCGTCAGTGATACCGACACCCGTGTCCTTGACCGCAAATAGTATCTTTCCACTCTCTTTCTTCAGCGTGACGTCGATACTGCCGGTCGGCGTGTAGTTGATCGAGTTCTCGATAAGATTGCGGAATACGTGCTCGCCAATCTCCTTCTGGTCGCCCGTGAAGGTATAGGGCGCGCCGGCCGCGTCGCACGTGTACGAAAGCGCCAATTTTTTCTGGGCAGCAGAAGGCTTCTCCTTCTCGACGGCATCGGTCGCGACTGCCGCGAGGTCGAAGGGTGCCACGAGGAAGGTGGTCGTGCCTTTCTTGAGATTCGATGCTTTGAGAATATTCATGACGCTCTCGGCGCCGGCGCGCGTCTGGGCGAGCGCCGACACGAGAAAAGGCTGGAGCGTACCGGGCACCGGGCAGAAGTCGCCTTCGAGGATGGCGGCGAAGGCGCTCTGATCTTTGGTCAGATAGCCCTTGACCTCGTGCGTGACGAACCGCATCAGCACTTCCTGGCGTTCGTTGGTCTCGGCGAGCTCATCGGCGAGCTGTTGAATCTTCTCGCGCTGCTGGACCTCGCGCACCACGCTCCCGATGAGCAGGTAACTGAAGACAAGCACAAGAATAAAAATAGCGACGCGGAACACGAGCTGTGTGACGCTCGTTGCCATCACAATTTCAAGCAGGGTAACACCGGAGAGTGCCGCCGAGAGGAATTCGGTAGCGATGACCTTCACCTGCAAGAGTCGATGCTTGATAATCGCGTACGCGGTCAGAATGATGTACGGGAAGGTGAAGAGTCCCGCAAGCGGGGCGAGTTCGGCATGGTTAAGCAGTGCCGGAAACACAAAGTTGAACACGATGATGAGCGTGTACGTGATCGTCGCGCCCGTGAAAATAAAAAGGTACGGAACCCGCAACTCTTTTTGCGCCAAGAATATCTTGCGCAAGAAGAGGCCGAGGCCTGCCGCGGGAAGCGCAAAGGTCGTGAGGCCGAAGAGCGCTATCGCCGGACCATTCGCCACTTCCGCCACTGCGCCCGCGGAGAAACCAACCACCGCAATGAACACCAGCGGCGTCAGCGTCGTGAGTGCGACAATCGCGGTGAACGGGATGAGCGCATACCGATACCAGCGCGGGAATGCAATCTTCTCTTCGGGGAACACGTAGAAGAGCTGGAACGCGTAGAACGCATGCACAACCGCGAAGAATACGGCCGCACGCAGAGTCCAGATAATGGCCATGGGATCCGTGAGCCGGAACATGATGAGATTCAACATGCCCCACGCGATGACCGAGGCCGCCGCGAGAAGGAAGCTTATATTTGTGATGCTCTTACGATTGTTCAGGTACGCGACAAGCCCTAGAGTGCCGTCGCCAATAGCGACGAGACCCATCAGAATGATGTCGAGATTCGGAATGCCGAAGAGATTATGTACGTCCATATTCGATAGTCGGCTGTTTCTTAGAGGAGTACGCGCTCGGCGCACTCGCGTGTCCGATGCGGAATGCCGCGACGAGACTCCCCTTCCCGGGAAGGGCCGTGCGTAAAGTGTCGCAGGCGCGCATAATTTCCTTTTCTTGGGCCGCAGTAAAAGGATGCGTTGGCTCTTCACGCACATACTGTTCGAGATAGAGCATGCCCATGAGTGGCTGGAGCGCGAGCCCGGCACGCGTTGCGCGCAGCCAGACTTGTTCGAGGATACGCCCGGCGCCGATGAGATGTTCGGGCGTTATGCTCGAAACCCAGATACCACCCACCAGCCCACAGGCGGCATAGCGCGCCCGATTCTGCGCGGCCACTACTGAGCCGAATCCGAGTCCGCCGAGAAAGCGTGCAAATCCCCACGAAGCAAAGAGCGGAAAAAGAAGTCGCGCTGGAGGATCGAGCTCGAAGGTGTTGATGTAGAGACCCGATTTCTTTTCATGCTCTTCTGCTTCTGACCAGACGATGTGCGGGAAGAGCGAATTATGGACACGGTTTGCATTGAAAATGAGGCGATCGTTTACGCTCCACGCACGCGCAATAGTATCAATCGTCGTGCGGTCGGGAGCCAGGACCAGAGTTCCCTCGTTCTGCAGATATGCGGGGAGTGTGGCAACCGCTCGCTGTTCCTCTGGCGGAAGCGGCGCAGTCGCATAGGCTTTGCGATTGGTGGCGCGGCGACTCATACTCGCGAGCAGCTCTCTCGCCTCGGCAGTATCAGCTACTGATGGCGTGAAGTCGATACGCGCAACGCCACGCGTGTGCGGCTCGGGTAGAAGCGAGACCGTGGCGGAGAATCCCTGCGCGGCAGAGGCGATGACGATATTCTCGATGAGTGCACCGAGCGCGATATAGGAGCCGCGCTGTTTGAAGTTGTAGACGGTTGAGTCGCTCTCGGGCACTGAGACAGACGATGAGTGATTCTCCCTCGATACGGAACTTCCACGGTTGATAATTGTGTCCGGAAGGCGCTTGGATGGCGACCGCGAGTATCTCTTGGATAAGGTCAGTATTCATGAAGCCAGTATAACGCGTGGTTTCTTGCCCGTAATCTGCAGGAGCGAGCGCTCTGCGCCACTCTTTTCGTTGCGAGTGGGTAGCATGCCCTTGGGATATAGGCGCACCACCGGCAGGGCGGCATCGCCTATTTCTTTGTGCAGTTTCCTGAATTCGGTGTTGAGCTCAGAAAGCGCGAGGGTCAAGTCATGCGCGGCCTTCTCTGCGAGCCCATCACTGGGCTCTCTCCCCTCTTGGAGCTCGAGATCGACGATGAGTTGTTCCGAATGCACTCCAGGGCGTTGTTCCGTCGAGACCAGGTACGAACCGGTCGACATATCTTTCGAGATGCCCGCGGTAATCTGCTCTGGATAAATATTGAGTGCGTAGAGGGTGACGGCGACATCAGTCCGGCCCGTAATCGAAACGAGTGGGAGCGGGTGTGCCCGCGCGCCCGAGTCGACCGCCGTCCACGAGATCAGCGAGCGACTCGGGCGTATAGACACCTCCTCTGTCGTGAATGTTGTACCGCACGAGCGGAATCGGCATTCGCTTGGTGATGAGGAGCTCGCCGCCATGCTCTTCGACATACATAAGATCAGGAAGAAATTGATAGAGACCGCCGAGCCGCGATGCATCAGGGAAAAGTTGTTCAGCGAGGCTCGCATTCGTTCGCGCGGCGCGGCGGAGCGCAATCGTAAACGGCGTTTCAAATGCCATCGCCCCCGCGTCAGCAGAGCCATAGACACCGATGATGCGACTGTAGGCGGTGGGATGCCCAATGAGTCCCGCGACTTCTTCGCGCCATTCCTCAGAAAATTTATCGCCTGAGGTGAGCAGGAAGACCGACGGCGGTACCTCTGCAGGATTGTGAAAAGCTTCTCGGAGAAAATCGAGTACGAACGGCGGATAGCCGGCGATGACCACATGCTTAAAAAGTGGCGCAAGGCGCGCAAGCACCGCGAGCCCTTCAATCTTATCAATGCCCGGCGTCGCAATCGTAACGGCAAAACCGCGCTTGCGGAGCGCTCGACACGCATCAGCGGTGAAGAGTCCTGCAACCCAGAGACCCATCGAAAACGTGACGAGTACCAAGGTCGGCTCGCCGCGCTTGATGCCATAGACATGTTCGAAGAGGTATTCGTGCAGGTCAGTGCCGCCCACGAGCGACTGCTCGTCGCGGAACCACACCGATATCTTGCCCGACGAGCCAGAACTCGCGTACGCGACTTCGCCGCGGTCACCATGCATGAGCAACTCCTCCGGCGCGTAACGCTGAGAGAAATCGTTTTTAGTGGTTATCGGCAAGTCACAGAAACTGCGCGGAGTGACGCGCCACGGTATCTTGCCCAATTTCTCCTTTACGAAAGCTCGGTAGGCGGGCGACGCGCGCAGTGCCTCATTGACGAATCGGAGAATGGACTTGGTCGGCTTCATCAGCGACTACGGAGTTTTTCCATAAATTCGTGCACGGACTCTTTTCGCTGTGCTTTTTTTTTCAGAGTCGTAGGTGAGGTCAAACAGTTGTTCGAGGGTGAACGTATAACGACCCGAAGCGAGCGGTTCTTTGGCAAGAATGGTCCGCACCGCATAGGCGATGGCGGTGCCTGCGAACGTCGCCGACGCACCGAGCTGAGGCACCGAGGGAATCGTCGAACCAATTTCGAGAATGGAATTGCGCATCCGCTCGTCGAGGAATTCGGGACCGACAATGCGCGTCGCGAGTGCGAGCCAATCGCGGAAGGTGAGCTTCTGCAACTCGTCTGGATTCGTCTCGGGGATAAGTCCGTGGAAGAGCGGGCGTTCGGGCTCTAGATCGAAGCGCTCAACATCGAGGATAACGCCATTGCCGTTGTCAGTGGCCATGAGCACGGGAATCCCTTCTCTGCGCGCGATGAGACGCATACGAATTTTCTGATCGATGGCTTCCATTTCGTCGATGGCAACGTCAACGCGAGGATTAAGCAAGAACCGTTCTATGTTGTCGTCGCGCACACCCTGATCAAAGGTTTCTATCTCGGCATAGGGATCGAGCTCCCAGACGTTGCGGGCGGCGACGGTGGTCTTTTCTTCGCCGACATCAAGCAGAGTCGCGCGCAGACGATTGAGATTCGTAATCGCGACGACATCGAGATCAGCAATCTTTATATGTCGCGGACCGCCCGAGAGTGTCAGGGTATGCAAGACGGCAGAACCGACCGAGAGACCAGCGAGTGCGATACTGCCGGCACGGAAGGCGCGCTGTTCGTCCTCAGTAATGACATGCTTATTGCGCGCCGTGCGGAGCTCGAAGTATTCCGCCTCGGGGAGCTGTCTCGACCACCGTGTTCGCCCAGGGATAATGAATGTAGACCGACGGAATGGTGCTCTCGACGATAAATTTTTTCTGCTCGGCGAGATATTCGGGCGTCCCCTTCTTCCCCGCAGGATGCCGGACCGAATAGAGTTCTTCGAGCGCACTCGCACGCGCATCCACCCGAGACGCGCCCGCGGGTACCTCGCTCTGGTTGGTGTAAATGAGCGGATGTTCCATGGTGGGATTATTCGAGCGCGAGCGCCGCGTCGCTCTTAAGTGCGGCCACGAGCGCATTAAGCTCTCGAGTAGAGGAACGGTCTTCGATAAGTACCGGCACGATGGCCCGCACGTGCTGATACAGCATATGCGAATCATCGGAAGAAGACGATCTTCAACCTTCTTGATATCGACCGCCTGCGCGAGCGCAATGAGCTCGATGGCGAGGACAATGAAGGCGTTCTTCATAACGGTGCTCGCGATGAGTGCCGCATCGGTGCCCATCGACACGACATCCTGATTATCGCCATTGGTAGAAATCGAGTGGAGCGAATGCGGATACGCGAGCGACTGACTGTGCGCGGTTGTCGAGGTCGCCACGAACTGCATGCCCTGGAGCGCGAGCGTGAGGCCCGGCTGATTCATATTCAAGAACGGTGGGAATTCCTGATTCACGTTCTTGTTGAGGAAAAAATTACTGCGGCGCTCTGAGAGAATGGTCGTCTTCACCATCGCCATCTTGAGATGATCAGCGGCGACCGCCATATACTCGCCATGGAAATTGCCACCGTGCAGAAACATTTTGCCTTCGAGATCGACGATGGGATTGTCGGTCACAGAAATCAAGCTCCGTGGTGATGTCGTCTGCGGCATTCCGGACCGCATCGAACACCGGCCCGAGAATCTCCGGATGCAACGGAACGAGTAGACCTCCTGAATGTGTTCCGGGGTGACATCGTCGCAGACGTCACATCAACACGCGACTGGAGCTCGCTCCAATCGGTCATGAGCTTGGAGGTTTTGAAAATGTTGCGCAGGAGGCGGCAACCGCCTTCTGACCAGGATGTGGCCGGACAGCATGGAGCGGCTCCGAGTAGGCATCGCTTAAGCCGTTCATGAGCTCGACCGCGAGCGCACCCGAGCGCACCGCGAGCGCGAGCAATTGTTCGGCATCGCGCACGAGCAGTGCATTGATGCCGGTCATCACTGCGGTGCCGTTAATCAGTGCGAGACCCTCTTTCGGTTCAAGAACTCTTGGTTTGATGGAGAGCTCGGCGAGTACCTCTTCCGTTGGTCGACGTACGCCCTGATAGAAGACTTCGCCTTCGCCAATCAGTGCGAGTGCGATATGCGCGAGCTCGACCAGGTCGCCACTTCGTCCCCACCGCACCATGCTCAGGTATGATCGGGATAATGCGTCGATTAATGAACGTGGCGAGCAGAGTCGTGAGTTCCTCCGAGACACCGGAGTTCCCCTTCAAGAAGGTGTTAGGCGACAGAGCGTCGCCGCGAGTAGGACTGCGGATAATCGGGTCTCCGGCACCAGTCGCGTGGCTCCGCACAAGATTCCGCTGGAGAGCGGCGGAATCATCCTTGCCGATAATGTGAGAGGCCATGGGCCCAAACCCAGTCGTGATGCCGTAAATCACCTTGCCGGACGCTTCAGCATCGACGAATGCTTTGCTCGCGCGCACGTTCTGGAGTGATTCTTCGGCTAGCTCGACCTGCATCGACGCATCGTTGACGAATGCATACACGTGGGCCGGGTAAGAGATGCCCGTCTAACTTCAGAGATTCTCCCCTACCGGATTCAGTGTTCATACAATGTGTCGAAAATTACTAGTACTACCTCATTGTAGCATGCAGGATGAACTCTGAATGAAGGACTTATTGTCCGCCCACCTTCGAGATTTGTGCGAGGACTTGCGCGAGCTCTGCTTCCAGCGACTGCGCCTCGCTCTGGAGCTGGGCCAGTGTCATGGTCGAAAGTGTGCTGGCAGAAACGGTCGGTGTCGCGGTGGTATTCGTGAGCTGGTTCAGTGCCGAACGCGTCGTGGGGCCGACGACGCCGAGTTGGGACAAGCCGTGCGCCGCCTGAAACTTGATCACCGCCGCCTTGGTCGAGGGGCCGAAATAGCCGTTTGGGGTGACCGTGAGGTATCCCTGTTGGGCAAGGACCTGTTGGAGCGCTTTGACCTGCGCATCTTCTGAGCCAGGTTTCAAGTACTCGGTGAAGGTCGCCGCAGGAGCGCTTACGACGGGCGTCGGCACAATGGTTGGTGTTGGCGTCGGTGTTACAACGGGTGTCGGAGTCAGGCTGGTACTCGTCCCACCATTGATACTGATGGTGAGAACGGTGCAACCGCCGCCCGAGGAGCAAACATTGACCGAGGTCGCGCCGGTCGCGATGCCGTAGACGGTCAGGGTGCTATTGCTGATGGTCTCCTGCGCGACGGCAGTGTTGCCGCCGGTGATGAAGTAGGGCGGCGTACCGCCATTAATAGCAATGTTGGTGTTCTGCCCCGAGAGGAGCGAGAGCGAATTCTGGCCGAGGCTGATGTTGGTGCCCGTGGCGACCGTATTCACGGTCACGGTGAGCGAATTGCAGGTGCCGGTCGACGCACAGACCGAGACCGTCGAAGAACCGGAGGTGATACCGGTCAAAGTCAGCACCGCACCCGAGAGATTCGCCTGCACGACGCTCGGGTTGGAATTACTCGAGACATAGAAGGTGGTGCCAGACGGACCGTAGATATTGACCGTCGTATTCTGCCCCATTCCGACAACGGGCGCCGCGGTGCTGAAGGTGAGGGAGACCGAGCTCGCCGAGCCCGCGGTCGCGACGACGACACCGCAGGCGGCGTTATCGGTCGAACAGATGGTGATGGTCGATGAACCAATCGAGGCGCCGGTCGAAGAGGGTCAGGACCGAGCTGTTGATGCTCGCCTGGATCACGCTCGCGTTCGAATTATTCACGATCGTGAATGAGCCATTGCCACCGCTCATCGTGATTGGCAAGTTCTGCCCCGTGACCACCGAGGCCGTGGTATATATAATTAAGAATCTGGAAGTTTTTGTGTGTCTGGGTTTAGGGTTTGATTGATTTATTCGATAGTTTGCTGCTGAATCCAATCAGAGAGTATGATGGTATTCATAAAGTCTTCTACTTTTGTCTTTTGGAATGTAGCCAAAATCAGCTAATTTCTTGTTTGTGGATGATCACCACCCACCTACCTCACAAATTTGTTTTTCAT
>CAWEXP010000003.1:0-19557 GCA_963813065.1 Candidatus Kaiserbacteria bacterium
TTATGTGCCTGTTGCTCGGGCGCGACTGTTGGTGTTGCCCGCCCACCTTCAATTTGCCCGCCACCGGAGCGGTTGCTGGGTATGCCGGAGCCGGTGTCTGACGCAGTGCCGGCGTGCCGGCGGCCAGCCATAGGACCCTTCGCGCTGGCGGCGGCCGTGGTCCGCACAAATTCGCGCCGGGTGATCGATGAGGGCGGGGTCACCATTTTTTTGAAAGGCAGAGCCGGTTGTGTTTGGCTAGCAGCAGCGCGAGCGCAACAAGCCCGGCGTGGATGCCCAGCCAGGCGATGCCGTCATCCTGCGGATCAACAACAGCCCGGACATCAGCATCGTATAGATCAGCCCTTGCACGAATAAGGACAGCCGCGTGCCCAACCCAACCAACAGCATGACCCCGGAGAGGATCAGCGCCGGCCCCAGCAGGACCAGGACATACCTCGGCGCTCGATACAGGAAACGCGATCACTCAGAAGCTCCGCATTGAGGGTGAGGTATTGAACATCGACGAAAAGACTTTCCAGCTCTCGGGCCGGAGAGTCTTTTTCGTTGGTGTCGGTAAGTGCGCAATTGCGTCTGCGGTAGCGGTGGAAAAAGTATTCGGCGAGAGACTCACCGGCGGCATCGCTTTCGACGTCTCGGGCCGCGGACAAGAACAGTTGCAGAAAATTGAAGTGCACGTCGGCACGCATCCTCTGCCCACCGACGAGAACGAGCGTGCCACCGAGCGCATCCTCGCGTTCCTCGCCGCCACAACGCCCGAGGATCTCGTGCTCTTCGTTATCTCGGGTGGTGGCTCGACTCTGCTCTGCCTGCACGCGGTGCCGATGACCTGCCTCGACGAGAGCGATCTCTTCAGGGAACTCACGAGCAAGGGCGCGCCGATTCAAGAATTAAATACGGTGCGCAAACATCTCTCTGCGGCGCGTGGTGGCGGACTCGCGAAAGCGGCGTATCCGGCGGAGGTGCTCGCGCTCATCATCTCGGATGTGCCGGGCAACAATCTCGAGTTCATCGCCTCGGGCCCGACCGTGCGTGACGACTCGACCGTCGCCAATGCCGGAGCCGTGCTCGCGCGGTACGGCATTCCCGCGAATCCGCAATTGATGTTCGTCGAGACGCCGAAGGAAGAAAAATATTTCGAGCGGGTTTCGAATATCCTCTTCCTCACCAGCCACGACGCACTCCTCGCGATGCAGAGCGAGGCGACGCGTCTCGGCTACGCGGCGACCATCGCTGATGAGAAATTATGCGGTGAAGCGCGCGAGCTCGCGGGCGTCGTCGTCGAGAAATTGCGGAGCGCGCCACCGCATTCCGCCCTGCTCTATGCCGGCGAAAGCACGGTGACGCTCCCCGCCAATCCGGGCAAAGGCGGCCGGAATCAAGAATTCGCACTCGCGGCGCTCTCCACCGTCGGCGCGGGCGAACTGATTCTTCCCTTCGCCTCTGATGGCACCGACGATACCGACCACGCGGGCGCCATTGCTGACGAGCTCACCCGCGCACATGCCGAGGCGAAGAGCGTCTCAATCGCCGACGCGCTCGCCGCGCACCGTTCCTACGACTTTTTCTCCGCAACGGGCGATTTCATCGATACCGGCCAGCTCGAATCGAATGTTTCCGATCTGCTTATTACCCTTAAAAATTAACTCCCACCCTATGGCAAAAAACATTCTCTGGTTCGAAGACATCGGTATGGACGACGTCAGTCACGTCGGCGGCAAGAATGCATCGCTCGGCGAACTCATCAGTGCGCTCGAGCCCAAGGGCGTACGGATTCCGCACGGCTTCGCCATCACTGCCGAGGCGTACTACTCCTATTTGCAGAAGACGGGGCTCGATGTCTTCATCAAGGAGACGCTCAAGGGCTTGAATACGAAAAATTTGAAAGAGCTCGCGCGTTGCGGCAAGCTCGTCCGCGAGAAGATGCGCGCGACGCCCTTGCCCGCCGACCTCGCGAAAGAGGTCAAAGAGGCCTACAAGAAAATGGAAAAAGAGTACGGCGAGAACACCGATGTTGCGGTGCGCAGTAGCGCCACCGCCGAGGATTTGCCCGGCGCCTCCTTTGCCGGCGAGCAGGAGACGTATCTCGGTATTCGTGGTGCCGACGCGGTTGTGCGCGCAGCCGTCTGGACGATGGCTTCCCTTTTCACCGATCGCGCCATCTCGTATCGCGCAGACAAAGGGTTCGACCACATGAAAGTCGCGCTCTCGGTCGGCGTGCAGAAAATGGTGCGGAGCGACAAGGGCGCATCGGGCGTCATGTTCACCGTCGATACCGAGAGTGGCTTCCGCGATCTCGTCGTGATTAATGCGATCTGGGGCCTCGGCGAGATGATTGTGCAAGGGCACGTCACGCCCGACGAGTACTTGGTGATGAAATCCAAAATTGGTTCTGCAAAGACGCCCATCATCTTCAAAAAACTTGGCGTGAATAAAAAGAAGATGATTTACGCCCTCCCGAAGGGCGTGCAGATGGACATCAAGCAAACCAAAATTGTCGACACCACACCAAAAGAGCAATCGAGTTTCGTCTTGACCGACAAAGAAATCGAAACCTACGCGCGCTGGGGCAAGCTGGTCGAAGAGCATTACACCAAACGTGCGAAAGTCTGGACGCCGATGGATATGGAGTGGGCCAAGGACGGCGAGACGGGCCAGCTCTACCTCGTGCAGGCACGACCGGAGACCGTGCAAGCCCGCCGCGATTTCTCGAAAATAAAAGAATACAAGGTCACCGGCCAGGGCAAAGTGCTCGCGAAGGGCATCTCGGTCGGCTCAAGCGTTGCGTTCGGGAAGTCACACCTCATTCTCAATCCGCGCCAAATCCGCGAATTCAAAAAAGGCGAAATTCTTGTGACGACCATGACCGACCCCGACTGGGAGCCGATTATGAAGATGGCGTCGGCCATTGTGACCGACAAGGGCGGCCGCACGAGCCATGCGGCCATTGTCTCACGCGAGCTCGGCATCCCGGCCATCGTCGGCGCGGGCGATGCGACACGCGTGCTGAAAAAGAGCACGTTGATTACCGTCGATACGACGGGGAGCGAGGGCGTCATCACCGCGGGCAAAGCGAAAATCTCCCTGCACGAACGCAATGTTGGGAACTTACCGACCACGAAGACGCACGTGATGGTCAACATCGCCTCGCCGGATATCGCCTTCGAGGATTCCTTCCTGCCGGTGGCGGGCGTCGGACTCGCACGTGAGGAATTCATCATCGCCTCCGAGATTGGCGTGCACCCGCTCGCCCTCTTGAATTTCAAGAAGCAATCGCCGCAGATTAAAGCCGCGATACTCAAGAAGATGGTCGGCTGGAAAAATCCGGTGCAGTTCTATATCGACAATCTCGCCTACGGGATTGCGAAGATTGGTGCGGCCTTCTCGCCTCGGCCGGTTATCGTGCGCTTCTCCGACTTCAAGACCAACGAATATTCCACCCTGCTCGGCGGTGCCGCGTACGAGCCGAAGGAAGAGAATCCGATGCTCGGCTGGCGCGGCGCGAGTCGTTACTACGACCCGAAGTTTGCCGATGCGTTCGTGCTCGAATGCAAAGCGATTCATAAAGTCCGCACCGATATGGGTCTCGACAACGTCATCCCGATGATTCCCTTCTGTCGCACAACGAAAGAGGCGGAGGCGGTGCTCGCGATTATGGCGAAACACGGGCTCGTGGCGAAGTCACAGGCGCGCCACGGCGACGTCATTACGCCGGTGTATGTCATGTGCGAGATTCCATCGAACGTCATCCTCGCCGAAGAATTCCTCGACCTCTTCGATGGCATGTCGATTGGCTCGAATGACTTGACGCAACTCACGCTCGGTCTCGATCGCGACTCGGGCATCGTGAGTCACATCAGCAATGAAAATGACGAGGCGGTACTCGCGCTGATTGCAAAAGTGATTCGCACCTGCCGGACGCACCACAAATACATCGGCATCTGCGGCCAGGGCCCTTCCGACCTGCCCAACTTCGCCGAGTTCTTGGTCAAAGAAGGCATCGAGAGTATGTCGCTCAATCCCGACTCGGTCTTGAAGACCATCGAGCACATCGCCGAGATCGAAGAGAAGCTCGATCGAAAATGAAAATAGATTCCATTTCGGCTCGCTCCATTCTCGACACGCGCACGCGGCCGACCGTAGAGGCGACGCTCCGCGCAGGAGACCTCATCGCGGTCGCCTCAGTGCCGAGCGGCAAATCGACCGGCTCACACGAAGCATGCGAATTGCGCGATGCTGACGGTGGCGTGGGCGATGCGGTGGGTAACGTCAACAACGAAATCGCGCAAACATTGATGAACCATGAATGGAGTTCTCCAGAAGAAATCGACACCGCGCTGATTGCCCTCGACGGCACCCCGAACAAGTCACGCATCGGCGCCAACGCCATCCTCGCCGTCTCCATCGCGGCCCAACGACTTTTCGCACAAGCTGAAAAAATACCGCTCTGGAAGTCGATTGCGAAACGTGGCGGCTTTACCGCCTCGGCTCCGCGCCTCTTCGTCAACGTGATGAATGGCGGCGTGCATGCTGATTTTCGTTTGCCCTTCCAAGAATATATTCTCGTCATCGAGGGGCAACCGACAGTGGCGCTTGCTCAGGCCCACACCATCTTTGCTCAATTAGGCGAGAAGCTGGGGCCGGTGCCGATGGGCGACGAGGGCGGCTATTCGCCGACCTATGCATCACTGCATGAGCCCTTTGATACCTTGCGCGATCTGGTTACCGCGCATCCGGGCACCTCGATCGCTATTGACGCCGCCGCGAGTGAGCTCCTGCACGATGGCTCATATATATTGCTCGACAAAAAGTATTCCGCCGCCGAACTCGCAACTCTTTATCGAGGTTTAACCTCGATATATCCATTCCACAGCATCGAGGACCCTTTTTCTGAAGATGCATCGAGCGATTTCGCGAGCCTGACTGCGCAGCTGGGAACGAGGATTCTCATCATCGGCGACGATTTTACCGTCACCAATCCAGCACGTATCGAGGCGGCACGCGCCGCAAACGCAATTAACGCCGTGCTCATCAAGCCGAATCAGATTGGCTCGGTGAAGGAGGCACTCGAGGCGGTGCAAGCGACCTATGCGGCGGGCTGGCAAGCGATTTGCTCACACCGCTCGGGCGAGACGGACGACACCTTCATCGCCGACTTTGCCTACGGCGTCGGCGCGCACGGCATCAAGGCTGGTGGTTTGGGGCAAAAGGAGCGCCTCGAGAAATACGAGCGCCTTGTGGAAATCGAGCAAGAAGCCAGTACGGTATAATTGCTAGTAATGAAAATCCAATACTTTTCGGGCGAGGCGTGGGAACAGGAATATGTGAAAAATAAGCTCGCCGGGCAGGACGTCGTCTTCCATGACGGCTCGCTCGCCAATTATCCAGACTTGAGCGATCCGGACGCGGAGGTGCTCTGCAACTTCATCGAATCGAAGATCGGCGAGGCGGAGTTCGCGCGATTTCCAAAATTAAAATTGGTCGCGACGCGCTCGACTGGCTTCGACCATATCGACCTCGCGGCGGCCAAGTCGCGTGGCATCACCGTCGCCAATGTTCCCTACTACGGCGAGCAGACCGTCGCCGAGTTCGCCTTCGCGCTCATGCTCGCGCTCTCGCGCAAGATTATTGATGCTGACGAACTCGTGCGCGAGACGGGTACCTTCGCGCAGACCAACCTCCGCGGATTCGATCTCTCGGGTAAGACGCTCGGCGTCGTCGGCGCGGGCCACATCGGCGCGCACGCGATCAAGATGGGTAACGGTTTCTCGATGCACGTGCTCGGCTTCGACGTGCACCAGGACGCGGCGCTCGCCTCGTCGCTCAATTTCACCTACGCGTCGCTCGACGACCTGCTCGCGCAGTCCGACGTCATCACCATCCATGTCCCGTACAACGCCCACACGCATCACCTCATCAATCGCGAGAATATTTCTAAAATAAAACGCGGCGCGTTCCTCATCAACACCGCGCGTGGCGCCGTCGTCGAGACCGACGCGCTCGTCGACGCACTGAAGAATGGCACACTCGCTGGCGCTGGGCTCGATGTGCTCGAAGAAGAGGGCGAATTGAACGACGCGGTCGCGCTCCTCACCGCGCCGCACCCCAACGAGGCACTCCTGAAGACGGCGCTCGAGAATCATTACCTCATCAACCACCCGCGCGTCATCGTGACGCCGCACGTCGCCTTCGACACCACCGAAGCGGTCGAGCGCATCCTCGACACCTCGATTGAAAACATAAAATCCTTCGTCGCCGGCACGCCGGTGAATGTGGTGTCATAAGAAAAAGGCGCCCCGGAGGGCGCCTTAGTCAAAGACCAAAAAGAACGTTTAATCGCGAAGCTCGCCCATATCTTGCAGGCTGACGAGCCGGTGATAGAGACCATTCTCGCGGAGCAATTCGGCGTGACTGCCGGTCTCCACAATATGTCCCGCATCGAGAACGCAGATGCGGTCGGCCGAACGAATGGTCGAGAGCCGGTGCGCGATTGCGACAATCGTGATTTCGCGTTCGTGCCGCAGTTTCTCGATGAACTGCTGGATGACCCGCTCACTCTCCGAATCGAGGCTTGAGGTCGCCTCATCGAGCACGAGAATCTTCGCGCCCGAGAGGAGTGCGATATAGGCCCGTGCGATACAGAGCCTTTGCCGTTCACCACCCGAGAGTTGGATGCCCCGCTCCCCCACGCGTGTGTCGAGACCCTGCGGAAACTTTTCATTATCCGCAAGATCCTTCGCGAGACACGAGGCTTCGACTGCCTGGATGATCATCGCATCGCTCGCGAGGGGGTTGGCATACACGATATTCTCGCGAATGGTCCCCTCAGTAATCTCGGACTCCTGCCGTACCGAGGCGAAACGTCCGCGATACCAGTCACGATCGATGGCACGAATGTCGAAACCGTCGATCGTAATGTGGCCCGCGTTCGGATCCCGAGCGCGCTGGAGCAACTCAGTGATGGTGGTTTTGCCCGAGCCGCTGGGGCCCACGAGCGCAACCATTTCACCGGGCTCAATCGCGAAATTGAAGTCATGCAAGGTCGGAGTTTTTTCGCCATACACCAGCGAAACGTCCTCGAATGCAATTCTTCCTTTCGTGATTGCCGGAATGACGCCCGGCGCTTCGTTTGCCACATCCACCGGCTCTTTGAGCAGTGCCTGCATGCGTTCTGCCGCGACGAGATTGCGGAGCATGCGCGTGTAGACCTGGATGATGCTCCAGAGACTCTGCATGGTCGAGTTGCCCGTGGCAAAGATATACACGACCGTACCGAACGTGCCGAGATGGAACTTCGCGAAGATGAGACCGACGACAATCGTCGCAATGAATGCAACCCGCATGAGGCTTTCCATCGCGGCGAAGTACTTCTGGAGCTTGAGGTTTGCCTCGAGATCCATAGCGGCCATGTCGCGACGGACCCCTGCGTGCGTTGTCGCTTCGCGCGTTTCGGCAACGAAGGATTGCACGGTGCGCACAATGATAGTCGACTGGCACATGAGCCCGGTTGCTTCTTCCTTTTTCTTCTCCCATGCCTCCCAGACCGGCTGAAACTTCTCGTACGCCCGGAGATTAATCCAGACGGCCGGAACCAGCGGCAGGAACAGCATGAGCGCGAGTCGCCAGTCGAGTAAGAAGATAGCCACCGCGTTCAAGACGAGGAGGAAGAGCGCAGGCAAGAGCATCCAATGGATGTCGGCGAGCATGTTGACGAGCTTGTCGACGCCTTTGGTCACTTTCGCAATCTTCTTGCCGGTGTTCTCGCGCTGATGGTAGTCAGTCGAGAGCGCCAGCAGTTTCTCGTGTGCAATCGTCGGCCAGTAATTCTCGAGCGTGATAATCGCACGGAGGAATATCGGCTCTTGGTAGAGCCGGCGCATCCATATCACGCCGAGGCTGAGGACGAGCATGAGTACGACGAGCCAAATCGCATATGCCGAGAAGATGTCGGCAGTCGGGCCCATCACGTAATCCATAAGTCGCGTGCCCGCGAACAGCGATGCAAGCATCATCGATTCGGCGACCACGACGATACTCGTGGATATGAAGAGTCTCTTACGTTCGGTCGTGAGAAGCTCCCAGAGTACCCGCACCCCGCGCGTGAAGTAAGAGAGTGTTTGGTCTTCTAGCTTGGGCGCTTCGTTCCAGTCAAGAGTGTCAGCCATTGTTCACCTCCTTGGTGAGTTGGTGTTGAATTATCAAAGAACACGCCCTGCGTTTTGCGCAGGGCGGTTCAAGAAACGAGAATGACTTATCTCATATCCTGCGACCACCCTGCCCAAGCACGTCGGCACGCTTCCACGAAGGAAGGACGAAAGCCGGCATGGTGCGGGTGTTGATATAATTAGTCATAACAATTCCTATGATACTCCGCTCATAAGGTTTGTCAAGCTCGCTCCTCATTCGGGCTATACTTACATTCATGCCGAAAAATCACAGCGAACGCGCGACTCTGCTCCTGGTCGGCATCGCAGTCCTCGCCTGTCTCGTGCTCGCGAGCTGGTGGCTCGACGTGGACAATAGCCAGCCGAACCACGATGGCATCCGCTACCGGCACCTGATGTACTCGGTACAGCCCGCGACCGTCGAGGATTGGATGACCTTCAACTATCTCAACTCGGTCTTCTTGCTCCCGCCGCTCTACCTCGCGCAGACGCTGGGGATCCAGGACCCGAGCTATCCCGATCTCTCTATCCGGCAATATGCCGTGCGCCACAGCCTCGACACTGGCACCGTCCTCGCGCAGGTTCGCTCAGCGATCTCAGCGCTCGCGCAACCATGAGCACGACTCTCCTCTCTGCCCTGCTCTCGGAGTTGTTGATCTATAAATATGCCGTGCTCGTCGGCGCGATATTCGCGAGCGGCATTGTCCCCCTCCCCATCGACGAGCTCCTGCTCGCCACTGGTGCCTTCGCGAGCCAGGGCTACATGAGCCTCGCGCTCTCGCTCGCCGTAGCCACCGCCGCAAATGTGATTGGCGACTGTGTCGTGTACCTCCTCGCGCGCCGCTATGGCCCGCCGGTCTTACGATTCTTCAAAGTCGAACGATCTCCGCGCGTCGAACGGGTCAAGGCATACATTAACGATCGCGCCGGGATAACCATATTCGTCACGCGCTTCGTAGGTGGTCTCGATATCGCCGCCAGCATCCTCGCCGGCTTGGCGAAGGTCTCGCTCATCTTCTTCCTCACCTTCGACCTATTCGGCAATCTCGCCGACATCGCGCTCTTGCTCTTCATCGGTTACTTCTTCGGGAGCTATTGGCAGACGCTCTCCGACACCATCGGCCTCATCGGCTGGCTCGTACTGCTCATCGTGCTCGGTGGCTTCGCGGTCAGCTACTATCGCTATTCGCACCGGAAATAATCAGCAGGCAATGTTCTGATCAATAGCGGTCGTACTCGCTTCGTATTGAATGACCCAAACGGGGCTGGTGGAGATGAGCGCGCTCTTGGTGAGGCAGGCATTGAGCGCTTGGACCTCCGTCGCGGTGCCGATCGGGAACCAGGTGGGCGTGGTCGCGCTCGCCCCCGAGAGCGACTGTATCGGCGAGAAACTGCCCGCGATCTCGCGCCACATATACGGTACCGAGTAGATGCCAACGCGGATATTCTGGCTATTCAAATAATCAATCGCTCCTTGCATGACGGCGTCGTTCACCGCGGTGTCGGCCGACCAGCTATTTGCTTCCTCGATATCGAGCCACCAGAGCGGCGCCGATACACTGGCACCCACTGCATAGGCATAGGCGCTCCTCGCCGCGTTCCAGCCGTAGTTATAACTCGCGCAGGTGGTTGGCTCCGGATACGTGCCTCCCGCCAGAGCCGACGTGGTCGCCGCACCGAAGAGCGTACTGCAGGGGTGCGGTGTACTCACGTTCGCCGCGGTCGCGGTACTACCGTAGGGCGCGTTGAGATTGAGATAGAGCGTCGGGCGACTCGAACCGAATTGTGCGAAAGAATATTCCGAATAGATGCGCGGATTGTAGACGAAATCCTTGCCCGCCGTCACCCCGACCACGACGAAACCGAACGGAGTGGGCGGATAGTCGCGGGTGCCGGAGGAGAGATCGTAGCCGAGATTGCTCGACGTGTAGGGGCTACCCGTGACATCGGGACGAACGAGTGGCGATACCGTCGACGACGAGAGGTCGCCAGCAATGGTCGCCATGACCGATGCGGGCACATTGAACGCACTGAGCAGTGCAAGCACCGCGCTGATCTGCGCTCCCGTGAGTCCAGCGGCAAACGTGAGCGACGGCGTCGCGAGCAAGATCACCACAACAAGAGTTTGGGCTAGAGTACGCTTCATACGTCTGGTAAGCCAGTATACCATTTCACTAATGCACTAACCCCGATCGCTTTGGCTTGCGTTAGTATTGTGCGCTCAGGTAAGCGCGCGTGATGGGACCGAAGTAGCCGCTAGACGGGCTAATCCCCGCATGCGCCTGGAATGCAGAGAGCGCCGCTTGGGTGAGTACTCCGAAGTAGCCGGTCGCGCCAACCGCAGAGAGCGCACTCGCCGCCGAGCCGACATTCTGACTAATCAAGAACTGCTGGAGGACGGTGACTCCACTTCCGCGACTGCCTAAGGTCAAATCGACCGCAATGGTGGTGACGGGCTGCTGAACCGACGGAGCCACGGTGGTCGAACTGGAGCTGGAGATGGTCGTCGGAGCGATGACTTGTCCTTGTGCATTCGCGAACGAACCATCCGAGCGAACATACACGACCTGACCATTCCCGAGCGTAATCGCCTGTCCCGCAGCAGAGGCGGATGTCACTGCGACAGGAGCGGTGTAGGTGGTGACCGTCGACCCAGAGACGGTTGCGGGCGGCGTGGTCGTCGTGGTGGTTGTAGTGGTTTGGACCGGAGTCGGTGCAGGAGATGAGCCGGCAGGGAGGGTCACCGAGTTCGCCTGCAAGGTAACGGCAGTCTGCGCGAGCGCACGGCCATTGAGTGTCGCGCCAGTGTTGAACGCGATATTAGTCTGGTCGAGAATCGTTCCCGAGAACGATGCGGTCGTGCCGATAGTGGTCTGCCCCGCGACAATCCAGAAGACGTTGCTCGATTGCGCACCACCGCTCAAGATGACTTGTGCGCCCGAAGCGACGGTGAGATTCTGCGCAATCTGGAATATCCAGACATCACTTGCCGAACCCGCGAGCGTCACACTGGTCGGGATGGTCACACCCGAGCTCCACTTGTAGAGCCCCGGTGCGAGCGTCAGGCCGCCGATATTGCCCGCACCAAGCTCGGTCGCGGTCGGATTCGTCCGCCCTGCCCCATCCGTGTAGGCTGTCTGCATATCACTCACCGCAGTGCTCACCGTAGTAGGAGTCGGCACGGCGTAATCTGGTGCGTAAATATTTCCCGAGACTTCAGGCGAGGTCGCGTAGGCACTTCCTGCAGTGAGGCTCAGACTGAATCCGGTAATCGAGGTCGCCGCGGCTGGGCTCACGCCGAGATCGCCGACGATAGAGGTCACGCCCGTGGTCGAGATACCGGCCTTCGACAAGATGGCAAAGGTTGCAGAGCTACCGAGATTCACACTCGAGGGACCAGCCGCGAGTGCGCTCAGTGGCGCGACGAGAATGAGTGCACCGATAACAGAAAAGATGACGGGGAATGAACCCGTAGTGAGTTTATGCATAAGGAGTGATAGAAATAGTGGGCTAATCGATCGCGCGCACCGTTTGAGAGCAGATAGAACGACAGCTATAGTATAGCCTTGATTTCAACAAAACTTTTATCATAATTTTGAACCTGGGGATAACCCGCAGGTGAAGAGGCAGGGCGGTACTGTGCTCAATGAGAACTGATGCTTGAGCCTGGAATCTCGGAAATAGTAAATATTAGCCCTGGGTTTCCAAACAAACTTCGAAAGAAATTCAAGAAGGATGTTTCAAGGAGGATCAAGTCGAAATTAAATCCCCCCCGTAAAGCTGATTACAGCCACGGGGCCACGCGGCTCAACCCGCGTAAAACGCGTCTCGCTCTTGCGTGCGAAGCCGCGTGACGAAAAGGCCAGCAAGGAATCCCTTGCTGGCCTTTTCGTTTTACGCGGGTTGCGGGGGCAGGAATTGCACCTGCATCTCGAGGTTATGCGTGTCACGACAACTTTCGTTGCGCCTTGCGGGTTCGTGATCTGGACTATGCCTTCATCCCAGAGGGATGCCTACCGTCTAGTCTCTACACCTTCAAATCTCTTTCGAGAAAAGCTTGGCTCGGCATTGCCGTGTGCCTTACGGCACGAGGGTTTCACCGAATTTGGCAGGTTATCTTACGCGGGATTGCTCCTGCGCACGCCCAATTGAGCCTCGCGAATTACTGTTACTCTACCCCGCTATTTGAGCACCGATTGAGTATACGCGCGAAAAAATGAGAGTGCAACCCTAGAGCGCATCGAACTCGCGGAAGACCGCCTCGTAGCGCGCGAGGGTGCGGCGCGCGAGGGTTTCAGAAAAATCGAAGGCTGAACCCTCGTGCGCAATCTGATTGCGGACTTTGTGTGCTTCCCAAGCATTGTCGAGCGTGTCGAAGTCGGCGGGCTCGACTGATTTCAATTTGTCGCCAATGGAGACACCTAAGTACCCCTGCCTGGTGAGCAGGTTGTCGAGCATGATGTCCGCTTCGATGATTGCTTGACGCCAATCAGAGGGGCTCGAGCCGGCGGCGAGCGATTGGATGTGGAGCCAGCGCTTGTTCTCCTCGGCCGCCGCAGGCGCGAGAATAAGTTTTCCATATTCTTTCTCCTCGTCCTCGCGCAACTCGAAAAGGCGCACGGTCGCATACACAATCACAATAAGCGCGAGCACCGAGACGATGGAGCCGATGATGATAACCCAAATCCAGAGCGTGGCGAACCACGCCGAGAGACCGGTGAAGCCACCGTAACACGCACCAAAGAGACAATTGTAGAGGAGGCGGAAGAAATATTCGACGTTGATCTGCGAGCCGTTTGCGCGAATCCCGCTTAAGCCATACGCAACCACAAAGATGAACGCAACCGCGAGTGCGACAGCGAGAATCGCGAGCCAGTGCGCTGATTGCGGCGGTTTCTCCTCCTTAGCCATCAGTTCATTATACTACCTAGCGCTCTCAATCAGTTCGCCTATTTTGAATAATCGTTCTTCTTGCCCGTGCGGCGCGGTGAATTGGATACCGGTCGGGAGCATTTTATCGTCGCGTTTCGCGAGACCCATCGGGAGCGAGATGGCGGGCATGCCGGTGAGGTTCGCCGTGACCGTGAACACGTCTTCGAGATACATCGCGACGGGGTCATCAGACTTCTCACCAAACTTAAATGCGGGAGCAGTCGCAGTCGGGATGGCGATAAGATCAACGTGTTCAAACGCCGCATCATATTCGCGGCGCAGGAGTGCGCGCGAGGCATTCGCCTTGCGATAATACGCATCAATGTAACCCGAGGAAAGCACGAAGGTGCCGATGAGGATGCGTCGCTTCGTCTCTTCGCCGAACCCTTCAGTACGACTCTCGAGATAATCGTCGAGCAGAGTCTTCCCGCGCTTGGCAGAGCCGTAGCGGATACCGTCGTAGCGCGCGAGATTGGCAGAAATCTCGGCGGGGAGCACGATGTAATAGGCGGCCAGCGCGTACGCGCTCGTGGGGAGCGAAATGTCGATGACTTCATGGCCTTCTTTTTTCAATCGCGCGAGGAGCGCATCGAAATTGGCACGCACACCGGCATCGACGCCATTCTCGAGGAGATGATACGGCACACCAATTTTAAATTTCTTTGGAACGGCTGTGGGGGTGAAAAGTTCTGCGGGATTGGTGGTCGAATCGAGTGGATCGTGACCGTGAATCGTCTCGTAGAGGATGCGCGCATCGCTCGGCGTCTTGGCGAGCGAACCAACCTGATCGAGCGAGGAACCGAGCGCGATGACACCGAAGCGGGAGACGGCGCCATAGGTCGGTTTGAATCCGGTAATGCCGCAGAGCGCCGCAGGCTGGCGGCACGAACCGCCCGTATCGGTGCCATACGCGCCGAGCACGAGATGCGCGGCAACTGCAGAGGCAGAGCCACCCGATGAGCCACCGGGAACGCGTGTGAGGTCGTGCGGATTCTTGGTCGGGCCGTAGGCCGAGTGCTCAGTCGAACAACCCATGCCGAATTCGTCGAGATTGGTCCGGCCCAGGAAGAGTGCGCCTGCTTCCTTGAGTTTCTTGATCGCCGTCGAGTCGTAGGCGGCGACATGGTTCTCGAGGATGCGCGAGGCGGCACTCGCGATGTGCCCTTCGATCATAATATTGTCCTTGATACCGAGCGGTATGCCGCAGAGCGGCGACGCATCACCAGCATCAATTCTTTTTTGTGCGGCGTCGATTGCCGCGTCATCGGCGTCAAAAATTTCGAGGAACGCGTTCAGCTCTGGATTTCTTTTTTGCGCTTCGGCGTAGCAGGCGTCCCAAAGTTCGCGCACAGAAAATTCTTTCGCGCGCAAGCCACGCCCCGCCTCGACTATCGTGAGCTCGTTCAATTTTTTATTCATGGCTGATGATCTGCTTCACGACCAAGTAGTCGTCCTCTTTCTCAGGGAACGCATCAACCATTTTTGTGGTCCATGTCCCGGGCGGCGTTGGGTTCGCATCGTCGCGGAAGATGTTGCGCAAAGGGCGCGTGTCCCTAAACGCCGCTCCTGCGGCGTCGGGCGAACCGCCTCCGGCGGTTTTAGCCTTGGGTAATTCGAGCTGGCCAAGCTGGCCCACATACGCCAGAATCGAATCGAATTCCTTCGTGAATTTCACCAGCTCCGCCTCCGGCATGCTGATCCGCGCCAGCGCCGCGAGCTTCTTAACCTCCTCGGTGGTTGCCATAGAGCCCACTCTATCACGCACCGATTCGCTTTAGAAACTCCCATTCAGCGATGACTTCAACGCCAAGCGACTCGGCTTTCGTCAATTTTGAGCCTGCCTCTTCGCCCGCGACCACGAATGATGTTTTGGCAGAGACCGACGAGGCCGGTTTGCCACCCGCCGAGCGGACGCGTGCCTCGGCCTCTTCGCGCGAGAGGGTCGGGAGCGTGCCGGTGATGACCACGACTTTCCCAGTCAACGGACCTTTTTTCGGCGGCGCGACTTTTCGTATTTGTACATGTTTCTCGAGGCGCTTGAGCAGAGCTTTGTTTTGGGCATTTTTAAACCACTCGGTAATCGAGGCGGCGAGAATGGGGCCGATACCCTCAACACGCGCGAGGTCTTCGATGTCGGCTGAGGCAAGCTTCTCGAGCGTCGGCCAATGCTGAGCGAGCAAGAGCGCATTCTCGTCGCCGATATGCGGAATCGAAAGACCAACAAGCAAACGATCGAGCGGGATATTCTTTTTTGCGTTGATAGCTTCGATAAGATTGTTTGCTTTCTTTTCTTCGAATCCTTCGAGCCCGAGCAATTCATCTTTTGTCAGATCGAAAATATCGTCGAAGTCGCTGACGAGCGACTGCTCGAGCAAGAGCTTCACCGTCTCGCGGCCGAGCCCTTCGATGTCGAGCGCCGAGCGACCAGCGAAATGGATGAGCTTGCGCGACTGCTGTTCGAACGAACCCGCGACTGCGCACCGCCGCGCCGCCTGGCCCGGAACACGCTCGATACTCCCGTCACCACCGCAAAGTGGCGAGTGCGTTGGGAACTTCCACTCCTTCGAACCGCGTGGGCGCAATTCTGTAATCACGCTCACCACTTCGGGAATGACATCGCCCGCCTTCTGCAAAATGACCGTGTCGCCAATGCGAATATCTTTCTCCTTTATAAAATCTTCATTGTGCAAAGTCGCACGCGCAACGGTCGAACCCGCCACCGCGACCGCCGCAGATGCGCCACCGGCGTGAGCACACCCGTACGCCCGACCTGCAAGCCGATGTCGAGCACGACGGTCTGTACTTGTTCGGGCGGGAACTTGAAAGCGATGGCCCAGCGCGGTGCCTTGCCCGTGTAGCCGAGGCGTTCCTGCTCGGCACGGCTCTCGACCTTAAGCACCACGCCGTCGAGCTGATAGTCGAGCTTGGTGCGCGCACTTCCCTGCCACTTTTTCCAATACGTAAAAACGTCATCGAACGAATCCGCGTGCACATGATGCGGATTGACCGGGAATCCGAGCTCGCGCAGGTACTCGAGTTCTTCGCTCTGCGTTTTTGGAAACCCTTCAGAGGTCTGCGCGAAATCGTAGATAAAGACTGCGAGCGGACGCACTCGGCGGCAATGGCGGGATCAAGCTGGCGGATCGAACCCGCGGCGGCGTTCCGCGGATTGGCAAAGAGTGGTTCGTCTGCCTTCGCTCGTTTCTTATTCAACTCGGCGAGACCACTCCTCGTCAGGTACACCTCGCCCTCGACGACGCAGTCGATTCTTTCGCGCGAGCATCTTCGGCAATGAAGCAATGGTGCGCACGTTGTGCGTGACATCTTCGCCAACGGCGCCATCGCCGCGCGTTGCCGCGAGCACGAGTTCGCCTTTTTTATAGGTGCAGACGACCTTCAAGCCGTCGATTTTCAATTCCAAATCGTACGTTGCTTTCTTGCCAATGAATCGCTCGACACGCTCATCGAATGCTTTTATTTCTTCTTCGGTGAACGCGTCGTTGAAGGACCACTGCGCGACCTGGTGCCGAACTTTCTTCAATTCCGGCAGAGGCTTGCCCGCCACGACCTGTGTCGGTGAATGTGTGGTGACCAGCTCGGGGTACTGCTCCTCAAGCCGGACGAGTTCGATCTTGAGCGAATCGAGCGCCTCCTCAGAAATCAGTTGGATATGAATGTCATTGTAATAACATATATGATATTAGATATATTGAATATAATATTACATATCTGTTTTCTCCAGGGGGCCCCCAGCGCTCCCTCCTCCAGGGAACCGATAGGCAAAAAAGAAAGAAAAAATAAAAACAAACACATAAATATTATATATCTAATAAATATTTAATATTTCATATACTATTAGACATATATCTATATTTCATGTTGATATTCATATCTATATATTATATATATATATTTGATTATATTACATTATACCACGCCTTTTTTTGTTAATTTTTTTTGGATGTTTTTTTAATTTCTTTGATGTGTTTTTTATTTTTTTTCTAATTTGTTTTTCTTTTTTATACTTTTATTTCCTGTATTTGTTTTTAACTTTTTTTGTAACTTTACTTGTTTCCTATTTGTTTTTTTATCTTTATTTTTTACTTTTTGTTTTTCCTTTTTTATTCATTGTTTGTAATTCTTTTTTTATATTTTGAATTTTATTTTTTTTCCATTTTGTTTTCCATTTTTTATTTTGTATCTACGCCGGCCCATCGCTCCAATACCATACGAAATGCGCACGGTTCCTCAGCCGCTTCGGCCCCAGCCGCCGCAGCCATGGGGTCGCCGCTCAAGGCGCCGTCGCCGTCGGGGCCGCCGCGGTGGACAGACCGAGGCCCCGCTGGGGGGCTGGCGGGAGTTGGAGGAGGGTTAGCAGTAGTAGCAGTAGTAGTAGTAGTAGTAGGAGTAGCAGTAGTAGGAGGTCGTAGTAGTAGTAGTAGGAGAGGAGGATTAGTAGTAGTAGTAGGAGTAGGAGTGGTAGTAATAGAAGTAGTAGTAGTAGTGTTGTAGTCGTAGTAGTAGTTGTAGAAGTAGGAGTTGTTGGAGTTGTAGTGGGAGTAGTAGTAGTAATGGTCCTAGAGCTAGTAGGAGGCCAGTAGTAGTAGTAGTAGTAGATGTAGTAGAAGTCAGTAGTAGAAGTAGTGGTAGTAGTAGTAGTATTAGTAGTAGGAGTGGTAGTAGTAGTAGTAGTAGTAGTAGTAGCAGTAGTAGTAGTAGTAGTAGTAGTAGTAGGAGTAGTAGTAGTAGTAGTAGGAGTAGTAGTAGTAGTAGTAGTAGTAGTAGTAGTAGTAGTAGTAGTGGTAGTAGTGGTGGTCGTAATGATGATAGTAATAGTAGCAGCAGCAGCAGCAGTTGAAGCTGCAGCAAGTCCACGCACCGGCGGCGACCAGCGACCACCTTGCTTCCGCGCGATCCGCGCTGAAGATGCTCACGGAGAACCGGACGAAGCCTGGCCACGTCGCGCGACGACATCAACGTGTCGCGAGAGACGACGGCCCTCATGAATCCTTGAGACCGACCGCCTTAGGGCAGGCCTTAGGAGCGCATGGCCTACACAGCGGCTCCTGCCCGGCGCCGAGTACTCGGCAATCTCACGGAGGACACGGAGGTGGAGCTGCAAGAGGCCCGGGATGCCCTCTACGTAGTGCTGTCCCCTGCACCAAAATCCTTCGTGGGCCCACAATGAAGAGCCGCCTGCTGAACATCACGATCGAGTCGGCGAGCGACCTGCAGGGCGACTCGAGAAGCACATGTAAGTCTTGATCCGTACGTGGTCGTTCAGATAGGCTCCAAGCACTACATGACCCAGTGGCCATGGACGCAGGCGAAAACCCCGTGTTCAACTGGAGCACGTCCATCATATACAACAAGGACCCAAAGATGAGTTCGTCGTCATGGAGTACGACGCGTTTTTTTTTTCGAGGCGCCTTGCTTGCTCAACGGGTCCGACCCCCTATATTGTCTCTCTATCCGCGTCATAGTTGTGTGCATTACACCGACACATCCCTGCGCTGGGCCGGTGTGGCCTTAACTTATGCAATCCAATGCTTCTCCGAATTACACCAAAATGATTCACAAATCACATTTCCACGACTTTTCCGAAATTGTGAGGAAACCGATCAAGATTTACAATTTCAGCACCGACATGTGAAAGCAGATCTATCTCTTTGACATTTCGAGAAAGTAGTGGAACTGTAGTTTTTCAGTGTGCCTTGTGTAATTCAGGGAATTTGTTGTGCCATCATGGATGTGGGGATGGGCACCAGCATCGCCATCGACGTCGACGGTCGGCGCCGCCCGGCCCGGGCAGTGAGGTACCCGCCGAGCGCCCAGGCACCAAACAGCAGGCAGCAGTGGGGCGGAGAGGCAGCGGGGCGGGGAGGCAGAGAGACGGAGCGACGGGGGCAGGGGCGGAGGCCAGGGCACGGCCGAGTCGGGGAGAGACAACAGGGCGAAGGCAGAGGGCAGCGGGCGGGGCGAGGGGCAGAGGCCGGGGCCAACAGCAGAGGACATCGCGCATGGGCGCGGAATCGGACGTCGGCACAAGAATGTACGCCCGGATCGGTTCTGGGCCGGGCGGGCCCCCGGCAGCTGCACCGCGACACCGCGCCGTCACAGAAAAAAGAAAAACAATAGCAATCAGGACAACAAGAACAATCCGACTACTAAGAGCAATAGGAATAGTAATGATAATAAGAACAAGAGAATAAAAAACCAATGAAACAGAAGTAATGATAATAAGAACAAGATCAATGCACATAACAGCAGCAATAGCGGGAACGACAACGACAGTAATGCCAACAAGAACGAGAATGACAGTAGTAACATTAGTAAGGACAGTAAGAACAACAAGAAGACGAAGAGCAATAAGAGCAATAAGAATATCAATGATAGTACGAACAATACTATTGTGATGGGCCGGTGTGGCTAGCATGGCCTATGAAACCTAATATTCCTC
>CAWEXP010000004.1:0-94697 GCA_963813065.1 Candidatus Kaiserbacteria bacterium
CGTCGTGCCGGCCGCACGGTGCACATCGAACTCGCGCTTGAAGAGTTC
Organism: Candidatus Kaiserbacteria bacterium; assembly: GCA_963813065.1. Lineage (GTDB taxonomy): Bacteria > Patescibacteriota > Minisyncoccia > Phycocordibacterales > Phycocordibacteraceae > C7867-001. The sequence goes on from CAWEXP010000004.1 coordinate 49, forward strand.
GTCGACCGCATTATTCAAAGTAAAAGAAGGACCAGACGGGCGCTTCACGCCGAGCTTCAAGTCGAGGTACGAGCAACGCGGGCATTCAGAAAAAACATCGAGCTTACTGCGGCTCAATTTGAATGGCTCTTTCGAGCTTGGATCAAAGGTGGATCGGTAGGCCATTATTTGGTGGTGAAGAGTGCGACCACGCGCGCGCCCGTGTCGAAGTCGACATAGACACTGTCGGTAGCAGGATCAAAATTGCCATCGCCATCGTCGCGATAGAGCTGGACCGCATAGACCTTGCCCGGCACGGTCGGGCGTAGGAGTGGTATCGAAATATTAGAAAGCGGCCCGCGCACGCGAATGGCCCCGAGCACATTGCCGAGGTCGTCATCGCCACCGCTCTCGCGCACGGCGACCCACACGCCCGGCGGCGGCACCGTGATCGAATCGACGGTGACGGTGTCGCCCGCCGCCTGGTCGGACACAGCGACGGCACCGCTCGCGTTGTTCGCGATTGGCGTCGTGCTCGCGGTAACAATCGGAAGCGGTCCGTTGGAGTACGCGGGGAGATGGAGGTTGCCACCGAAGAACCACGCGCTGGTGAGCGCGCCGCCAAGGACGATACCGAGGACGAACGAGGTGGTGTGAAATTTATTCATGGTCATGTCCGGTGTGCGGCAGAGCAAGCAGAGCCTCGGCCTCGGCGAAGAGCGCACCCGCATCGGCGGCGGTGAGGCGGAGCGCATCGACCAGTGACCGATTCGCGAGGATCTCGTCGACCGCAATAGTTCCCTGCGTAATAAAAAGATTTTTCTGCGAGCGCGTGAGGGTCGTGAGGCTGGTGATCGGATAGACGCGCGCTTGGTACATGCGGTGCAAGAGACTGTTGTCGGCAGGATAACTCCAGCCGAGCATTTCGACGCCCGCACACTCGCCATACTTGATTGCCTCGCTGGTGAACTTGGTGTTGGTCACCAAGAGACCACGATTGATCGGGCACGTGCGTTGCGATTCGTTCACGGCGAAAATATCTTCGAAACGCGCCTTCACATAGAGTACCGTCTTGAGGTCAGACTTGTAGCCCGGGTCGTTGTGATACTTGAGCTCTGCGGCAATGTGCTCGCCACTCTCTTCGTGCGAACCGTAGAAATCAACTTCGTGTGCAACGCACTTCCCTTGAATCACTTTGCGCGTCTCGACCTTCCAGCCTTCTTTTTCAAAGAGGTGCGAAATAAAATCCTCGAAAGGATGCCCGGTCGGCCCGAGCTCGAGGAGAGCACGGCGAAGCGCATAGCGCGCCGCCACTGGTCGCGCCTCCTTGCGCAAAAGTGCGAAGGCACGCGAATAGACTTCTTTTGAAGAAATACCGGGCACGAGCGTTCCTGCGACCGTTTCAGCAATACGATGTGCAGCAAAAGGAGCCGAGCCGGCCCGCACGAGCGATGTCTCGAGACGCACCGGATCGAAAATTTCACTCGAACCATCTGCTTTGATAATAGTCGGCGTCATTGTGGCGTGATGCGCACACTGGCACCGTTGACCGTCGCAGTAACCGAGGCGCCCGCAGGAGCTGTCACCGTGGTGCTGAAGCTGATGGGCGTCGGGAGCTCGAGACAAACACCCGCGTCGGCAGGCATATCAATCGCGAGGAGAATACTCGACGACGAGGTGCCGGCGGTCTCAGCGGTGGCACTCGCCGTGGCACAGGCATCGGGCGCGGTCACCGAACCGGTGAGTGTGTGCACACCTTTCTTGTACGCATCATGGAGCGTAATCGTCGTGGACGAGGTGGTCGAGACGGCCGGCATCGGCGTGCGGCCGGCGTCACGCGTATGCGGCACCGAGAGCGCAAAACCGACGATAATCGCGAGCGCAATGAGAATCGCCGCGGTGAGTATGTGCGTGCGGTTCGTTAGCATCGGTCTATGATACCACCTCCCACGAGTTGATCGTCATGGTAAAAAACGATCGACTGACCTTCTGCGATAAAATCACGAAGCGGATTGTCAAGGATGCATGAGTCGCCCTCAATGTGCCCCGCGACCTTTGGTCCGCGATAGCGGTATTGCGCCGCCGTAATGGAACTTGGATCCAAGAACCAATTAGAATTGTGAAAATGAATTATGTTTCTTTCTGGCGCGTCACCGAACAACAACTTCCCTTCTTGCTTCCCCACCACATACTTCCCGTCGACGCGCTCGCCGACGGTGTGCAGGAGCACTGCATTCTCGCCAATCTCCTGACGCAGAAAATCTTTGACCGAAACCGAGCCGAGGAAGCAGATACCTTGGCTATCCTTCTTCTCTGCAACAGGCAGACCGAATTTCTTCGCGAGTCGCCGCACTTCTTTTTTATCCATCGCTCCAACCGGAAAAAGCGTTCTCGCCAAAACTTCTTTCGGCACCGCCCAGAGGAAATAGCTCTGATCCTTTTCTCCCGCGCGGTAGTGCCCCATCGCGATAGCGTCGGCGTCGTGAGCCATCGCGTAACGATAGAACGCACCGAACTTCACTTCTTTGTTGCAGAGAATATCAGGGTTCGGCGTGCGGCCTGCGCGATACTCGGCGAGCAGAGTATCAATCACTTCCTTTTTATATTCTGTGCTCGCGTCGAGGGTACGAAAGGGAATGTGGAGATGTGCCGCCACGCGCATCGCATCGCGCCTCTCGGCCGCCCAGGTGCAGGGCATGCCGGGCGGATACCAACCTTTGATGAACACGCCCGTCACGCGTGCGCCAGCCTCCTGTAAGAGCGCGGCCGAGACGGCGGAATCTACCCCGCCAGAAAGCCCAACAAATACGGCCTTATTTTTGACCTCCATCCCACCGGTATAGCACCCGCCCACGCGCTTGACAAAATAGATAGAGTATGCTAACCTATCCGCAGGTTAAAAGCTCTGGTGGGATTCCCCGCCGCCCGACCGCTCCCGGGTTTCCATGGAGTGAGAAGGGGCCGAGTCAAACTCGGCTAGAAAGAAATGAATACTCGCATCAATGGAAAGTTGCATCTTCCTGGTCATCGTGCCTGCCTTGCAGAGCAATTGAGCACAAAGTTCAATACTCCAATCTCGGAAACTCCGGCACCGGTGACAAAAGCGAAGCAGGACTTCACTCGCTCGCCGATCACGGCGCGCAACCTGATTTTCGACGGCGGAGATGCAATCACGCAAGTGACCATCGCCTCCTATCCGCACCTGCGCAATAGCGAACGGGTCGGCAGGCCGTACCGCGAATGTGCGGTGTCGGTGAAGGGTGGCAATATTCTTCTTTTCCTCTACGATCTTCCGGAAGGAACGGTCGAGGGGAAGAAGGTTAACTGCACCGTGAAAATCTTCGAGCGTGCACAAGAGAATGGAGCCAAAACGCTCTATGCCGACTGCGAAGTGGTTACAGACCAGGCGCAAACGCCGGCACTTCAACTAGTCGCCCACTCGGTCAAAGCACAATTCGTGCCGAAACCAGGGACGAAGTTCCAGTACGACGTACCGCAAAATGACGGCCCGCTCAAGACGGACGGCGTTCTCGAAGTGCGGGAATACGTTCCGCCGAAGCCGAAAGGGGCTCGGGCAGTCACGGAACTTGAAGCGTCGTAATTCACGCTTCACTATCTATCATGAGCGCCGGCGGTTTATCGCCGGCGCTTTTCTTTTACCTTATTGACAAAGTTGCGTATCTGTTTATATAATCTATCCAGAAACGAAAAGGGGTGGCTCATGGCTATCAAAGCGGTTATCTTCAGCGCACCAACGCTGATCGAGCACGATCCAGACGGACGAGCCGTCGGTCTGCTTATTGAACAACATCTGCCCGTGGTTATCCTCGTGCGTACCGTCGGCGAGCACTCTGCAGTCGCCCACTACGAGCCGCGGGGCGCAACGCTCATGTTGAGCTCGAGGCACGACGAAGAAGTGCGGACGAGGTCGCTGAAAAAACGCTTCTTAATTTTCGTGGGAACGGAAACCAAAATTTCTTGGCGATCGTTTCTCGAGAATTCGCTCACCTTCCTCGACCACAAAATTGAGAGAGACGAGATCGTGTACGTTGGTGACTCGTCGGAAGACGTAGAGTCGGCCAAACGGGCTCGCCTCGACTTCCTCGTCACGCTCACCGGCGAATTCCAGTTGACGCGACCCAAACTGGACCAGCGTCACATTGTTCCTACTGCCGCAATGGTCCCCGGGATCATCATCCGACGCAACCGGGCGCCTGCCGCCAATGGCCAGACCGCCGCGTAGATCCACGCCCCGCATACTGCGGGGCGTTTTTTGTTATGCCGATCGACGCAGAGTGTCCTCGAGGTCGTTCTTCACCGCGCGCAATATGTTGCGTTCGTCCTGTGGCCGGTACCAGCTCGCTTCGTGTTGAGCCAGATTGGATTCCGCATGCGATTTTGCAGCCTCGTAGGGACTTTTCCCAGGATAACTCAACGCGTCTCGGCGAATACCTCCGAGGAACGCGAGTATGCGCGCCTCATCTCCACTCTCCGTCAGCTCTTCCCAGCGGTGCGCATACTGATCGATACACTGCGCTATGTCCTGCTCAAGTTGCTTGACCTGCTCCTCATAGTTCGGCTTGGCGCCTTCGGCTATGAGTAAGTTTTCTTCCGCAATGGCGAGCCGCTCTTTTATATTCGTCAGTATGATTGGCACTAGACTCGCATCCTCGATGACAAAACTCCCGTCTTCAATCTCCGCGATCCGTTCTTTCGCTCCTGCAATTTCGCGACGGAGTTCTGTAGCGCGTGACTCTCTTTTCTCGGATGGTGCGCCCAGTCGCTCGGAGGGGTTCATGGGCTTATTAAAGCATAGTGGTGCTAGTACAGATATCTTTCTTCATTCAGCTTGTGCTGGGCAAAGGTCACTGCGTAATGCATCTTGCCGTCTTTACCCGTGAGGTAATACACATAGCTCGTCGGCGCGGGACTCGTGGCCGCCTCGAGCGCATCGAGACCCGGATTGCAGAGCGGAGTCGCGGGAAGTCCCGTGTGCAGGTAGGTGTCCGGCGCGGCATCAACCTGGAGTCGCATACCTGCCTTGAGACGATTCCAGAGAATGCCGGCGACAATCTGTTTATCGGCGAGTGTCTGCGCTTCTTTCTCGAGAATCGAAGCCATCGTGACGATATCGGCAATCGAGTGCCCACTCTTCGCGATTTGCGGCAAGAGCGGCGTCAAATGTGCGGAGAAATTTTCACGCAGGGTTGCGACGATGTCGCTCGCCGTCGTGCTGGGTGCAAACGTGTAGGTGTCGGGGAAAAGATACCCTTGGTACGGCAGAGCAATCGTCGTAAAACTTTTTGCAGAAACTCCAGGCAGAGTGTCTGCAATGCGGAGTGACATGTCGCGCACCGTGCTCCCCTCGGGGAAGGTGACGCGCGCGGGTGGGATGCCGAAGTCGCCCGTCGCGAGCCGGTACCCAATGATGACCACATTCTCGGGGTGAGCAAAACGGTACGCGCCCGCCTGCACTGTCCTGCCCGAGAAATGCAGGAGCACGCGGAGAAGGAGCGGATTCTGGATCACTTCTTCATGCGCGAGAAAATCGGCGACATCCGCACCGCTCTCACCCGTACTAATCGAAATAATGCTCCCCGCGGGGAATTTCACCGGTGGTGCGAGGAAGGTCGCATACCCAATACAAAAAAAGAAAAGCACCACACATGCACCGGTGGTCCATGGCCGCCGACGTGCGAACGCAGTGAGTGCAGAACTAATCGGGTCCGTCATACGGGGCATACTAGACCGGCAGGTTGGCGGGCGCCTCGCTCGTCGCCGACTGGATGCGCACCAGGCTCGGCGAGTTCACAGCCAAGGACGGGATGTGATAAATCGTCGCGAGCTCCTCCGTGCTCATCACCATGTATTCATTCGAGGCGAAAGGCTCGTGGAAATACTGGCGACGGCGATAGGCGCTAATCAGCGCACGGCGATACTCATCCTTCAAACGCTCGACACCAATTTCCCAGGGATAGCCATTGAACTCGGTCATCCAGTGGCCGGGGCGAATACCATTCCACGGCTTCTCGGCCGAGAATTGTTTGAAGATGCCGGTCATGCCCGTGATATTGATGGGGTCGAAGTGGTCGGGATGCGCGAGATACACACCGCGGGCACCGACGTCGAAGCCGAGCTTGGAGACATTGCGTTCGATGGCGGCCATGAGCTCGGAGGTGCCCTTGGTCGGCGGTGAGCCGGGCGTGTCCTCGGTGCCGCGCGTCTTCAGTCGCAATTCCTCGACAATCTCTTCGGCCTCGTCGGCCCAGGTCTTCTGCTTCCCTTTCTTATTCAACTCGCCTTTATACTTCTCGCCTTTGTGTGCGCGGAGAATAAATTGGAGCCAAATATATTCGCCTTTGCCAATCGAACCCATGAACTCGATGAGGTTCGCCAGTGGGTCGACCTGCTCAGGCTCTTTCTGTACCCTATCGAGGCCGTACTCGACATAGGTCTTGATTGGCACCGGGTCCTTGCCCGTGTGGAGAAAGTCGCACCCCCAAATCGCCCACTCCTCGGGCGTCGCCGAGAGCATGCGGGTATAATCGGGCACTTCGACCACTTGTGCGCCCGGGTACTGTGCGTAGATTTGCGCCTCGATTAATTTACGAAAGTTTGCGCGGGTCCAAATGAAGAAGTGTACCTGCCCCTCGAGCGAGACAATCTCGAGAGACCACCACGGGCGAAGTTTCCCGAGAAAATATTTCTCGTACCAGTTGCCGTCGCCACCCGAGAAGTGCATGCCGGAGAGCGCCGCCTCCATCGCGAGCGGTGTTTTGTCGAGCCCACGCGGCGGACGGATCTCGAGAACAATGTGTTTCAACTTCGCTATGGCCAGCGAACGCTTCAAGATCAACCACAATCCCCACGCGGCACTGACGAGCATGAGCGGGATCCACACCGGCGAGAGGAAAAGCGCGAGCGACAGCGCGTACTCGACCTGGAGGGGCATAAAGAGGAACGCAAGTAGGAAGAACGCGATACCGACGACGAGGAGCGGTATCGGCGTAAGGCGGAAGCCAGACTTGTCCTTGGCGTTGGCAATCGCTTTTTCGAGATTCTTGAAGAACGGAATAATCTCGTGCATCACGAATAGTGTAGCAGATAGAAAACCCGCCGCGAGTACGCGGCGGGGATTGGTTACGGCTTTATGGTTCGCCTGAATCGAGTACCCTCGAAGTCGTCGTACACGAGAGCAAACATTTTTTCGAAGAGTCCCGGTGAACGTTCGGCAAACTCAATAATTTGAGTGCCACACGAACTTTTTTGCACTTGAACTCGCCGTCCACAATACCGACATTCCAAGTCACTCTCAGCGACTGGAAGACGATTCTTGTTTCCGTCGCGACTTGAGCCGGCAACATGTTTCTGAATAAAGGTCCACTCGGCAAGTACGCGAATCCGATGACAACACGGACACTTCACGAGCAATCTACGCACAATAATCACTTCGTCGTTCTGGCATTTGACAAGGTGAACAGCGGCTTTGATGGTCTCAGTGTGTGCTTGCTCCCACTTCCGCATCACTTTCTCAGACTGCGGCCGCGGGGTGAGCTTCGGCGCTTGTATCTTCACTCTGTTCATTTTCGGCATCTCGGTCTCCCATGCCAGTTTCCAGCTGAACCCTAACGCAAAACCCGCCACTCGTCGAGAGTGGCGGGTTTTGATTGTAAAAATGTTTACGCGATCGAGTAGCGGCCGTCCTTGAAGCACTTGAAGTACTTCGGATCGTTGAGGTTCACCAAAATGGTGTTGTCCTTTACGAAGCGTGCCTTCTTGACGTGCTTGATGACCTCTTCCTTCTTCATCGGGCCATCCTTCTCGAGGACTTCGCGGACGACATCGCGGACAACGCCCGGCGTGTAGCCCCACTCGGCGAGCGCGTAGAGACCGCGGCCCACCAGCACGAAGCGCGGATCCTTAATCAGCTCGTTGTGCGTGGTTGCGACGTGCGCCTTCTTGGAGAAGAGCGTACCAATCGCCTTCGAGACTTCAGAGAAATGCATCGGCTCGCCCTTACGCTTGATGGTGAGGTACGCATAGTCGCGCACGCCCTTGGTGCGGATGGCCGGCGCCGACGCGCGGCCCCACTCCGCGAGCGGATTCTTGCCGATATGCTTGGAGAGGGAGAGCCAACGCTTGAGGACTTCCTCTTTCTTGTAGGCATCGTTGACACCCTTGAGCTCGTCGAGGAAACGGTCGAGCAGTTCACTCTCGGGAATCACTTCCGCGTCAGAGAGCGAGGTGTAGAGCTTACCGAGCGCATCGTGGACCTTCTTGGCGGTCTCCTGGTCGATGTGCCAGCGCGCATAGAAATCATCGGTCTCGCGCTCACGGACAAAGGTGGCACCGACCACAAGGAGGAAGCGCATGCGATTGCGGCCCTTCTCGTCCTTGGCAAGGGTGGCGAGGAGTTCCTCTTCAGGAACGATGACGCCGAGCGATTCGACGGCCTTGGCGACCTCGTCGAAGGCGCCCTTGGCCTCGGCAAAGGCCTTGCTAGAGCGAATGGCATCGAGACCCGCGGCCTCAATCTGACGGACGCGCTCGCGGGTGATGCCGGAGCGGTCGCCGATGGCCTCGAGCGTCTCGCGCTCTTGAGGCGACCCCAACCCAAAGCGCCGGACGAGCACATCACGGGCACGCTCAGAGGCGGCTCCGAGAAGCTTTTTGACCAGCGAAACGCTATCGAAACGGAAGGAGACGACTTTCGCCGCCGGGGTCTTTTTGGGGTTCATAATTTTTGCCATGGATAATGTGTTCTAGTTATATCAAATGCTAATAAAATAGTCAACTGCGGCGGATTATACCACCAGGTTGAGGATTCTGCCTGGCACGTACACTACTCTCTTAGGCTCCTTCCCCGCAAGTCCTGCGGCGACTGCCGGCAAAGCCTTCGCCGCCGCGAGCGCATCCTCCTGCGAGGCATCTGCCGAGAGCGAAATGGAGCCTTTCCGCTTGCCCGCAACCTGCACCACGACCTCGACTTCGTTCTCGACGAGGAGCGCGGGATCGTAGGTCGGCCACGGCGCCCGATGTACACTGCCCTCGCCTCCTATTTTCTCGAACAAATCTTCCGCGAGATGCGGCGCGAAGGGCGCGAGCATGATGACGAAATCTCTGAGTACGAGTGGGGATATCTTACTTTGCATCCCCTCGGCTTCAAGGTAATTCAAGAGTGTCATGAGTGCGGCAATGGCTGTATTGAATTTAAAGCGGTCGCAATCTTCGGCAACTTTCTTCGCCGTCTTTGCGAGCGCGCGTTGGATGTTTTGATTCTCGAAGTCGGACACGGCGTGTCCGACTTTTTCAATCAAACGCACGATGCGGTCCAAAAACTTTCGCATGCTCGCGACGCCGTCGAGATTCCAGGGGTAGCTACCCGGCTCATTGTAGGGGCCGATGAAGGCGAGATACACGCGCACTGCGTCGGCGCCGTATTCGCCCACCATGTCATCGGGGTTGATCACATTCCCCTTCGACTTACTCATTTTCTGTCCATCAGGACCGAGGATGATGCCGCGATTGAAACGCTCGTGGAAAGGTTCGCTGGTCGGCACGAGCGCGAGATCGTAGAGCGCTTTGTAGAAGAAGCGCGCATAGAAGAGATGCATGGTGGTATGCTCGCTCCCGCCCGAATAGCGGTGCACCGGCAACCACTTTTTCATCAGCGCGAGATTGGAGAACTCGTTCACATTCTTCGGGTCGAGATAGCGGGTGAAGTACCACGAAGAATCAACGAACGTATCGAGTGTGTCGTACTCGGGCGTCCAGCCTTCGCCGAAAAGTTTCGTCACGCGCTCGCGCAATTCATTTGACGACGCGAGCGGCGACTTCCCCGTCGGCTTGAAGTCGACATCGGTCGGCAAGAGCCACGGCAGGTGCTCGGCCGGTATCGCATGCGGCTTGCCCTCTGGATCGTAGACGATGGGGATCGGGCAACCCCAGTAGCGCTGGCGACTCACGAGCCAATCGCGGAGACGGTACTGCGTGGTCATCTCCCCGCCCGCGAGTGCAACGATCTCTGCCGCTACCTCGCGATTATTTCTACCAGTGAATTCACCGGAATTAATGAGATACCCGTCTCCAGTCAGAGCAACCTCGGTATGGAGTAATTGCCACATCTGCTTCTGGTGCGCAGGAACGAGACGATTGAGGACTTCATCTTCGCTCACCCATACGAGCGTATGCTTCGCGGATTCAGACGTATCAATCGCGCCTTGTTTGCTCAACGAGTCCACTTCGGCCAAAAGTGCGTAAGCGTGTGCGCAACGATTTTCACCTTTGTGCGAGGCGCAATACCGTGCGGCTGTAATCCACTGCGCACGATGTATGATGCGAATGTCTTCAAGTGCGGCCTCTTCGCGGATCTCCATGAGCGCCGCCTCTCCGGGCGTTTGTCCCGGCTCGATGCCTCCCATGATCGCGGTTGTGATGCCTTCGAGCGTTCCGTGCCAATCCAGAAGAGCGAACTTGCCCGTCGACTTGTCGCGCAGATGCACAATCACGGTATCGCGCTTCACTTCCTTAAACTCGGGACGTGGCGGATTGCCGGGATCATCGGCACACGGCACCACGACCTGGACGACGGGAATGTTGAACTTCTGCGCAAATTCGAAATCGCGCTCGTCGTGCGCAGGGACGGCCATGATGGCGCCCGTGCCATAGGAGGCGAGCACGTAGTCAGCAATAAAAATTGGAATCTCTTCTTTCGTCGCGGGGTTAATCGCCGTCACGCCCTTGAGCTCGACGCCGGTTTTCTCTTTATGCTCTGAACGCTCGCGCTCAGTTTTTTTCTGGGTCGCCTCAATATACGCTTCGATTTCTTTTTTATTTGAAACGGCGTCCGACAGGGACGCAACGAGGGCGTGTTCGGGTGCCAGCACGAGATACGTCGCGCCAAAGAGCGTATCGGGTCGCGTGGTGAAAATCTCAATGGGCTGGACATCGGATGTCCTAACTTCGAATTTGATTTTCGCGCCCTCCGACTTTCCGATCCATGCGCGCTGAGCGTCTTTTATTTCGTCACGCCACGGCAGAGGGTCGAGATCTTTGAGGAGTCGCTCGGCGTACTGTGTGATTTTCAAAAACCATTGCGTGAGCATTTTTTCTTCGACCGGCGTGCCGCACCGATCGCAACAACCATCTTTGACCTGCTCGTTGGCGAGCACGGTTTGATCCTTGGGGCACCACTTAACCGCCGCAAGGCGTCGCTCGGCGAGTCCGTGTTCGAAGAATTTTGCGAAGAGCCACTGCGTCCATTGGTAATACGAGGGATCGCAGGCGACGACCTCTTTGCTCCAATCGAAAGACGCACCCATCGAGGCGAGCTGGGTCTTCATCCGCTCAATGTTGGCGAGTGTCCAGGCCGAGGGGTCAGCGCCATGCTTGAAGGCCGCGTTCTCTGCCGGCAGGCCGAACGCGTCGAAACCAATCGGGAACAACACGTTCTTGCCCTGGAGGCGCAGGAAGCGCGCATAGATATCGGTGACCGCGAAGGCGTACCAGTGCCCGATGTGGAGGTCGCCCGAGGGATACGGGAACTCGACGAGCAGGTAGTACGGCTCTTTCGCCTCGTCTGCGAGATCGCATTCGTTCAGCTTCAGCTCTGCCCATTTCGCTTGGGCTTTTTTTTCAATTTCTTTGTGGTCGAATGTCATGCCTAGCAAGGTTAAACCTTAAGAATATGCATCAAGGTTTAACCTTGCTAGTCGCGGAAGCGCTTCCAACCAATCCAAACCAGCGCGCCGAGTCCGATTGCGGCGATCAGCAAACGAATCCACTCTCCCGCCGTCCCCCAGTACTGCGCCGAGGCGATGACAAACGCGATGACGCCGCCATAGGAGAGACCGCTCGACACGATTGAGGAACCAATCGGCACGAAGCCAATAATGAGCGCGAGGATGCCGAGACCGACCATGAGCACAAAGGCATAGAGATTGTGTTGGTCGCTCGCCGCCTGGTAGAGCGGCTGGCACTTTGCGTATAGATCGCAATAGCCTGTTGTGGCCGGAGCGGCGCCCTTGGCAGGAAGTGGCGCAGGAGCATTCTCGGTCCAGACACCGCCCGCAGAATCGCAAGCAGAAGCGGTCAGCGTCGTGGACACATTGCTCGGGCAGTAGGTGTTGTAATCGGGCGCCGGCAGAGCGAGGCTGGTGAGGACACCAAAGAAAATATTCAAAATGACGACGATGCCGACGAGGAGTGCCCACCGGACAAACTTTGGGTGTTTGTTTTCCATCGGCGGATTATACCACAATAGATAACACAAAGACCACAGGGAGGCCGTAGCCTTTGTGGTCTTGAAATGGATCTCGCCGCGCTAGTCCGCAAACGGCGAGTAGTGATGTGGACTGCCGTTGCAACTGTGGACCTCCGAGGTACCTGCATAGTTGGTCGGCGCAGGTTCTCTTGCGAACGCTCTCCGGGATTCCAGTGTATCGGCGACAAGCCGATATCGATGAGGCTGACCCGTACAGTGATCGTAGGCAATCGCGAATTGATCGCTGGTGCCTGTAGCGGAGGTGCTGGCAGAATCCGACGCGCCGATCAGATTGACCGCAACGCCGTTGGACTCGGCAACCGTACGGCCTTTTGGCGGATAGATAAGATGCCAAGAGTCATCCGCGGCAACTTTCGCTTGTGCGATAATCGCCGCCGTCGTGCCGTTCACCTTATGAGGGGTGAACCGATCGGCCGAATAGCGAGCGAGGCCCACAACAGCGAAAGTGGCCAGAGCAACCACAATGATTGGGAACGCAACCGAACGCTTCTTAGGTTTTGAAGAACTGGTCATAGCACGAAACCTTTCTCATTGATGTGGTGCCGCGGTAGCGGCCTGGGAAAGAGGTTAGCATAGTCTTGCGTCTTTGTCAATACTATGCCATTTTCGGCTTATCTGATACTCTTCCCGCGGAATCAACAAGGAGAACTCCGATGGCCAGCAGTGGCAATCTTAATGGTACCGACTGGGAGAAATACCTATCGGCTCGACAAACGAAACTGATAAAAATCGCGACGGCTCCCGTCCGCGAGGCCTTGGCACTCTGGCTTGCCGATGAGGATGACTGGGCGGCGGCACTCGTCTTGGCCGCGCGCACCGACCTCAGCAAGCCGCGCTATACCGAACTCTTGCTGAGCAATAGTTGGCCGCTTCGCGTCGCGCTCTGTCACAATTCGGCATTGCCGCTCCGACTCCTGCGACGGCTCGCCAAGGTGTCTGCGGGGAGTCCGCCGCCAGAAGCGGACGACTGCGAATGCTTCAAGCCCGACCACCTGGTGCGGATTGCGCGCGCGGCGCTCCGCAAACGGCTCGTGCATAAAAAATAAAACCAAGCGCGCTGATTACAGCGCGCTTTTTTGTTAGCTATGCTACGTAAAACGAGTACGTCACGCGGCGTGCAAGAACACCATCACATCGCCGTCGACGACGACGTAATCCTTCCCTTCTGTCCGCACCTTGGCGGCTTCGCGCGCGGCGGCATAGGAGCCGGCGGCGATGAGGTCCTTAGTTGAAACGACTTCTGCGCGAATAAACTTATCTTTGAAATCGGTGTGGATGGCGGCACCCGCAATCGGCGCGGTACTGCCGCGAGGGATGGTCCACGCGCGCGTCTCCTTGGGCCCGGTGGTGAAAAAGGATATGAGCCCGAGCGTCTCGTACGCGCCGCGGATAAAATCCGCGAGCCCGTCCTCTTGCGCGCCGAGCTCTTGGCGGAAGCTGGTGCGATCTTCGTCGGCGACATCATTAAGGTCGCGCTCGGTCGCGGCGTCCACCTTCACGTAGCGACCGCCGAGCTCGTTGATGAGTTCGTAACAGCGCTCGGCGCGACCATCATTCAATTCGTCGAGATTGTGTCCGCCGCTCTTGCGATTCAGCGCGTAGAGAATCGGCTTCATGGTGAGCAGATTCAAGTGCGTGATGAGTTCGCGTTCCTCGCCCGTCAGCCCCGCGTGGAGCGCGAGCTTGCCGGCCGCGAATGCTTGCTCCAATTTCGCCAGTGCGACGTCCTCGGCGGGCGCACTCTTCACTCCCGCACGAATGTCGGTCGCGATGCGATCGCGACGCTTGCGCACCTGCTCGGCGTCCGCGAGCGTGAGTTCGAGATTAATGACCTCGATATCCTTGTACGGCTCGACGTCGGTGTCGACGTGGATGATGTTCGGGTCGTCGAAGAAACGCACGACCTCGAGAATCGCGTCCGTCTCGCGAATGTGCGAGAGGAATTGGTTGCCGAGCCCAGCGCCCTCGGCCGCGCCCTTGACCAACCCGGCAATGTCGACGAATTCGATTGCCGCCGGTATCACCTTCTCGCTCGCGGAGAGTTTCGCCAGGGCGTCGAGTCGTTCATCGGGCACGCCGACCACGCCGACACTCGGGTCGATGGTACAGAAGGGATAGTTCTCCGCCGGTACGCTCGCCTTGGTGAGCGCGTTGAAGAGCGTGGACTTCCCCACGTTGGGCAAACCGACGATACCTATCTTCAGAGCCATATGCGCAATAGAGTGTTGTTATTGGGATACGACCGCGGACACGGAGTTGTTCCTGTGTCCCTACGATTTTCTCCACGACATCTACAACTATCGCGCGTTTTTCACTAAAGTTCAAGTTTGGAAGATACTCTCGCGCACGGGAAGCGTCGTACTCAATCTCTTCCCGTGTTGGCGGGGTTGCAGAGCGATACACTGCCTCCTGTTGGAGTGCGCCGACCCTCTGTGTTTCAAGTGCCGAGATTTGTTCTCGCACAGGCATGATGTAGTTCTGCAACTCTTCGAGTGAATACAGCCCGGCAGCATACGCCCTGTTGTACCTCTCCTCTTGTGTCCGCAACTTCCCAATCTCCTTTTCGATGAGAGGGACGTCCGCCGCCGCTTCTTTGTTATCTGCCCGGAGCGCGGCACTATGTTCGAGATACGCGGCTTCCAGTAGTTCGGGTGAGGTCATCAGTGATGCCAACTTGTTCCAAAGCGATCTCGTCTGCTACACGAGCATTTATTGGGTGTTCGTAGCATGTACGCGGCAGCGGAAAACAAAGTATCTTGTCGGAACAGTCGTAGTAGAGATACTTTCCTCGTTTCCGCGCTGCGCCCGTACGCTTTCGTCCGCACGCACACTCCACCCTCCCACCCAGAAGATAGTCGTACTTCTTATTCCGTGGATTGAGTTTCGCGTGCTCTCCCAGTTTGTTGCGCACAGCATCGAAGAGTTCTTGGTCAATGATGGCAGGAACCGGGACGGTCATCCATTCATCCGCTGGACGTGGTTTCCGGCTACTCTTCTTCATCTTGCGGTACTTATCCTTGTTGATTGGGTTCTTTGGTACTACGGCGATGGAACTTCGATAGTGCGCTCGTCCGACATACGCCCCGTTTCGGAGCATTGTAGTGAGCGTACTTGTGCTCCACACGCCGCGCTTGCTCTTGCGTGGCTTGATAGCCAGCGTCTGCAACTTGCGAACTACCTGTCGGATAGTAAGACCCTCATTCGCAATCCACTTGAAAATCATCCGTACCACACGTGCCTCCTCCTCGTTTATCTCGTAGTACCCATGCACGCTATCCTTCTTCGGAGTGTAGTTGTACCCGTAGAGAGGCGAACTGACGAGAATGTGTCCTTCTTTGATTTTGCGAAGTTTGCCGAGGCGAAAACGCTCGTTTATCTTCGCGCGTTCGTATTCCGCGAAAAGTCCGCGGACGCCGTGGATATCTTGTCCTCCGGGTTCTTGGGGGCGGTAATGGTAACGAAGATTACCTCGATGCCAGCGTCTCGCAGTTCATCCATCACAAGTTCCTGATACGAATACCGACGAGCGAGACGGTCTGGGTCGTAAATCAAGACTGCTTCCCAGAGTTTTGAGTCTGCATCCTGTCGTAGGGCATCTAGTGATGGTCGAGCGAGGACATCGCCGCTCCATCCATCGTCAATGTATTCCTTTACGATAGTCAGCCCATTCTTACCCGCGAACTCTCGCACAGCGCCCAGTTGCGTCTCGATAGTACCGTCTTCTTCCTGACGAGCAGTAGAGACGCGAGCATAAACCGCTACCAGTTTATTGCTCTTCGTAAGTGTTTCGTTGTTCATGGTTATTTCTTTTTAGTATTCACGTGCCTATCCATGAACTTTTTGACCTCGCTTTTGGGTATGCGCCAAAGCGCAGTGTTCCCGTCGCCCAACTTATAGCCCTTCAACGCTCCCTTTCGGAGCCAGCGTTCCACCGTTCGCTCGTGGACGTTGAAGTATTCGGCAACTTCTTTGCGAGAGAAAGTCCATGGCGTAAGCATAGTTTGTAATGTGCCTAGTTGTCAACCGCATGTTTCTGCTGCCTGTACATAACTCCATCTCGATACATCGCATTGAAGAGGACGGCATACGCACGCTTCAGAGCGGTCTGCCGCACCTCGACCGGCTCATCCGACTCTTCGTATACGAGCGTCATCTCGACGCGTTCAGGTCGAGGCGGACGTTTTTCTTCATTGCTGTGGCTGGTAGCGTTCATTGCGGTTTAGACACCTTCGGTTTCTGCCCATCCGCTCCGAGGAGACAGCGAGAGAAACTATGTAGAAGAGACCGCGCCGAGGAAGAGTGGGTAGATGTCGAGCCGTCGCCGGACAACATTACGGTTTGTAGGAATGGTTTTGGGTAGTCATTCGACGACCCGCACAGTGTCCCTTTTCGCCCGCCTGCCAACTCCCCTCCTCCTTGGCGAAACTCCTTCTGCCCCGTTGGGCGCGCGGTCTAACCGCGCGTAGTAACGAGGCACAAGGGAATATCCCGTTTGGTTGTTTTTATTCCGTGGTGGTGAGATAATCCCAGCCACGTTGGTCTCTTGATGTGCTGGCGAAGGTGTGTCCAGAACCCTTCGCCTATAAGTAATGGCGAAAAGTCCTCGGATTTTCCGATGTAAAGCAAAAAGCCCCGTAGTTCGGGGCTTTCGCAACTATCAGGAGTTTATTTACTCCTCGGTGACGTCACCGGAATAGACACCGAACGTGTCGACCATTGTCGATTTCATTTGGTATGCCTTCTCCTTTCGGTAGTCGTAAAATGGGTCTTCGGAAATACCGAAAAACGTTTTCAACAGTCCGGCGAGGCGCTGTTTTATCTTCTTGTTACTGACATCGGCTTTGGGGTCTCCCCAAGCCACCCGACCGTCATTTTTTGCTAGAGCAAGGAGGAACGCCCATTGAACGTCGGGCTTGCCGGTTTTGTTGTTACGAAAACCCATTTCGGTAAAGTCCACGAGGTGCATCTGTTTTCCAATCCGAACCTCTAACGTATGCCCGTCCTTGACGGTCATTATGATGTCCTCCCAGTTTGTGTTAGATGGTATCCAGCCGGGAGTACGCACACGCTTTGGATTATCTTGTTCCTCTTGCGGTCGACCCAGCGTCTTTCGCAACTCATAAAGCCACTCCAACCTCTGGGCGGTTTCCTTTCGTATGTTGCGTAAAAGTGTTTGCGATGCCTGTGAGCGTTGGTCGCCATAGGCAAGTCCACCTTTCAGGTACGGCACGTCGTAGGATGCAGAAAAGCGCTGCGCAATGTCGCGCTGTGGATGCCGTGGCTTCGTCAGTCCTTCTTGCTGCATGTATTCCATTACTGCCACTCTCCACAAGGAAAAGCGGTTATGGACATCTACTGCGAGAGCGGGGTTATCGGAATAGATAGCGTCGCCTTCTTGCGCCATCCGTGTTATCTCAATGCCCACTTGAATAAGGTCGTCGAGCGACTCCCATTCGACTGGCGGCACGTGAACGACATTCTGTTTGTGAAGTTTGCTCATGTTCTTTCGGTAGCCCGCGTCTTCGCTCCTATCATCTTGACCTGCGCCACCAACGTCTCCAAGAACCAGAGAGCATCCGCTTCTCCCGGCTCTTCGGTATTGCCGGTGTGAGCCACGCCGCTGGCATCACCCCGATACGCGTAGAGTTTTTCGAGGACGCCTTGTTGTGCGGCAGCGACGACACCTCTATCACGGAGGACACGCAACGCTGCGGTGTAGTCCTTCTGTCCGGCAAGTGCTTTGACGTAGTCCTCCATCGCAATAGCAAAATCCTTCACGATGTCATTTGCACTACGTCCACGTGTGAGCAGGTCATGGAGGGCACGTTGGAAGAAATCAAGCGCCTCGGCTGACTGTTCGCCAAGCGTTTTCTCTACCGCATCGACATTCTGCGCGGTCTCTTGGGGTATCACCAGAACGACCTCTCCGTTCTCGTTTATTCCGTACACGCTTCCCGCAGTCCTGAACGCGACCGCAACATCGCGCAATGTTTCGTCGTATGTCTGCTGGTACAAGTTTGCATGAACGAGATGAAGGAAAATCTCGGTTGCCTCAAACACCTCGTCGTATGAGCCGCGACGGATGGCGTCCAGTCCTATTTTGTTGAGGCGCACACTGGTTTCGTGGTCAAGTTGTCCACGATTGAGAAAGTAGCCCTCATTACCAATCCCGATGTGGTAGCCGGTGCGAGCATCTACAATCGCTGCCAGTCGACTGCGCAAACCGTCAGATGCCTGTTCATAGCCGGAGTATTCGGTCTGTATTTTGTTGCGGGCGCGAAAGTAAGCCATGGGTGGTCAGGCGACTTTTACTTCACGGTAATAGCCGTTCTCCTGCTTGAAGTAATAGAGTACTTCTTTGTAAGGAGTTTTGCGCTGAAACTCGTTTTTCGGCAATCCATTGAAATGGCAGTAGATGAGCGGGAAGTTGTGGTACTCGTCGCCCTCCAAGGAGACGAAGTCAATCCATTCGTAAGGAACCTTACCTGCCGGGAATACAACGAACTCGTGCTGTGTGCTACCGCGCACTAACTCCACTGTGCCATCTTCCCGCTCATTCGCGCCAACAGGCATGTCCATAAAAAACTCCACTCCGTCGAAACGGCACTCCTTCATTTCCGCTTTCAGGTCGACCCAGTGCTTACTGTTCACACCGGACGGATACTCCTTTCGGTGTCGCTTGGTGTCTATAAGACGCACCTCACTTGCGTACTGCTTATAGCGTACGTTCATCTCCAACTCGCGCAGTTTCTTTTGTACGGCTTCCCGATGTTGCAACAACTGCCGCTCCGAGCGTTGTCGGGAAAGCCAGAATGTAACGAATGGAGAAATGACGGCGAGTAGTGCCAGCAGTGCCGTAATCCAAGTGTAGTTTTCATTGAACCAGTTCATAGTCTATTCATCCTTTCTTGAAAATGCGCACGACGGCATCGACCACATACTTTGCCGGAGCAATAAACGCGGTGCCCGCCTTCTTCCACAGCATCTTTGTCTTCCATGGATAAGCAGTGCCGCATTTATGACAGTTGAGCGGAACATCCTGACCCCCGCCGCCAGCGATACCATCAAAGTGATGGTATCCCCGTATGTGAGCGCTACAGTGCAAACAGACATGGGTCGTTGCGCTGCCACATCGACGGCAGAACTCCTCACGTTCGGTTGGGTAGGTGTCATAGTATTCGGTGATTTGATGACCCCATCGTTTACACACCTGCATTGTGTCGTAGTGGTCGCTCATGAGTTCAATCGAGCAAATGCATCACGAATGACCTGCGCCATGCGCTTTCGACGCACTCTGTGAGGAAGTGCGGGTACTCCATGTTCTGCCACCCCTCCGGGAGCGCGTGCCAATAATACGCTTCTTTGCGCGCCGCCTCGTCGCCATTGAAGCGGGCGAGGTATCCGGGGAAATACACGCTCGGTGGATTGTCGCTAATGTCATTGTTGTCGCCCCACTCGACGAGCGCGTAGTTAGCGACTTGGTTGATTTCTGCGAAGTCCTTTACTCCGATGCGAGCAAGGTATTTGCGCGGAAAGAGGTGGTGCCGCTCCAACGCCGCCCGCTTCTCTTTCACGCCGTCTTCCAAGAGTTGCGAGGTCGTAAGATTGGAGAAGAGGACGCGAGCACCAAGGATGTTCAGCGCTGCATAGTAAGCAAACATCGCCGGGTTGCGCGCGGCACCGCTCACGAGTCCGCTGGTCGGGAGAGTGATGTTCCAGTAGTCATCGGTGATTTCGGTTTCGATGATTTTGGAAAGAATGTTCTCCAACGTCTCGCCTCCGAACTTCGCCTCACCAAAACGGGCAGAGCCGAAAAGCGCACGTCCGCGCTGGATAGCGCCGAGGTCTTCCTCCATTTGGGTCTCTGCTGATTTGGTGTACCGACCGGTAAGTGAGATGAAGAAGAACCAGCGCGCAATAAGTTTTCGTAGCGACGGTGCCTCCATGTTGAAGTCGTATTTCCCTATGAGGAAGAGCGTGTAGGCGTACATGATGTTGTACGAAGAAGTAATCATGCCGCCGCGTGTGTACCCCGCTTCTTTGAGTGCTTTGAGGAACTCGTGCCAGTTGTTGAGGTTGAGGGTCTTCTCTTGCGTCTCCTTCAGGATGGCGAACTGCTCTTCGCGTCGCTCGTTGCTGAACTCTTCGGTCTTCAGGTCTTTCCCGCGCAGGATGCTGTAAGCGTATTTCAGGCGGGCACGGTTGAAACCAAAACCGACAGCGACACGAAGCATCTGGTCTGGGTCGGGCTGGAAAATGTAGTTGAAGGGTGTCGCGTGTCCTTCTGCGGGTATGCGGGCAGCACGAGCGAAGTTCTCCAACGCGAAACGCCCCTCATCCCAGAACACAGACATGAGAGTGAGCACGAAGTCCGTCTCTTTGAGACGTTTCCCTTTGCTGTTGATGCGCACGAAAATCTGTGCCACTTCTTCCTCGGATGCGGTTGAAGAGATTTCGAGTACCGAAAAGAGGAAGTGCTCCAAGCCGCGTAACTTCCCAATGGCATCCGCTGCTTTATTCTCTTCTTCGCTGGTAAGTCCGCGTGTCGAGCGCAGTTTCTCCAAGTAATCATTTGTGAAGCGGTTGAAGTTCTCGGTGCCCCATACTTCTGCAATGTCTTGAATGTATGCGGGGTCGTTTTTCGTGCTGGCGTCGGGCACAACGAACAGTTCTTCAACCGGATTGAAGGCGATGACGACCCTCTCTTTCTCGTAGTCTTCGCGGACAATCTCTTTACCCTTCACAACCGCGAAAAGCGATGTGAGGCGCTGCTGACCATCCACAATGAGGAAACGCGGAATGTGGTGCTTTGCCTCATCGCCGATGGTCTTGGTGTTGGCTTGATGGACATTCTCCCAGAAAAGCAGGTGCCCTATCGGGTAGCCACGGTACATACTGTCGAACAGGTCGCGGACTTGGGTGTTCTTCCAGACAAACGGTCGCTGAATGTCAGGCAAGCCAATGACGCCTCGGTCGATGTCTTCGATGAGACCCATCAGTCGATACTCTGTGCTCTTGAAGAGTGCCATACCTAGTATTATCTCCTACTTCTGACCCTCAATAAGAGGCACGTTCTCTGTAGCAATCTTTGATGGCAATCGGGGTTCTTCGTCAATGGTTTGCACCGTCTCTGCTTCGATTTGGAGTCGCCCGCCCAGATTGTCTATCACCTCTATTTTCGGCATCACACGCGAGTCCCACGAGTTCGCAGCGCTGTTGAACTTCTCGGTCGCTTTGGAGAGCGAACTACCGATACCAACGAAGTGCCCAATGAACGCTTTGAGCCGGGCACCGAGGTCGATGACCTCCGTTGCCAACTTCGATGCGTTCTCAACTGACTTGTGTTGCCGCCATGCGTGCGCGATGAGAAGAATGAGTGGCATGATGGTCGCCGGACTGGCGAGCATGACTTTCTTCTCCTGTGCTTCGCGGTACAGGTTGGTATCGTGCTCGAACACGGCTCGTATCGCCGCTTCACCGGGTACGAACATAACGACGTATGGGATACGCTCGTCGAGATGCTTTTGGTATTCCTTACTCGAAAGGGCTTTGATGTGCCCACGGAGGTTCTGCGCGAACTTGCTCAAATGTTCCTGCTTCTTCTCTTCGTCCTTCTCTTCGACTGCCTTGAAAAACTCTTCCAGCCCTGCCTTGGAGTCGATAGCCAACTGCAAGCCGCCCGGAAGGTTTACCACCACGTCTGGACGCAAACGCTCGGCTTCGTCGTTCGTAAGGGTCTCTTGAATGTGGAAGTCGATACCTTCCGTGAGTCCTGACTCTTCGAGGAGGTTCTTCAGTACCGTCTCGCCCCAACGACCGCGCACAGCGCTTGCGGACGAAAGCACTGTTTTGAGTGATGTCGCCGACTCCTGCATCTTCACACCGGCGTCGAGGACGTTCTTGATGCTCTCGCCGAGTGCACCGAACTGCTCGCCACGCTCCTTTTCGAGGGCGCTTATCTTCTTCTCTACGGTTTCGATAGACTTGTTGACGCCTTCGGCGATTTTCTCGAAGCCCTTTTCCTTGCTCTCGATTGCTTGGGTATGTGATTTCTGTACGCGCTCGAACTCCGAGAGAAAGTCCTTGGAGTGCTCGCGCATAACATCTCCGGCAATCGCCTTGAACCGCGCTTCCAGTTGCCCGACATCTTTCGACCGCTCTTCGAGAGCGCGTTTCTCCACGGCGATTTCTTGGTCTTTCGCGCGAAGTTCTACATCCTTTGCTTGGATTGCGGCGTTCTTCTCGACAAGTGCCTGCTTGCTCTTGGAGGAAGCGATGAAATACCCCGCTCCGCCCCCGATTGCCAACGCGATGATGAACCAGAAGTATTCCATGATGTTATAGGTTATCTCTGCTAATCTTTGCCACCGAACGCGTACACCCGCTCCTTCAGCCCGCGCACGAAGCCGAAGAGACCCTCTGGGTACTTCGCTTGGATGATTTCCTTCTTCGCGTTCATGTTGGGCAGGAGGAACGCCTCCGACGAGAGGTTCTCTTCGCCGCCGCTCTTGTACTTCTCCATGATGTCGCGGATGGCTTCGCCGATGTCTTTGCCGTAGTGGTCGAGCATCTGGGCATTGGCACGCATGAACTGCTTGACGCGGTCTTCGCGGGTCAGGAGCGGAGCATCGAAGGCGATGTGGGCTATCACGTCGAAGGCGTCGCTGTCCTCCAAGTTCTCGATGGACTTGATGAGCGGGATGTTGACGCGCTTCGCCTCCAAGTCCGCGATAAGGCGCTCGCGCTTCTCCGGGTCGAGCCAGACCGCACGCAGTTCGTCGGTCGTGTGCACCATCTCGGCTATCTTCTCGCCGGAGTATTTGCGATACTCCGCCTTCGAGAGTTTTATGCCGTCGAACTCTATTTCTATTTCCTCGTCGACCGTAACTACGATGCCTTTGACGGTTATCTTCTTCGGCGCACCCTTGAGCGGCTTCAAGCGGAACTCGTACGGCGTTTCCTCCTCGGACTTGTGCGGTTCGAGACGCTTGGAGAGACCTTTGTAGTCCGCGTGCTCGACGCGTACCGTAACCTCGTCGTTCGAGGGCAGACCGAAAATCTTGAAGAAGCCGTCGGCGTCCGTCTTGCCAATCTTCTCCCAGCGTCCCAGTTTGACCTTCACCACAGCACTCGCCACGTGCTCCTCGGTCTTGTTGTCGACTACGATGCCGGTAATCAGTTTGTCGAAGGGCGCTATCGGCTCCGCCGGAGGCGTAGGCGGTGCTGGCGGCTTCGGTGCAACGTCCCACTCGTCCAAGAGCCGGGTCGCATTGGTGAAGTCAATGATGCGGAAGAAACCCTTGCCCTCGAAGAGCCGTGAGCCGCGCCCCATAATCTGCTTGAAGAGCACGCGCGAGGCGATGGGGCGCATGAACACGATGTTCTGCACGTGCGGGATGTCCACGCCGGTCGAGAGCAGGTCGACCGTCGTAGCGATGACCGGCATCGGGCGCTCCTTGTCGCGGAAGAGCGTGAGGTCGTCCTTGTCCTCCGCCACGACACGCGCGGCGTAGTCCTCGCGCCCCTTCAGTTCGTTCAGTTTGTCCTTCACTGCTTGCGCGTGCGCCATGTCGACACAGAAGACAATGGTCTTGCCGTACTTGTTCGTATCGTCGAGTACCTCGATGACCTTCTGCGAGAGCAGGTCTATCTGTTCGGGGATGGTAACGGCGCGTTCGTACTCGGAGGGTTCGTAGAAGTCCTTGATGTCCTCCGGCTCGACTTCGTCGTCGTAGATAACCTCTTCTGCCGCAGCGACGGAAAGACCCTTGCGATAGAGGTTCGTGGTTACCTTGTAGATTTTATACGGCACGAGATAGCCGTCTTGGATTGCTTCTCCGAGAGAGTATTGGAAGACCGGCTCGCCGAAGTAGTCGTACACGTCGATGTTGTCTTCGCGCCGCGGCGTCGCGGTCATGCCGAGTTGCGCTGCACCACCGAAGTGCTCCAAGATGTCGCCCCAGTCGCCGTAGCGGGAGCGATGGCACTCGTCGATGATAACGAGGTCGAAGAAGTCGGAGGGTATCTGCTTGTACAGGTCGCCTGCGAAGAGCGTCTGGTACGTGGCGAAGTAGATGTCGCGGTTGCGGTTGAAGTCGCCGCCCTCTATCTTGGCGCGCGCCTCACCGAACGGCTCGAAGTCGCGGCTGTAGGCGTCATCGCGCAGGATGATGCGGTCGCAGAGGAAGAGCACGCGGTGTATGGACTTCGATTTGACGAGTTTCCAGACAATCTGGAAGGCAGTGAAGGTCTTGCCGGTGCCGGTCGCCATCGTGAGAAGCGTCGTCTTCTTGCCCTTGGTGATGTTCTCGACGACCGCCTTTATCGCGGTCTCCTGATACGCACGCGGGCGCTTCGTGCCGCTCACGTGGAGTGGGTATTCGAGCGCGGAGAGGTTCTTGTCTTCAAGCCCTTTCCACTCTACGTATGCCTTGAACATCTCTTCAGGCGAGAGGAAGGATGAGACCTCCTCCGGGGCTTTCATCGTGCGACGGTCGTAGAGGTACGTGGTCTTGCCGTTGGAGATGTACGCGAAGGGCACGTCGAGGCGCTGCGCGTAGTCCTGCACCTGCGTCATGTGCTTCATCGGGTCTTCGTCCTCCGCCTTCGCTTCGAGCACCGCTACTGTTACGTTCTGGTAGATGAGGACGTAGTCGGCGAAGAGCGCCGTGGGCAGGCGCTTGTATTCCTCGCCTTCGACGTAGAAGCGGTCGTCGGAAATGGGATAGTTGCGGAGCAGATACTCCTCTTTCCACCCGGCATCATGTATCTGCGGGTCGATGAGTTTTACGCGCGTGTCGTCTTCGGAGTAAGCCATAGTTATGTTTGCATAGCGAACGATTGGTTGAGCACCGAGGAGCGCAAAGCGGTGAAATGTTCCTGTTGCCTATCAAACAGTTGTTCGATTTGGTTTGTTGTGGAGGTCATCTTCTCCAACTCATCGGCAAGCCGTTCTTGTTCTTTGAGGTCAGGTTCGCCATTCTTCATCGGTATTCCCAGTTTTACTTTCACGAGGTCGGTTTTGGTTATGTGGCGCAGCCCAGCCCCTCCGTGCGAGTTGGCTATCATCTCATCGAGTTTTTCATTGACCGCGTACTTCAAGTACCTGCGAGAAAGCAGGTCTGTTTTCGGAACGGCGTTGAAGATGTGCTGATTGAGTATCGCCTTGCCTCTGCTCCAAATAAATGCGCCAAAGGATGTGCCGGGTGTTCCTGACCATGCAATCAACAGGTCTCCGGTGTCTATCAAGAAGCGCTCTTCAACTGGATGCTCGTAGTGGTTGTATTTTGCGTCAGGGTTATTGAGGTTCTGTATCCGAACAATCGGCAATCCTTTCGCTGACCAATCGGTCTCCTTGAACGCCCGACCATTTTGCAGGTCAAGCACTTCTCCGAGTGCTATTTCAGCAAAGTCAGGTCTCTGCAAGAGTTCTCTCGCAACGCCAAAACCCAAGGACTTTGCCAGCCGTTCGTTGGCTTCGTTTGTACGCACACCTTTTTCTACCTCTGCAAAAACCATTTCTAATCTGTCCGCGATGCGTTTCTGCTCGGCGAGGTCGGGTTTGCCGTTCGAGAACGGAATGGAAATCTCGATTTCGTTGAGTAGTTCGCGATTGAGAGCCGGGTATTGCGCACCCTGTGTCAAAGCGGTCGTCTGGTCAACGAAACCATCTGATAACGCGCAATAGAGCAGAAAGCGAGGTTCGAGGTCTGACGACTTCTCTATAACAAAGAAGCCAGTTGATGCGATGGCACCGTCGTACTCCTTCGGCACTACAGCAAATCCACGCAAATAAGGTCTCACGCTGGCAATCAGTAAATCGCCTTCTCGTACTACTCTACGCGCCCTCGAAGGAGCGTTTGAGCGGGAGAGTGTTTTTGGGTTCACAACTGTACCGCCCTTCACCGCATCGATGTCGATGTACGTAAACTGCGCAGGCAAATCACCCGGACTTATTGAGTGGGTGTTTATTGAGAAGAGCGTGCTTCCGAGTTTTTCTTTACGCCATTCCATACTCATTTCGCCACCGCCTTTTTCAGCGAGGTCAAAAGTGTCTCTATCTCGCGCTGGTTCTTCTCTATCTCACCAATGATTTCCACGGGCGGCAAGAGCGCTTCACTCTCTGCGCTGTTGGGGTTCTTTGGCGAAATGTCCCAGCCACGTTCTCGGATGGTCTCCCCCGGGACAATCCACGAAGTATCCGAGACCTCGCGCTTCTTCCACTTCTCGAAGACCTCCTCCAAGTGCTCGTCCATCACGTTTTTCTTCTTGGTGAACTTGCCCTGTACCTCGCCGTACCAGATTTCCTTTGTCGCACCGGTCTTCTCGAAGAAAACGAGGTTGGTTTTCACGCCCGCACCCATCTGCGCGAAAGTGCCCTGCGGAAGCGAGATGATTGCAGAGACGTTGAACTTCGTCAGGAGGTCTTCGCGTATGCGAGCCATGGCTCCGCCGCCGAAGAGGATGTTGCCTTCGGGAAGAATGACACCGCAACGTCCTCCGTTTTTGAGACGCTTCATTACGTATTGGAGCGCGAGACCTTCAGTTGCGCCCACTTGTATCGGGTAGTTGTTCTGTACCGTCTTCGGCTCTTCAGCGCCGAACGGAGGGTTGGTGAGGATGACATCGACCTTCTCACTCTCCGGCATGTTGTGCACGTCCTCCATAAAGGTGTTCGTGCGCGTGATGTTCGGCACGAGGACGTGGTGGAGAATGAGGTTCATCGTGCCGATGAGGAATGGCAACGGCTTCTTCTCTTGACCATAGAGCGTTTTGGTTTGCAGCGTCTTCCATGCGCGGACATCCTTCGTGGAGTTCTCATAGATGTGATTGAAACTCTCAACGAGGAAGCCGCCGGAGCCAACGAACGGGTCGAGGACGGTCTCGCCCAACTGCGGGTTCACGATTTTGACCATCAGCCGGATGAGCGGGCGCGGCGAATAGAACTCGCCCGACCAGCCACCTTCGCTGCCCATCGCTTGCAGGATTTCTTCGTACACCTGCGAGAGCAGGTTGGTGTCTTGGAAGTGATGCTTCTCTATCTTGTCGAGTATCTCGATGACATCGAGCAGGTTGTGCGGCGAGCGGATGCGGTTGCCCGGCAGTTCGCGGAAAATCTCCCCGATTTTGTCGCGGCGCGGGTCGCCCTTCAGTGCTTGCAGGTACGGGAACAGTTTTTGATTTATGAAAAAAATGAGTTCGTCTTTGTCCTTCCAATCCTTCTTCGCCCACGCCGACCACTGATACTCGGCGTCGATGACCGGCTGATACTTCCGTCCCTCCGCCTCTTCGAGTTCTTTCAGTTGCGCTTCGACGCCCTCAAACACTTTGAGGAAGAGGAGCCACGAGAACTGTTCGATGTAGTCCTTCGCACCGACGCCATCGTCGCGGCGGAGGATGTCGCAGACGTGTTTGATGTCCGCCTTCGTCAAACTCTCGCGCTTGCTCACCATCTCTTTCTCGATGCCACGCACGACCTCCGGCGCTTCGCCTTCAACAAACGCTTTGAGGGCACTCGCCGAGATGCGCCACGTACCGCCGACCTTCTTGGCTGCGAGTTTCTTATCGTGGATGTAGCGGAAGGCAGTGCGCTCGCTCACGTGGAGCAGGTCGGCTACCTCATCGAGCGCGTAGAGTCGGTCGGTCGTGGTTTCGTTCATGAAGCCATCCTATACCCGCCCGCCCCGTTTGTCAACACTTGTCTTGTCTATAACTCTACTTGACACAACATGACATAGAGTCCTATTGGGTGCCCCATCGTTAGAATACGGCTCCTTTACTTGATTTTATCATACCTCCGCACTTCGAGCACTGGTCTCCTGACTCCAAAAAAGACCCTATTTCGCCGCAACGGGGGCATTTCGTATCGTTTTCCATCATCTCGACTACCTGCCCGCAACCAGCACAGTACCGCTCGGAGGTGTATCGAGCGACATACTGCTCGTTTGCCTGTCCTACAGGCACCTTGGCGAGGTTCGGCGGCGTATCCGGTTTCCACTCTGGCACGTCCTGCACGAGGCGCACACGGAAGTTGCAGGACAAGTTCTCGCAGCGGAGGATGAGCGAGTTCATGGCTTCGACTCGTCTTCAATCGCCTTTCGTCCTTCCTTCACTTTGTCCTCAAAATCATGGCGTGCGAGCAGGTCGAAGAAGCCGACCATGTCGTTGTCCACGATAGACGTATCAGCCGAGCCGCTCGGCTTTGCGACGAGCCGCTCGTGCTCCAAATCGTGTTCAAGTATCGTTGCGGTGCTACCGATGTCGTCCGACCCGGTGCGCTTCATAAGCGAGAGAAGCCACCCGGCAACGTACTCCCTGTTCTTCGCGGCTATGGGGTACAGATTTGGAAAGTCTCTCTCGGTAAGGTCGACGCCCAAGATGTTGATGGTCGCGTGCCGCGTCATGCGAGTCCGAGAAGATGCGTAATGAGCGCTATGAACACGACTGCGAGACCGAGAACGAGCACCGCTATGGCTGCTGGCACGAGACCGGCGAAGACCATCACGAGATGGTTGAACCAACTGGCGAGCGTCATGCGCTTGCCGTCGTCTTCCCACACCTCGTACCAGTGCTGCGTACTCATGGCTTCATCTTCTGCGTTCGCCCCTTACCATCGACCACGAAGTCGGGGGCGTTCCTGTCGTTCCATCGCTCGACCGTTCGCGCCTTTCGGATTGACCAGACGATGAGTGCGCCTCCGAGTAGGAAGATGAAAACACTCACACCATAGGATGCGTCCGTAGAGTTGGTCTTTATGATGCCGAGTCCCATGAGCACGAAGACAAAGCCGAGCAGCCGTAAACTCTGTATCGTTTTCGTAGCATCCTCCATTCGCCGCTGCACATGCAATCGCTTTTCGGCTGGTGATTTCAACTCTTCGAGAACCGACGCCCGGCGTTGTCGATGAAGCGCGTATCTTACGAGAATGACGGAAGCGATAACCGAACCGAGTATGAAAACGAGTACCCACGGGTCAGTCCAGTGCCAGATGAGCGTAGAAAGCACGAGTGCTGCGGCGTAGCAGACAAGTGCGGTGTTGGAAAAAGGTTTTGGTAGTTTGAGTTCGCTTGGGCGCATGGGATTGCGCCGGGCGGTCGCAGAGAACCCGCCACGGGCTACGGCTTGCGCCGTACGCATCAGTTTCCCAATGCGGCACGTAATGCGACCCCATGACGGGTTCTCTACGCATTACGTGTCTCCCGACCATGCCACCGTTACCGATGGTTTAGGTCGTCGCCCTTGCGGGCTATTCGTGTGTCTTCCCCTCACAAGAAGGGTTACTGATAAGTGTAGCGCATTTGCTACCAAGTGCTACCAAGTGTTCATCACTCCTTACACTCGGCTTTCCTCTCCCGCTCGTACTGGTCTAGATAGGCGGAGAGCGATGGCGAAGAGAGAACACGGCTGGGCGTTTTTGCCATTGACTTCGAGTACCCGGCGGCAAGCAGCATGTCCCCGTAGTGCAACCATCTGCGACCATTATCCGATAAGATTTCTACGAGTCGGAGTTGCCGAGAATTGAGCGTCTGATGCCTTCCGGTTGGCAAGACAGCGCATTCTTTTTCGCTTCCCACGTCCCCCTTATTTCCCTCATCTTCCGATGTGTTTCTGCTGCCCGTACCTTGGCTCATCGCGTCGCACCCGTTCCACCATCTTCCACCATCTTCCGATAAGTTTTCAGTGGAAAGAGAGGGTTGCGTCATTACCTCTTGGCTATCTGCTGGGGTAGCCACGTACCCCTCTTTTCCAGTACCTTCCGATGAGTTGATAGTATCCTTCTGTTCAATGTTCATACGTTTTTGTAACCTAGATAATAACGAAGCCCCGCCCACGCCTTTTCGACCCGTCTGCCGCTCTCCTTTCCCATGTGTGCAAGTTCTCAATCTTCCATTCGAGTTCTACAGGGGTCGTGATGATAGGCGCATAGGGCTTCTTATTACTAACGGGTAGCAGCGCAACGACTCGCTCCACTTCCGATGTCCCAAAGCGCCGCAAGACCCGCTCCATGGCGGCACGCTGGGACTTATTGGGGTAGAGACGCTTGTAACTTGGGTTTACCGCCGCGAACCGCCCAACCATCTCGTTCACGAGAGCACCAATGCTTGTCGAGCGCCGTAAGCCCTCAAATAGCGAGATTTGGACTCGTACACTTCCCTCCGCTTTTCGCGCTCGTTCCATAGGTCATTTGGCGGCTTCAGCGCCCGTATCAACAGTGGAGTATGAAAATCGTCTTGGAGCCGGGTTTTTGGCTCGTAGCGCTTTGGAAACTGTCCGGTAGTCCGGCGGCGGTAGTTGTATTACAAACTCAAACGGGATGCCTTTCGTTGTGCCATTTATTTCGTGGGCATGGTGTATAGAGTTCAGACCATGCCGATTCGTAACATGATTCAAACCTACCGCGCGCAAGGATAAAAAGAAAGGTCGTTTTTGCCAAACAACCTGACATGCATGAATGAATGTTGATTTGTTTGCCCAATTCCGATGTGTGGATAATGTTGAAATGTGTTGCTTTTGTGCTAACCTAAAGACAGGTCGGTTGGCTTAACGCCTAGCTACCCTCTCAGCGTATGGTAGGACCGCAAGGGACTGACCACAAAAGCGCCTCATGATTTGTCATGGGGCTTTTTTGTAGCATCAGTACCCCACGGAACTTTCACTGCATCGGGAACTTTTACCAAACCATATCCGGCAATCCGTCCTTTAACATTGTGATAAAAATTCTCTGTAATACGGGAGAAAAAAGAGTATTCAACTAATGCGTTCCCTTCCGGCGATTCCCAGCTGTCGCCATGTTGTACGAACTGACGGAATATATTGTAAGCAACCGTATCGGCAAGCTGAAGAAAATTTGAATTGCACGATTTTTCGAAACGTACACATGCGTGCGAATATTTCTTTTGGTATGAACCGAGATTGAGATCTCTTTTAGAAATCCTCAGGAGCGTACCATGATCGTGTTTCTGAGACTTGATACTTTCCTCCATTTGGTCAAAAACAATCTCGGCACCACTATTTGGATGTAGTTCGACCCGATCGAACAAGACCTGTGCCAACTCTT
This sequence comes from Candidatus Kaiserbacteria bacterium, assembly GCA_963813065.1. GTDB lineage: Bacteria > Patescibacteriota > Minisyncoccia > Phycocordibacterales > Phycocordibacteraceae > C7867-001. Next base: position 31,368 of record CAWEXP010000004.1, read on the forward strand.
GAAATGGCGTTACCTTCGTTCTTTTCGCGTTATAGAACCGTTTATCAATGATAAACGCTTGAATCTGAATACTCTCACGATTTTTCTCAAACAGACTATACCAAGCATTCTCAACAAACCGTTTAAGGGTCTCTTCGGTAATGGCAAATGGTTCAAGATATTTCTTACGCCGTTTTATCGGAATGCGTAGCCACTCTGATTTTATCTCGACGTGTTTTGTACCAAAGTACTCATGTTTCAAAGCGTCTATTTCCGGATTTATTCGGGCAACAGCCTCAGTTGATACATATATGCCAGCAAGCACGAAGTAATTTCCACGCCAAAATTTTATGTTTTCGTTGATGCGAGCTGGTGGTTTCAATATGAACTCATGGGCATAAGGAGTTTCCCAATCTTTAGAGCCACTATCATCAACAAAGAAGAACGGTTTGTCCATACTTCAAGTTGGCCTTTCTAATTCTGAGGAAACGCACGGAAACGGATGTACCAAAAGAGTGCGAGGAGGAGTGCGGTCGCGAGGATGTAGAGTGCGACCGCGGAGCCGAGGGCGATGGCCGGTACCTGGCCGAGCGCGAGGAGCGCGAGGAACCACCATGCGGAGAAGATGCCCGCCGAGCCGAGCGCGAAGGCGATTCGCTTTTTCGAGAGCAGCCACGAGAGGAGGATGATGAGGAACGCGAGCGCCGTCTGGATCCAGTACGCACTCTGGAGCGCCGGTGCGGGCACGACCTGACTCGTGTATGCACTAATCACGAGCCCGAGCGACGCGAGCAAGAGGAGCGACATGCCCCAGCGGAGCCCGTGCGCGATGTTGCGCAGATGTGCGCGCTCGGCCGTGTCGATGACGCCATCGCGCGCCGCGCGGAAGTACGCGATCTCGGCCCATACCGCGTAGCCCGCGCCGATGACGGCGCCGAGTGCCTGGATTGCGACGAGTACGGCAGTGAGGGTCGTCATAGTTAGCGTTGCAAGAGCGGTGCGAGCTCGGCGCGATATTTTTTCATCACCTCCATTGCGGCTCGAGTCTCGCTCTCGCCACCCTTTTTTCGGCGTTCGATCTCCTCGCCGATTTTTTTAAATAGTTCTGGATTCTTGCTCACAAGCGTCGTCATCATCTCCCGCTGGCCTGCGGGCAAATCTTTCAACTTCCAGTTCGCGTATTGGCGGATGAGGAAACTCTGGACAGACATGTGGGCAGTATACCACCGCGCGGGCGCGCTAGTTTTTGTGCAGATCGAGCCGCACGGGCACGCCGAGCACGGGCTTCCTTGAATGAAAAAACTTTTGGACTGAAACAAAAAAAGCGAGGACCTGCTTGTCGTGATTCGCGTGGATATTGCAGAGGTGCGTGTTGACGATGGCCGAGCCGTACTCGGGCCAGGTGTGGATGTCGATGGCGCTTTCGCCGATCCAGGCGAGATAGGTGTAGCCGTGCTGTTCCTCGTCGCTATAGCGCTCGACCGAGGAGCCGAAGAGGGTCAGGCCAGCGCCCCGCACGAGGTCGTCGATCTTGGTCCGCATCTTGGCCAAGTGGTCGGGAGTGCCGACAATGAGGCGATCTGCTTTCTTGCAATGGTAAAAGGCGGCGGGTTGGATTACGCTTTGCGGCGGCTCGTCGAGTTCTGCGAGGTCATGTAAATCTTTTTCTTCCACGCGCGCAGTATGCGGCATTGTGCGCAGGATGCAAGACCTGCGAGGCCAAAATCCAAAAAACTGTGGATAAACCCGCACACCAAATGTTGGTGTGCGGGTAACTGCACAACCCCCTTGACCCAATCCCCACGGGTGTATAATGCCCGGGTCTCTGACACTAATCAAAATTAACTTTCACTATGGCAACAAAGAAAGCAAATCCCGCGTTCATGAAGCCCCACAATCTCTCGCCTGAACTCGAGGCAGTCGTTGGCAAGGGCCCGCTCTCACGCCCGGAGATTACCAGCAAGCTCTGGGAGTACATCAAGGCACACGATCTCCAGAACCCGAAGAACAAGCGTAACGTCCTCGCGGATGCCAAGCTCGAAGCCGTCTTCGGCAAGAAGGAAGCGACGATGTTCGAAATGGCCGGGTTCGTCTCCAAGCACCTGCTCGACTAATCCTTACTCATTCAAAACAAAAACCGCCCAAGGGCGGTTTTTGTTTTTGTGCTTGCACTACGTAGCTTTAGCGAAGTAGTGGACCCTGGGGGATTCGAACCCCCTACCTCTGCAATGCCATCGCAGCGCTCTACCAAGTGAGCTAAGGGCCCTGAACAAAAAGATATTACCCCGCCAAAAGATAAAACGCGAGGGCAATGCTCACTGCCGCCCACGCGAGGCCGCCGAGAATGTCGAGGAGTTCGTGTTGGCGGACAAAGACCGTCGAAACCGCGATGCAGAGCGCAATCGCCCAGATAAGGATGGCGAACGGCGGGAACGCGAGCGCGAGGAAATAGCCCGAGATAATCGAGAGATAGACGTGCGAGCTGGGGAACGCGTTTGCGAACCCTTCGTGGTGATAAATCTCCTTCAAGACGCGGCGCAATTTCCCCTGTCCGACATTGAAGGGGTGCCGGAAACCCGTCGGGAAGAGATACCAGAAGAGCGCGGCAGAAAAGGAAGCGATGGCTATCGAGGTATAAAACATGCTAGCGACGGGCGAGAAGAAGAGCGTCACGAACGCAAAAATGACGAAGGGAAAGAGGCTGACATACGGCACAACGAAGAGCGGCACAAGCGGTACGCGCCTATCCCACGCCGTCTTCCAGTAGTGTCGCGCATGGCGGCGGTTCAACGGGCCCCAGAGCGAGATACCAAAGAGCGCGACGACCAGCAAGAGCAGAGTCATGAGCGGATTATACCGCGGAGTCGAGGTATGCACGGACATTCTCCGCGATGGTGCGGATAGTTTTTTCGAACTGTGCATCATCTTGCTCGAGAAGCGTGAGCCGGAATCCGTAACGGTCGGAGTTGAAGCCGGAGGAGAGCGCGACGACGCAGATGCCGGTCTTTGCGAGGAGCTGGTACGCGAATCGCTGGTCGAGCTGGACGCCGTCGAGATACGGCGCGATGACTGCCCTCGCCTGCTCCGAAATGTTAAGTGACTGCTCTTTTTTTAAAACGCCATCACGGAAAACGACGGTCAGATAGAACGCGCCGTGCGCTGGGTGCAAAATAATTTCTGGAATCGCGGAGAAAATCTCGCACGCGAGTTTGCTCTTGCGGTCGTAGCTCGCCGTGCGCTCCGCGAGATACGGCAAGTAGCGCGCGTCGCTCATCACCTCGGGCAGGACTTTCTGCGGGAGCGTCGTCGAGCAGACCTCGAGCATCTTCGAATCAATCAGTGAGCGTGTGTAGCGGTCGAAGTTGCGGTCGGCAGAGCGATTGTAGAACTCGGCCCAGCCACAGCGGCTCCCGGGCCAGGGGAACTCCTTCGAGATGCCGCGTAGCGCAATCCCCGGCACCTCGCCGATGACCGAAGCGAGCTTCTTCATCATCGCGCCGTCGTAGGCAAGGTTGGAATAAATTTCATCCGAGATAATAAAAAGTTTGTAGCGACGCGCGATATCCACCATCTGCGCGAGCGTTTCCTGCGGATAGACGAAGCCCGTCGGATTGTCGGGATTAATAATCAAAATGCCCGCAATCGAAGGATTATTCTGTATCTGTTCTTCGAGGTTCGCCACATCTGGTGCCCAACCCTTCTCTGGGTCGAGCCGGTAGGTCAGCGCGGGCGCATCGGCGTGCGCCGCCTCGGCCGAAGAATGTGTCGGGTATGCGGGGTTCGGCCCAATGACGCGCGCACCGGCGTTGAGGTTGGTATAGAGTTTCGAAATTGCGTCGCCGAGACCATTGAAAAATAAAATATCGTCGGCCGTAATCTGGATGCCGCCCTCGAGATTGCGCTCCTGCGCGATGTACGCGCGCGTGGCGTCGAGGCCGGCCGTCGGCGAGTAGGCGTAGGTCGCGGGGTCAGCCGCCGCTCTCTGCACAATCTCGCGTATCCACAGCGGCGGTGCGAAGCCCTTCGCGACCGGGTCGCCAATATTCTCCCAAACAATGGGCATGCCGAGTTTCTCGATCTCTTCGCGAGCGCGACTATCGCGCGAATCTCATAATGCAATTGGTCCGCGCCGGGGTGTACGAGATTGGTCCGCATGAGCCTCATATACTACCGTACTTAAAAATACTCCCCACCTTTGACATCGAAGGTGCGCTGGTCGAACGAGACGACCATGTACCAGCCCCAGCAAATTTTTTCATTTTTTGCGCCGATGAAATCGAACCAATATTCGGGAACTTCTCGAAGTATTCGACCCAGAGTTACCGGCTCCTCGTCCGCCGGGTCGAACCTCATCATCATTTTTATCGGTGACGTTCCACCGCGACACTGTAGTGATCGCCGTCCTCGAAGGCACCACTAAAGATGACGGGCAGTTTTTCTTTCTGCAGAAAATAACGCAGGTCGTCGACCGTGCCGCCCGACTTGGCGAAGACGTGGCCGCCAATCTGCTTGACCGCGTGGATGAGCCCCTCGTGCTCGGTGCCGATCTCCATCGTCGCGTCGGCGAGTTGCGCGAGCTGGGCCTCGGAAAAATTCTTTGCCGAAATAGGAGAGGAGAATCTTGAGTGACGCCGGGCCGCAAAAACCGGCACTCTGGGTGAAGTGCTGTACGGCGACGCCCGCAGGCGCTATGAGTTTGTTCCCGTCGAATGGCATGTGGACCTAGGGAGAATCGAACTCCCGCCTCGTCAATGCGAATGACGCGTAATACCACTTTACTATAGGCCCGTATAGGTTGTTATACCACGAACGGAAATTATTTTCATCGGGCCGCCGGGAACCGCGAGTACGCATTCTTCCGCGACTCTCGCCTCGCCGCCGCTCGGCTCGGTCGTGTCCGCGCCTCGGCATCGCGCACTGCTGTGCGTGATAGGCCTGCGGCTTTCGATTCCCAACGTTCAGCGCGCAGGCGCTGAACTGCGGCCCTCACTCCGCCTTGCTTCGTTCGGGCCGCCGGGAATCGAACCCGGTCTGCATGACCCCCAGCCATGCGTACTACCAGCATACGCCGGCCCGTCTTCTTGAGCGTATCAGTTGAGTAGGATGATGCCAAGGTTGAGCGTTGCGGCATACGAGACCCAGAGCAGATATGGCAGGAGGAGCCATGCCGCGGTGCGCGACTGGCGTGCAAAGAGAAACACGAGCCAGAGAATGAGCATCCAGAGCAAGACGATAATCGCAAATGCAAATCGCGACGCGTGGAGCCCGAAAAAAATAATCGACCAGAGAGCGTTCAGCACGAGCTGTAGGAAAAATATTTTAATCACAAACGCACGACCCGACCGCCGAGCACGCCACACGAGGAGCGCGGCGATGCCCATCAGGAGATACAGCGTCGTCCATACCGGCGCAAAGACCCACGCGGGCGGCGTCCACGAGGGTTGTACGAGATGCGCGTACCACGTTGTGATCTGCGAGGTCGTGAAGAGTGAACCGATGGCTCCGGCAATAAAAGGAGAAACGAAACAAAGCGTCGGCATACACCAGCGAGGCATAGATGTATGGTAGCACTCGCGCTTCTCCTCTTCCGAGCTGTCCTCTGTCGGGCCGCCGAGAATTGAACTCGGTCCTTACGCACCCGAAGCGCATGTACTACCGGCATACTCCGGCCCGACACAAGACATCTCTATCGCACAGGTGGGCGGTACAGGATTCGGACCTGTGACCTTACGCGTGTGAAGCGTACGCTCTAACCAACTGAGCTAACCGCCCTAAACCAAGCTTCGCTTGGTCGGGCGAACGCCGCATGGCGGCGTTATAGCCCTCGCACACCATACCAGACCCGAGCCTAGATGCCCAGATTCGCGATTGCTGTTTTCACTTCGTTGATCGGGAGCGAGAAGCCGATATTCTCCGAACCTTGCACCGTCGCGACGTTCACGCCGATGGCCTCACCATTGAGCGTGACCAACGGGCCGCCCGAGTTGCCGGGATTGATGGCCGCGTCGGTCTGGATGACGCCGTTGAGGGTCTCGGAGGCGCCGGTCTCGGCATCGGCGGCTGTGATGCTCCGATTCAGTCCCGAGATGACACCGGTGGAGACCGAATTATTATATTGTCCAAGCGCATTCCCCACCGCGAAAACCGACTCACCGAGCGAGAGTGTCGAGGAATCGCCGAGTGGAAGCGTCGGGTAGCCACTGCCCGCGATTTTCACCACCGCGAGATCGTTGGTCGACGATCGCCAGACGACAGTGCCGGTCGCCTGTTTGCCGCTCGCGAGGAGGACGGTGTAGGTCGCGTCGGCGTCGGGCACGACGTGCTTGTTGGTCAAGATGTATCCCGAAGAGCGGATGATGAAACCGGTGCCCGCCGCGACTTGCTGAGTCGTCGTCCCCACTTGCTGATACACCGGCACCTGCATGCCGAATCCACCGAAGAACGGATCGTTGCCAAAAGGATTCTCGTAGGTGACCTGCAATTGCGGCACGACTTTGCTCTCGACAATCGAAACGACTGCGGGTGCCGCGGCCGCAACGGCATTCTGGAGACTCTGGTCCTCGGATTTATTGACGATGGTTTGGCGATGTTGGAGCTCGCTGATGTTCGCCGCCGCTTGTGCCGCGGTGGTGCTCGCCGTGGTGGCAAGTGTCGCGAAACGCACGTTCAATTCTTCAAGCGACGTCTTGAGATTCGAAACGGAGGCGTTGAGCGATTCAACGCGTTGGTATTCAATCAAACTAACGACGGCAATAATCAACACGGCACACAACGTCGCGAGCCACACTTGTTTATTGAGGCCTTTCATACGTTCTAGTATACGCGACCAGGGCACGGGTTGTTTTGGATAGAAAAAGCCCCGGCAATTAAGCCGGGGCAAACGAACAAAGAACGGTTAGGCCGTGGGCGGAGGAGCGACTGTTGCCAACACGGGAGGCGCTGAGGCTTCAACCACAGGCTTCGGCGTCTCGATGCTCTTATCGGTGACGTTCTTGAGGAACTTCATCGCCAGAGCCTCCAGTCCGCCACCCTGTCCTGCCACCAAGATTTGTGGCATGAAGGGCTGACTGCTTTCGGCAAGCGCGCGAACGACGTTGATGATGGTCGTTCCTTCATCGCCAACCGCATCGCGTTGTGCCTTTAAGCCCACTGCCACCGCCAGACCTTGCGCTTCGACTTGGACGGCGCTGGCCTTGCCAACCTTTTCGAGCTTGAACGCCTCGCCTTCGGCAGACTTTTTCACTGCCTCTGCCAAGTTGGCGGCAATGCTTATGCCGACCTCGGACTTCGCCAGGGCAGCCTGTTGATCAGCCTTGCCGCGCGACTGTTCGAGCGTGAGACGTTCAGTCTGTGCCCTTTCTTCGGCCTTGTAGGTCTCTTGTTGCTGAGTCGCCACTTCGCGAGCCTGCAACACATCAACGATCGCCTTGGGCAAGACGACGTCCTGGATGTAGACGCCGCGCGTTTCGACTCGATAGTCAGCAAGTTTTGCCTTGATATGTTGTTCGGCATCCTGCTGGACCTTCGCACGGTCTTGGATGAACTGGACCGCTGCCATGCTTTGCAACTTGTCACGGAAGTGGTTGCCCACCGCCGCCTGCAGAACCTCGTTGACGAGGTTATACATGGTACCTACCATCGAGATTACTTTCGGCGCTTCGGTGTCCGGCACGTGGATCTGCACCTGCAGATCGATGCTGAACTCGAACCCTTCCTTCGACTTCGCGTCGATGGCCTTGAGTTCTTTGTCGAGATTGTGCGCCTTCGAGTCCGCCTCGGCCCAGTTGAGGGTCAAGATGGCCGTCGGTACTTTCTCGACATTGTAACAACGCGGATTGATGGCGTATTTGCCGGTGCGAAGCGATTCGCGCCATACGCCACGATGTCCAGGACGCACTAGGGAACCGAACTTGAATTCGGCACCGGAGGTGTCTTCGGTCGCGAGACCGACATAGGCCTTCACCACCGCCACTTCGCCCTGGTTGACGACGAGCATCGGTACCATCTCGACCGAAACCAGAAATGGATTCAGCGTGTACGCACCGTAGAGGAGCGGATCATGCTGAAGACCGATACGTCCGCCGTTGTCGACGAATTTCTGGAAGTCCTGGTAGTTATTGTGGAGGACATTCTTGTTAGAAAGAATGGTTTCCACCAGGGTACTGTCGGCCATCGTGGCCTCGGATTCCAACTTAGATATGTCGTCGAAGTCGCCGAGTCGGTTTGCGATGGCGCCCTTAGGAATCGGCGCGCCGTCGAACGTGGTCACAATGCCGATCATATCGACGATCTGACCATCGCGTTCGTGTTTTGGCTCAATGCGTGTCACTTCGAGCTGGTTTTGCTGGAGACCGAACGCATCCGGCGTGAGACCGCCCTTTTGGTATACCTTTGCCTGGATTTCCTCGTCGATCGGCAGACCGAAGACCTGATCCCGTGTGATGACGATAAAACCAAGCGGATGGATTGGGGCCACGGTGCCCGGCGGAAGTACCGGACGCTGGAGACCTTTCTGGCCGTGGTTATCAACGAATGCCTTCAGGTCCTGGAAGTTTCCGAATTCCGGTTTGTAATCAGCCGACTTCGCACCGGTCGGCAACGCATCGCCGACTTGTGAGATGACGACACCGATTTGCCCGGCTGGGATCTGGACCCAAGGGTGACGCGTAACCGCATAGAGCGGCCAAAGTTTGAATTGCAGTCCCGGCTTCAAGAGGTCGGCCTGATAGCCCGCTTCGCCATTGAAGGCGATGGTTCCACTGGTGAGCTTCTTGAAGCTGAACCGCTTTCGAACGAGACCCATCTCAGTCGCCCCGATGTTGCGGAACGACAGGAATAACGTGAAGAGAACGAGAATCGAGAGTACCAGTACCGGTACTCCAAGTATGATCGACATGCAGAGTCTCCCTGCTTGTTGACAAAGAACCTCCTCTTGCGAGGAAGTAGCGAGCACGATGCCCATCTGGAGAGAACCTTAACGCAGACTGGACTCCCTGTCAAAACTTTTGTGGACCCTAGCGGATTTGAACCGCTGACCCCCTCATTGCAAATGAGGTGCTCCCCGCCCGACCGAGCGGCCCTGTGGAGCTCGGCCGTTCGGGCGGGTACCAGCTGAGCGAACGACTGTGTGGACCGTACCAGATTTGAACTGGTGACCTCCTCATTGCAAATGAGGCGCTCTACCAACTGAGCTAACGGCCCTGATCTATTTGTTTTGCAAGGAATCGACGGCCAGCCGCCGTCTTGAAATATAATTCACGATTCCTAGCTTCTTCAAACGTATCAAATTCCTCAATATACACAACTTTGAGTTCTTGCATTCGTGAAGTTGTGCGTGTATGTCCACTTCTATGTTCGCGTAGTCTTCTTTCAAGATTATTCGTCATCCCTTTATATAGTTTTCCATTTTTATCTCGAAGAACGTAAGAAATGAACTTCATTATCGTTCTAATGCCAAATTGACCAGATGCCCAAGAAAGTCAGGAAGCGGAACGCCAACCGAGGAGAGCGCGAGCGCCATCGGGGAGCCCGCGCCGAGCCGCGGGAGCGGACTGGTCTCGAGATAGTAGACACCCGAGGGTGCGACGACGAAGTCGCTCTCGGAGTAGTGACGCAGGTCGAGCGAGCGATGCAGGAGCTTGGCGGCTCGCGTGAGCTCTTCGCGCGCGACGCGCGAAAAGTTGCCCGGACAGACGAGTCGCTCCTCCTCGCCCACAAGCGTAGACTCGACCGAGGGCAAGACGTAGAGTGCTTCGCCACGCAAACCCTCGACCACTGCAACCGAGGCACGCGGACCGCGAATGTATTCTTCGACCAGCACGGCCGGTGCTCCCTCGGCAAACAGTTTCTCAATTGCAGAGAGCACGTGTGCATAGCCACCGACGACTGACGCGCCAACCGGCCCCCACCCCACTGGCTTCACCACCACGGGCTGGGAGAACGCGCGGATAATTTCGTGGACGTTTCCTTCAATCGCACGCGCGTCGTCGAGATAGCGCGAGGAGGGCGTGAGCAAGCCAGCTTCCTGCGCACGCGCTTTCGCCATCAGCTTATGCAGAGCGACATGCGCGTTGAAAGCCTCACTGCCGCTGTAGGGCACGCCCGCTCTCTGCAGAATTTTCTGCACTTCGCCGTCCTCGCCATACTCGCCGTGGAGGGCGATGAGCACGACATCGAGCTGGCGGAGCGCGCGATCGGGCGTCGTGGGGCGACCGCGGTCGTGCCACGCGCCGCTTTTATCGATATAGATGTCGCGCGTTTGAAAGCGCTCCTCGGGCAGTTTGGAGAGCATCACCGCGCCCGTCGCGAGCGATGCCTCGTGCTGGCGTGATGGCCCGCCTCGCAGAACGCCGACGACCGTGCCTTGCATGAGATTAGTGTACCGCCTCCCCGCGATATACGAAATACGAGTAGATCACGGGCACCAGTACCGCAACGCCGATTGGTGCAAAAATCCACCAGAGCGCAAACTGTGGCTCGATGAGTCCACCGAGGAAGATGGTGACGCCCGCCGCCTTGAAGAGGATGCTGGCGAGGTGATGGGTCTTCCGCCAGACCGTATCGCTCGAGATAGTCCACGGCGTGCGAATGCCGACGAACCAGTTGCGCTTGATCTTGATCAATAAGAAGCCGATGATAAAGATGAGGATGCCGAGCGCCGGCATAATGGCGCTGAGCATATTGACCTGCCAGCCGAGGTTGATGCCGAGCATGAGTGCGTAGACGTATGCGAGGAAGGAGACGATGAGGAACCAGAGGAAATCGTACACATAGCGGAAACTCTTGAAATGTCGATCGAGCGGATCGATGCGCGGCAGAAGCGCCCAGACGCCGATAATGAAAAGCATAATGAACGGCAGAAGGAATGTGCCCCAGAACTTTCCCAGCACGCCGTTCGGGTGGCCCGTCGCATTCCAGTGCGAGATAAGATGCGCGGGGAGCGCAGGATACACGAGCGCGCCGGTGATGAAGCACGCGATAACGATGATGAAAAGTAGGGTGCCGACAAATTTTGGTCTCATCCCACAAGTATACCAATAAAAAAACCGGCGGCGTGGGCCGTCGGTTAGTGTGTCGGGGGCAATAAAGGGTCGCGTTTTTCGAGAGGGACGTAGTTCCGCACCCCCTCGATGACGGACGCCATGTAGATTGCTCCGCACGCGTCGCAGTAATACTGATGATAGACCGTGAAGTTATCGAGCAAGCTCTGTGGCGTCGGCGTCGAGCCGAGGACCAACTGATGCGCATTAGGATTGGCCCCACTCGCATGATCGGTGATCGTTGCTTTCCCGCAGTTGCAGGCTAGTTCGGTATCGAAGTTTTGACAATACTTCGTTCGTGCCGCGACCAGAGCGTGCGTGCACCGGTCGTTTCTCGATTGACCAGACATCGCAGGCTCCTATAGACAACTCTGGAGAAAATAATAGCTTGCGCTTTTTACCCACGCAAGCCGCGCGAGCGAGCGCGACGATGCCGCGCGAGTGAGAAACGATGTGCCTCAGCATTCGCCCGCACCGCATCAACCTCGGTGACGCCCGCGAGGCGTGCGCCGATTACTTCGCGGGGGCGATGGCGCTCATCCTTGACCACTGCCGCCACAGGAATCGAGATGCCCGCGTCGGCGAGCACCGCCTCGGCCGCCTTCTTCTGTGGCTTGCCGCCGTCCACAACGATGGCACTGGGCAATTCCCACTCTGGGTGCCCGAGTCGACGTGAAAGAATTTCGCGCAATGAGGCGATGTCGTTATTCAAATTCCGCCCATGTTTGGACTTCGTAAGTCCCTTAGCGCCCGGACTTACGAAGTCCCCGCCCCGAATGCGAAAAGTCCGGTAGTCTTTTTTTGCCGGTACGCCATCAATCAGCACAGTCATCACACCGACCGCATTGGTACCCGCGAGATGCGCGGTATCGTAGGCTTCAATCCGGTATCCACTATTCCCTGCTATAGCAGATTTTTGTGGATACCTCCCCGTCTCACGACTCTCATCTTTAATAAGAGAGACGTCCTGGATATGATCGAGCGCAAAGAGTTGTCGTCGCGCGGTAGCCGCATCCTCGAAACGCTCTTCGCGCGCGGCAAGAGTCATCTCGCGCATGAGCGTCTTGCGCAATTCTTTGCCGCGCCCAGCCAGAAACAGCGTGACATTGCGAATCGACTTCAAATACTGCTTTCGATCGTAGTCGCGGGGATACTGCCCTATCTGCGTATTGAATTCTATTTTTGCGCGGTGATGTTTGTTGGTGGCGATGACCGGTTTCTCGGTATCGAAGAATGGGAAAATGCGTCGAATGAGTCGCAAGCCTTCGCGCAACTGCGGGCCGGAGGGATAGGGGCCGAAAATCGCCCGCAAGGCGACGCCTTGGGAAGTTGCCTTTAAGGCGTCGCCTTGAATACGGCGATTCTTAAAATCGAGATCTTTGCCGCGCACGACGAGTACGCGCGGAATGTCTTCTTTCGTGATGACGGCGTAGAGAAAGGTCGAATCATCTTTGCCATCGCTGTTCGCTGGCGGCATATGTTTCTTAATCAACACCGCCTCGCGCACCAGCGCCTCGAGCACGGTCGGTGTCGGCTCGTAGGCGAGACCGTCAGCCCGCGTCACCATGTCCACGATGCGCGGCCCGCGTGTGGCGATCAGGTCGTCGTCGAAATAGCTTCGCACGCGATCGCGCAGGCTGGTCGCCTTGCCCACATAGAGAATCTTCCTGCCCTGTTTAAAAAAATACACACCCGGCACGTCGGGCAGATCATATTTCTTGAGTTCGGCTCGTTCCATATCGTTAGTGTGCAATACAAGTCGGTTTTAGGCGAGACTTGACATATCGCGAAGTAATCGACTATGGTGCACGAGTTCGCAACCGCCCGACAAGGAGATTGTCATGACTGTTCTAGCCTTGATCATTATGTGGGGAGGTACCGCCGCGCTTATGTGTCTCGCCTGGTATGTCTACCAGAACTGCAAGACGCCAGAAGAATTCGAGCTCGGCGCCAAACAAATCCTTGGACTTTTCATCGTCATTTTCGCTCTCGTCAGTCTCTTTGACTTCTGTAACGACACTATGCATTGGTTCTACTTCGGTCTCCTCGGTTCGCTCGCCGTCGGCACTACAACCGTGGTTCGCCGAATCTTCTGGCCACAGCCAGCCGTCTAAACCACAACCGCCCTCGGGCGGTTTTTTCTTACTTTGCGAGAGCTTGACAAGAACTCTATTGGCGTGTATATTGGCATGCGAGAGTTCACCGTCAATAAGGGAATGGTGTCATGAGCAATTCGAGCATCAAAAACAGCATAGACCATGTCTTGCTGAAAGATCCGCCGAAATCCGAAGACCGGGACGGCGCCATCGCGCAGCTGAGGCGCCTATCGGCGAAACAGCTCGCGAACTTGTGCGAAGATCTCGACTATCTTCTTTCGCTCCGTAATCATCCGGTGCGACTCGAACTGACGAAGGTCTACAACAGTCGCCGTGCGTTTTACCAAAACGTACGTCGCGTGCAAGAAGTCGCCAATCAATATCGCGTTCGCACGGCAGAAGAGCGCGGATACAACCCTGAAGAGATATATGTTTAACGCCCTTTGAGAGACCGGGAGCAATCCCGGTCTTTTCTTTATCTAAAAGTTAGGACACGGCGTGTCCTAACTTTTTTATTTCTTTAATTTCCGCTTCAACACTTTCGCGAGATACTGGCCGGTGTAGGAGTGCTCGTTGTCGGCGACTTCTTCCGGCGTGCCCTTCGCGATGACCTTGCCACCCTTCACGCCACCCTCAGGGCCGAAGTCGATGAGATAATCGCTCGACTTGATGACATCGAGATTGTGTTCGATAACCACGACCGTGTTGCCGCGACGCACGAGCTCCTGCAAAATTTCTATCAGCTTGCGCACGTCCTCGTAGTGGAGGCCGACCGTCGGCTCGTCGAGGAGATAAATCGTTTTCATCACCATCGGGCGATAGAGCTCCGAGGCAATCTTCACGCGTTGGGCCTCGCCACCCGAGAGCGTCGTTGCCGATTGGCCGAGGGTGAGATATTCCAAGCCGGTCGCCTTCAGAGATTCGAGTCGGTCAGAGATCGCGGGAATGTCTTTGAAAAATTCAAGCGCTTCCTCAACCGTCATCTGCAGGACTTCATAAATATTTTTGCCATGGAAGCTGACTTCGAGTGTCTCTTTCATAAAGCGCTTGCCCTCACAGACATCGCACGTGACGTACACCGTCGGGAGGAAATGCATCTCGACCGCGATCTGCCCGTTGCCCTGGCAGGCCTCGCAGCGGCCGCCCGGGACGTTGAAGGAGAAGCGGCCCGGCCGCCAGCCGCGCGCACGCGCCTCCGAGGTCGCGGCGAAGAGGTCGCGAATATGCGTCATCGCGCCGGTGTAGGTTGCGGGATTGGAGCGCGGCGTGCGCCCAATCGGCGACTGATCGATCAGCACGGTGCGACCGACGTACTCGGTGCCGGCCATCGAGGCGACGTGCTGGAGCTTGGCTTCCCTCTTCGCGAATCGCGCCGCAAGATTTTTATGCAAAATATCGTAGAGGAACGTCGACTTGCCACTTCCGGAGACGCCCGTGATGCAGACCAGCTTGCCGAGCGGCACATCCACATTTTGATTCTTCAGATTGTGGAGTGTCGCACCACGAATCATAATCTTGCCCTTCTCGCTTTCGCGGCGATCCTCGGGTGTCGGGATTTCTTTTTCGAGGCGCAAATAATCGAGCGTAACGGAGCCCGAGTCGTTGTGCGGCGTGGTCAGGAGGTCGTCGAGCCAGCCTTGCAGCGACGACCTTCCCGCCGTGCGTGCCCGCGCCCGGACCAATGTCCACAATGTAGTCGGCGGCGTAGATAGTATCCTCGTCGTGCTCGACGACCACGATGGTGTTGCCGAGCTCCTTCAGCGCAAGCAGAGTCTTGATGAGGCGATCATTGTCGCGCTGATGGAGACCGATGGTCGGCTCATCGAGCACGTACAAGGCACCCGTGAGCCCCGGCCGAGCTGGGACGCGAGACGGATGCGCTGGGCCTCGCCGCCGGAAAGGGTCGCGGCCGAGCGATCGAGGGTGAGATAGTCGAGACCAACATTGAGCATGAAGGTGAGGCGGCTGTTGATCTCGCGCAAGATTGGTGCGGCGATATCTTTTTTCATTTCCGAAAGTTCGAGCGAATCGACAAACTTCTTCGCGTCGCCGATGGACATGTTCACAAAGTCAACAATGTTCACACCCAGCCCATGTTCGGACTTCGTAAGTCCGGATTCCGAAGAGGACTTACGAAGTCCCCCCATTCCCTCCGACTTCAAGTACACCCGCAAAGCCTCGGGGCGCAGGCGCTTGCCGAGACAGACCGGACACACTTCCTCGGAAAAAAGTGACTCGGTGCCGAGACCGTTACAGGCCGGGCACGCACCATAGGGAGAATTGAAGGAGAAGAGTCGCGGCTCCACCTCCGGAAATGAGGCACCGTCCTCGGGGCAAATAAATTTCGACGAGAGCGTCTCGGTCGTGCCGTCCGCGTGTTTAATTTTTACCAACCCATCAGACTCTTTGAGCGCCAGCTCGAGCGCCTCGGAGAGTCGTTCACGCGCGCCTGCGGTCGAACGCGAGAATTCAGAAACGAAAATAGTGTCGACAACCGCGTCGATGTCGTGACGCTTGTTGCGGTCGAGTTCGATCTTCTCGCGGAGCGACTGCGATCTTCCCATCAATCATCACTTTTTCATATCCCTTGCCGAGAAGGTCGTAGAGCAGTTGGTAGTACTCGCCTTTGCGACCGACGACCACCGGCGCATAAATAGTCACTGCGCTCTTGTCGACAACGACCACATCTGCCAAGGTCGAACCTGAGAATTCGGATTTAAGGTTCGACCTTGACGCCGTGCGTCGACGCGCGTGAGCACCATTTTGATCATTTCTTCTTTCGACAATTTTACAATCGGGACATCGTGATGGATGCAGTACGCCTGGCCCGCGCGCGCATAGAGGACGCGGAGATAATCGTAAATCTCGGTCACCGTCGCCACCGTCGAACGCGGATTGTTGGAACGACTTTTTTGGTCGATAGAAATCGCGGGCGAGAGGCCGGTAATCTCATCCACGTCTGGTTTCGCCATCTGGTTGAGGAATTGTCGCGCGTAGGCGGAAAGCGATTCGACATAGCGACGCTGACCCTCGGCAAAAATAGTGTCGAACGCGAGCGAGGACTTCCCCGAGCCCGAGAGGCCGGTGATGACCGACATCGCCCCGCGCGGCAATTGTACGTTGATATTTTTCAAATTATGGGTGCGCGCACCCTTCACCACGAGCCAGTCGCTCCCGTGCTTGTGTTCGTGTATCTCCTTCGCGCTTTGTTTTTTGGTTGCCATGTATGGTAATCGCCCGTCCGTGGCGGGACAGGTTCGGGCGCATTCTAGCATTGAACTTAGCTTCCAGAAAGCGGCTTGCGCGTGCGACCTTTTTTCTTCGGGCCCGTGCCTTCAAGTTTATAAATCTCGTCACGGATGAGTGCGGCCGTTTCGAAATCAAGTTTCTCGACCGCTTCCGCCATCTCGTCGCGCTTCTGCTTGATGAAGGCCGTCGGGTCATCGCGGTACGCAAGCTTGTCGAGCACGAGGAGTTCGTCAATCGTCTTCTGGTGCTCGGTGCGCATCGACGCGGCAATGTCGTGAATCTCTTTGTGGATGGTCTGCGGAGTGATGCCGTGCGCCTGGTTATAGGCGAGCTGGATGGCGCGACGACGATTCGTCTCCCCAATCGCCTTCTCGAGAGAGCCGGTCATGACGTCGGCATAGAGAATCACTTTACCGAGTACGTTACGAGCGGCTCTGCCGATGGTCTGGATGAGCGACGTCTCCGAGCGCAGGAAACCTTCTTTGTCGGCGTCGAGAATGCCCACGAGCTCCACCTCGGGCAAATCCAATCCCTCGCGCAGGAGGTTCACGCCGACGAGAATGTCGAACTTCCCTTTGCGGAAGTTGGTGAGAATGTCGATGCGGTCAATCGTCTTTACGTCGCTGTGGAGGTACTCAGCTTTTATTTTTTTCTCGCGCAAGAATTGTGCCAAGTCCTCGGCCATCTGTTTGGTGAGCGTGGTCGCGAGCGCTCGGCCACCGCCCTTGATGGTCTTCTCTGCTTCTTCAATAAAATCCGCCACCTGTCCAATGTAGGGTTTCGTAAATCCTACATGCTCGGAATGTGGGGACTTCGTAAGTCCGGACATGGGCTCGGCTCCTTCAGTTACTGGACGAATCACCAGTTCGGGATCAATGAGACCCGTTGGGCGAATAATTTGTTCGACCACTTGCTCGGAGTGCGCCTTCTCGTACGGCCCCGGTGTCGCGCTCGTGTAGAGTGCTCTGACCAATCCGATTTTCAAATTCTTCGAAGCGAAGCGGACGATTGTCGCGCGCCGAAGGGAGGCGGAAGCCGTATTCGACAAGCACATCCTTGCGCGATTTGTCGCCCGCATACATGCCGCCAATCTGCGGGACGGTGACATGCGATTCGTCGATGACCGTTAAGAAATCTGCTGAGCCGTCTTTTTTATGAGGAAAGTATGACAAAAGAGTGTGCGGCGGTTCGCCGGATGCGCGACCGTCGAAGTGGCGTGAGTAATTCTCGATACCGCTCGTGTAGCCAATCTCGCGGATGAGCGCGAGGTCGTGGAGCGTGCGACGCTTCAAGCGTTCGGCCTCGAGCGGTTTCTCCTCGCGCTTAAACTTCGCGAGCTGTCCTTCGAGCTCAAGCTTGATGTCTTCGATAGCGCGCACACGTTCCTTTTCGCTACTCACGAAGTGCTTGGCCGGAAAGACGAACACCGAATCGGGCTCGACCACTTTAGCGCGCGAGACCGGGTCGAGCTGGTGCACCGAAGAAACGACATCGCCATCGAAGGTCGCGCGATAAATCACCTTTTCGTTCACCGGCATGAACTCGACCGCATTCCCCACTGCGCGGATCTTGCCCGGCTCGAGGTCGGCATTGGTCCGCTCGAAATAAATCCGGATGAGCTGGCGAATCAATCCTGCGCGACCACCTTCAATCGCCTTGCCGCGCACAATCTTCACGTGCACTTTCTCATATTCCTCGGGCGAGCCGAGACCGTAAATCGCGGAGACCGACGCGACGATAATCACATCCTTGCGCGTGAGTAGCGCTTGCGTCGCCGCGTGGCGGAGACGGTCAATCTCGGCGTTAATCATCGCCTCTTTCTCGATGTACGTATCGGAGTGCGCAATGTACGCCTCGGGCTGGTAGTAGTCATAGTAAGAAACGAAATAGTGCACCGCGTTCTCGGGGAAAAATTCGCGATATTCCTGCGCGAGCTGAGCTGCGAGCGTCTTATTGTGCGCGAGGACGAGGGTCGGCTTGTCGAAGTGGGCAATAACATTGGCACAGGTGAAGGTCTTGCCCGAGCCGGTGACGCCGAGCAGAGTCTGGTGGCGCATGCCCTTCTCTAACCCCTCCTCGAGTGCGCGAATGGCCGCCGGCTGATCGCCTGCGGGCTGGTAGGGGCTCTGCAACTTGAAATTGCGCGACATAATGCTCCAGTGTATAGTAAAACCAGAAACCTTGCACGAAAGGAATGCCGCATGACTGAATCTCCCGGCGAGACCGCAATGCGTCTCTGGAATACGTACCTAAGCACCCCGAAGAAGCTCGAGAAACTGCATGGCATCAGAAATTTTCTCTTCGCACTGGCCCAAGAACAACTCGTGAAGGATGGCGTCCGGGAGATCCCCATGAATGCTCAAACATTCAAGAACCTTCCTGAACACGAATTGGTAGTGATACTGGCAGTCATCGAAGGGAACCTCCAAGACGACTCCGCGAGAGCGACGGCCGAGCTCAAACAGCTCAACGCAAAACTCAAGAAGCTGGTCGACCTCGTGGTACAAAAACGCCTCATTGCCAGCGACCCGTCTCTGGACACTCTTGTAGCCCAGGCGTCTACCTATCAGCGCCGATAAACGACTCTGACGACCGGAATAATCCGGTCTTTTTATTTTTCATAAAGAAAAACCCGCCGGTGGCGGGCAGGATGGTACTTATTTTTGATCGGGGATCTGCAAGGCACCAGCTTTTTTGAATTGGTTGCGGAAGAACAGCACTTCGGCGGCAAAACACGTGCGTTTATCATTGACCCATTTGTCGTACGCATCTTGGGTAGCGCCTTCCGCAATTTTTGGCTCTTTTTCTTTATAGTAACCGTCGCAGTAGCCAATGGAATAGAGCTTGATGGCCGCCACGATAGCGGCTTCCTGTTTGCTCACCTGCGGAGCTTCCGTAGTGGGATCTTCCAGCGCTACGGGCCGCGGACTGCAACAAGCAGCGGATGCGGGCAGAGCGAACAAAACAAGCGCGGCGCCGGCACAAAGAACTGAACGCATGAGGAACTCCTGTGGTTGGACTATCCGCCACGGTACGCGGAATGGGGTGGTACGTCAAGCGTAATAATTCCGCACGAAATCGTCGCGATAGGTGTCGAAGGTGCCATCGAGAATCGCCGCGCGAGCACCGTCGACGAGCGAGATGATGAAGCCGAGATTATGGAGCGAGCAGATGACCGAGCCAAGCATCTCCTTGGAGCGGATGAGGTGCGCGACATAGGCACGCGAGAATCCTTCAACTCCTGCGATAGGAGTTTCAGGATCTAACGGACCAAAGTCATTTTTATATTTTTCGCCAGTCAAGTGAATGATGCCTTTCTTTGTATAGATAGAGCCGTGCCGACCAATGCGTGTGGGCGCGACGCAATCGAAGAGGTCCATACCGTTCGCAATGCCCTCGAGGATATCGCCCGGCTCGCCGATGCCGAGGAAATGCCGCGGCAATTCATCGGGCAATTCGCCGACGGCGGCCTGGAGCGCGCCGCGCATATCTGCCTTGCTGAAGGAGCCGCCAATACCGATGCCATCGAAACCGAGCGAGGCGATCTCGCGCGCGCTTTCTTTCCGCAAATCTTCGTGTCGCCCGCCCTGCACTATTCCAAAAATTCCCTGCGTTTTACTGGCTTCAAGATTTTGCCGATGTGCCTTCAGAGAACGCGCGGCCCACTTGTGTGTGCGTTCCATCGCCTCGCGTTGATACTCGTAGGGCTCGGTGGGCGAGGTACATTCGTCGAAGGCGAAGAACATATCGGCGCCGAGCGCGTGTTGAATCTCGATGGAACGCTCGGGCGTGAAGCGATGGAGCGAGCCGTCGAGATGACTGGTGAAGGTGACGCCTTCGTCGTCGACAATAGCGAGCTGTCCATGTTGCGATGCAACGCCCTCGTCATAGACAGAAATATCGAGGTTTAACCTCGATGAGGATTCTTCTTTGGTAAATTTTGAAATCTCGCGACCGAATGCCGCGCCGAGCGAGAAAACTTGGAATCCGCCCGAGTCGGTCATCGTAGGGCCTTTCCAATTCATAAACTGCGCGAGGCCGCCACCTTCCTGCACAATCTGCTCGCCCGGCGAGAGGTAGAGATGGTAGGTGTTCGCGAGCACGACCTGTGCGCCAAGAGCCGCGAGCTGGCTCGGTAGGACGCCCTTCACGTCGGCCTTGGTGCCGACAGGGACGAATGCAGGCGTCTGGATGACGCCGTGCGGCGTCGTGAGGATGCCCGCTCTTGCCCTGAGCGAAGTCGAACGGGTCTGTATCTCGAACCGGAGTGCACTCATCTGCCCACTCTAGCACGAGCTTGACAATATCCTATAGTCCGTGTACCCTATTAGGCAGAGAGGCCAGTGGTTTCGAGATTCGAATCCACCGCCCTCAAAGGTAAGGAGTTGTTCGATGAAATACATGTTCGCAAAAATCGCAGGCGCGATTGTTCTCGCAGTTGCACTGAGCGGATGCGGGGCCGTCTCGGCCTTGTCGGGCGGATTCATTGACTCGGGAAGAGCTCCTTCTGGAGTCTTCAACGGTAGCAGTAACCAGCAAATGTCGAAGGTCAAGTTGTTCAAGTCGGACTATGACCCGAGAACCGGGAAAAATCCGATTCTGTACAAACAGTATCAAGCTGTAGCGGATCTCGCTGAACGTCTTGGTATCCAGATCAAGTGGCAGACATCGTCCAAAGGCCAGGCTTGTTTGACCAACGGCGCTCCGTACCTCATCGCCGGTACTGCTGGCGGAGCCACGGAAGGCGCTTTTGCCCCCTCGGCGCTCGTTCCGGCCGCCGTGGTCAATGGAACTACGTATACGCTCGGTGGTTGCGTAAACGGTTTGGTCGTCCACTCTTACGGAGGCGACTCTGCCTCTGGCGACTCGATCGAAAAAGCGATGCGCGACATCGAAAACGACGGCACGGAATACATGGTGGTGGTTGGCACGAAGACAGTCAAAGATAAGGACGGTAAAGAACACCAGGAAGACATTACCGAATCGCTCTTCCACAACCTCCATGTAACCGCGTCATACGATGACAGCGGCAATCGCGATGATGCGCCGGCGCCAGAATTCGCCAAGCACATGCCGGACTTCCACGGCGCGGCGGTTGGTGTTCCGACGACGCAGAATCACTAACTCCTCGTACCTTCAGATAACGACATTCGCGCAGGCCCTGGCCTGCGCGAATTTTTCTTACTTATATTTGAGAATCTATTTCCCTGCTTGCACGCTCCGGAGACGCACTTGGAAGACGAGTGTCGCATTCGGCGGAATCACGTTGCCCGCGCCCTGTGCGCCATAACCGAGCGTGGGCGGAATGACGAGTGTGCGTACACCGCCAACCTTCATGCCCGCAACACCTTCGTCCCAACCCTTAATCACCTGCCCGGCGCCGAGCGTGAAGGTGAATCCGGTGGTGCCGTGATTCTGCGATGCATCGAAGACGGTGCCGTTGGTCAGCTCGCCGACGTAATCGACGGTGACCGAATCGCCTGCCTTGGCGACGGCACCCGTGCCGACGGTGTCGTCGCGCACTTCGAGCTGTGTTGCGTCAGGGATGTTCATAGTGGTGGTAGTTGCTTGAGTTTGAGTAGTGGTGTCAGCGGGATTCGTGGCAGTTTGTTGCGCAGGCGTTGTCTGCACCGGAGCACCGAAGGGCCAGAGACCAGGGAAAATAAAGAACGAAATGACAATGGCGAGTGCAAGCGCGACAGCGATACCAGTTTGGGTTTGGTTCATGGTGAGAAAAGTATATCAGGACTGCTGGAACTCTTTAAACTTCTTGACCTCGTCGGCAACCGCGGCCTTCGCCACCTCTTCGTGGCCGGGCACCGTCGTATCGAGGAATGTTTTGAGCGCGACGGGATCGGCCGCCTCGGAGAGCTTGGCAAATTCTTCACGTTTCTCGGCAGGCATCTTCTCGAGCACCGCGATAGTTGCCGCTTGGAGCGCCACCTCGCCGAACTGCGCGATAAGTTGCTCCTGCTCTGCGGCCGCGAGGTCGCTGATGCCCAGATCTGCCGCTATTGCTTTCATCATGTCATCTTGCATGGAGAGATTGTATCACGTGAATAAAAAATGCTACGGAACCTTGGGGACACGGTGCGCGAGATCGTCGATGCTCGGCAAATGCTTTGGCAAGTCCGGATTGAAGATGGTTCCCACGACGCCTCTTTCGCTCGTAGCAATCTTCACCGCGTTCTCCGTCGGATCCCAGTAGACCTGACTAATTTGCGGATTTGGAATGATGCCCAAGATGGGCTTCGAGGAGTCGAAATAGACGATAGCCTTATGATCTGCCGTCACCCAATCGAGCGCCTCTTGACCGCGCCTTGCGAGCTCGCCGCCATAGACAATTTGTGCCGTACCGTCAGGGCTGGTAAATCAATCAGCAACATGCTCGTCGACACGCAGACCCCACTTGTTCGGCAAAATATTCTCGTGCCCCGCAATTGGCGGCTCGGGATGCTCGGCACTTACTTCAGTCGGAGTGGTAGGCGCAGTTTCTGCCGAAGCCGGCGCGGTGTGCCCAGGGATAGCGTCGGCATGCGTTGGTACGGACGCCGGCGCGGCCGCCTCGGCAGGCGCCGCGCCAGTGTGGTCTGCGCCCAGAACCACTTCATGCTGGGGAGTCGGCGTGACGGCGCCCTCATGCCCCGCCGGAGCCGCGTGTGCCGCTTCGGGGTGATACGGCGGTGTAGGCGTCGGCGTATGCTCAGGAGCTTGAACAAAATCCTGTTGAGTTGGGTTGAGGCGATGAAGTGTTGGGTCATCGATATGTACCTGATGGTCCGCACCAATGGTGATATGCGCGTTCGGATCAATCGCGATGCTCGTACCATCGGCGTTGTAGAAATGATGATCGGTCGCGATACGATGCACCACGCCGTCGATGGTCTGTTCGTTCGCCGTCACGAGCTTGTAGAGATCGCTATTTTTATCAGCGATGGTATTCGGGTCAATATGCTGTTTCCAAATCTCCGCAGCCTCGCGCTTCAAGCTGTATTCGTAGCCATGCCCATGTGCGACACCCTCGGTCGGCATCGCGTGTGCCTCGGGCGGATGTGCCGAGACAGTCGCAGGCGTATGTTCAACTGGTGCCGAATGGTGGCCAAGCAAATTGCCGAACCATTCTCCGACACCGAGCGCTTCGAGTCCCATCACTGCGCCCTGACCAAGGAGCATGGTGCCCCCCATGTAGAGCATGGCTTGCCTCGCCGAACGCATATTTTTCTCCCGTTCCGTCGCATTCGCGTACTTATGAGTGGGGTCCGCGGCAATCTTTGCATCAAGACTTTTACGTCGATTCATGCCAAAGCCGATGCCGCCCACAACGCGCTGAAGATACATGCCACCCAAGAGAATGCCCGAGACAATCGGTGCCACACCTGAAGTGAGCGCGGCCCCTCCGACGAGCGCTCCTGTGATTGCCAGCTTCTTGCTCCAATGCAGTTTGTTATATGCCTCGATATTCTGCGTGATGTGCTTTTCCGACCAGACTCCAAGCTTCTTGCCACGCTCTTTCCAATCATCTTTATCTTTCGCAAGAAATGCCGTCATCTCTTCCGGACTCTTGTTTCGTTTGTGACCCTCTTGCATACCCATAATGAGCGAACGCAACTTGTCCTTCCATTCTCGACGTGTCTCCGGAGGATTCTTGCCAATGACTTCCCCAATCGTCACCATTGAACCAGGTTCGATGGTTTCTCCTTCCTTTGCCTCGTCCTCCCTCAGCGTATCGAGTGATGCTGATTCCTCACCACGTGCGGCACGTTCTTCCGCGTGGAGTTGGTCCTCGAGAGCTTGCATTTTTGATTCGATGTCGGGAATCTTCACCCCAGGGCGCGCCGCCTGTTCCTCGAGATCCTTTATTTGGGCCTTGAGTTCATCAGCGCGAATTTGGTGCTGTGCTGTCGTGCGCTGTTTCTCTGCAGCGCGGATTTGTTCTTCTGCGGCAAGTACTTTTGCTTCTCTTGTTGTATCCTTGAAACCTTCATGTGCTTTTTCGGCCTGTTCGAGCGACGCGACTTCAGCACGAGCCGACCCAATTTTTTCCTCTGCGGTTTTCAAAGCTTCGCCCTTATCCTCACCGGTCTGCGCAAGTGCTTCACGCGCATCACGCGCAGTTTTCTCCATCGCCGCCTGTTCTTCAGTCGTTCGCGGTGCCGACTCAACCGATGGGAAAATGAGAGAAGATTTTTCGGTGGGAACCGTGGCAGGCTCTACTTCTTTTTGGGGCAGTTTCGCGCGATTATTTTTATATGTCTGTAAACGGCCTGCATTGCGTTCAATTTCTTCGTGGCGGCGCTGTGATTCAAGGATGTCTCCAGCTGCTTTGCGTACGGCAGCGGCGTGCTCTTCGGCCTCAACATTAGGATCGGTGAATGAAATCTTTTTGGGCTGTTCAATCTCGAGGGGCGCTGGTTCTGCGGGTAATTCGAGCACGGCCTCATCAGGCTTCGTGGCGTGCACTTCGCGCACGACATCGGCAAAAGTCATTTCCTTATCTTGTTTCTTCGGTGGTTCGGGCGGAATTGTCTCCATATTATTTCGTCAGATAACGCTCACGAATCATATTCTCTACGGTAGCACGGTCACGCCCATAGGTGAGCGCGGACAACTGCACAAGGTCTTCGATTTGTCCTGGGTTGCCGACCGGATAATCGGGCGTTTTGAGATCAAATGGTTTCTGCGGCACGCCCTTTGCCAGAATTTTCACGTACGCATTTCTATTTTCAACATTGACGAAGTCGAGTGCCTGGAACACGGGCGCGAATTGCTTGGCAAAAAATTCGGCATCTTCTTCGCCGACACGGAAGACGGCCATGTTACCCACATTGCCGAAGACGGCGTCGCGCGTTTTCTCCTCGATCTGCGCGAGGAATTGATGCGCGACCGTGAGCGACAATTTATATTTACGCGCCTCCGAGAGAATGCCCGGAATCGAGTCAGTGGTGACGTTCTGGAATTCATCTATATATAAGTAAAACGGAGAGTGGCTGGCGCGCGGATCGTCGGCGCGCGAGAGCGCGGACATGAAGAGCTTGCCGACGACGATGAGGCCGAGCAGATTCGCATTCTTCTCCCCGAGTCTGCCTTTCGAAAGGTTGATGAGCAGAATTTTCTTCGTATCCATCACCTCGCGGAAATTGAAGGAAGAAATCTGCTGGCCGACAATGGGGCGAATGAAGTCATTGGCGGTGAAATCGTCGAACTTGTTGGTGATGTAGGGGACGATATTTTCGAGTGAAGCTTCCCCACCCGCCTTGGTCGCAATTTCTTGCCAGAATTGATTCACAATCGGATTCAAACTCTTCGCGAGCTTCTGTTTGCGGAACTCGCTGTTGGCGAGCACGCGCGCAATGTCGAGAATGGTCGAGCCGCTCGCGGGATCCTCCATCACGAGCTGGGTCGCATTGCGGAAATATTGTTCGAAGGCGGGACCCATGCTCTCGGGCACGTCGCCATAGAGTCGGCGGAAAATCATCAAGAGCTCGTTGACGATAAAGGTCTTCTGCTCTGGGTGTGCTGGGTCGTATTCCAAGAAATTTAATCCGAACGGACGAGACAAATCGGCCGGGTCGAAATAAATGACGTCCTTGTACCGCTCGGGCGGCACGGCCGCGAGCACATCGAGAATGTCCGAGCCGTGCGGATCGATGAAGCAACACCCCTCACCCGCCTTGATGTCCTGGATAATGAGCGACTTCAAGAGGCCGGTCTTACCAGTGCCGGTCTGACCAATCACATAGAGGTGGCGCAGGCGATCCTCGGGCTCGAGATACACTTTCGTTTCTTGGCCGCGATAATTATTCATACCAACGAGCACGCCCGATTGCGGGAGCGAGAGCGGCGCTGGCGCGTGCGTGAAGCGCGATTGCTTCAGGTGCGGCGAGGATTCGATACCCTTTGGCGGGAAATGGTAGAGCGTTGTAAGTTCGCGGAGCGAGAGCGGGAGCGCCTCTCGATCAGGAATACGGAAGGAAAAATCGCTCAAGATTGCGTTGGCCTTGCTGCCCGCAAGTGGACGCACGAATTCGAGCCGATTGCCCTGCGTATTCGTAAACTGATTGAAGGCCGCCTCGAGCTCGCCGAGCACTTGGCCAGCCTTACCGGCGTCGCGCGAAGAAACTGCAAGTCGAATGCTCGCGCCGACGATGGGCGCAGAAATCTTTTTTTCTAATTGCTCAATCTCGGCCTTGTTGGCCTCGGCCTGGCGCGTCTCGGCCTGCTTCGCCTTCTCCGCATCCTTGGGCTTACTCGAGAAGAGCGCCTTGCTGAAGTCGCGCGTGAGCTCGCCCAGCGCAGTCTCGGGCGCCGAGAATGCGACCGAGCGTTTCTCGCCTTTGCGCAGTGCGCCGAGAATTTTTCGATAATGCTGAACGTGTCGCTCGCCGCGTGGTTCGATAATAATCTGGAGCGCGGCGCCTTCGTGCGTGTGGTCAATCTTGGCAAACGCATTCAGCACCGCATTTAATGGGTCATAATCGAAATCGTTGTAATCCTTGAGCGGAAGCGCGGGATGCGCAGGGAGCGTCGCGCGCGAGACCACCGCCGTGCCACCCTCGGCGAAGATGTTGTAGTCGTTTAATTGCGGCGAGAGATGTGCCGCGGGGAAAATCGCGAGAATTTGTTTTTCAAAAAGGTCGCGCTTGGCGTTTGGTATCGCGGCATAGAATTGGAGCTCGGGGCTGTCGGCGGGCACCGCGAGCTCGAGCGCGTAATACGCGGGCTCGCCCCGCGCGGACGACTCGACCGAGAGCAGACCAGAATAAAATTGTTCCATCGCGCTAATAAGCTCCTTCAACGTCTTTGCGCGCTCCTCGGGCGCCGAAGCGGGCGCGGGGAGCGCGATCTCGTAGAGCGTCATGCGAAGCGCCTGGAAACGGGGCGCCTTCTCGTCGAAACCAACCGTCGGCAGACCTGCGGCGATATAGCGGACGAGGTAGCGATGGAAATCGTCGGCGAGGCGCGGATTATTTAATCGCTCGACCACGGCGAGCGCATTCTTGATGCCCTGCTTCTCGAGGGTCGGCAATAATTTCTTGATGGCTTCTTCGCCACCACCGAGGTCGAGCTCGGTCAGCACCGTATTCGCAACACTCTCTGCCACCGCGTTCTCGATGCGATAGTTCTCGGCGAGAATCTCGGCGGGCGCGCTCGCGTGCGCGTGCAATTGTTCAGCTACGATTTCTTCGCGCTTCACGGGGGAACCCTCGGGGTGCGCCGCAGAGAGCTCAGCCTCCTTCTGCGCAATCTGTGCGCGCAACACGCCAGCTCCTCCTCTGGACTCGCAAGCTTAGGCGCTGATTCCATAGGGCGAAGTATATCAAATATTTTCTGCTACACTGCGACACATGCACGCATTCCTCCTCGCGCTTCTGCACCTCGACCCGGTCGCTATCTTGATGGCGGGCGGCTACGTGGGCATCGCGCTCATCGTTTTCGCGGAGACGGGCATCTTGCTCGGCATCATCTTCCCCGGTGATTCGCTCCTCTTCGCCGCGGGGCTCCTCGCGGCAGGCGGATTCTTCAATCCGGTCGCGCTCATTATTATTGTGCCCAGCGCCGCCGTACTCGGCGGCGTCTTCGGGTATTGGTTCGGCACGCGCATCGGCCCGCGACTCTTCACGCGAGAGGACGCGCTCATATTTAAACGTGCACACGTCGCGCGTACGCAAGCGTTTTTCGAGAAGTATGGCGCTCGCGCGATCTTGCTCGCGCGCTTCGTGCCAGTCGTGCGCGCGTTCGCGCCCGTGCTCGCGGGCGTTGGGCACATGCCCTACCGCCGCTTTTTCCTCTACAATCTCATCGGCGGCGTCGCCTGGGGCGCGGGCGTTGTCGCGCTCGGGTACTTCCTTGGCTCACTAATCCCGAACAGCATCCACTACGTCCTCCCGCTCTCGCTCCTCGTCATCGTGATTTCTTTCGTGCCGATTATTGCAGAGTATTACTCAAGTTCCCGATCTGGGTATAGTAATTGAGGAACGACGGGACGGCGAAGAAGAGCCCGATGAGCGGGATGACGATGAGCGCAGCGGTTATGATGCCCGTCCAGAGCATCCATTTCCGCACGGTCTCAGCAGCTCTATAAGCCGCATCTACTTTTTTCTCGAGTGCGTCGAGACGCGCCGCTAGCTCGGGATCAATCATGGACTATTTGTCGTCGCCCCAGGAGTTGAAGACCCAATTGATGATGGCGAGTACGAGTGCGAAGAGGAGCGCGGAACCAAAACCGCCCACCGAGAAGCCCGGCACAATGAGCGCGGCGAGGAGTACGAGACAGGCGTTGATCACGAGCGAGAAGAGACCGAGCGTCAGGATGTTGATCGGGAGCGTTAGCACGAGAATAATCGGTTTGATAAAGAGATTCAGCGCACCGAGTACGACGGCCGCGATGAGCGCGGAGATCGGCGTAATCGAGATACCCGGGACGACGAACGCGGCGACGAGCAATGCGACCGCCGAGATGAGCCAGTGCAATAAGATTTTCATACAAGAAGTATAGCAAATAGTTCTGGCCTTCTTTACCATACTTGACAGAACACTTACAAATTATACAGTCGTACCGAAACCTAGTCCTTTGGAGGACCCTATGGCAACCAAGCCGCAGAACGAACGTCCCTTCCGACACCAGGGGCCCCATGGCTCGGAGCTCAGCGCCGAGCGTTGCGATTTCAAGGGCGTCACCACACTCGCGACGCCGCGCCACCTCTCGAGAAAACAGTTCGCGCAAGATGTGGCGGCCATTATCGGCTATCATGCGGCGATCATCTTCCCGGAATTCCCCGCCGGCACGCCATTCTCCGGTTATGATTCCGTACTCCAGAATCTAACCATTGTCGAAATCTAGTCCGAGTATTTCCCTATCAACAACCCCGCTTCGGCGGGTTTTTCTTTAGTGATGATGGCTGTGTGTTTGCGAATGTTCCGACGACCAGCGAGTCAGCAAAAATATCGCGGCGAGTCGTCGTGATGGGCACCGCGAGCACAATCCCGAGAGAGCCGACGATGGCGCGGACGACCTCCGTCGCGAACATTTCGTGATTAATAGTCTGGAGGAAAGATTCGTCACCATAGGATTGGAAGAGGAGCAGGAGCGGTAACGAGACGCCGACGTAAGCGATGGCGAGCGTGTTGACCAGGGCGCCGATGTGTTCGCGACCCATGCGCAGGGCGCGCTGGAAGAGGTGTGTGCGCGACAGGCCAGGATTCGCTCGGAGCAATTCCTCGACTGCAACGGCCTGACCGATGGCGGCGTCATAGAGGATACCGAGCGCGCCAATCAGCATCGCGCCGAGCAAGAGGCCGACGAAATTAATCGAACCTTTCGTCGCGAAATTAAGGTAGACCGCGCTCTCATCGGCGAAACCGGAGAGCTGGGTTGCAGAGACCGCCACTTGAGCAATGACTGCCGTCACCGCGACCGTCGCGACGAGGCCCAAGACCGCCGCGCTCGTGGTGCGATTCACGCCGTGGGTTAGATACGAGCCGAGAATGACGATAAGCCCCGCGACACCAGCGGCGACGAACAGCGGATTGTAGCCAGCAGAAATGCCAGGCAAGAGCGCATAAAAAACAAGCAAGATACTGACGGCGAGCGAGAGTAAGCCACGGAGCCCCGTCCAGCCACCGACCAGAATCACCACGAGCACGAAGACGCCGAGCAAGATGCCGAGCGCCGGCAAGCGATCGGGCTCGAGGACGTTATAGATATCGAGTCCTTCAGAAAGATTGGTGGTATGGGTAAGGAAAAAAATATCGCCGGATTTCATGGCGAGATAATCGTTCTGCACCTCGACCGTCTTCCCCGCGTCGCTCCCCGAGAGCACGAGCGCCCTGAGCCGTCTGGTACGTCGCGCTTGTGTCAGTGCCGGGGATATTTTTAATTTGAGAACTTTCGATTGAAACGACTTGCGCTTTCTCGGTCACAATCGTTTCGTTCGTTGATTGCTCGCCGGGCGCGGCGGCGTGCGCCGTGCCTACCGACAGGCAGGCGACCGGCGCAATGAATACGAGCGAGAGGAATAAGAAAAATCGCCAGCTCATATCAGCCGGCGATGTGCACTGCAACGAATATCAACGCGGCTCCCGCGAGAGTCGCGAGGGTGGTGAAGAGGCGCGGATGCCGATGATGGCTCTCGGGAATCAGGTCGCTCGCCGAGATGTAGAGGAAGAATCCGGCGAAAACCGCGAGCACGAGGCCGATAGCAGAATCGCTGATATGGAAGAAGAGGGTCGAGAGGATGCCGAGCACAGGGGCCAGCGCGTCGGCGAGGAACCAACGAAATGCCTGACGCATTGAGCCGCCACTGCGCAGGACGAGATTCACGGTGTTCACGCCATCAGAGAAGTCGTGCACGAGGACGGCGACTGCAATGATGACGCCAACCGCCGTCGAGACCTGGAAGCCAATGCCGATGCCCACGCCGTCGAGGAAACTGTGAATCGAGAGCGTAGCAGCGCCGAAACTTGCTCGTGCTGGATTCGCTCCGTCGTGGTCATGGTCGCCATGCGTGTGGAAGAGTACGGTGCGATCAAGCACGAGATAGCCGAGGAAGCCCAGGCCGATGGCGAAGAGAATCGTTTCCGGCGTGTGATACGCGATGCCAATCGCAACCGCCTCCTTCGCGAGATCGAAGAGCGCAACGCCGAGCACCGCTCCCGCCGAGAATCCGAGTAAGAGATGCAGACGGTCCTTCAGCTTGAGCGCGACCGAGCCGCCGATGAGAGTGGCGAGGAAGGCTCCGCAGGCGATGAGGATGAGAATCATAGGGTGGTCTCCGTAAGAAAGGACAGACTGGTAGGTATACTAATGCAAGTAATTCGCATTTGCAAGACCGCAGTGCGCACAGATGAACTGGTGCTGATGTTTCCCCTCCGCGGCAAGCGCGTAGTGCATGTGCTGATGTCCGACATCCACACGCCGCACGATACCCGCCTCGGCCAGCGCTTCAATGGCACGATAGAGATTGGTGATATCAATGCGCGTGCCGAGCTTCTTCGCGAGCGAGTCGACTGACACCGGCTTCCCTATTTTCTCGAGCGCTCGAGCAGAGCCACGCGCCCGAAGGTCGCGCGGAATCCGGCCGCACGTAGCATTTTCGCGAATCGAATATCGTTGCTTAGACGTGTTTCCATGCGTTCATGGTATCGCAAACGCGATTGATTCGCAATTGCAAGCCCTGCCCTATCAGAGCCAGCCCTATGCCATCCGTACACGGATGGCCGGGCGATCGTGCAAAGCATGATTTAGCCGAGGGCAACGAGGCAAAAGATGACGATGAGTGTGCCGAGCACGGTACCGCCCCAGGCGAGCGCGAACCCTTCGGTCAGTGTTTCGACACGGAACTCGACCTCACGCATGCTACGACCTGCGGCGACAAATTCCCCATTTCCCACCGCGGCAAGCACCACCGCTTGGCGCACGCCTGGCTCGGGTTGCCAGGTGAAAAAGGTCTCGCCTGCGGGCGTCACGACCGGGACGCCGAGTGCCGCCGAAGGTCGCCACGTTTTAGTGTCGAAGACACCGGCTGGCAAATGCGGTGGCGCACCATTGAGCACGGCCGAGGATTCGAGCGGCGTACCATCAGCATCATAGACCGCAATCCAGGGTGCGAGACTGGTCGCGACATCAACCGGCACGATGCCGCGCTGGACGAGCTCGGCGGGCACACCTCCCTGCGACAATTGTGTCGCACCGTCCTCAGCCATTTGGACCTGCGGGTCGTTGAGCGAGAGACGATAATTCTGCTGGACGCCCCAGTACGCGAAGAGGAAGATACCAGACGTCGCCACGGCAATCGGTAACCAGACCGCAAAAGCACGTGCAAATGGTTTTTTCATATACCCATGATAACGCTTGCCCGCCCGTAGCGGTTTCGCGGAGGCGGGCGCCACCGTGATTATTTCAACAGAGGATCAATCGCGGCCTGGAAGGTCGCGTAAGGGTACGCGCCCGCGATCATCTGCGTGCCAATCACGAAGGACGGCGTTGCCGAGATGCCGAAGTTGGCCGCCTCAGCCTTGTCTGCGTTGATCGCTGTGTCGTAGGTTGCCTGATTCGCCGTGACATTCGCGGTCACCTTTTTCACGTCGATGCCACTCACCGAGCCCGTCACCTTAAGAACGAACGTGAGATTGTCGGCGGCACTCAAACTATTTTCTTGCGGCTCCTGCGAATAGAGCGCAGTGCGCCATGCGCCGAACTGCGCCGGATACAGCGCCCAGACCGCACGCGCGTACTCGGCATCAACCATCGAGTCCGGACCGAGGAATGCGAAATCTTTGAAGACGACTTTCACTTTTCCTGCCGTGACATAGTTCTGCACGATTTGGGGCAAAGTTTCGGTCTCGAATTTCTCGCAGTACGGGCACTGATAGTCGCTCCACTCGGCGATGGTCACCAGCGCGGTCGCCGAGCCGATGAAGGGCTCGCCGTCGGTCTTCACGTCTTTAACGTTCACGCTCGGTGCCGGAGGCGTTGTGCCGGTCCCCACGCCCACTTGTGCGGGGTGCGAGCCGTTCCAGAGCACCGCACCGCCGATAAAGAGCCCGGCAAGCACCACCGCCGCGGGCAAAAAATATTTATTGTTTTCCATGCGCAGAATGATAGCATACGCGAGGAACGCACAACCGCGGAGATTCCTATGAAAATCGCAGTCCTCGGTATCATTGTTGACCCGCGCAGTCGTGACGTCTTGCTCGCGGAGAAAAAAGATGTCGAAGAAATCGGCGCACGCATCGTTACTGGTCCGGGTGGCAAAATTGAGCCGCCCGAGACGCCAGCGCAGTGCCTCGTCCGCGAGACGCGCGAGGAATGGGAGCTGGAGCTCGACCCGAACTCGATACGCGAAGTCGCGCTGGTTGATTGTTATGCCGCCGGCATTCTCGACTTCCGTGTCCACGTCCTTGCGGCGCACATCGCGTCAGGCGTCCCGAGCGAGACGCGCGTCTTCAAGAAACCGCGCTGGTATCCGCGCGATGCACTACCACTCGCCAAGATGTTCGAGGGCGATCGATACTGGTTCCCGCAGGCCGTGCACGGTGCACGCTTCCGCGCGAACGTGTACTATCTCGACCGTGCGAAGAATCTTGACCCGAATCGCAAACCAGAATTTTTCCCGCTCGAATCCTAACCCCTCTGCCACTCGCCGCGCGTACCCGCGCGGCGTTTTTCTGTCATCTCGAGCTCTTCGTAGATGCCGTCAATCAGTTCGTAATCCTTCGCCTCGGCCAGCGTGATCCAGGCATACTGGTCGGTCTCGGCTTCTTGGAGGACGACATCCCCGCTCTCCCAATCCGCCATGCAGGAGATGACGAGCGAGGGTGCCGCGTCGTCGTGGATAGTCGCGAGACTCGTCACATATTCGATATTTTTTATTTCCAACCCTGTTTCCTCGCGCACCTCGCGACGGAGCGTTTTCTCCAACACGTTGTACCAGTAGCCAGACGTATCCTTCGGTGTGTTGGCGTAGTCCGCGGTCTCGAGCTTCCCGCCCGGGACCGTCCACATGAGGGGCCAGCGTTTCTTGTTCAGCGAGCGACGCGTAATCAAATATTTCCCGTCCTTCACGACAATCGCCGTGATTGCGACCTCGTGCAGATAGTGCGATGTGGTTTCCATGCCCGACAGTATACGCTACCCTTGCCGCATTTCCACAATTGTGATTTAAAGAATGGAGAAGTTGTTTGGAAAGGGAAAACATGACACTTCCTATCGATCTGGTTCTCGTCCGCCATGGGCAGTCCGAGGGCAATGCACTGAAGCGGCGTTCCGAAGCGGGCGACCGCGAGGCATTTACGGAAGAATTCTTACGCAGGCACACGGCGAGTTGGCGTCTTACCACGGCCGGTAGGCTCCAGGCATTTCAGGCGGGATCGTGGCTTAATAAAGAATTTTATGGTCACGGCATCACGTTCGATCGTCTCTATACCTCGAACTACTATCGAGCCATGGAAACTGCCGCCGGGCTGAAACTGCCTGACGCCTCCTGGTATCAAGATTTCTACTTGACCGAACGTGATTGGGGCGATCTCGATAAATGCACCGACGACGAGCGTCAAGAAAAATTTGGCGACGCGCTCAAACGGCGCGAAGACGAGCCTTTCTTCTGGCGGGCGCCGAACGGCGAACGCTTTGTCGAGCTCTGCCTTCGCGTTGATCGGCACTTGAGCACGCTCCACAATAGCTGTAGCGACAAACGAGTCTGTATTGTCTGCCACGGCGAGGTGATGCGCGCTTTCCAAGTGCGTATCGAACGCCTAAGCCAAGAACGGTTCCGCGAACTACATCTCTCGGAAAATTCAGATGATCGGATTCACAATTGTCAGATTATCCATTATTCGAGAAGAAATCCGAAGACGAAAGCTGTCGAGCCATACTGTAACTGGGTCCGCATGGTGCGCCCGACCGTGAGCCCCGCGTGGGACACGGGGTGGCGCCAAATTACGCGCTCCCAGTATTCCAATGAAGACTTGCTGGCGATTGTCTCACAGGTCGAATCGATGGTGCGATGAACTCGAGCCTGACGCATGTGCGTCGGGCTTTTTTATTACCAGATGACTCGTTATACTTACTCAATGACTCCCTTTGCCGAGAAGGTGCGGGCGACGGTTGCGAAAATTCCAAAAGGAAAGGTCGCGACCTATGGGCAGATTGCACGGCTCGCGGGCCGGCCACGCGCCGCACGAGCCGTTGGCCAGCTGATGGCAAAAAATAAAGATACGAAGAAATGCCCCTGTCATCGTGTCGTGGGCGCGAATGGTGCCTTGGTCGGCTACGCCTTCGACGGCGTCTCGATGAAACGCAAAAAACTCATCGACGAAGGTGTCTCCTTCTCGGGTGCTCGCGTCAATTTGAAAGTATCGCTTTGGAAGAAATAGCGTATAGTGCGCCTATGTCAATGCGCATCAACAAGTATCTCGCCCAGCAGGGCCACTCAACGCGCCGCGGCGCGGATGTGCTGATTGAGCAGAACAAGGTCTACGTCAACGGCGCGCTCGCCGTGCTCGGCCAGCAGGTCGAGGAAGGCGATGTCATCGAGGTCAAGCATGGGCGCGAGAAGCCCAAGGCCTACACCTACCTCGCCTACAACAAGCCCCGCGGCGTCATCACTCACTCGCCCCAGGGCGAGGAGGAAGATATTCGCGCGGCGCTCGCGGGCATCCCCGAGGCCAAGCATCTCTTCCCCGTCGGCCGCCTCGACAAGAATTCACACGGCCTGATGATTCTCACCAACGACGGCCGTATCACCGACCGTCTCCTCAATCCCGAGCACGACCACGAGAAAGAATATAAAGTGACGACGACCGAAAAGTTGCGCGACAGTTTCGCCGACCACATGAGCGCGGGCGTGGATATCGGCGACTATGTCACCAAGCCCGCCAAGGTCACGCGCGACGGTGACTACTCATTCCACATTGTGCTTGCTGAGGGCAAGAAGCATCAGATTCGCCGCATGGTCGACGCGCTCCACAACGGCGTTGCCGACCTCGAACGCGTGCGGGTGATGAATATTAATTTGGGTAAACTGAAAGAAGGCTCCGTCCGCCGCATCGAGGGCGCTGAGCTTGCTACCTTTTTGAAAAGTTTGGGACTCTAATTACGGCGCAACGACGGCCCACATATTCCCGACACCTTGCCCGAGCGTGTCGCCCGAGTTCACGTCATTCTTGAAGAAGTAGAGCGGATTGCCCTTGTAGGTCACCTGGAGCGAACCATCGGCGCGCAAAGCCGATCCCACCGCGCCCGGAATACCTGCCTGCACATTCGCGAGCGCACTCGTTGTGGCGACCAGATACGGCGGCCAATTGAGTGCGCACTGCTCGACGCAATCAGAGATCTGCGGCAAACCTTTGGTAATCATATAGATCGTCTTGCCGCTCGAGCCGATAAGGTAGGTGCCGAGTTTTTTGCTTGCGTCGGTACCGAGGAGCAAGTTCCCTCCTGCGTACATATTTGCGGGGATCTCGGCGAGCGTACCGTGCGTGACGTAGAGATATTTCGAAACGCCCGTCGAGGGCTGGGCGCTCATTGGTTCTCCGGCGGCGCGATCGGCATAATTGAAAACGGCTTCGCCATATTCGACCTGCGTCGCTTGCGGCGCGATGCGATCACCGAGCAAGATGGCATTGGTACCGATCGCACCGCTCGTGGTCGCGAGTGCGACCACGGCATAGAAGAACGTGCCGCTCCCACCCGTGCTCTGCATGAGGATGAGTGCGGTATCGCTTAGGCCATCGCCACTGAGGTCGCCGGTCGCCTCATTGCCGAAGACTTGCGTGATAATTTTTTCGGCTGAACCAGGCGCGGCAGGTGTCTCGGCCTGACCATTGACGAGCGTTACGGGCTGACCATCAATGATGTAGGTCGTATTTTTATAATCAGTATGCACGACCTTCGGCGTGTGCGCCACGGGCGCGGGCGAGTGCCCGAGCCAATACCAACCGCCAAGAGCGGCGAGGAGAATCACCGCCGCGGCGAACAAATAGTTCTTCATAATTATTCCGTCGTCTTGCCGTCGAAGTGATCGTGCGATTCATCGGCCTCGGCATCGGCCTTCGTCTTGTGGATGGTGCCGTCGATATGATTCGGCGGCGCGTAGACCGTGTAGAGCTTCATCGGTTTATCGCTCGAGGTATTAATAATATTGTGGAGCGTGCCTTGCGGGACGACAATCGCGAAACCATCTTTAATCTCGTGTTCGACGCCATTGAGAATGGCCTTCCCTTCTCCGGCCTCAACGCGAATAAATTGATCGAGCTGGTGCGTCTCGGCGCCGATTTCTTCAAGCGGCTTGAGACTCATCACCACGAGCTGGACATGCGTGTCGGTGTACAGCACTTTGCGGAAATACTCGTTTGCGAGCGACTCTGCTTCGATGTTTACGGTGTATCCTTTCATACCGCAAGTATAGCACTCCCGCATCGGGACGCCGTCGGGTGCTAGGCGAGCGGATTGGGGCGGTCGAGCAAGAATGCCTCAGCGTTGTGGACAACCTTTACCATCGTCTCGAGCGCTTCGAGCGGATAATTGCCGCTCGCGGTCTCGTCTGAGAGCATGACCGCGTCACTGCCATCCCAGACGGCGTTCGCGACGTCCGAGACTTCGGCGCGCGTCGGGCGCGGGTGGTTCACCATCGAGATAAGCATTTGCGTCGCGGTAATGGTCCCCTTGCCGTACCACTGCGCGTGGCGGATGAGCCCTTTCTGTACGACGGGCAGAGTCTCAATGGGCACTTCGATGCCGAGGTCGCCGCGCGCAATCATGATGGCGTCGGAAGCGCGCGTGATTGAATTCATATGTTCGATGGCGAGCGCGGTCTCGATCTTGGCGACGATCTGTGCGCGATCGCCCACAATCTTGCGCAGATGATGCACGTCGTCGGCCGATTGAACGAAAGAAATTGCAATCATATCCACGCCCTGCTCGAGGCCGAACTGCGCATCACGAATATCCTTCGCGGTCAGTCCGGAATTAGAAAGCTTGGTGCGCGGGACGTTGACGCCCTTGCGCGAGTGGAGGATGCCGCCGCGGATAACGCGTGCCTCGATGCGACTCCCCTCGACGCGCTCGGCGATGAGTTCCATCTCACCATTGGCCAGATAAATCGGGTCGCCCACTTCGATGTCGATATGCAGGCGCGCATGGTCGATGAAGATGCCGCCTGTGTCAGATTTTTTCGTTGAAAAAGAAACGAGCTCATTCTCGACCAGCTTGATACCCTCCTTGGGCAAGTCGCCAACGCGAATGCGCGGGCCCTGGAGGTCCTGCAAAATGCGAACGGGGCGCCCGACCGTTTGCTCTGCAGAGCGGATGAGCGCAATCCACTCGGCGAAGCTCTCATAGGTGCCGTGCGAAAAATTAAGTCGGGCGATGTCCATGCCCGCAGAGACGAAGGCCTCGATTTTTTCTTTCGAGGCCGAGGAAGGACCGATGGTTGCAATTATTTTGGTACGCATACTATGAACCTACCTGCTCGCGGCGCAGAAGTCAAAACTTTAATTTTCCAAATCGAGAATATCGTCGATGCGGACTTGCGCGACGAAGTCGGGGACGTGGCTGACGAGAATCATCGCGCCGCCGTACTCGCCGAGCGCGGTAGCGATGACCGGCAAGTGGCGGAAGTTGATGTGGTTGGTCGGCTCGTCGAGAATGAGGAGTCCGGGCCGCTCGAGCACGAGTGAGGCGAAGGCGACGAGCCCCTTCTGCCCTTCGCTCAAGCTCCCAATCTTGGTGAACATGGTCTCGCCCGTGAGCAAGAAGCCAGCGGCGATGGTGCGCATTTTTTGTTCGTCGGGTTGGCCCATCGCGTGCATCAGCGCCGCGTGGACCGTGCTCTCGAAGTCGAGTGTTGAGAAATCTTGGCGATAGTAGCCGACCTTGGTGCCCGGCGCGATGATCGCACCCTCTGCGGTGCCACGCGCGATGTGTTCGAGGAGCGTGCTCTTGCCGATGCCGTTGGGGCCTTTGAGCAAGAGGTGGCCGCCGCGACGGAGCTCGACGTGCGCCTTTTTGGTCTGCGGTTTTTTACCTTGCCTACCGGCGGGCAGGCCTTTTAATACGGTATAAGAATTGAGCGTCAAAATATTTCCGCCGATGCCTTCTTGCGCAGGAATCGTGAAGGGGCGGATGGTGCGATCCTCTTTGCGCACATCCACCTTGGCCTCTTCCATCTCCTCGACCTCGGTGCGCATCTTCTTGGCGACGAGACGCATCTTGCCACCCTTCTGCGCGAAGAAGTTCGCCTTGTCCTTGTTCTCTTGAATCTTCTTCGCGAGCTGAGCATTCTTCCGGTTCTCGCGCTCGATGCGCGCCGTGATGTCCGAAAGCACATTAGTGTAGTTACCCTGATACTGCTCGACTTTTTGCGTGTAATTGTCGAGATAGAGCACGCCGGTGGTGAAGGCGTTGAGGAACGCGGCATCGTGCGAGATCACGATGCAGGTTTTGTCGTAGTCGATGAGGAACTGCGTGAGGTGCTCGATACCCGCCTTGTCGAGATTGTTCGTCGGCTCATCGAGCAAGAGGAGGTCCGGGTCCTGGATAAGCGCCGAGGCGAGCAAGAACCGCGCCTGCTGGCCGCCGGAGAAGGAGCGCACGATGCGATCGTGCACTTTCTCGTGATGCTTCAATCCCGCTGCTTCGAGCACGGCGTCGATGCGGGGGTCGATGTCGTAGATTGGTGTATTAAAATAGCTGACGAAGAATGCGCGCACGGTCAACTCCATCTTCTCCCGTGGGATCACCTGCGCCGCCGTCGCGACCGTGAGGCCGTGCCCCGTGAGAATCCTCCCCGACTCGGGCGCGAGCTGGCCCACCATGAGCGCGAAGAGGGTCGACTTGCCCGCGCCATTCTGCCCCATGATGGCGAGCTTCGATCCACGGCGCACGAGGAAATCGACCTCGTCGAGGATAGGTTTGTTCACGCCGTATTCGAACGAAACTTTCTCGAAGCGCAGAACGCTCTCGTCGCGTGCCATCGGTGGAGTATTACTTCGCCTCAATTGCGGCGATGAGCTGGTCGAGTTTGCTGTTGAGCAGATCGAACTGCTTGCTGAAGTCAGCTACCGGAGCCGCCGGGCGCATGTAGGTGCTCGCCGCGCCGCGCATCGGCATGTCCTCCTTGCCCTTGAAGCAATTGCGGCAATAGACCGGCTTCTTGCCGTTGGGGCGGAAAGGGACCTCGCAGGTCGCGCCGCACTCGTTGCAGACTGCCTGGAAACGCTCGCCCTCTTCGTACTGCCGGTGCCCGAAGGCTGGTGCGCCGCGCTTCGCCCCGCCGCTCCCGCGCGCCTTAAAGCCTTTGCGGGCGAAGGTGCCCGACTTTTTAAAGTTTTTCATTGAAATGATTATATCACGAGTGTACAGAAAACTCAATCTCTCCTATTGCTCAATAAACCACAGCCGCCTGGAAGGGCGGCTGTGGTTTATTTGGTCGGATAAAATCTATGTATCAGTCTTGGCAGATCTTCTTTCGCTCTATCTCCTTGGTCTATTTTCTCAAAAAATTGTCGCGGCGTGAGCCAGAAGTATTCGGTAAAATCATTTGCATTATACTCTGGCGCCTGATCCATCTTTATTTCATACACATTCATAAAGGCCGAGACGTTATCCTTCTGAGGAGTTAGGTGTCCGAGAAGTTTATGCTGAACAGTATCAGTATCAATGTTAAGTTCCTCTGCCGTCTCGCGTTTGAAGGTTTGGTCGTAAGTCTCTCCACTCTCGACGTGGCCGCCGACACTCATATCGAGACAAAGCGGGAATAGGCGCTTGTCCGCCGTGCGCCGAGGAATCCAGATGGCTCCCTGCGAATTGATGATGAATGCGTTGATAACCCGGAAATTCGAAAGGCCCTCGGCATAGACCTCCGAACGCAACTTCTTCCCTATCACTGCATCTTTCTCATTTACCAAATCAAGATATTCGTCCATGCCGTTACTGTAGCATCCGCGCAACAAATGAGTTTGTAGAGCAAGGGCTACCCTTGCTCTACAAAATTGCGGAGCTTTTCAGCCGCCAGCTTTCGCATACTGAGCGAGTTTTTCTCTTCGGCACCCATCTCCCCAAAGGTTTTATCGTGCCCGTTCGGCAGAAATATGGGGTCCCACCCAAATCCCTCGCCCCGTGGCGAGACAATAGTTCCCCGTACACTTCCTTCGAAAAACCGCACGCGCCTCTGGGAATCAGAGTATCCAATCAATGTTTTCGCTTCAGCTACTGAGCTCGAACTAGCTACCGCCATTTTGTACAAGCCCTCATTCCCAACTGTTTTCATAAACCATTTGATAAGTGGCCCGGGTAGCCCATTGAGCCCTTCAATATAGAGGGAGGTATCTTCTACAATAAATTCGCCATCGTGATGCTTCTGGGCCTCTTCCAATTTTGCCTTGATGATTTTGTGCGGATTCGAGCTCTTGGATTTCAATCAAGTCGATATCCAATGCCTCAACGTTCCCGAGCAGACTCTGCAACTCTGCTAATTTTCCTTTGTTCCCAGTTATAAAATAGAGCGCCATATGCAAAGCCTAGCACACCACTTGCGGAGCAAGGGCTACCCTTGCTCCTTGTCTGGCGTAGTCGCGTGGACGAGGCTTTGCGAGTCTTTACGCGGCTGGGGAGCTAGGGAACGATCCTAGAGTCTCCTGCTCCAAAGGCAGGCGTGTTACCAGTTACACCACTCCCCAAAGATGCCACGATGCCGACGACCCATCCATCGATTTGTCGATTCAGTACCGTGCTCGACTTCACTCTAATCCGTAAGAGACCATGATACAAGTCCGTGATATTCGTTCTGTTCGTTTTCGGATTCCCTTGTTTGAAATATACTCGATTGAAACGGCTTACCGGCAGTGCTAACTGCTTCGCCCACCAGCGTCTAAAGGCTGGCGTATCGCTCTTCCGACTGACATGGACATACAATTCAAATTGAATATCGGTCGCGGGGATCTTCAGCAATTGTAACCAGCACAAAAACGCTTGTATCATTCGCGCATCCGAATTGCTGAACATAACTCCAACACTTGGGTTCGAATCTTTTTGTTTAGAACCTTCGGCCCAGTAAAGAGCCGTGCCAATGAGCCACAACTCTCGCGAAGAAAGGTGGGCAACCTCTTTAGTACCAGAAGTAAGATAGTGATGAACTTCTTTCATGCGGGTTGTATGGCGCGCCAGTGCCCCGCGTAGAGCTGAAGCGCGCTTTTTTGCTGTAATCGCTTGTTTTTGTGGAGTGGTCAGTCCAACAGAAGTTAACCAGCCCGAAAGAGTAGATTTGGCAACGGAAACTTCTGCAAGTATTTCAGAATAGGTTTTACCTTGTTTCCGTAACGCAATTGCTTTTTGTTTCTTCGTCGTCATATACAAGTAGTATAGCATATCTGTAACCCCAGTACTACCTAACTTGCCTGCGGCCCCAGAAAATGTAGAGTGCGCGCAGAAGAGAAAAAGTGAGGACTATCCGATGATAAAACTGTTCTTCTGCCAGCACGCCAAGATTGGCGAGGCGACGGCACTCGGGACCGAGGGGATTGCTGAGACGCTTAGCGTCGACACCATCCTCCAGGATCTTGGATTCGAGACGCAGTACGCATTTTCATCGCCCGCGGAACCGTGCGTCGAGACTG
Organism: Candidatus Kaiserbacteria bacterium; assembly: GCA_963813065.1. Classification (GTDB taxonomy): domain Bacteria; phylum Patescibacteriota; class Minisyncoccia; order Phycocordibacterales; family Phycocordibacteraceae; genus C7867-001. The sequence goes on from CAWEXP010000004.1 coordinate 73,843, forward strand.
CACTGTTGTTCTCGCCGGTGGTGATGCAGGAAGTGCCGATACTGCGAAACTTCGGCACGTCAAAAGAACTTAAGAATCTTGCCGACGAATTTCTTGCGCCGATCGAAGCCGCGAACCTGCCCGAGGATGCGCAAGCGGTGGTCGTCTCGCACGATTGCGTGCCGACCATTATGGCCTGGCGCTGGCTCGAGCGGCATGGCGCGAAAGTTGACTGGAATATCCCCGAACCGCTCGATAATCTGCGCGAGAGTTGTGGATTCTTGGTCGAGGGGACCGAGTGCCGCTATATCACGCCAATCGGCGAGACCAAGATAACACCCTAAACAGTTCCCGCGCCGTCTCGGCGCGGGTTTTCTTTATGCGGGGAAGAGTTCGAGCACCGCGAGCTCCAAGGGGAGTGCGGGGATGGGCGCGTAGCGAATGCGCTCGGCGGCGGTGAGGAATGCGAGCAGGGTCGCGTGCGTAATGCTCCTAAACGGTTCGCCAGGCGAACCGTCGGGCGACCCGCCTGCGGCGGGTTTAGCCTTCTCCTTTGCAAACTTTTCGAGTGCGAGGAATTCGTCAGCGTCGGTTTCTTTTTGTATCGATTCGCGCAAATCGGGCGCGTAGCGTAGGAGGAGGACGTTGCGCAGAGACTCGATCACCAGCTCGAGAAAAATTTTCATATCCGCGCCGGCGCTCGCCGCGCGTTCTATCGCCGAGAGCGCCGTACCGCGATTCCCTTCTGCGAGCGCGGCGATGAGCTCGTGCACGAGTTCTCGCTTCGGTGCGCTCGTCGCGGACTCGACTTCTGCGCGCGTCAATTTTTTATCCGTTGAGGTGGTCAGTACTTTCTGCAGAACCGAGAGCGCGTCGCGATACGAACCTTCAGCGAGCATGGCGATGAGTTCTGCGGCCGAGGGCTCGATGGCGTACCCCTCTTTCTGCGCGACGTGCGCGACGAGCTCGGCGAGCCCCTTGCGCGTCGGCTTCTTGAACTCGAACACTTGGCAACGCGACTGCACGGTCTCGGGCACCTTGGCGAGCTCGGTCGTCGCGAGGACGAAGACCGCATACTTCGGCGGCTCCTCGAGCGTTTTGAGAAATGCATTCCAAGCAGATTTCGAGAGCATATGCACCTCGTCGAGAATGTAGACCTTGTAGGGCGACTCGAAGGGCAAGGTGTAGACGCCCTCGGTGATGAGACGGATGTCCTCGACACTATTATTAGAGGCGGCATCAATCTCGTAGAGATCGTTTTCTTTGCACCCAATCTCGTGCGCGAAGATGCGCGCGACCGAGGTCTTGCCCAGGCCGCGACTTCCGGCGAAGAGGTACGCGTGGCCAATCTTGCCCGCCTTGATCGAGTCCGCGAGCGGCTTCGTGACCTGCTCCTGCCCGACCACGTCGGCGAAGGTGCTCGGTCGATACGAGCGATAGAGCGATTGGTGGGCCATGCGCGCATTATAGCGCGCGCATCAGGCGTGTCATACCGATGCCGCCGCCGTAGCGCGGGAAGAAGGACATATCGAGGAAATCGTTCAACTCTCGCTCGACGCGTTTTTTGCCGAAGAGCTTGTAGAGGAGGCCGGCGTAACGGCCGCCCGAGATGGAATGGAAGCGTGTCTGCATATCTTCCGGGTCACAACTGCGCTCCGCCGAGCCAATGGTCTCCATGCCATCGATGATGACGTCGATCTTGTTCGCATCCTTGCCGGTGCGGTGCATATTCCAGAAGGGCGAGGTGTACTCGGGGAACTTCTCGAGGAAGACGACGCGACCGAAGTCGTCGAGCATTCTCGCCTCGTGCTCGCTCGTGAGATCATTCGTCTTGTAGCGCTTCGCGAGTTCGCGATACGACTGGTGCGGGAACTCTTTGGCTTTGCCGAGTCCGAGATACTCACAGAGTTCCGCTTCGAGCTTTTGTAAATCCGTAATCGTCCCCTTCGACTCGAACTCGAACATCGGGAACATGCGCTCGTGTCGACCGGGTATCGGGTGCGGCTCGTTGCGATAGCTGGTCGAGATACAAAAAACGCCGGGCAATTCCGGCGTTTTGAGTAATTCGTATTCGAGCCACATTTGGCCCGTCTGCGGCAGGGGCCATTTTTGCCCTTCGTACTCGTAAGTCGCGATGGTGGTCGGGTCTTCGCAGGCGGCGAGGATGCTCAAACGATCTTGCGTGTGAACCTCGACGAATTTCTTCTTGAGGAAAAAGGTGCGGAGCTTGTTGACCGCCTCGCTATATTTCCTGGTATCGCGTGGCGCTTGATAATTTTTGTACATGGGTGTGCGTTAGTGGATAAAAAAATACCCCGTCTCACGACGGGGTACTCTTTGCGCTTGCGCGCGCTCGGGTTCGCTTAGCGGGTAAGTGAAGTTCCAAGTTCCTTCAACGCTAGCATGCGTTACGGGTCGCCCTATGGTTATCCCCATACTTGACTTAGTATTTAACACGTGCTAATTTATTTTCAGAGTTCTAACGAGGGGAAACCCGATGGCTTCGAACATTGAAAAGAACGTATCCAATGCAAATCTCTTGAGCAATCCCATTTTCTGGGTTTTTCTCATCATTCTGGGGCTGGCTCGCATGGCCGCTGTTTGGAATCACGTGGACACAGTATCGAACACCCCGCCTAAGCCAACGAGCATAATAAAGTTGGCTTCCCTGCCAAAACGCCCTGCGCAACGCTACGACACTGGTGAGCTCGCTGGCCGCAAGGTCTGCGATCTCTGTGCCGAATATCTCGCGCTCACCTGCAAGCCTAAGGCGCCAGCGGTTATCCCCGCGACCCTCGCGGTCAACTGGGATCAAACGCTGACTAACCTCTGGCTGCGCAAAGTTGCGCGAGCTCCGCATAATCCGGTCGTCTCGCAGACCTCGGTACTCTTGGTCCGAGAATACCTCACCGGTGACCGTGGACTCACGACCTTTGAGGCATACAAGCACTCTGCGAGTACCGAGTCGAATCGACTCTGGCTCACACTCGACTGGGACCGTGTGGGTGCGATGTACTATGCGCGCGTACCCGATGCACTCGCCGCAAGGAAATTGAAACTTCTGCGCGACATAGCCGGACAAGTGCGTGGTCGCGACCTCATGTCCTATGGTGCGGCTGAACTTATGCCCTCTGGGGAGGGTCGATTCAATCGCGCCTTCATCGACTTCATCTTGCGTAACGGCGGTAGCAACTGGTTCGAACGGGTACCGGCGGAGCATGATGGCATGACGTCGTACGGCTTCTTCCAGTTCACAAGCTTCGCACTCTACGACGTACGTGGCGTGCGACGCGGCGCTTCGAAGCCCAACCAGGCGCTTCCGAAATCTCTCCGGATTCCAGGGAGCGTGATACGGCTCCGTGGTCACGACCACTTCCGTGCGGCGTACCTCTTCGCCGTGGATAATCTTGCGGAGTTCATTCTCCGCTTGAATCCGCGTGAATTGGCAACATTCGAACGCGTCTGGCGTACGAGTGATCGAAGTGTTGCCGAGTTCGTCGCGCTTGCGCATCACTCGCCGGGTACGGCGTATGGTGCCGGACGCCGCTGGCTTGATCATGGAGGCAGGAGCGATTTCGCTGTTTCAACTAGCCGAATTGCCCATATCTATGCGGCAAAAGCAGCCGCGAACTACGACGCCTTCGAGTAACATCACTAGGCCGCCCACACTGTGGGCGGCTTTTTATTTTGCCTGAATAATAGATTCGAGCTCGCCCGCATTTTCCGCCCCCATCAGCTTGGCCCGGAGGTCGGCCGCGCCGTCGAAGCCGGTGACAAACGCTTTAATATGTTTCTTCAAAATATGAAACGATTTGGGCGGCGAAAGTTTTTCGAAGTCACGGGCAAGCTCGACGAGCGCGGATAACTTTTCATCCAAAGAATGTTCGGACTTCGTAAGTCCAGATTCCGCGGAGGACTTACGAAGTCCCTGGAATACCCACGGATTGCCGAAGACGGCGCGCCCGAGCATCGCGCCGTCGCACCCAGCGGCGGCAACTTTTTCTCGCGCATCAGCGAGGTCTCGCACGTCGCCATTCCCTATCAGCAACACGCCGGGCGCGAGCTTGTTGCGCAGCTCGATTGCGCGCGGCATCAGCTCCCAGTGCGCGGGCACGCTCGACATCTCCTTGCGCGTGCGCAGGTGGAGTGTGATGGCCGCAGGCTGAGCCGCGAGGAGGGCTGGGAGCCACTCGTCGAGCACTTCGCGGCTGTAGCCGATACGCGTCTTGACCGAGACGAGCAGAGGCGACGCAGACTGCGCGGCGCGGATAAGTTCGACGGCGAGTGCGGGCGTCTTGATCAGCGCGGCGCCAGCTTTCTGTTTCTCGATCGAAGAGTCCGGGCACCCCATATTGAGGTCGACGCCGTCGAAGCCAAGGTCGAATGCAAGTTTTGCGGCGTAGGCAATCATCTCCGGCTTGCTCGAGAATATCTGCGCGACAATGGGCCGCTCGCTCTCGTCGAATTGCAGGTCGCGCATGAGCGGGTTCTCGTCGTCCCGCATCTTTTGTATCTCGCGGGTGTGATAGAGGCCATCGGCCGAGACGAACTCGGTCCAAGTAATGTCGGGTTTGCCCCGCTTCGCCACGAGTTTTCGAAATGCCGGATCAGTCACGTCCGCCATCGGTGCCATCGCGAAGAACGGGCGCGGCAATTTTTCCCAAAATGATTCCACCTCACTACTCTACCCTTTTTTGACAAAATAGTCTCGCGTGCTAGATTTATTTTAGAAAAGGAGACCCGGATGAACGCAAAACCGACGGAACCTCAGTGGTTCAAACAGATGCGTGATCAACAGTGGAAAAGTGCGCGACGCACGTCCTGGCGTACGCTCGGCATCGCCGCGATGGTGAGCGTAGCAGGTAGTTGTCTGTGGTGGCTCTTGACCTTACTTCCCCACACCTCGGGCAACAATCTCGAGACGTTAAATTGGCCCATGGCCGTCGCGGGGCCGTATCTTATTTTCGGCACCTTCATAATCCTCATCGCGAGTGCCGGCACCATGGCCTATCTCGCATTGAATGCGATACTGCGCGAACTCTGGAACATCGTCCGCTGGAGTTGGACTCGATTGTTCGGAAAAAAATAACGATGCGCCCTCTTCACGAGGGCGTTTTTATTTCTGTGCAGTTTTTTTGAAATACACTTTGCCCGGGAAACGCAGATCGACATAGAGGATGGAACCGTCGGCGAGATTCACCTCACTCTTCGCAGCCATAAGCGCAGTGAACGCGTCGGTCTCCTGCCCGAGCACATAGGTGATGCGCGTACCGCTCGTGAGATACTGATCCACTTCGCCTGCCTCGCCGGAGCCCTGCGAAGGTGGGTCGCCACGGATAACAATGGTAGAGACCAGCGAGCCGAGTGTGCCGACCTGGCGGGCGAAGTCGAAAGTGGCGGGCAGAGCGTCGGCGTCAGCGATGGTCGCGCGCAAAGGGTCGGGACTTGAGGCGGCCAACGGCGCATAGAGAGTAAAGGGTGCAACTACCTGGTCCGAAGTCGACGCGAGACTGAAGACGAGTCCATTCGCGTCGAAGAGATAGCAGTTCGTAGCAAGGTTAAACCTTGAGGAAGTTGCACTAAGGTCGAACCTTGTTGCGCCGCACCAGCGCGCAACCGCCGTGCGCTCATTCACTTGTATCGAAAGACCGGTGAAGCCCTCGCGGAAAATGGAGATCGAACCGATGTGACTGTCGGAGGCGAGAATGGCTGTACGAATGTCGTGCTCGGGCACGAAGAAAATAGAATTTTTCGGCACAAGCCCGAAGTACGTTCCGCGCATCGCATCATTCGTCAGTGCCGTGAGTGAGTCCGCGCTTGCCCGCCCGTAGCTTCCGAGCGAAGGCGGGCCGAAGATGGTGACGTGCGACACGCGCACCGCCTTCTGCCAGGTGCCCCAGATCGCACCAATGATGAGGAGGAGTGCGAGAACGAGCAACGCAATAGCCGCGCGACGACGATTCTGTCGCCGCCGTTCCGCGAGACGTTCGTTACTATGCTCCGCCGAGAATTTCCTTACCGACATAGGGCACCAGAGCCTCGGGCACGCGGATGGTGCCATCGGGCTGTTGGTAGTTCTCGATGATGACGGCGAGGAAGCGCGGCGTCGCGAGCGCAGTGTTGTTGAGCGAGTGCGCGAACTTCATGTCGCCCGCAAGGTCGCGGTAGCGGATGTTGAGTCGGCGCGTCTGGAAATCGTGGAAATAAGAAGAGGAGTGCGTCTCGCGGTAGGTATTCTCCGAGGGCATCCAGCACTCGATGTCGTATTTCTTGACTTGGCCCAAGCCGAGGTCGCCGCCACAATTCGCGACGACGTGATACGGAATCTTCAGTGCTTGGACCATCGCCTCGGCGTTCTTAGTCAACTCTTCGTGATAGCCGACGCTCACCTCGTGCGACGCCTCACAGAGAATCACTTGTTCGAACTTATAGAACTCATGCACGCGGATGAGCCCTTTTGTATCTTTGCCGTGCGCACCGGCCTCGCGGCGGAAACAGGGCGAGAACGAAAAATATTTTAGCGGGAACTCTTTTGCATCGAGCACTTCGTCCATGTGGTACGCCATCGTCGGCACTTCGGCGGTGCCCGAGAGATATTCGCCATCCTGCGTCTTGTAGAGATCTTCTTCGCTCTGCGGCAGATAGCCCGTGCCCATGAAGCCTTCGCGGCGCACGAGTGACGGCGTCATCAGCGGTGTGAAATTGCCCTGTTTCAAAAAGAGATCAAACGCGAAACGCCAGAGCGCGAAGGAGAGGAGTGCGGCATCGCCCTTCAAGAAATAGCCACGGAACCCGGCGACCTTGCTCCCCCGCTCGAAGTCGGCCATGCCGAGCGCGGTCATCAGCTCTGCATGATTCTTAGGATTCGGAATGTTCGGAATGTCGCCCCACTTGCGCACCTCCTGATTGTCCGTGTCGGAGGTACCCGCAGGCACGCTCATATCCGGCACATTCGGCACCGAGAGCATAAGCCTCTGCCACTCCTCCATCACGCCCTTCAGCTTTTCTTCGCTTTCGGCCATGCCGCTCTTCAATTCGCGCATCGCTTCGAGCAAGAGGACACGGTCGTTGCCCTGCGCGCGCTGGATTTCATTACTGCGGCGATTCTGCTCCGCGCGCTTGGTCTCGATGTCTTGCTTCAAGAGTTTGCGTTCGTCGTCGACCTTGAGGAGTCGGTCGATATCGACCGTGATGTGTTTCTTCTCTGCGCCAGCCTTCACAATGTCGGCATTTTCCCGGATGAATCGTATATCGAGCATTGTGGTATAGTACCACCAGAAACCGCACCAGCAAGAAAGGATGTGCGATGGGATGTGCAATTAATCAACTGGATGCTGATTTGACCAGGGCGTTCAAGCCTGATCCGTCGGCAGCCGAACGGGAAAGCAAACTGCGCGAGCAAATTGCCGAGGCTAGCCGAATCCATGCCGAAAAATTCGCGGCAATGAGCGAGACCGAGCAAATGCTCGACATCTTCGCGCCACGCCTTTCGTACGTCTACGGAAATGATTTCGATGGCAAGATGTCAAAGGAAGAAATCGCGCGCAAGCTGATGACCGAAACCTTCGGCCCAAAGTTCACGGAGCGCGTACTGCGAAATCCGCGGTATCGCCGAATACTCGATATCGAATAACCGAACAGCGCGACGGGGAAATCTCGTCGCGTTTTTTATTTGTGGGGCATAATTGAGTGATGGAAATCCGCGAGCTCGCGCGCGAGGAATGGCCACCGCAGTTATTAGAGATACCCCAGCCGCCGAAGAAGCTCTGGGCGCGTGGCACCCTGCCCTCTCCAGAGACAAAACTGCTCGCGGTCGTCGGGAGCCGCGCGATGACGCGCTATGGACAGGAGGCGTGCGAAAAATTACTCATGGGGCTCGCGGGCTATCCGGTCTCGATTGTCTCGGGCCTCGCGCTCGGCGTCGACACCTGTGCACACAAAGCTGCACTCGCGGCCGGCCTCCACACGCTCGCCCTGCCGGGCTCAGGGCTTTCTGATTCGGTTATTTATCCGCGGAGCAATCGTCCGTTTGCAAAAGAAATTCTCGAGAAGGGCGGCGGATTCATTTCAGAATATCCATCAGAGGAACTTTCGCGCGTTCATTTCTTCCCTCAGCGTAATCGTCTCATGGTCGGACTCGCCGACGCGGTGCTCGTGATTGAGGCAAGCAACAAGAGCGGCACGCTCATCACTGCGCGACTCGCGAGCGAATATAATCGCGAACTCCTCTGCATCCCGCATCGCATTGGTGACCCGCACGCCTTCGGTCCGCACCTCTTCATCCGCCTCGGTGCGACGCTGGTCACCGAGCCTCTGCACATTCTCGAGGCACTAAAAATTCCGCCTCGCGAATCTGACTGTGCGACACCAGGTGTCGCACAAAGTCTGGAAGGAACCGAGAAGGTTGTGTGGAAACTCCTCGCCGAACCGCACTCACGCGACGAGATTCTCCGCTCGGTCAAAGCAGGTGTGGGCGAGACCTTAACCGCACTTGTCGCACTCGAGCTCCGCGGCCTCATCCGCGAAGAATTCGGCGCGTGGCGGAGATGCTAATTGGTCGTCCACTCTGCTTGCGGAATTCCCGACTGCGCAATGATGCTTTTCAACGTCTTCGGATGCAAGGTGCCGTTCTTCCCGTGAACGGGCACACAAACTTGATGATGATTGCCGTCTAACTTCTTCACATAATAAAAGTGACTGTCGCGGCGCTCCAGTTATTGAAGCCGCGTGGCATGTTATGCGACAAGTGCCGCTATAGACTGCGAGGATGCGCTGTATATGTGACGCTTGCCGACGCGCACGCCCGTGTGCCCGGCCTGCCAGAGCGCTTCATACTCTGGATCGGTTTCTTGATTCAAAACTGAAATGGAAAGTTTATTTTTCTGTGCAGATTCGACGTATCCCTTTACCGCGTCATCAAGGAGAAACATCGCCTCCTGCGGGGTGCTCGCCGATTCCACAATATTGAACTCAAGCGCGGCACCGAGCCATTCTTTACCTTCTTTGAAGATGACATTGCGTACCTGCCCGCTTCGTAAAGTGTTTTTAAAAGCCATGAACCTAGTATAACACATCTGCGTCCGCGAAGAATTCGGCGCGTGGCACCGTATTTGACACCACGCTTCAATTTATATATTCTGCGCAAGGGTAGCAAAAGGAGAAGCCCATGCAGACTGCATTGGTAATCGCCGGATTCATAATCGCGGCGTTAGCTGGCGGAGGCTATTTATGCTTTCGCTATCAGCGACGCATCATCGATGAGCACGCGAGTATCATCGCTGGCTTCGGGAAGCTGTATGACGAAAAGAAGGGCGTCGAATGCCGCAACGGCACGCCCGTGTCCTACGACATCGTCCGCGTCGGCGATGTCTGGCACGAGCGAAATGAGCATGGCGAAATCGTTGGCAAGGCCGATCCCGACCTGCTCGACTATCTCGAGCAAAAGGATCGATTCGGCACGCTCGACGAAGGATGTCTGAATCCCTTCCAGAGCGAGCATGTCGACTATCTGCACCTCTTCGGCATCCGTGTCCTCTGGGACCCGAGTGTGATTCCACCGCCAGCACCCGAACCGATAACAGCCGGCCCTGGAGAAATGCTTCTCACCAAAACGACCTGAAATCAATCACGCCGCGCGCTCTGCGCGGCTTTTCTTTTTGGGTATAATGGCTGAACTCATGAAAATCTATTCCTGGAATATGCTCTTCAAGAACGCGGAGCAAGAGCGTGCGTTCGATTTCATAGAGCAGAGCGATTTCGATATTTTTTGCTTGCAGGAAGTGCCGGAAGAATTCCTTGCCCGACTCAAGGAGCGATTCCCGAATATCTCCTATGCCGTCGAGACTGCACGAACCTTTGCCGGCGTCCGCGGCGTGCAGTACCTCGTGACGCTCTCGCGCTGGCCGATTGCCGAAAGCACCGCGATTCCACTGGCACCGAGAGCGGCACCGGCGCACGTTCGTTCTGAAATTTTTGTGCGCCTGATGATGGCTCTGCGACTTTGGGGCCGAGGAAGCGGCGCTCGACACAATCTCCGCACTGACATCGTGTTGCCCGACACACGGACGGTATCAGTCTATAACCTACATTTGCCACTCAAGCATCCAGCCTGGCGCGTTGAAGAATTTGAGTATTCACTCGCGGGGCGCGGCTTACAATCGCCCACCATCGTCTGTGGTGATTTCAACATTATCGAATCGCCGCACATCACCATTCTCAATTGGCTCCTCGGTGGCACTTTTGCCGACGCTTTTTTCTGGAAACGTGAGCGCACTGCGGCCGAAAAAAGGTTTGCCGAGCACCGCCTCCACAATCCGCTTCGTAGCCAGAGCACACACCCAACTTCGTATTCCCAACTCGATCACATCCTGCTCTCGCCCGACTTCACGGTGAAAAAAGCTCGTGTCATCCGCGACCGCCATGGCTCCGATCACCGCCCCATTTTCGTCGAGATATAACTTCTCCGCGCTTGACCATATATAGGTATGCGCGGTAAGCATTAGAGCGTGGCCACAAAACTTTTGATTGTTGAGTCGCCGACCAAGGCGCGCACGATCGGCGCCTACCTCGGCAAGGACTATGAAGTGCTCGCCTCGGTCGGGCATGTGCGCGACTTGCCCAAGAGGAACAAAGATGCCGTCGACATCGAGGGCGGCTTCGTGCCGCACTACGTTATCTCGCCCGACAAGCGCGAAGTGATTGAGCGCATCGAACGCGCCGCAAGCAAGGTCGCGCCCGACCAGATCTATCTCGCGACCGACCCCGACCGCGAGGGCGAGGCCATTGCCTGGCATATCCAGCAAGTCGCAGGATTGAAGAATCCGAAGCGCGTCGTCTTCCACGAGATTACTAAACACGCGATTGAAGAAGCACTCGCGCACCCGCGCACCATCGATCAACACTTGCGCGAAGCGCAGGAGGCGCGCCGGGTGCTCGATCGCATCGTTGGCTACGATCTCTCGGGATTAATTTGGAAAAAAGTGCGCTACGGACTCTCGGCTGGTCGCGTGCAGTCACCGGCAATGCGCATCCTCGCCGAACGCGAGCGCGAGATTAAAGCGTTTATCCCTGAAACGTATTTCGTACTGAACGCGGAGTTCCAAGCAAGGTTAAACCTTAAGAAGTCGCATCAAGGTTTAACCTTGCTTGCGACGTGTGTTGAACAACCGAAAACAAAAGAAGAAGCCGAGCGCATCGTGCAAGTTGGTCGCGCCTCAAGCTGGAGGATCGCGAATGTCGCCGAGAAGGCCGAGGAACGCAATCCGCGACCGCCCTTTACGACATCCACCCTGCAACAGAGCGCCTCGACGCGCCTCGGTCTCTCGCCGTCGCGCGCGATGCGTGCCGCGCAGAAATTGTACGAGGCCGGCCACATTACCTACATGCGCACCGACTCGGTCAATCTCGCGGTCGAAGCGGTCGCGCAGATGGTCCGCGTCGTGGAGCAGGAGTTTGGCAAGGAGTATGCGCAATCGCGTGTCTATAAAACGAAGAGCAAGAACGCGCAGGAGGCGCACGAAGCGATTCGCCCCACCGACCCTGCCAAGGAACGCGCCGGTGCGACGCCCGACGAAGAGAGTGTCTACGAGCTCATCCGCACCCGCGCGCTCGCCTCGCAGATGACGAGCGCGCGCATCTCGCGCACCAGTGTATCGGTGAGAGCTGATAAAGATATTCCGCTTTTTTCTGCCAACGGCTCACGCGTCCTTTTCCCGGGCTGGCTGGCGCTCGACACTGCAGCGCGCGGTGAGGATGTCGAATTGCCCAAGTTGGCCACCGGCGACGCGGTGACACTTCTCTCGCTTGCCGCCGACGAGAAGCAGACCGAGCCGCCGAATCGTTATACCGAGGCAGGATTGATTAAAGAGTTGGAGAAGCGCGGCATCGGTCGCCCCTCGACCTATGCGAGTATTATGAAAACGATTGCCGACCGCGGCTATGTTGAGAAAAATGGTCGCACCTTGATGCCCACCGCCACCGGCATGGTGGTCTCGGGTTGGCTCGAAGAAAATTTCCCGACCTATATCAGCGACTCATTCACCGCAGAGATGGAGGATGAGCTCGACGAGATTGCGCGCGGCGAGCGCGGCTATGAGCCGACCCTGAAAGCGTTTTATGGCCCCTTCGAGAAGGCCGTGAAGAGCAAAGAGAAGTTGCCCAAGGCGACCTCGCTCGGCGATGCGCCCGCCGAATTCCCCTGCCCAATTTGCGGTTCGCCGATGGAGTTCAAACTCGGTCGCGGTGGTATCTTCATGAGTTGCAAACGCTATCCCGAGTGCATGGGCGCGCGCACCGAGACGGGACAAGAATTGAAAGGCGACGAGCCGATTGGCATACACCCCGAGACCGGCGCACCTATTTATATCAAGACGGGTAGATTCGGTCCGTATGTTGAGATGGCACTTCCGGCTAAACCCGCCGAAGGCGGGTCGCCCGACGCGCCGTCAGACGGCGCGTTTAGGGAGAAGAAAGCAAAACGCAGCAAAGGCCGACCAAAGACGGCGGCGAAACGTTCGAGCATTCCTCCCGGCACCGACCTCTCGCAGATTACGCTCGCCGACGCGGTACGTTATCTTTCTTTGCCACGCGAACTCGGCATGCACCCTTCGACTGGCAAACCCGTCTTCGCGAACAGCGGCAAGTATGGCCCGTACGTCGGCACCGACGGCGAATTCCGCTCGATCAAAAAACAGGACCCCTACACCATCACCCTCGACGAAGCCCTCGCCCTTCTGGCCGAGCCGAAGAAGCCGCCGCGCGGTGTCGAGATTGTGCGCGAGATCGGCAAACATCCCAAGAGCGGCAAATCGCTTGTACTCTATAAATCAAAGCAGGGGCTCTTTTTGAAAAAAGGTTTGCGCCGCATCTATCTCCCTTCCAGCATCTCCGCGGACTCACTCACACCGGCCGAAGCCGCCGAGATGATGAAATAAAAAGCCGCGAGTAATCGCGGCGCGTGGCTAGAGTATCATTTCGCATCGAGGGTCCCAATGGTGTTCTGGCTGGACTTCTTCCGTATCCTCCGGTGGACCGTAATCGAGCGGATCGCCCGAAGGTTGGTCATCGGTGTTTTGCACTTCAATACCGGACTGCTCGGCGAGCGGGCATACCAGCTGTCCGTTCGGGCCGAAGTCGTGTCGGCTCCCGCAATGCGAACAACCGAAGGTGCCTGGTTTCTTTTTCTTCTGGTCATCGGCCATAGCCGTACTCCTGTTACAGGGTTGTCTAGAGACTAGTATGCCTTGGCAGAGAGATTATGCAACTCGCGGGAGCGCGCGGAGATAGTTGATGATCTCGCGACAAATCTTTGCGTGTTCGATTTCTTGGAGACGAATCCTATTGATGGTTTCTCTGAAGTCGGAATCGAGCACCTCTTTCCCGAGCACCGCGTACTCGCGCTCGGCCTCCTCTTCGAGTGATTCGAATACTTCTATCTGGCCGATAAGGTCGTCGCGCGAGTTCATATCTCGGTTGCGGTACGGCCGCGTACGTTCTCGAGCATCGAAGTGAAAAAGTGGAGATGCTGTTTTGACTCGTCGAATAGTGTTTGGATGCGCGCACCAATAAATTGCTTATCCGCGGCGGTGATGGCATAGCTATCGAGCGTGCTGAGGAACGCAGGAAAATCGGAGAGGAACTCTTCTTCAAGTGTACAAGCCTGCTTAATCCGGTCGATAAGCAATTGTGTATTCATGGGTCTATAAAGAAGATAACATGAATTGTATGGGCGCAAGGTTGACTATGGGGATAACTTTTGGTCTTTTGAAATCACGAGCGTGACCTCCTTCCCCGAAGTGACGCTCTACGGTATGCTTTCGTTAATGACCTCCGTCAAGGAAATTATTGCGGAGATGCGGAACCCCTCGCCCGAAGATGTGGCGCTGGTGGAGAAGGCATACACCTTTGCCGAAAAGGCGCATGCGGAGCACAAACGCTACTCGGGCGAACCGTACTTCATCCACCCTTCCGCAGTAGCAAAAATTCTCGCCGAGTACGGCATGGACGCGACGACCATCTGTGCCGGGCTCCTCCACGACGCCGTCGAGGATGCCTGTACGACACGCGAGACGGTGGAGAAAGAGTTCGGACCGGAAGTCCTCTTCATCGTTGATGGCGTGACCAAGCTCGGCACGCACAAGTATCGCGGTGTCGAGCGCCACGCCGAGAGCCTACGCCGATTGCTCATCGCCACGGCGAGCGATGTGCGTGTGCTGATCGTCAAGCTCGCCGATCGCTATCACAACATGCAGACGCTCTCGCACGTGCCCGAGGCGAAGCGCCAGCGTATTGCGCTCGAGACCTTGGAGATCTACGCGCCAATCGCCGATCGCCTCGGTATGGGAAAGATCCAGAGTGAGCTCGAGGATCTCGCCTTCCCCTATATCGACCCCGACGCGTGCGCCCACGCCGCCGAGGTCAAGCGCCTCGCCAACGAGGAGAGTGGTGCCGGCCTCGTCGAAGTACAAAAAGAAATCAAACGAGAACTCGCGAAGCGCGGGATCACAAAGTTCCGCACCGAGATCCGCATGAAAGGTCTCTGGAGTTTGCATCAGAAACTTTTGCGCAAGAAAGGCGACGTCACGCAGATCCACGACATCGCCGCGCTCCGCGTCATCGTCGACTCGGTCGATGATTGTTACAACGTGCTCGGCGTCGTCCACGCGCTCTACAAGCCGCTCCCCGGCCGCTTCAAGGATTACATCGCACTCCCGAAGCTCAACGGTTATCAGTCAATCCACACCACGGTGCTCACGCCCGAGGCGGGCATCGTCGAGGTGCAAATCCGCACCGAGGAGATGCATCGCGAAGCGCAGTTCGGCATCGCCTCGCACATGGCCTACAAACAGCGCGTGAACAGCGCGGCGACCGGCGCACCCAGCTCCTTCTCCTGGATGCGGCACCTCGTCCCTTCGCTGATGAAAATAAAATCCCCGTCCGGCACGTCGAGTAACGCGGCGGCGATTACGCCGCCGCGTTGGCTCGCCGAACTCGCCGAGGCACACGCGGCCGTCGCGGGCTCGAAAGAATTCGTCGAAGGCCTCAAAGAAGATTTTTTCTCGCATCGCATATTCGTTTTCACCCCCAAGGGCGACGTGATCGACTTACCCATGAGCGCGACGCCCATCGACTTCGCCTACGCCATCCACAGCGACGTCGGCAATCACCTCCAGGGCGCGCGCGTCAACAGCCGCCTCGTCTCCTTCGATACGCCGCTCAAGAGTGGCGATGTCGTCGAGATTATCACGCGCGACTCCGCCAAGCCGTCGAAAAAATGGCTTGCGGATGTGAAAACCTCGGTCGCGCGCAAGCATATCCGCGCCGCGCTCGACCTGCCCGAGCTCGTCCCGAAAAAGGAGCGCAAGCCGCGCGGCTCTTCACCTCGAGCAAAGTCGAGAGGCGAACTCCCGCGTGCAGAAAAATAAAAAAGGAGTATCTTCGAGAAGGATGTACAAGAAAGGGTCACCAATGACCGCACGACTCGAAGTAATCTGTGGTCCGATGTTCTCGGGCAAGACGGAGGAACTCATCTTCCGCTTGAATCGAGCTCGATTCGCACGGAAACGCATCAGGGTACTCAAACCAGCGGACGACACGCGCACGCCGGACTTCATCGCTTCGCGCGCGACCGACACCGACGGCACCGACGGCAATCCTTTTGGCCCGGTGCCCGGACTGATGGCTATCGCCGACGATGTCGAGAAGCTGACCGGCGTCTGCATGGTCTGTGGCGCCGAGGGTGCGAATCATTCGCAGAGACTCGACCCGAGCGCCGAGCTCATCAAGGTCGGCGACCTCAAAGAATACGAGGTGCGCTGTCGCAAGTGCTTCGTGCCGCAATCGAAACAATAATTACGCTTCCTCTTTCCCTTCCGCCCGTTCCTCGGGCGGATTTTCTTTTTCCGCTGGGTGGAGCGAAGCCTGCATCGCTTGCATCTGCTCGAGATACTCATGCGCCATCGCACGCTCCATCTCTCCGTGCTGTTCTTTCTCGGTAGTACCTGGCACGTCAGTCGGCGCCGTAATTGGCTCGCCAATGCGTATAACCCAATTCCCATCCCCATTTTCGACATACACCGGCACGACGGGTGAGCCAGTCATCCACGAGAGCGCAAAAGCACCACGCTTGAGCGATGCGCGCCATTCTTCGTAGCCCGGTTCGCCTTTATCAACCTGTGGCATGAAAACATCGCCACGGAGCGAGACATCATCCGAGAAATCCTGTTCGCCCGACGCGTACCAATTCCCATACGGATACATCGTAATGTTCCCCTCCTTCTCGCGCAGGACGCGTGCGAGGTCGAGCACGTTACCGACGTTCTGTTCCTTGGTGACTGACGAAGCTTCTGAGTTGATGCTCATCGGTAGAGAACCGGCAACTGTCTGTCCAACCTTCGAGAACACTGCGCGATGCGCTTTATAAACTGCCTTCGAGACGGGGCCTTCAACCTTCATATCCGCGTCATCACGCGCGACCGGAAAATTGTCGACGATACCTGCCTCGCGCAGTACTTTGTTCAATACCGGGAAATCGTCGGCGAGCGCGAGCCCATTACGCCACTCCTCCTGCGGCGTCAGATGATTCGGCGCAAAAATAAAACGCTTTCCCGGGTGCTCGGGCGAATCGTTCTGCTCCTCGACAATCCGCACCAAGCGTTCCCTACTCGCCTCATCGATATCGAGACTTTCAATGTTTGAAAATTTTTCGATGACCTTTTCCCTCAAACTGAGTTTTTCTATGCTCATGGATATAAGTATATATCAAACCAAAATACAAAAAGGCCGGGAAGTGATTCCCCGGCCATTCGCACGTCTTAATTTTGAGTTTTTGGTTCCGAAAACGGTACACACCAGACCCCTGCGAGCGCTGCGAAGCCTGACATGAGAGCCAATGGAAGCCAAATCATCATGATGACGCCCGGAATCGTCATGTCACCGCGAGACAGAAAAGCGACTAGGGCGGTGGCGGTGGCGAAATTCACGAGGCAACCCAGTATGATGAGCCACACCTTGCCGGCCTGTATCCCGTACCCAGCAACAAACGATGAGAGGAGGATAACTCCCCAGATCAAACATATCGTCATGTAAGTCTCCATCAGAACGAAAGCCAAATCCAGTCTAGCACACTGGATTCTTTATGTCAAGTATTTATAACGCCACCATGCTCGCGATGCTGTCGCCCTCGTGGAGCTTCATCACGCGGACGCCTTGAGTAGCCCGAGAAAGAGATGGGACTTCGGCCGCCGAGACGCGGATGACCTGACCCTTTTTAGAAACGACGACCATCTCGATCTCGGCAAGATCACCTGACAAAACCTTTGCGCCGATAATCTGGCCAGTCTTCGGCGTTACCTCGGCAGTCTTGATGCCCGAGCCGCCGCGACCCTGTACTTTATATTCATCCATCTCCGTGCGCTTGCCGTAGCCCTTGCTCATGATGACCAGGAGCGAAGCATCTTTTGCCGCCGCGGAGATAACTTCGGCCGAGACGACCTCGTCGCCCTTCTTCACGCTCATGCCGCGCACACCGCCGGCCGTGCGACCCATCTGGCGCACGTCGCTCTCATCGAAACGAATTGACTGGCCCTTCTGGCTCACGATAGAAATAGTGTCGCCCTCGGCCGCCGTCTGCGCGGCGACGAGCTTATCGGACTTCTGCAAGTTGATAGCGATGATGCCCGAACGACGCACGTCGGCAAATGATTTTGCGGCAACTTTTTTCACCACGCCCTCTCTCGTCACCAGCACCACCGAGAGCGCGTCCCAGGCCGCACCCTTCGTGACCGGCAGGATGGACGTAACTTTCTCCTCCGGCGCGAGCGGGAGGAAGTTCATAATCGATTTGCCCTTGGTCGCGCGCTTCCCTTCCGGCAGGTCGTACATCTTGAGCGCATAGGCCTTGCCGAGATCGGAGAAGAAGAGCAGGTCGGAGTGCGCCGAGGCGTTCACGAGATGGGTGACGACGTCTTCCTCCTTGGTCGCGATGTCGACCACGCCGATGCCGCCGCGCTTCTGACGCTTGTACTCCGAGGGATTCGTGCGTTTGACGTAGCCGCCTTGGGTCAGCACGAGCACGCTCTCCTCGTCCGGCACGAGATCCTCGACTGACATATTCTGCACACCGCCCTTCACAATGCGCGTGCGGCGATCATCGCCATACTTCTGCCCCAGCTCGACGAGCTCGCTCTTCACTACGGCGAGAATCTTTTTTGCCGATGAGAGAATCTCCTGCAATTTCTTGATGAGGCTCTGCACCTCATTCAATTCGTCTTCAATCTTCTTGCGCTCGAGGCCCGCGAGCTTCGACAAACGCATTTCTAGAATAGCCGCCGCTTGGAGCTCGGAGAATCCGAATTTCTTTTGCAAATTGATTGACGCCGTCGGGATATCGGCCGCCTTCTTGATGACCGCGATGACCTCGTCGATATGGTCGAGTGCTTTCGCGAGCCCGAGCAAAATATGCTCGCGCGCTTGCGCCTGGCGCAAGTCAAATTCGGTCCGCTTCTTCACCACCACCCTGCGGTGTTCGATGAAGTGTTCGAGCATGGCGCGGAGCGAGAGGGTCTCTGGCACGCCGTCGACCAAAGCAAGCATGTTGTAGTGGAAGGTGCTCTCGAGCTCGGTGTATTTATAGAGATTATTCAAAACGGCTTGCGGATGCGCGGTGCCCTTGAGCTCCACGACGACGCGGATGTCGCCTGCCGCCGACTCGTCACGTAGGTCGCGGATGCCTTCGAGTTTCTTCGCCTGTACGAGCTCGGCGATCCGGATGATGAGCTCGGCCTTGTTCACGCGATACGGAATCGAGGTGATGATTATTTTTGTGTCCTTCTTTCCATCATCCACAATCTCGGCTTCGCCACGCACCACGACCGGCCCCTTGCCACTTCCGTACGCGTGACGAATGTCCGCCTGATTGAACGCGACGGCGCCGAGCGGAAAATCGGGACCTTTCACGAAGTGCAAAAGATCGTCGGTGGTCGCATCGGGATTCTCGATGAGGTGCACAGTCGCGTCGACCACCTCGCGCAGATTGTGCGGCGGGATGCTCGTCGCCATACCGACGGCGATGCCGAGTGCACCGTTGAGGAGCAGGTTCGGGAGCGCGGCGGGCAAGACTTGCGGCTCCTCGCGCGTCGCGTCGTAGTTGGGGTTCCAGGCGACGGTCTCCTTCTCGAGATCGGCCAAGAGAACGTCCGCGATGCGCGACATCTTCGCCTCGGTGTAGCGCATCGCCGCGGGCGAGTCGCCGTCGATAGAGCCGAAGTTGCCTTGGCCAAGCACGAGCGGATACCGCGTCGCGAAGTCTTGTGCGAGCTTTGCCATCGCGTCGTAGACCGCAACATCGCCATGCGGGTGATATTTGCCGAGCACGTCGCCGACCACGAGTGCGGACTTGCGAAACTTGGTACTTGGCCCGAGACCGAGCTCGCGCATCGCATAGAGGACACGACGGTGCACCGGCTTCAACCCATCCCGCACATCGGGGAGAGCGCGACCGGTGATGACGGTCATCGCATAGTCGATATAGGACTGGCGCATCTCGGCGACAATCGGCCCGTCGATGACGTTGACGTGGGGCACGAGCGCCGCTTCAGGTGTTGGTTCGTTCTTACGCGCCATGAGTATTTAAAAAGGGATGACGGTCGGTGCTGATTGCGCAGGCGCCGGCGTGGCAGAAGGCGCGTCGACAATCTCGATGCCGGGCGCGGAAGTATTCGGAACAGCCGCCGCGGCACCCGCGAGACCGTTGTTGCTATCGCTCGGCGCGACGACCGCCGTGCCGCTCGACTCTGCGCCGGTGCTGTCGGCAAAGCTCGTGCCCTTAAGCGCGAAGGTGCCAGTCGCGACCACACCGAAGAACCAGATTAGCGCGACGAAACTCGCACCCGCTGCCGCAGTCGCGAAAGCGATACGCCGACGGACATGATGCGGGCGGCTCTTGATATGGTCGATATGGTCAAAGAGAGTTTTCATGGCTTTATTACCAGTATAGCACCATCTTTGCTCGCGACGTCCTTCTTCTTCAGGGTGAGTTTATCCACCGTCTCGGCGGTGCCGCCCTCGGCCTTCAAGAATGCTTCGAGTGATTTCGGCGCGCCCATGCCCTCCCAGTGCATTGGAATAATTATTTTCGGTTCGAGCGAGACGACCAGCTCGTGCGCCGCGCTCGGCGAGAGCACGCCGTCACTTCCAACAGGAACAAAAAGAATATCAATCTCGCCCATCCCTTCGCGCGCATCCTGCGAGAGTTTGGTGTCAGAGAGTGCACCTAAATGCACGAGCGTCATGTCTTCGAGATTCACACTATAAATAGTATTGATGGCGTCCTCCTGCCCCTTCGCGAGACCATATTTACTTTTAGAAAGGAACCCCTGCACCGTGACGCCACCGCTCTCGTACTCGCCAGGGCCGGTAATCGCGAGCGGGACTTTCTCGCCGTAGGTCACTTCCTCGATGCCATTCATGTCGGGGTGGTTGCGCGAGACGAGTGCGATGTCGGCGCCGAAACGCACCGCCGGCAAGGTGCCATTTTTGCTGATGGGGTCAAACACGAGCGTGAAATCGCCGAACGTAACCTTGAAGCATTGCCCGCCATGATGCGTGATAACCATTGAGTCGATTATAGCAGGTTTAGTGAGCAAATGCGAGCTCAAATAGAACAACTCAACCCGCGCCGCTTCGCGACACTGGTCTATTTTATGGCTTATTTGCTTGACTTTTAAGTATTCCCTTATCGCCACTTCATAAAAGAACTTGACATATCTATAACAGTATGATAGTATCGAAAAGTCGATTACCTTTAAACAAGGCATTCGATGCCAACAGCCGCGTATGTGCGGCGACCGCGCCAAAAAAATCGAGCCTCGTGGCTCTTA
>CAWEXP010000005.1:0-54072 GCA_963813065.1 Candidatus Kaiserbacteria bacterium
GGAGGACTTGCGAAGCACCCCAACCCTCTCTGGATAACGGAGAAGCTACAGGGTTCGCACCGACACGATCTTTTAACTAAAGCGGCCGTTCATCGGCACCGGGCCCTGCTATGCAGGGCCCTTCGCTTTTCTATACCTTTGTGCTACAATCCCCCGGTCAGCGTGCGGAGAAGTAGATTCCAGCTAACCCTGTCTTAATATCGAGGTTAAACCTCGATAAACAGTACTGGCTTCGAAAATCCAGCACGACTTTAATTATGAGTGAAGCAGAAGTAAAGGAAAAGAAGGCTCCCTTGCCGTCGATTGTACTCGACCCGAGCAACCCGATGGCGGCACTGATTGCCGGAGGCATCCCGACACCGCCGAAGAGCGGCGATCTCGTCGAAGGCACCATCATCGCGATTAATCGCGGACGCGTGTACGTCGACCTGCCGCCCTTCGGCACCGGCCTCATCTACGGTCGCGAATATCTCAACGCCGCCGACGTGCTCCGCAAGGCGAACCCGGGCGACACAATTAGCGCCAAGGTCGTTGACCCCGCCGGTCGCGAGGGCTATCTCGAGTTGTCGCTTAAGGAGGCGCGCCAGGCCGCAATCTGGGGCGAGGCCGAACAGGCCATCGTTGCGCAGACTTCGTACACACTCACGGTCGAAGAAGCGAACAAGGGCGGACTCATTCTCTCGTGGCAGGGCATTCCCGGATTCCTCCCCGCGAGCCAACTCTCCAAGGATCATTACCCGCGCGTCGGCGACGGCGACAAGGACAAGATTCTCGGCGAGCTCGCGAAGCTGGTCGGCCACCCGCTCACGGTGCGCGTCATCACCGCCGATGCCAAGGAGGGCAAACTTATTTTCTCGGAGCGCAGTGGCAACGAGGAAGAGGAGAAGACCGCGCTTATCGACAAGTATCAGGTCGGCGACGTACTCGACGGCGTGGTGACCGGCATCGTCGACTTCGGCATCTTCGTGAAGGTCGAGCAGGGTCTCGAGGGCTTGGTGCATATCAGCGAGCTCGACTGGGGCCTCGTCGAAGATCCGCACACGCTCTTCAAGGTTGGCGATGCGGTGCGTGTCAAAGTTATCGAGATCAAAGAGGGCAAGATTTCCCTCTCGATCAAGGCACTCAAAGAAAATCCGTGGCACACCGCCGGCACGCGCTACCAGAAGGGCATGTCGGTCCCGGGCGCTATCATCAAGTACAACAAGCACGGCGCGCTCGCCTCGATCGAGGAGGGTGTCGCGGGTCTCGTCCATGTCAGCGAGTTCGCCTCGCCGCAAGAATTGCGCGAGACGCTGGAGCTCGGCAAGACATATCCCTTCACCATTACGCTCTTCGAGCCCAAGGATCAGCGCATGACGCTCTCCTACACCGGACCGAAGAAGAAGTAAGTATAAAAAATGGAAACCCCGGACACCGTAGCTCATCGAGAGCGGGTGTCCGGGGTTTTTGCAAAGATATTTCGAAGCCAGAAGAAGCTCGCGACGGCCACTCCGCCACCCGCGACAAGCGGAGTCGCGAAGTAGAGCCATTCGGCATACGTCGGTGGACAATGAACTGCTCCGCAGAGCGCGTGCACCGAACCCGTGAGGCCGCACAAGAGCACTTCGTTCACTCCGGTCATGACGAGCGAGTAGACGAGATACTTCCTCACATGATTCGAGTTAGGGATTGTTGATTGCGCGAAGACGTAGTTCCGCTGGATGGGAAAGCTCGCGGCGTACGATGCCGCCGAGGCCACAATCGCCCAGACGAGATAGTAATTTCTTCCGCAAAATTCGCCGAGTGCGTAGAACAAACCGTAGTACACAATCCATCCGATCGCTCCCATACCCAGGAAGCGGATAAATGGAAATTTCTCCCAGAACACACGGACCATCTCCTGCCTCCCTTTGTTGCGTTAAGAGCCGCCTAAAATCAGAGTAGCATATACTTATAGATAAGTCAAATTCGCTTCTGGTATGAAAGAGCCCCCGGCGGTACCGGGGGCGCTGTGCGCTATGAATGATGAACGATGGTGCCGAGGCTCCACCAGGCCTTGATCGCCGCCTCGAAGGCATGCGGGTGAGAGAACTGTTCAAGGTTCTGCCCCACATCGTCAGCGAAGGCGTGTAACTGCGGATCAAATTGTTCCAGCCGGCCGCGCATAATCGCCTCGGCGCCGGTGCCATGGAGCTCAAGCCACGCAGGCGCACAGTCCGACAGGGTCCGACAGCAATCGATTGGATGGAAGGTGTGCAGGTGGTTTCGCACTATCTCGAAACCATTCTGCCACGGTTCGCTCCGATAGT
Organism: Candidatus Kaiserbacteria bacterium; assembly: GCA_963813065.1. Lineage (GTDB taxonomy): Bacteria > Patescibacteriota > Minisyncoccia > Phycocordibacterales > Phycocordibacteraceae > C7867-001. Next base: position 2,289 of record CAWEXP010000005.1, read on the forward strand.
GACCGCGCAAGGTCACCTGCAAGTGCGTAAGGCTGTGTCGCTCGATAAGGTCGAGACCGTGAGCCTTCTGCAACCGCGCCGTGCTGACCTGCCACAGAGCGAGAATCAGCTGGTCGAAGAAATCTCCTGACTGGATGTATACGCGCGATGACTGAACGGATGGTGGGAAATTTCCGAATAGCGCCGCGCGCACATACTCGTAGGTCTCGAATGTTTTTGAGTTCTGCTCCACTGGAGCCTCCTCTGGTTGGGTCCGCGGATAAGTGTAGCGGAGCTAGCGTGTGTTCGCAAATTGGGTTGTGTAAGGAAGTCTGACTTCTTTACACTGTGATAAAATGAGGGCTATGCGCATAGAACCATATGGGGTCGGGTCATTTCTTCACGTCACCAAACGTGGTGCCCGCGGAGCAGAAGTTGTTCGCGACATCAGTGATAAGAAACGGTTTGCGCAATCGCTCTATTACCTAAACGATGGGTTCGTAGATGAAAATTGGAGAAAAAATATTCAAGGTCTTGCGCCATTTGAGCGTCCGTCACACTGGCCCGACCGAGAACCTCTCGTACATATTCTGGCGTGGACACTCATGCCGAACCATTTCCATCTTCTGCTTGAAGAAGTTCAAGAAGGTGGCGTTGCAAAATTCATGCAACGCATGTGCGGGAGCATGTCAGCGGCGTTCAACTCAAAATACAAAGAATCTGGGAGCCTTTTCCAAGGGTCATACAAAAGTAGAACAGTGGACGACGATCTCTATCTGCGCTATCTCTTTTTCTACATACACGTGAAGAATGTCATGGAGCTGTATCCTGGCGGCTTAACGAATGCAATCAAGCAGTTCAATCACGCGTGGGAATGGGCACTGCAGTATCCTTATACCAGTTTTCGCAATTACGCGGCGAACGAACCGTCTCCGATACTCGACATAGATTTATTGAAAGGGATGTTTCCGCATTCGAACACCATGAAGAAAGAGGTGCGAGAAATGCTCGTAACCCATATGAGCCATCACGATGAGAAATATTCTGCCCTCGCACTCGAACCGTGGTAGAAGGAAGTCAGACTTCCTTATTTCGCCCCTCAAAAATGGTCATCGCGTGTTCGCAAACTGGGTCGCAGATTCGCTCCCCTCGGTAACGAAGAGGCGGACTGCCTCGGCGGCTTTCTTGAGCATTTTTTTCACGACGACTTCTTCGCTCGGCTTCCAGTGGCCGATGACTTGCTTCAACACTTTTTCTTCACCGACGACTTTTTTTGCTTGATTCTTTTTCCCCGGAGCGCTGATGCCGATTTTGATCTGCGTAAACGCGTCGGTCTTGAGTGCGCGCATCACGCTCTCGACGCCCTTGTGCCCGCCACTGCCACGCGCGAAAGTCATCTTCAAGGCGCCGAGCGGGAGATCGAGGTCGTCGCGGAGCACGACGAGGTTCTGCGCAGCCTTCACACTCTTCACAAAAGCCATCACCGCTTTGCCGGAGTTATTCATCATCGTTTCGGGGAGCACGAGCGTCACCTTCTCCTTCCCCACCTTCCCTTCCGCAATGAGTGCGTGCGCTTTTTTATTAAAAACGAAGTCGTCAAACTTTTCTTGCTTTGCGAAGAGCTCGACGACGTTCCGGCCCGCGTTGTGCCGCGTCTTCTCGTACTCCTTGCCCGGGTTCCCGAGTCCCACAATGATAGTTGCCATCCGGGAAGTATAGCAAAAAGTTGCATTGCAATCGCGGACAGGTACAATGCTCCCTATGTCTGACTCCGTGAAGAGTCTTTTGAAGGATCTCTTCGTGCTCGCGCTCCTGGTTGTCGTCATTGTCCTACCCATCCGCGTGTTCGTCATCACGCCCTTCGTTGTCGACGGCGAATCGATGCACCCAACCTTCGAGAATCTCGACTATCTCGTGGTCGACGAGCTCGCCTACGACTTCTCTGCGCCCGCGCGTGATGACGTAATCGTCTTCCGTTATCCCGGCGACCCGTCTATCTTCTATATCAAGCGCATCATCGGCCTGCCCGGCGAGACGGTTTCTATCACCCACGGCATCGTGACGATTACAAAAGTCGACGGCACCACGCTTACCCTCTCCGAGCCGTATGTCGTAAACGAAGATGCGACCTACACCAAGAACGTCACGCTCAATCCGGGCCAATACTTCGTCATGGGCGACAATCGCCCCAACTCCTCGGACAGCCGCGTCTGGGGGCCACTGCCGAGCAATGACATTATCGGCCGCGTCGATTTACGCCTCCTCCCCGCCTCTCGTGCGGGCTTCTTCCCCGGTAAAGTATCACCATGATCTCGACGCTCTCGGCGGATGATATTCTGCGCAAAACGCATGCCGTCGGCCAGTATTACGGATTCACCCCGCTCACCTCGCTCCCGCCCGCGCCGCGCGGCAAGGGCGTCAAGAAATTTGAATATCCCGAGAGCCTCGCGGGCGTCACACTCGACCCGGTGGCCGAGATTGTCGCGAGCTTCCTCAAGCAGTGCCGCGAGCGTGCTCTCGCGCCTTCTCTGCGCACGCCGCTCTTCCTCTGGCACACCAACATCGCGCCGGGCCGCCCGACGCCGAAAAAAATAATTATCCAATTCCACGCGCTCGGCAACGATCGTGCAATCGCCGACACCCTCGTGATCCGCGCGCTCTCGGCGCTCGTACGTGACCTGACCGGCAGTGAGCCCTCGGTGCACGTCAACTCTATGGGCGATAAAGAAACCCGTGCGCGGTATGCTCGCGAGCTCGGCAACTTCTTTAAAAAACGCGGTGCGAACCTTTCTGAAAATTGCGCTACCTGCGCGCGTCGCGACGTCTTCGAGGCCGCCGAGCTCGCCATCGCCGAGTCCTTCGCCGAGGATCTGCCCGCGCCGACCGACCACCTCTCCGACCAGAGTCGCAAGCGTTTCGAAGAATTCCTCGAGTATCTCGAACAGACCGAGACACCCTACGAGCTCGCGCACACGCTGATCAGTCGCGGTGCTTCCTGGAGCGAGACGTGTTTCGAATTATTTTCTGGAGATGAACGCGTTGCCTGGGGCTCGCGCTATGGCGACCTCGCGAAACATTTTTTCAAAGCACCGCCCATCCCCGCACTCGGCGCCGTGCTCCAGATGACCAGCGCCTCCAACGCCACCGCGAAGGCGCCGCACACCACACGACTCCGCTTCGCCTTCGTCCATATCGGCGACGAGGCCAAACAGCTCGCGCTCGCGCTCGCTGAAGATTTTAAAAAAGCGCGCCTGCCGCTCGCGCAGGACATCGGCGTCGAGAGCCTGACCGAGCAGATGTACCTCGCCGAACGCAAGAACCCGCCCTACCTCCTCATTATGGGTCGCAAAGAAGCGCTCGAACACTCGGCCATCCTGCGCAATCGCGAGACACAAGAAGAAACGGTCCTCCCACTCGCGGGGCTCATCGAACGTTTGCGCGCCGTCGTGTAGCGTGGTACAACTCTTCCAGAAACAAGTTCTCGAAAGGAACGTGACATGCGTTCATGGGTGAAGTTCAATACGCTCATCACCACCATCGCCGTTGCCCTCTTCGCTGTATTCCATATGGGGTTCGACTGGTCGGTTGCAGATGCGATTATCGCTGTGGTCTTCTCGCTGATAGCGTGCGGCTTCGTTGATTACCTCATGCTTCGGCGAACCTTGCGAGAGAAATACTGGACATGGATGTGGGCGGGAAATTGGACCCTCTCCGATAGTGCCGAGGCGGTGTATGCCGCTAACGGCTATGTACTCGTCCCCGCGCTGGTCCACGAGACTCTTGTCCATTATGACCGGTCGCTACCGGATTACGATCGTTCGGGCAAGGTGCGCATCGCGCAAGGCTTCAATCTTCCAACGATTGGCTTCTTTCTCGCCTTCGCGCTGACCGGCTCATGGTGGTGGTCGCTTCCTGTTCTGGCGACCCTGCTCACGGCTCAATGGATCATCGCCTACGCCGCACCGGACATCCATCCGAGCTGTGCCGCCGCGCACACAAATTAAATACCATGCCGCCCACACGGGCGGCGTTTTCTTTTCTATATAATCGTGGTAAGGTCGCGGCAGAAGAAACCAAGGAGATTGCAATGGGTGATATTTTTGCGGCCGCAGGCAACAAACCCGCACAAGAGGTGGCACTAGCGAAGACTGAACCGCCCAGCTCTGAAGCACTGCGACATGCCATCGACGAAGTGCTCGCTGAAATTCCAGGCCTGCTCGACACGACCATCGGCGAATACTTCGTCGACCAATCACTGCCGAAGAAGGTCCAGGAAATCGTTGAGCGATTCCGCGATGTAACCATTCACGAACTGATGGCACGCGCCATGCGGTTTCCTTGGGAACCAAGCGTCGAGTTCAATGACGGAATTAACTATCTCGCCATGGCCAAGCGCAAGCCAATGAACCATCTCGCAACGATTTTCGGACTGTATCTATTTTTCCGCGCCGAGCCGCATTCCTAATGCGCGCTGAGCCCTGCCGCTCCCTGTGGGCGGCTTTTTATTTGCGCCTTGGGCGTACCCATGCTAGAGTCTCTCCACCATGACTGACAACGCACGAGTCGAGGTACAACGCGGCAAGAACGAGAGTTCGGCCGCGCTCATCCGCCGTTTCTCCCGCCGCGCGCAGGGGCTCGGCCTCGTGCGCGAAGTCCGCGAGCGCCGCTATCACGAACGCGCCCGAAGCAAGAACGTCGACCACAAGCGCGCAATGATCTCTAAGGTCCGCCGCGAGACCTATCAGGAATTGGTGAAGCTCGGCAAGATCGACCCCACCGCCAAGCGCGTGAAAGGAAAGAAAAAGTAAATGCGCCCCCCGCGCCACCCCTACGAGGCTATTGCAGAATCGATTCTCCCGGGTTGGGAGATTTCGCTTGCGTTTGTCTCGCCCAGCATTGCAAAAAATTTAAATAAAAAACTGCGCAAGAAAACCTACACGCCGAACGTGCTCTCCTACCAAGTCGGCGATCGGAGCGGCGAAGTGATTATTTGTCTCGAGAGGCCGAACAGCAGTCGCCCGAATATTGGATGAGCCCGCGCACCTTCGTGCTCTACCTTTTTATCCACGCGTTCTCCACTTGAAGGGAAGGCGCACGGCACTACAATGGAGAGACGCGAAAAAGCTCTCCTCCAAAAGTGGAGCGCGCCCGCGTCTTCCCATGTCCCGACGCATCGCGACCGGCATCGACATCGGCACGTACCAGGTCAAGCTGGTCATCGTCGAAGAACAGCTCGCCGATAAGCGCGGGCCGCGCGCAGCTGCGCGTGATCGGTACCGGCCTCGCCGAGATCAAGGGTCTGCGGCACGGCTACATCGTCAACAAAGAAGAGGTGACCGCGAGCATTCTCGAGGCGAAGCGCCAAGCGGAGGCAACGGCCGGCGTGCCGATCAAGGGAGGCTTCCTCGCCGTCGGCGGCATCTCGCTCGACGAGGCACGTGCGACCGGCGATCGCCATTATTTCGCGTGCCGACCAGGAGATCACCGCGCTTGATCTCGAGAAGGCGGCGCAAGGCGGCGCGCGAGGCGGCGGCGCCCGGCTTTCTCAATCGCCGCGTCCTGCACAGCATTCCGCTCGAATACCGCATCGATGGCACCAAAGTGCTCGGCGATCCCTTGGGATGAAAGGCATTCGGCTCGAAGTGGATTACCTTTTTGTGACCGCCTCGCTCAACATGCCGAAGCACTCGTCGAGGCGGTCGAAGATGCCGATATTGAGGTCATCGACCAGATGGCCTCGCCCTCGCAGGGCTCAATATGTGCTCCTTTCTAAGGAACAGAAGATGAAAGGTTGCGTGCTCGCCAACATCGGCGCCGAGACCATCTCGATCGTGGTGTACGACGAAGGCATTCCGGTATCGGTAAAAGTATTTCCCATCGGCGCAAGTCCACATCACCGACGACATCGCGCTCGGCCTGCGCATCTCGCTCGAAGAAGCGGAGCGGGTCAAGGTTGGCAAGCTCGCCGGGCACGATGTATCCGCGCAAAAAAGTTGATGACTTTATTTCCACGCGACTCAGGCTGATGTTCACACTCATCGACAAACATTTGAAGTCGCTCGGTCGCCGCGGCCCCCTCCCCGCCGGCATCATCATCACCGGCGGCGGCGCAGGCATCGGCGTCATCAGCGACATCGCGAAGGGTGCGTTGAAGCTCCCCGCTCGTATCGCCGAATTCCGCCTCTCGGCCGACACGAAGATCCGCGACGCGACCTGGGCGGTAGCCTACGGCATCGCGCTCTGGGGCCTCACCGGCGACACCAGCGCGCCGACGCAAGAGCCTCGGCACCTCAATTTCGAAATTTTTCCAACAGTTCTTGCCTTAAGTGAAAAATCATTTGCAGAAATCTGCAAGTGTTATGCATCTCGCGTATTCTGCTTTCATTAGCGGAGCCTTATTTATACCATATGTCCAAACGCGTTGAACCCCAAATCGAGACCTTCGCTCGCATACGCGTGATCGGCGTCGGCGGCTCGGGCGGCAACGCGATCAATCACATGATCAACTCGAAGGTGCACGGCGTCGAATTCATCGCCGTCAACTCCGATGCGCAGGACCTCCACCGCTCACTCGCGAAGCGCAAAATCCACATCGGCAAAAATCTCACGCGCGGCCTCGGTACGGGCATGAATCCCGAGCTCGGCAAGCGCGCGGCCGAAGAGACGCGTCAAGAAATCCAAGAAGCGCTCCAGGGAGCGACATGGTCTTCATCACCTGCGGCATGGGCGGCGGCACCGGTACCGGTTCTGCACCGATCGTCGCGAAGATTGCGAAGGAAGTCGGCGCGCTCGTCATCGCGGTCGTGACCAAGCCCTTCGCCTTCGAGGGTATGCAACGCAAAGAAATCGCCGAGCGCGGTCTCGCCGATTTGAAGAAAGAAGTGGATGCGTTCATCGTTATCCCCAACGACAAGCTCCTCACCATCGTCGATCAGCACACGAGCGCCAAGAATGCCTTCGCGCTCTGCGACGAAATCCTGCGTCAGGCAGTCGAGGGCGTCTCCGACATCATCACTACGCCGGGCGAGATCAACACCGACTTCAACGACATCAAGGCAATCATGGAAGGCGCCGGCCCCGCACTGATGGGCATCGGCATCGCCGAGGGCGACCAGCGCGCCAAGGAGGCGGCGCAGAAGGCCATCAATTCCCCGCTCCTCGATATCTCAATTACGGGCGCCAAGGGCATCCTCTTCGTCGTCGCGGGCTCGGATGATCTCGGTATCGTCGAGGTGCAAGAGGCGGCCGCCGTCATCAATGAGTCCGTCGACAAGAATGCGAAAGTCATCTTCGGCATGATGAAGGACGACAAACTCAAGAAGGGCCACATCCGCATCATCGTCATCGCTACCGGATTCCCCGAGGGCGCGAGCGCCGTCTCGCACGCCATTGAACGTTCACTCTTCTCGCTCCCTACCGAGCGCCGCGAGGAGGAACGTGGCCGCATTTATCATGAAGTATTGAAGCGTGAAGAATCAAAAGAGAAGAAAGAAGAAGTGAAAACAGACAAGGCAGAAAAAGTAGAGAAAGTAGAAAAGGAAGAGCCAATTGTCACTGCCCAGCCGCACAAGCACGACATCCCGGCTCCCGTCCCGCCCGCTATCGAAGAAGAGGAAGCCTGGGGCGCGATTCCCGCATTCCTTCGCAGACACAAGAAATAATGCAACGCGAAAAACGCCCCGGGAGGGGCGTTTTTCGCGTCTGCTATACTCGCAACATGAAAGACTTAATCATCATCGGCGGAGGACCGGCGGGAGTGGCGGCGGGAGTGTATGCCGCGCGGAAGCAGTTGAACACGGTACTTATCGCCGAAGAATTTGGCGGGCAGTCGAGCGTCTCAGAAGGTATCGAGAACTGGGTCGGCACGGTGAAAATTTCCGGTGCTGATCTCGCGAAGAATTTGAAGGCGCATCTCGAAGCAGTCGCGAGTGGGAAAGTACAGATCGTGAACGATCGCGTCGTCACGCTTGCCGTTGGCGGTGAAACCGCCACGCAACGTGGCGGTTTCACCGCCACAACAAAAGCAGGTAAAAATTTCTCTGCGAAAGCGATTCTCATCGCCTCGGGCGCATCGCGACGCAAGCTCGCCATCCCGGGCGCGGCAGAGTTCGAGAACAAAGGTCTCACCTACTGCGCCTCCTGCGATGGCCCCTTGTTCGCCGGTGCCGACGTCGCAGTCATCGGTGGCGGCAACGCCGGATTCGAAACCGCGCTCCAACTCCTCGCCTACTGCAAGAGCGTCACCCTTCTCTCGCATGGCGAATTCAAAGCTGACCCGGTCACTGTCGAGAAGGCGCTCGCGCACCCAAATATGAAAGCAATCCCAAATGTCGAACCCGCCGAAATTGTTGGTTCACAATTTGTGTCTGCGCTGAAGTACACAGACCATGCGGGCGCGGTCACCGAGTTGCCCGTCACCGGCATCTTCGTCGAGATTGGCGTCCTGCCGAATACTGATTTTGCAAAAACACTGGTCACGCTCGACACCTTCGGCCGCATCAAGACCGACCCGCGGGATCAACGCACCTCGCTCGAGGGCATCTGGTCTGCGGGCGACTGCACCGACGAGCTCTATCACCAGAACAACATCGCCGGCGGCGACGGCGTCAAAGCGCTCGAAGATCTCTACCTCTGGCTCAAGAAGCGGTAATAGGCCTGTAATGGCCCACCCGACCCACCGTCTTAGTGGGTATGAACAACACTTATATTATCGGTGCGCTCGTAGCGATTATTATCATCGGTGGTGGAGCCTGGATGCTTACCAACGGCACTTCAGGCTCGGGAACCGTCGCAACCTCGACCACTCAGGGGACGAATGATACTTCGACTCCTCAACCGAGCGCCACACCGGCTACGCCCTGGGTATCCACGGGCACGCTCGTGGTCGCCTCGAACTCTGGCGCAGTGGTAACGGGTAAGATTATCCCGAACGGTGCCCAGACAACTTATTGGTACGAATACGGCCCGACCAGCGCACTCGGCGCGAGCACGATTGCCCAATCGATTGGTTCTGGCTCTGTGAGCATCAGTGCTCCGGTGTTCATCAGCGGACTTTCTGCTAACGCTTCCTATTCGTATCGCCTCGTTGCGCAGAACGTGCTCGGTACCGCGCGCGGAGCCACGTATAGCTTCACCACGAACTCTAATCCCGCGCCGGTCGGTGGTGCACCGACCGTCAGCACTAACGCCGCGACCACGGTCACCCGTACCAGCGCGACGATTAACGGTCATGTCTCCCCGAATCTCTCTGACACGTCGTATTGGTTCGAATACGGAACCTCGAACGACCTCGGTAACACAACCGATTTCCAGGGCGCAGGTAATGGCAATGTGACGACGAGCCGTTCTGCTACCATCTCGAACCTCCAGCCGCAAACCACGTACTACTTCCGCATCGACGCGCAGAATGCATTCGGCACGGTCAACAGCACAATCCAGAGCTTCACCACCGGTGGACCAGCCAATCCGACCGCACCTTCTGCTGACACGACCAACGCCACGAACATCACCACCAGCGCGGCCACCGCCAACGGCCAGGTAAATCCGCACGGTGCCGCGACGACCTACTGGTTCGAATACAGCACAGACTCGCTTCTCGGGCACATCCTCGGGAGCACGACGCACCAGACCGTTGCAGGTTCAGGAACGAGCGTAGTGATGGTATCGGCTAACCTCACCGGGCTCGCTCGCAACACGAACTACTCCTACCGCCTCGTGACGAGCAACAACTACGGTACGACCGACGGAGATATCGTCTCCTTCAAGACCAATAGTCACTAATACAAAAACGAAACACCCCGGCCGCCCCTCAAGGGCGGCCGGGGTGTTTCTCTAAGCGGAGAGGGTGGGATTTGAACCCACGAGGAGGTTTCCCCCCTGCTGGTTTTCGAAACCAGTGCATTCGACCACTCTGCCACCTCTCCCTAAAGCACCTACGGTGCTCGGGCGAACAAAGCGTCGCTTTGTTTTAGCCTCGCCCGCCATCGTAGCATTTCCGAGGTAAAATGATAAGGTTCGATTAAGGCCCTATCGTCTAACGGTTAGGACGCCGGCTTTTCAAGCCGTTAATCCGGGTTCGATTCCCGGTAGGGTCATGGGTAATACGGAGCGTGCGGCAACGGCATTGACTACCTATGGCAAAAATCTTTTCGAACATACAGTGGGATAATGTGCGCGACTTCGGCGTACCCGCGGCGGCGGCATTTCTGTTCTTGACGTTCGAATCGAGGGGTGGCTTCACCGAGCTGGAGCTCACCGCCTTCATCGTCGCGATTGCATGCGCGATGTTCTACGTGCGCAATCACCGAAATGAACCGCTCCTCTTCGCGATTGGCGTGGTCGTCGGTGTGATCGTCGAGATTGGTCTCCGGTTCCTCGGCTACCAACAGGTCTGGGATGGCGCTTCCCTCTTCGGCGTCCCGCTCTGGCTCCCGCTCGCCTGGGGCGTCGGATTCGTCATCATTACGCGACTTGGAATGTTCGTGCGAGGGCCTAAAACTCGTAAGCGAGCGTGAGTTGAATCCGCGCACGAAACGCGGTATTCTCTTCACATTGCGCGGTTAGCTCAGTTGGTAGAGCACTTCCTTGACGTGGATGGGGTCGGGGGTTCAAGTCCCTCACCGCGCACAATGAAATCTCCGGAGCGACGAGAAAAGGTCTACATATACGGCAAGCACGCGCTCGAAGAGGCGCTCGCGAGCGCACCCACGACCATTAAAAAAGTATTCCTCGCGGCAGACTTGAAAGATCGCGACCTGCGCACGCAACTGGAGAAACACAAGATTCCCATCGCCGAGCTCGCGCAGGGCAAAGGGAAAGAGATTGTTGGGCGCGACGCGGTGCACCAGGGCGTCATCGCGGTGATGGATCCGGACGCACTCCTCCAAGATTTCGATACATTTCTCGTATCGATTGATATGACGAAGAATCCGGCAGTGGTCGTGCTCGGTGAAGTGCAGGACCCGCACAATGTCGGCGCAATCATCCGCTCAGCGGCCGCCTTCGGCCTTTCTGCAGTGTTGATTCCTGAACACCGCCAGGCAGGCATCACGGGCACGGTGGTGAAGACCTCGGCCGGGATGGCTTTCCGCATCCCGCTCGTCGCCATCGGCAATGTGAACCACGCGCTCGCCGTTTTGAAAGAGAAAGGGTTTTGGACCTACGGCCTCGCGATGGAAGGAAGTTCGAAACTCGGCGAAGAAAAATTTGATGCCCCAGTGGCATTTGTGATCGGCAATGAGGGCGCGGGCATCCGTGAGAAGACGCTCGAGGCCTGCGACATTACCCTCTCGATCCCGATGCACGAACGCACCGAGTCGCTCAACGCGGCAGTCTCGGCAGGCGTCGTCTTTTATGAATGGAGCAAAAAACATCCCTCCGCATTATGAAATTCGAAAATCTCATCACGAAAGGCTGGGCTGATTATGAACTGCTCGACAGCGGCGATGGCGAGAAGCTGGAGCGATTTGGCTCCATCATTCTCGCACGACCCGAGACGCAGGCACTCTGGGCAAAAAAGAATCCTGCGCTTTGGAGCGAGGCGCACGCCGTGTTCACCTTTGCCGACAAGAAAGGAACGTGGAACGTCAGCAAGGTTAAACCTTTAGAATCTGCATCAAGGTTTAACCTTGCTGACGGCTGGGAACTCTCGCGTGGGCCGCTCAAGTTCCTTGCGCGTCTCACCAGCTTCAAGCATACCGGTATCTTCCCCGAGCAGGAGCCAAATTGGGATTGGATACGCGCCCGCATTTCGGACACGCCGTGTCCTAAATCTGATTTAGGACACGGCGTGTCCGATTTTCCGAAAGTATTGAATTTATTTGGGTATACCGGGATTGCATCGTTGGTTGCGGCAGAGGCTGGCGCCCAGGTCACGCATGTCGACGCCTCGAAACAATCGCTCGATTGGGCGAGCGAGAATGCGAAACTCTCGGGCATCCCCCCGGACAAAATTCGCTGGATGCTCGACGACGCGCTCGCTTTCGCCAAGCGCGAGGTGCGTCGCGGGGTGAAGTATGACGGCATCATTCTCGACCCGCCTGCCTTCGGCCGCGGCGCCAAGGGCGAGGTCTGGCATATCGAAGAGGATTTGCCTGGCCTCTTGGCGACGCTGAAAGAGTTGCTTTCTGATGCGCCTGGTTCCTTCTTCCTCATCAACGGCTATGCGGCTGGTTATGCGCCGCTCTCCTTTGCCCAGGCAATCGAGAGCACTTTTGGCACGATTGAGGGGGAGTACGGCGAACTCCATATCCAAGAATCGCAAGGCGACCGCGCTATCCCCGCAGGCATCTACGTCCGCTTCATGCGATAATCGGAACATGAGTCATCAGAAAATCGCGGTGCTTTATCACGGAGGCTGTCCTGATGGATTTGGGAGCGCATATGCGGCCTGGAAGAAGTTTGGTGATGCCGCAGAGTATATTCCCGTGAAATACGGACTACCTGTTCCTGCGGGATTGGCCGGACGCGAATTGTATATGATTGATTTTTGCTATCCGAAACCGCTCATGAACGATATTCTCGCGGAGGCAAAATCACTGGTGGTACTCGACCACCACATCGGCACCAAAGAAATTGTTGAAAGTATGCCGGCACATATCTTTGACGCCAATCGTTCTGGTGCCACGATTGCATGGAGTTATTTCCATCCAAACACGTCGGTTCCCCTCTTTCTCCAATATGTCACCGAGGCAGACCTGTACCGCTTCGCATTACCCAACTCGCACTCGGTCATTGCCTATGCTTACACGCATCCCTTTACCTTCGAATCGTGGGACGCGTTAGTAACACGAATTGAGAAACCTAAAGAACTCGAAGAAATTGTTAGCCTTGGGGATATTTACTCCGAGTATCGATCGGCACTTATAGAGCAAATCGCTAATCAGGCTGTCCTGGTTTCTTTTGAAGGATACGAGTGTTATTTGGCGAGTGCGACGAATATTTTCGCTTCGGACGTAGGGCACTTCCTCGTGAACAAGAAACCGCCCATGGCCCTGGTAGCAAACGTACACGGAGATGTTTTGAACGTCTCGCTACGGAGTGATCCTTCGCAGGTAGATGTCGCCGCAGTTGCGAGAAAATATGGCGGTAACGGGCACCCGCAAGCGGCGGCAATTCGAGTGAAGTGGAGCGACCCTCTCCCGTGGAAAGTCATTAAGGAATGAAAATCCTCGCCATTGAAACGAGTTGCGACGAGACGGCGATTGCTATTCTCGAATGCGGTGGTGACCCCTCGACTTCGCTCGGGGCAGGCGAACAAAATGCTGAGTTCAAAATTCTCGGCAATGCACTCCTCTCTCAAATCGAACTCCACAAACAGTATGGTGGGGTCTTCCCCGCGCTCGCCAAGCGCGAACATGCGAAAAATATCGTGCCCATCCTCGAAGCCGCGCTCGAAGAAGCAGAAATGCTGAAAGAAGACAAACAGGAAATGGCGAGCGAAACGCGCGACAAAATTTCAGAAATTTTGTCGCGCGAAGAGGAATTGGCCGAGGCATTTTTTGAATTCATTGACGAATGCGAGGTGCCGGCAATTGACGCCATCGCCGTCACCGCTGGCCCCGGTCTCGAGCCAGCGCTCTGGGTGGGCATCAACTTCGCCCGAGCACTCGCGGTCGCCTGGGACAAGCCCTTGGTCGCGGTGAATCATATGGAGGGACACATTTTGGCCGGTCTGGCATCCGAAAGGTTCGACCTTAACGCAACTTCCCAAGGTCGAACCTTGGAAATTCAAGATGCAAAGTTGCCCATCCTCGCACTTCTCATCTCCGGCGGCCACACGGAATTAGTTTTGATGAAAAACTGGCTGGATTACGAACTCATCGGCCAGACACGCGACGACGCGGTCGGCGAAGCCTTCGACAAGGTCGCGCGCATGCTCGGCCTGCCCTACCCGGGCGGCCCGGAAATCTCTCGGCTCGCGGAGGAAGTCCGTGAACGCGGCAGCGACCCTGACCGCAGGCGACTGGCTGACCAAGTCATCGCAGGGCCCGAAGGAGCCGAGGATCAGGAACGCAACGCGTTCACACTCCCTCGCCCAATGCTCCACGATGGCACCTGCGACTTCTCTTTTGCAGGATTGAAAACAGCGGCGATGTATCTGCTCAAAGATGCTGAAATAAAAGAAACCGACAAGAAACAGTTTGCGCAAGAATTTGAAGACGCTGTTGCAGAAGTCCTCTGGAAAAAGACAGCGCGTGCACTCGAGCAGACGGGCGCCGAGACACTGGTGATTGGCGGCGGAGTCTCCGCGAACACCCACATCCGCAGAATATTTAAACAAAAAGTTGAATCCGATTTCCCGCACGTCTCGCTCTGCATCCCTGCCGCCGCGCTCACCACCGACAACGCCCTCATGATCGCCCTCGCGGGCTACTATCGCGCTCTGCGCCACGAATTCGTCACCGACATCGTCGCGAACGGCAACCTCTCGCTTGCAAGCAAATCAGCCTGATTTTTGCTATATTCTTTAGATGGACCCTAACGAGCGGGTAAACGAGAAGTTTAAGAAGCCCTACGACCCCAGCGCCACCGAGGAGCGCCTGTATAAGGCGTGGGAAGAGAGTGGCTTTTTCAATCCCGATGTCTGCGTCGAGAAGGGTGTGACGAAAACCGATGCTGAGTCATTTGCCGTGGTCCTCCCACCCGTGAACGTCACTGGCGTGCTCCACCTCGGCCACGCCTACGAAGATTCGCTCCAAGATGCCGTCGTGCGCTACCAGCGCATGCACGGGAAGAAGACGCTCTTCGTCCCGGGCACCGACTCGGCCGCCATCGCCACGCAAGCACGCGTCGAGAAGATGATCATGAAGGAGGAAGGCAAAAGTCGCCACGATCTCGGGCGCGAGGAACTCGTGCGGCGCGTGGTCGCATTCGCGAAAGAGAGCGAGGGCATCATCCTCGGTCAGGTGCGACATATGGGTGCATCGCTCGACTGGTCGCGCTACGCCTACACGCTGGATGAAAAAAGAAACAAAGCGGTAATGACTGCTTTCAAGCGGATGTACGACGCGGGCCTCATCTATCGCGGCTATCGCATCGTCAACTGGGACCCAAAGGGTCAGACCACCATCAGCGACGACGAGATCATGCACGAGGAGCGCACGGCAAAACTCTATACCTTTAAATATGCGAAGGACTTCCCCATCGCGATTGCCACCACGCGTCTCGAGACCAAGGTGGGCGACGTCGCGGTTGCCGTGAATCCTGACGATGCGCGTTACACCGCATTTGTCGGCAAAGAATACGACGTCACCTTCTGCGACGTGCCGCTCCACATCAAGATTGTTGCGGATAAAGAAGTGGATAAGGAATTTGGCACCGGTGCGCTCGGCGTGACGCCCGCACACAGCATGATTGACTGGGAGATGGCGGACCGGCACTTCCTACCCAAGGACCAAGTCGTGATTAATGAGTACGCGAAGATGGCCGCGCCTGGGCGAGTGAACGGCCTCAAGGTGCTCGAAGCACGAGAGAAGGTCGCCGAGTGGCTCCGCGAGAATGGGCTCATGGAGAAAGAGGAGGAGATTAAGCAAAATGTCTCTACCGCTGAGCGCACCGGTGGCATTATCGAGCCTCTCCCCAAACTCCAGTGGTTCGTTGACGTCACCAAGACTTTCACTATTCCCCACTCCGAGATCCCGGGCATCGTGAGCGGGAGCGGGACCAGCCTCAAGGCGCTTATGCGTGCGGCAGTCGAGAGCGGCGCAGTCGCCATGCCGCAGGAGGGGTATCGCAAGGCCTACCTGCACTGGATAGATAATCTCCGCGACTGGTGCATCAGCCGCCAGATATGGTTCGGGCATCGTATCCCGGTCTGGTACAAGAAAGAGACCGACGAGATACGCGTCGGCGATGCGCCGACTGATGATACATGGGAACAAGACCCAGACGTGCTCGACACCTGGTTCTCCTCAGCGCTCTGGACCTTCTCGACTCTGGGCTGGCCCGAAAAGACCAAAGATCTCGAAGTCTTCCACCCGACCGCCTTTATGTCTCCGGGCTACGAGATTCTCAATCTCTGGGTCTCGCGCATGATACTCATGAGCGCCTTCCACCTCGGGCAAGCGCCCTTCAAGACCGTGCTCATCCACGGCCTCGTGCGCGCCAAGGATGGTCGGAAATTTTCGAAGTCGCTCAACAACGGTGTCGATCCGCTCGATCTCATCGCGAAATATGGCGCGGACGCACTCCGCATGGGGCTCCTCGTCGGCGCGGCCATCGGGAGCGATATCAGCTTCGACGAGCAGAAAGTGAAAGGTTACAAACATTTCGCGAACAAGCTGTGGAACATCGCACGGTTCATTCTTGAAAATGTTGAAGCGAATGTGAGTGAGCAAAAAAATGGTAGTAAGACTTGGCCTAGCGGCCCGGAGCGCGACCATTTTTCTGCTTACGAGCAGTCGCGCCTGACTGAATTCGAGGCCATTGTCGCCGACATTACAAAAGATATGGATGAATATCGCGTCTATCTCGCGGCCGAAAAGATTTATCACTACATCTGGCACGAGCTCGCCGACAAGATTATCGAAGAATCGAAACCGATCTTGAACGGAATTGATGAAAGCGCGCGCGCTTCGCGCGCGCGTCTGCTCCTGCTCCTGCTCACGCAAGCACTCAAGGTCCTCCACCCCTTCATGCCCTTCGTGACCGAAGAAATCTACCAATCCCTACCACAGAAAGATGCTGAATTCTTGATGGTCGCCGCGTGGCCGAAATAAAAAAGCCGCCCAATGCGGACGGCTCAACAAGTACAAAACTAAATTGCTATTCGGATTCTCCAAGGAGATCGAGCATGATGTCTGCTTCGTCGGATCGATGCGGTTCGTGAATTTTCAATAGCCGCACATACCGCTTGGCGGGCTCAGTGTTACCGCCAGTGAGCTTCTCGGCGATGTCACCACAAATCATCGAGGCATTCGTGTTGCCAGCCGCGGCAAAGATACCCTGATCTTCAGCACACTCTTGCCAACGATTCGCTTCGCGTCGGAAGAATGCGACGAGTCTCGCTGTATCGATTTCCGGACTTCGAACTTTCTGGAAGAGCGTGACCTCAATATTGTGAGGATTCCTGATTGCATCGAGCAGTTTTCTTTTCCCACGCACCGGATTCGGCTCCCATAACTCAGCGAAATATTCCGCCGCCGCTTGTCGTAGTGCGACGTTACACTTCATTGGCACGGCGTCCACTTCACCTTCAGCAGTCATCGCGCGAGCTTGAAAGAATAACCGGCCTCCGCGATTCATGGCACTGCCAAGAATGCTGGTCACTCTACCGTCATCTCGAAGAAATGAGAGTTGTTCGATGTGGAGATCTTCTTCGCGCAGACCTGGGTCATTGGATATGCCCAATTTCCGGGCCAGCGCAGTTACATTATCTTTGTACGCCATTGGCGCCTCCTCAAAGATCTTTCAAAACTATATTAGCATACTCATTGTTTTTTGTCCATTTCCAAAGAAAGGGCCGTAAGCGAGTATCTTATGCGTGTTATAATAATCGCGTGAACATCACTCTCGTCGCGGTTGGCTACGCATTTTTGGGCGGGCTCCTGCCCTCGCTCCTCTGGCTCTATTTCCTGCTGAAGGAGGATGCGCGGTGCCCCGAGCCGCGGCACTTGATTATCCTGACCTTCATCGCCGGCATGATCGCGGTGCCGGCCGTGCTCCCGCTCGAACAGCTCATCAGTGGCACACACTTGAGTAATCTCTCGGTCCTCATCGGCTGGGCGACTATTGAAGAAACGTTCAAATACGGCGCGGCCGCACTCTTCGTGCTCTGGCGCAGTGCGGTGGATGAATCGCCGGATTATGTCATCTACATGCTCACGGTCGCACTCGGCTTCGCCGCCGCCGAGAACATGCTCTTCTTGCTCTCGCCCTTCTCAGCCGGACACCTGGCGGCTGGTATTGTGACGGGCAATCTACGCTTCATCGGCTCGACCTTGCTCCACGTCCTCGCCTCGGCGTGCATTGGATTCGCACTCGCGTTCTCGATGAAACTCGGCGCATGGATGCGCACGCTTGCGGCGGCGGGCGGACTTATCCTCGCTATCGCATTGCATACCGCCTTCAACACGCTTATCATGCAGAGTAGTAGCGGCGCGGCGCTCGGTGCATTCTTCCTCGTCTGGAGCGCGGCGGTTGTCTTCTTCGCGGTGTTCGAGGTCCTCAAATATTTCAACTACCGCGACTTACCCGAAACCACTTCTTGATCCGATTCCCGTATGAATAAGAAACGTTCATTTTTCGATCGTCTCTCCGGCAACGGCCCGAGCGACTCCTTCGATTCTTTTGACGATGACGATATCCTGCCGGCCGCACCGATCAAGAAGGAAGTAAGCTCCGCCCGGTCGGCGCCGGTCGCGCGTGCTATCCCACTCGCCGACCAACCCGCAAGTGAGGGCCAGCTCCCCGTCGATGTCCACCAGACGCCGAGCGATATCGTCATCCGCGCTTTCGTCGCTGGCGTACGTCCCGACGAGCTCTCTATTTCTATCAGTCGCGACATGGTCGAGATTTCTGGCGCACGCATGGAACGCGAACAGGTCGCCGACACTGATTATTTCTCACGTGAGCTCTTCTGGGGTTCCTTCTCGCGTACCATCCTCTTGCCCGAAGAGGTGGATGTCGAGAATTCTTCAGCCAGCGCCAAGGACGGTCTCGTCACACTCATCTTGCCCAAGGTAGATAAGGCGAAGCAGACCAAGCTCCGCGTTAAGGCAGGCTAATAGATTCTTCTGCGGGCGCTGTCGCCACGACCTCTATCGTAAAGGGAATCTGCGCGATGAGGCGGCCATCGGTCGTCTCGACGTTGACGCGCCAGGCACCTGCAGTGAGATTTGATTTCGTACTGTAGCCGCGATAGCCACCATCGCGACCGCCACTGATCGGAAAAGAAACAGTTGCCTCAGTCATCCATTTTTTAAAAGTTGGGTCATACCACTGCCACTGGTGCTTAATAGCCGTATCGAGCTTAACGGGCGCGAAGACGGAACTGTAGGCGGAGAGTGACTCACCCGGCGTGACCTGCAAGATACGGTTGATACCGAAGTAACGCGCCTCCAAGGACTCCGGCTCGGCGAGCGCGGTGTAGGTGCCATCAATATTCTTCGAGACCGAGAGATAGATGCCGACCTCTTTCGCCGCGAGTGGGAGCGGTGGGAGCACGTTGGTGAAATAAAAAACATTAATGAGCACAAGCACCCCGAGCGCGCCGATGCGGATCTTCCACACATCGCGCAAGAATCGTGTGCGGCCCGCGACGCGCAGGCAAATGGTGAAAATGGCGAAGAAGCCGATTGCAAAGAGGCCGCTCTCAAGAAAAACGAGCGTGCCCATGTTCCCGACGACAATCGGCAGAGCGAAAATGGCATAGGAATAGACGGCGAAGAAGAAAAGGACGGAAGTGAAGACGAGTCGGTCGTGATACTTCTTCAATACCTCGTTGCCGATGAGGACCGCCACGAGGAGGAGCAGGAAGGGCCACGAGGCACCGAGCACCGCCGAGCGGCCATAGAAGAAGAGGAATCCGCTCCAGAAGCCGCCGAGCGCGAACTGCGTCGCCACCGGTAATATGCTCCGCCAGCGCGGCCGCACTCTGCCCCGCTCGACGCGCGACTCTATCCAATGCAAGAGCGTGATGGAGACGAAACAGATCGCGATATAGGCGAGAAACACCGCCTGGGTGATTGGCAAGTCGACGCGACCGAAGAAGGTCTGGTCGACGACGAAACCCGCGACCATTGCGGCCGCCGATACCGCGCGCTCGTGTTTATTCACCCATGCCCACATCCGCCGCCACATGCGGTTAAGTATAGAACATCTCGCTCCTATGTCTTTTCTAAGAGTGCGCGCAGAAGCGGCTCCTGCATGATGACATGTGTAGCGCCATATTCTGAAAAAATTGAGGTGCCACCTTCCATACGCTCTATAATTTCCTGAACAATGTGTTCATCACGAACACGACTACAGGCTCGTGCCACTTTATTGATGACACTGGGTCCAGTGACTGGGTTCACGATGCTACGCCAAAAGTCTGTGGCGGTCGGATCAAACGGTGTTCCAAAGAGTTGTCGGTGAATCTCTTCCATGTGTTTGAGGGAAAAGTCGAAGTCATTCCATCCGCTATGTTTCTCGTCCGATTTCAGTGCTTTTTCGAGATATTCCGCAATATCTGGCTTCTGCGCTACGATGCGCGCCCATTGGTGCGCCATGCGTGCAAAATAATAATATTGGATTTCATCTCGCGAAAACTGTTTCTCGAGTTCGGCACGCTCTTCTGCTTCATCAGGCTCTGGCGAGTGGATTTCGATTCCGGCTTCGTGCGCAAGCCAAGTGATAAGACCCATGCCACCGTCTTTCTCGATTGACTCTGTTTCGCTGGACCACAGTCTTCGCGTGCCTCCCTCGACAAATGCAACGCGACTCTTCCCTTCGGTCTTTTCTAGAAATTTCTGCCAGAATTCTTTATCTTTTTCCCACTGTTCGTCCTCGGGATCAAAAGAATGCGCCTCGCCAAAATAATAGAGCGACGCACTGTTTGATTCTATCGTAATGGGGTACGGCAGTTCGCGCTTCTTCTCTTTATATTCCTGCTCACTCATCAGCGCGGGCTGTTCTTGAGTCATAGAGACAACACTACGGCATGAGATGCCTACTTGCAAAAGCGTGTCCCGAACCAACTTTAAGATATTTTTCGAAATCGAGCGCTTTCTTCTTGCTCGCAAATGCACAATACCAAACCAATTTTGAACTACTATATGAACTGGTTGTGGTAACGCCATGCTGTTCGTGAGCCTGTAGCCGTTGCTTGAGGTCATGCGAGTAACCAACATATCGCCTACCTGCAGAATCAGAAAGGACATATACGTAATACATATCGAAATTATGCCCTACTCCGCCCTGCCGGGCTACGAAGGGCTACTTCGCAGGCAGTGATTAACTAACGTTGTAGTGCGGCATTGGCGGTGCCGTGCACTACGTAGCCACATTCCGATGCGGCGAAGTAGTGCTTGGAGTCGGGATCGAACCGACGACCCCTTCCTCTTCAGGGAAGTGCTCTACCAGCTGAGCTATCCAAGCGATACGCGAGCCCTAGGGGTTCGCTGGAGTGGAGTTTACCAGCTTTTCTAATTGCGCGGAAGATGGGAGCAAATTGACGTAGGGCGAGAGATAGTGCTGGTAGAGATACCCCGAAATGCCGAGGATGACGACCCACCAGACGATTTGACCGAAGGTGCTGAGCCATGCGGCGCGGCGTATCGCGCGGAGCATGCGATGATTATCTTTCACCAGGGCGTGCATTTCTTCGAGCTGTTGTTTGAGGTCCGGATCCATAGGCAGATTCTATCACTTCTCTGCCCCATCGCGAATCGCGGCGAGCATGGTGCCAAAAGCCGCGAGCTCGCTCGGAGAAAGCGGCGCGAAGAGGTCGCCGAGGACGCGCATGCCGTGTTCGAGTGTTGTGGCGAGTGTGCGTTCGCCCCTTGAAGAGAGATACAGGCGCCAGGCGCGCTTGTCGGCGCGATCGGCGACGCGACGCACGAGCCCTTTCTTGATAAGCGCGCGCACGAGCGAGGTCGCCGAGGGCGCGGTAATCGAGAGATGGTCCGCAACGGCGTGCATCGAGGGCCCCGCGTGATCGCGGATAAAGACAAGTGTCTCGATATGGAGCCACGCGGCCGGGTCAAACTTCCGGCCCGCCGCAAGCCGCTTGCGCACCAGCCCACGCACCATGAAGAAGAGTGTGGCGGCGCGTGCGACTTTTTTTACATCATGCTTCATATCTCTATTATGCCTCGGCGAAGCTCTGCTCGCCCGGTTTAATCTCTTTGTGTTCGAGCTTCATGAAGAGTGCAGAGACGGCGCCAAGCGCGATGATGATAGAGGCGACCAAGAAGACATAATCATAGGACTCGACCTGGGCCTTCAGTATGATGAGTTCGGTCACCATGCCACGGAGCGCAGGGTTGGTGTAGAAACTGTGCGCGGCGATGGTGAGCAGATTTTTCTTAACTGCCGAATTAAGAATCGTTGCGAAGAGCGCGATGCCGAAGGCGCCCGCGATGTTGCGCACAAGCGCCAGCACGGCCGAGGCTGCGCCCATTTCGTTCTCGGGTACGACCACCGTGATGATGCTCGTGCGTTGCGCCATGCCGAAGCCGAGCCCGAAGGCCATAATCGACATTGGGATAATAATAGCCCAGACCGTCGAGCGCGGATCGAGCGCGGTGAAGAGGAAGACGCCAATCGCGCCCATCAAGGTACTCGCGAAGATGACATAATTGGGGCTCACCCGCCCCACGAGCATACCGCCGAGCGGCGCGGCGAGAAGGAGTGCGAACGCCATCGGGATGAAGAGGTAGCCGGTGCCCGTCGCGTCGAGCCCGAGAAATTGCTGGGCGAAGACGGGAATGAGGAAGATGCTCCCCATCAGGCCCATGAAGGTGATGAAGTTGTTGAGCAGTGTGTTGACGAAAATGCCGTTGGTGAAGAAATGGAGGTCGACAATCGGCTCAGGGTGCGTTCGCTCGATGACGATGAACACCGCGAAGAAGACGAGCGCTATGCCGTAGCACGCGAGACTCGCCGAGGAGAACCAGCCCCAGCTGAGGCCCTGGTCGAGCACGAGCACCACTGCCGAGAGCGCGGTGCCGAGCGTGAGCGCGCCCCACCAGTCGAAGGAAACGGTCTTGCGGTCGCTCGTCGACTCCGGCACGAAGGCGAGCGCCATCAGGAGCCCCACGATGCCCACCGGCAGATTGATGAGGAACACCGAGCGCCAACCGAAGGCGTCGATCAAGGGGCCGCCGATGAGAGGGCCAATAACTGCCGAGACGCCAAAGATGGCAGACCAGATGCCGAGCGCCTGTGCACGCTCGCGCCCACGCGGGAAGGTGATGGCGAGGATAGCCATTGCGGTCGGATAATCAGCACTACTCGCCACCGCCTGCACAACGCGGAAGACGATGAGCGACGAAAAATTCCACGAGAGTCCCGCGAGCACGGAGCCGATGAGGAAGATGACGAAGCCTGCGATGTAGACCTTCTTGCGCCCAATGGTGTCGCCGAGCTTGCCCCAGACGGGGACGAAGACGGCGTTCGCGAGAATGTAGGCGGTCGCGATCCAGCCGGCAGTTGAGACGCTGATAGAAAAACTATCGATAATCTTCGGTACCGCGAGATTGACGATGGTCTGATCGAGGCGCCCGAGGAAAGTGCCGATCATCACCGTCCCGAGTATCCACCACTTCAGGTTTGGATTTTCGCCATTCATTATCGATACACCCACATGCGCGCGGACATGCCGTTCTTGAGTTGCGGATACGCGACCGTGTCGAAACGTGCCTTCACCGAGAAGCTCTGTTCGGCGCGTGCGTCAGAAACCGAGAACACAATATCAGATGTGTTCGACGTGGGAGCCACTTCGTCGACGACACCTTTGAATTGCGTTCCGCCAAAAGCATCTGCAGTGAAGACGACCGCGTCGCCGACCGCGATGTCGGCGAGTCCTTTGTCCTCGTCGATTTTGCCAACCACGCGCAACTGACTCGGGTCAATCATTGAGACGACGTCGGTGCCGGGAGTGACCGCCGCACCGACCGTGTCATTCACTTGCGTCACAATGCCTGCGACCTTGCTCGTCACAATTTCGGTACCGATCTCGGCAACGGGCGTGTTTGCCGCAATCGTATCGCCTTCCTGCACATAGACTGCATTGAGGCGGCCCGCAGAAGTCGGCCCGAGCATAATCGTCGGTGCGGTGATGCTCGCCGTATCGATGTAGACGCTTCGATTGTTCATCAACATGTACGCCGCGACACCACCGAGAACAATGATGAGCGAGGCGACGACGCCGTAGACGATGAGACGCTTCTTTAATTCGGGAGTAAAAGTATGTTCCATATTATTGTGCAGAACCAAAGGTAAGTACTTGTGCGCCGAGAGGCAAACCAGAAAGAATCTGGACGTTGCCGTCAGCACTCTCAACGCCGAGTGTGACCGGCGCCTTGGTGCCGTTTTTAAGATAGACGAAGTGCGCGGTACCGTCGCTAATCACCGCACTCGCAGGGATGACGAGCGCGCTCGACGCCGTCGCGGTGATGATCGCGAGATGCGCGGTCAGCCCGCTCTGGATGCGCGGATCATTCGCCGAGAAAGTTGCGGTGACCTGGTAGCTCGAGACACCATTGCTCATGGTCGCAGCAGGATCAACGGCCGTAATGGTCGCCGGGAACTGGACGCCAGGATAGGCATCGAAGGTTGCTATGACTGCATCGCCAACCTTCACCTTGCCGATATCGCTCTCGGAGACCGGCGCTTTCGCCTCGAAGGCGCTCGCACTCTCCATCGAGACGAGTGGTACGCCGGGCGCAACGGTCTCGCCGAGATGTGCGTTCTGCGCGGTAACCGTCCCGGCGATCGGCGCCACAAGTACGGTCTCGTTCGACGCAACCTGTGCCGACTCAACCGCGGCCTTGGCCGAATCAACTTGCGCGCTCGCAATCGCGACGGCCTCGGGCGTGGCACCGGCGTTCGCGAGCGTCAGAGCCCCATTCGCCGCGGTGAGCGAGGAGAGTGCCCCTGCGACACTCGCACGCGCGGCCGCGACACTTGATTCATCACCTGCAACGGTTGCCGCAGGCAAGCTCCCTGCACTCTGCGCTTTGGTCAGCGCATTCGCGACGTCCCCGAGGAACGCGTTGACTTGGGTCAGTGTCTGCTCCGCAGTTTCGGCGTTTGAGCCAGGATTGCTGGTGACAAAAGAAGGATCCGTAATCTGGGTGCCCCACGCCGCGAGTACCGGCTCGAGTGCGACACGTTCGGCGAGAATCGTGCTAGTCAAGTTAGCATCAGGAATAGTGAACGTAAGGGTTGGGTTTGCGGTACGCGGATTATTGAGGAGTGGATCAACGGTCGCGTGGACGGCACCATCCGCCGAGACGTAACTCGACTGGAGCGCCGCACGCACCGCAGATTGATCAATCGACAGCACCTCGGGCCGCGTACCCGCCTGGAGTGCGGCGAGATTCGCCTGCGCGGTCTCAAGGTTCGCCTCTGCCCCGTTGAGCGAGGCGGATTGCGCGCCACCCGAGAGCGCGACCAGCACCTGCCCCGCACCGACGCGCTCGCCGACGGTGACCGGAATCGATACGACTTGGCCGGAGATCTGGAACGAGAGATCGGTGGTCTCGGCGCCCTGCACCGGGCCCGAAACGTCCACCGCTTCTTGTATCGGTGCCATGACCGCCGCCGTGTACGCGCCCGAGGGCGACACGCTGGTCACGTACCAAGCAAGGGCAATCAGTGCGAGCGCAATAGCGACCGAGCCACCAATCGCGACAGCGGGTTTTGAAGCGATGTGGAGCACTTTTACAAATCGAGTATGCATATAATTAGTTAGGTAACCTAAGTATATACGCAGGCCACCCAAAAAGCAAGTGCCCCCACCAGGAGTCGAACCTGGATCAGCTCGTTAGGAGTGAGCCGTTCTATCCGTTGAACTACGAGGGCGATTACGCGGCGACGCCAAGGGTCGAGGCGAGCCTCTCCTTGTCGAAGCCGATAATCATGTCATCCCCAACGAAAATCACGGGTACGCCCATCTGGCCGGATTTCTGGATCATTTCCTGGCGCTTCGCGAGGTCATGCGCGACGTCGTACTCGGTGTAGGCAACGCCCTTTTCTTTGAAAAACTCTTTGGCAAGGCCGCAGAAATGGCAGGTCGGAGTGCTGTAGATGGTGACGGTTTTCATACCGCGAGTATAGCATAGCGTGGTATCCCCACTACTTCGCCCCTCGGGGACTCGGGGCTTCGCAGTGCGCGGCAACACTTGCCATATGATAGAACCCGAGGTAGGGTGCGGGCAGAAGCAAGCACAAGGGAGTGCAATGTGAAGCCACTACTACTTGAAAAGAAGCTCGATATTCTCGAGATTGAGGGTCATCCATCGCTCGATACGCCGCTCGAATTTTCGCTCGACCATACAGAGGCTAGCCTTTATAGCCTTGTAGGACTCGGGAAAAAAGACTGCAAGGCTGCCGGAATTCCCTACTCGCTCGGCATCGTCGGCGCTTCGCTCGTCTGCCGATTCGAGCGCGTGAATCCGCCGCAAGACGAAAATGATGTCCCTCCGGACATGGTTTGGCTCGCAGACATTTCGCGGACTGAATTTGAAAATAGCGACGGTAAAATAGATCTTTGTGAAGCAAGTTTTTTCTCGGTTGAACGTGCTGGGGAAATGTCCATCGACCCCAGTGGCGACACTTGGCACCGGACGCCTTGGCATCCTCAAATCAACATTGCTCTCACGCGCGGCGAATACGAGCAGATGATCGGCTTGTCACAAGAACGAGCGGTCTTCAGTCTCACGTTCAAATATGTTCCGCGCAAACGAAGAAAGCCTCGTTAATCTCATCTAGCGCACCGCCCGGTGCGCTTTTTCTTTTGTCGGTGCGGGATGCGAGAATCGAACTCGCGCCTCAACCTTGGGAAGGTCGCGTCCTACCACTAAACCAATCCCGCAAATATCTAGGACACGGCGTGTCCTAACTTTTAAAACCAACTCGTCAGCCACTGCCACCATGATTCTGGCGGCGTCGAGGTGGGAGCCACCGGCGGCACCACCACGATAACCTCCTCGCCCGGTTTGGCAACCCCGAAGGCCGTACGGATCGCCGCGTCCTGTCCGCGCGGCGTGTTGGCCAACGCGAGATCGGCGGTAAGCTGGGTCTTGCGCGCCTCGAGCTCTTGGTAGGCGCTCTTCGCCTGTGTCGCCTGCTGGACAGCAATCTCGGCCTTGGTCGCGAGATTCCAGATCGAGTAGCCGAGCCAGGCACACGCGAGCGCCAGGACACCAACCACCATTCCCTGCCGCCATTGCCGTGCGCGCATCGGCCCAGTATACCCTTCGACAATACTCAGGGTAAAGCACTAGCGGTCGCTTTCCTGCACCATCTTCATGAAGACTTCTTCGGGAATGTTGACCTTGCCCGTGCCGTGGGCGAGGAGTTTTTTCTTACCGCGTTTCTGCTTCTGCAAGAGTTTCATCTTGCGCGAAACGTCGCCACCATAAAGGTAGCCGGTGACATCCTTGCGCATCGCCGAGAGTGTGCGCGAGGCGATGATGCGCCCCGCGGCCTGCGCTTGAATCTTGGTGACGAAGAGTTGTTTGGGGAGGATGGTGTGCAGGCGCTCGACCATCTTCTCGGCCTCTTCCTGCACGCGGCGACGCGCAATCACGCGCGCAAAGGCCGCCACCGGCTCCTCGGCCACCAGGATGTCGAGGCGGGCGACATCGGCCGGGCGTTCGTCGAGGAATTCGTATGAGAGCGATGCGTAGCCCGACGAGACATTTTTTAATTTATCGAAGAAGCCGCGCATGAGCTCGCGAAGCGGCATCTGCACTTCGAGCTCAACGCGGCCGTCGGCGAAGGTCTCGGTGCCTTTCGTCTCCGCCTCGTGATCGTAGAGCATCTGCACCAAGGCCGAGAGCACTGACGGAGGAGTAATGATAACCACCTTCACCCACGGCTCTTCGATCGAAATGATGTCGCCGTGCTCGGGGAATTTTGACGGCGTGTAGATGGTCTCGGTCTTACCGTTTTTCGTCGTGACGCGATACGAAATGGTCGGAATGGTGACGATGAGTTTGAGGCCAAACTCGCGTCGCAAACGTTCGGTGATTATTTCGAGATGGAGCAGACCGAGGAATCCGCAACGGAACCCTCGACCGAGCACGCCCGATGATTCTTCTTCAAATGAGAGTGAGGAGTCAGAAAGTCGCAGTCGTTCGAGTGATTGCCGCAAGAGCGGGAGATCGTCTTGACTCTCGGGATACACCGAGGCCCAGACCACCGGGCGCACCTTCTCGTAGCCGCCGAGGGCTGGGAGCGTGCCTTTTGCGAGGCCGAGCGTGTCGCCGACGCCGACCACGCCCGCTTGCTTAACACCCGTCACGACATAGCCAATCTCGCCAGCCGAGAGCGATTCGGCGGGCGTCTCCTCGGGAGAAAAAGTGCCGACTTCAAGCGCGATGAATTCCTGATGCGCCGCATGGAACTTCAGTGTCTGCCCTTTTTTAATCATACCGTCGAAGACCCGCAGATACACCGCGATGCCGCGATGAGTCGAGTAGGAAAAATCGAAAATCAAACCGCGCGGCTCTTGGCCCGCGCCCGCCGCGGGCGCGGGGATTCTGGTGATTATTTCTTCGAGCAGTTCTTCAACTCCCGCGCCCGTCTTCCCCGAGACTTCGAGCACCGTGTCGGCGGATGCGCCCAAGAGTTTGGCAAGCTCCGTCTTTACCTCGGCGACACGTGCATTCGGCGAATCAATCTTCGAGACCACCGGGATGATGGTGCACCCTGCCGCGCGCGCCATCGCGAGCGTGGTCAACGTTTGTGCTTGAACACCCTGCGTCGAATCGACGAGGAGCAGGACACCCTCGACCGCCCGCAGAGCACGCGAGACTTCGTAGGAGAAGTCGATGTGGCCGGGCGTATCGATGAGATTCAAAATGTATGTTTGGTTCTTGTCGTTTGGTGCTTGGTACTTCATTCTCACGGGTTGCATTTTGATGGTTATGCCGCGTTCACGTTCGAGATCCATCCGGTCGAGAAATTGATCACGCATCTTGCGCTCGGGTATCGTCCCGGTCCGCTCGAGTAGGCGATCAGCCAGCGTC
Organism: Candidatus Kaiserbacteria bacterium; assembly: GCA_963813065.1. Taxonomy (GTDB): domain Bacteria; phylum Patescibacteriota; class Minisyncoccia; order Phycocordibacterales; family Phycocordibacteraceae; genus C7867-001. Next base: position 30,950 of record CAWEXP010000005.1, read on the forward strand.
GACTTACCATGGTCAATGTGCGCGATGATGGAAAAGTTTCGAATATTTTTCATGATTCAATGTCAGTCGCTTCGAGCGCGACTGGCTGAGCACGCGTGAAGCGCGAGTGGACCGCGCGCCAGACTTCATTGAGCTCTTCGTTTTTCAACATAACCAAGAGCGCGATGGTTACCACCATGCCGACAATGCCCGCGAAGAATCCGGTCGAGAACACGCCAATCGCCGTGTCGATGGAGAACACACTGCCGAGCGCGTTGAGGACTTCATAGGCCGCAAAACCGCCGATGACTGACGCGCCGAAACTCTGGAAGGTGAGCCGCGCAATTTTCTTCTGCGGGACGCTGAAGTCACGAATGAAGAAGTAGTAGCCGACGATGGCCTCACCGATTGAGCCGAGGGCATAGCCGAGTGCGAGCATCAGCACCGTCGTGCCCGGCAAGGCGTCAACACGCAGGAGGGCCTCAACAAATGACCGCAGACCTGCACTCGAGTGGAAGAGCCCCGCGAGGAGAATTGCCGAACCAATCGAGACGACGATATCGACCATCCCGTACCACAAGGGTTTCCTTGAATTCCCTGCCGCATAGTAGGTACGCGCGATGAGAAGCGTGACGTTCTGCGCGGCGAGCGAGAGGACGAAGAGCGCGAGCGCGGCGGCGGTGAGACGCGTGTCGGGCCAGTTGAATGCCCCACTGCCGAGAATGACGCGCACCAGTTGCGCCCGCAGAACAATCACGAGCACCGTCGCGGGTATCGACCAGAAGAGGAGGTGGCGCAGTGCCGCTTCAACATGTTCAGTGAGCTTGGCATGCTCACTCCGCGCGTAGAGTCGCGCCAAGGTTGGGAACGCGGCGACCGAATACGAGACGCCGATGATCGCAATCGGTACGCTCTGGAGATTATACGCAAAGGTGAAGATCGAGATTGAACCAGCGGCGAGCACCGATGCAATGCCGGTCAGCGCGAGCAGAGAGATTTGCGTTGACGCGAGTGCGAAGGTGCGTGGCACCGAGAGCGCGAATACATTGCGGAGATCCTTCCAGAGTTCCTTCATCGGCATCCAGTCGCCGGCAGGTTCACCAGCGAAGTACGGCACCTGCACCAGCACATGCATGAACGCCCCGAGCACGACGCCCCAGCCGAGCCCCGCAATACCCAGCACCGGATAGAAGAACACGACACCGATGATGATGCCGATGTTGTAGAGCAGTGGCGAGATAGAATAGAGGAGGAAGCGGTGGCGCATCTGCGTCAGATTCGCCAACATGTTCGATGCACCGAGCAGTATCGGCTGGAGGAGCAGAATGCGGACGAGAAGAATCAATTGCGCTTCCGCAATCGGATTACTCGCGAAGCCGGGCACGACGAGTCGCACGATCCAGGGCGCGAAGAGGAAGACGATGCCTGAGATCGCCGCCATGCCCACGAAGAAGACGAGGAGTGATTGCCGCAAGAAGGTAATCATCTTGCTCGTACTCTCGGCTTCGAGGCGCGAGAGGACCGGCATCAGCGCGTAGAGCGAGAGGAGCGACGCGACCGTAGCGAAAAGGAAATCGGGAATACGGAACGCGGCATAGTAGAGGTCGAGTGTCCCGCCCGCGCCGAAGGTGCCTGCGAGCAAACGGTCGCGCACGAGCGCCAGCACCTGCGAGAGCAGTGCTAATCCGGCAAGCAAGTACGCGGCCTGGTGCAGGCCGCGTACAGGCATTGCTATTCGTTCGAACAATTTCCCGACCATCGCACTATTCTAACCGAAAACCCTTATTGTTGCGCGGGTGCCGCAGGCGCCGGTGCGGCGAGAAGATTCGCCGGGAACGGATCCTTCCCTGCTTCAAGTGCGGCGATCTGGCTCGTGAGGGCCTCTGCGTTGGCACTCGAGAGTGCGGCAACTGCCTGGAGCTGGGTCAGTGCAGACTTGTAGTCACCCTGCTTGGCATAGACTGCAGAGAGGAAGTAGCGCGCGTTCGCGAACTGCGGATTCGCCGCGACCGAGGCAGAGAGCGCTACGATGGCGGTATTCATGTCTCCGCTCGCGGCACTCAAGATGCCCACCTGGAAGAGAATGTTCGGATCATTCGGCGTGAAGTACGCGGCGGCTTCTGCGGCGGCGAGCGCACCCTTCACATTACCGTTGGCCACTTCGATCTGCGAGAGGAGGAAGATAGCTTGCGTGTAGTCCTGCTTGAGGCCGATGGCGGTCTTCAAGTCGGCTTCAGCGCCGGCATTATTCTTGTTTGCAATCTCGAGCTGGGCGAGCATGTACGGGATGGTCGGATCCGTCGGCGAGAGCACGGCGGCCTTCTGGTACGCGGTCTTCGCATTGTCGTAGGCGCCCTGGACATTGAGCGGAACGACCGAGGCGTAGAGATTGCCGAGCAAGATCCAACTCTGATAATCCGATTGATTGAGGCGTGTCGCAGTCAGGGCCGCATTAATACCGGTCGAGAGCGACGACTGGAATGCCTTACTCGCGTCAGCGGCGGCGAGTGTCGTCGAAGCGGCAATCTGCTGGAGCTGATTCTGTGCGATCTGCGCCTGTATCTGATAGGCCGTGATGCTCGGCGCGAAGGCGAGTGACGACGCAGTCGCGGTCGCGGCACCATTCAAGTCACCCGCATTGAGCGCGGTGGCGGCACGTGCGATATCAACTTGTGCGAGATACCGCTCGGTGAGCGAGTATGCGGCGACGATTGATGCGAGGAGAACCAGTGTCAAACCGAAGACAATCACGAAGCCGATACGCGGCGAACGCGCGAAGACAATGCCCGTCTGGCCCTGCCCTTCACCATAGCGTACGAGCGAGGCAAAGAGTCCGGCAGAGATGAAGGCGAGTGCGATGACGACCGCGCCCGGCGAACCGAAGATGAGTGCGCCGAAGAGATACACGGTCGCGACGAAGGCGAGCATGGCGGCATAGCGCTGGAATGCATCACGCGGCGAGCGAAGAAGAAGTGTGCGTGCGCCAAAGAAGAGGAAAAGGCCGAAGAACGCCAGCCAGAGGAGTGCGCCGATGATACCGGTCGTCACGAAGGAGGTCGGGATGAAGCCGATGCCACTCGTGAAGCTCGTGTTCCAGAAGATGGTCGTATTGAGCGACGCGTCGCGATACTGGAGCCATTCGGTGCCGAAGGTGTTCGGGCCACTGCCGAAGAAGGCGGAGTGCCCATAGACCTGGCGCCCGACGCCGAGCGTTGACTGCCACGAGGGCGTCACGTTGACGATATTGACGTGGAGTGAGTTGGCGAGTGCATTACCGAGCGTGCCGCCGATGAGGAAGAAGAGCGAGACCGCGAGCACGACCAGAGGAGCGACCAGCAATCGCTGGCCACTGCCTGCTGACATTTCCTCTGCGCGGTCGTTTTCGAGGAAGTCGTCGAAGTCATCGTGTGCCTGGCCCGCATTAGCCTTGGCCGAGGAGGCCATGACCGCTTCGACGAAAAGGCCGAGCGCGACGAAGGCGACCATCGTCCAGACCAAGGTCGAGTTCGCGATGACGAGCACGAGGAGCGCTGCGACGCCGAGCACGGTGAGGAGCGTACGCGAACGTTGATCGAGGTCGAGGAAGCGGAGCGCGAGCAGAGCCGCGATAAGGCCGAGACCGAGCAGGGTCGCGACATCCTCATAGGAGCCGACGACCGCGAGCGCGGGCGAGACGAAGTTTGGTGCGAATTGGCCAACCACGAGAACGAGCAATTCGATGGCCGCGATGACGCCGAGCGCCCAGGCGGACACTTTCAAAAAGAGTTTGTAATTATCGGCGCGACGAATCGCGAAGGCCGCGAGCGTGCCGAGGATGGCGACTGCGAGAATGAAGCCGAGCGTGTCGACCTCAAGTGCGTTGCCCCAGAACGCATTTTCGAAGGGGATGCCCGCGAAGAGTCCCGAGAGCACGTAGCCGATGACCGGGAGCCACAAGGCACCGACAAGCACCAGAGGCGGAAGGATAATGTTGCCACGCGAGAGACGCGCGAGGATGTAGAGCGCGAGCGTGATGAGTGCCCCCGCCGCGATCACGAACGCCTTCGTGGCGACAAACGGTACCGAAGCGCTCGGGATGAGGACGATTGCCGCGAGGACGAAGGTGATGATAAGCGACCACGTCGCGGCCTGCTCGAAGGAGAATGCGCGCGGCGTAGTAATTTTTTGCGGAGGCATGATAAATCAGAGATAACGCTAACGAATAATATATGCAGTATACCGCCCCGGCGGCCATGGCGAGCCACTTCTCCACACGTCAGAAAGTGTGCTATAATCTCGGCGGACCAGGCTAGGCAATCGCTTGCTGTGCAAACAGTGAGAGGAAAGTCCGGACATGCACCCCTACGTAGCCTTGTGCGAAGTAGGGGAAAAGGTAGCGGGTAACGCCCGTCGTCCGCAAGGATAGAGGTGACTACAGTGACGCCAAAGCCGAAAGGCAGAGGATTCCCCCGCGGAATAATCTCGTCGCGAGACGAGAGTGCAACGAACAAATCCTTACCCGCATGCAAGGCCGTGTCCCGAGAGAAATCGAGGGAAGTGCCGCTTGATCCAGCGAGTAATCGCCGAGACAGATAAATGATTGTTCACGACAGAATCCGGCTTATCGGCCCGGTCCACACAATTTGAGAATCCCGCGCTCCTGCGCGGGATTCTCATTGAACTAGCTGGAATTTCCGGACAGTTCGATTGTTATTTATGGTTGAGGTACGCCCAATTGTTTGCAAATTTGTTGCGCCGTTGTGTCCAATAACTTCGAGTGTCGAGGAACGGATGTTTGCACGCCCGTCGCAAGATTTCTAAAGATAGAATGTTTCGCACCCTCACGGAGCAAAAAGCAACCGTGCTTACCGAGGTGCGCCACGAGCCGCGCTCGATTCATGGAGATTATGCGTATTGATACGGAATACTAATCGCAACGCGCTCAATATCGCCCATGACATCCTTGAGCGACATGAGACGGTTCGTCTCGAGCATGAGTTCGAGTGCGTCTTCGAGATTCGCCTGCGCTTCCTTGCGCGTCTTTCCCTCTGAGATAACGCCGGGCATTTCCTCAATCCAGCTCGTATAGCCACCACGCGTCTTCTTGAAGACGGCGGTGAAGAAACGGTTCTGCTTGATGACCTTTTTCATACGAAGATTATATCATAAACCGACACGGGCGACCATTTGCACTGTGCACTTTTTGCATATCATGCATTTATATGGCTTATCTGCAGGCTATTTTATGCCATTGAAAACGCTTGACAAGTTGTATTGAGTATGCTAACCTATGCAGAGGTTACTAGTTCGGGCGCATCCCGCGCCCTTTGGAGGAAACCATGGAAATCATTGCCGCGCTCCCGCCTCCGCGGGAGCCTTTTTCTATACCTTATTGAACGGCTCTAGACCTCTATCTCGCAGAGGCCGCCGGCGCAGGCGAGTTCGCGCTTCTGCTCGGTCTCGTCCTGGCGCTCGTATTGGATAAGCCGCGCATAGTCAATCTTGGGGAAGCGGCTCATGAGCTCGTCGTAGCGCTCTTTATTTATTTCTTCCATCGGCGCGAGGCGATAGACATGGTTCGAACGCGGGAGGAAGGAGAGTCCGCCGACAATATTCCAATGTTCGTAGACCCAGTTCCCCACCGCGAGCCACTCGTCCTCGCCGACCGAGATCGTGACCGAAGGATTGTGCTCGGTGTACTTCGTCTTCACGAGCTTCCAATGGTCAAGCTGGTCGAGCGCCGAGATGTCGTCTTTCGTCTTCGCACCTTCAGGCGCTTTCACCGGGAATTCGAGGACGAAGGTGTTCGCCTCTTCTGGCGACTGCCCTACCTCGGGGAATGCCGGCACGCCCTGGTCGCGCATCATCTTATAGAGTGAGTCGGTCGCGCTGATGCGAATACGCTGGATGTAGTACGGCGCGTGGCGCGCGTGCATGCCGCTCGCGACATCGAAGGTCTTCGAGACCGTGCCCGAAGGCTTCACACAGGTGATGGCGGTGGACTGGTTCACCCCAAAGCGCTCGGCATACTTCTTATTAACTTTAATGGTCTCGGCCTTCATCGCCGCGAGATTTTCGCCGTCGCGCGCGGCGGGCGAATCCCACTGGCCGGTAATCGAGACGCCGAGCAGACGCTCCGCCTCGCAGTTCTCTGACCACTCCTTCGAGAGGTAGGGCAAGTTCGTCAGCGTCGATTGGTAGGTGCCGAGGATAGTCGCGAGACGCGCCTTGCGCAGGAGCGATTCATGTGTGTCGTTGGCTCGCGCAATAACCTCCGTCAGGTTGCAGAACTGTTTTGACTTGAGGATAATTTCGCCGCAGGGGTTCGTGCCCGGCTGGCCGATGATGCGGCCGTTCTCGATGTAGCCCGTGGCCTCCCACTCCTTGTAGCGACGCGTCGGGAGCTGAGCCAGGAGCCCGCCACGATTGAAGATGCCGCGCTCGCCCGAGTGACTCTTCATCAGCGCTACCCATTCGTCCATAAATTCTTCGTTGGTCGGCTTCTCGGCATAGACGGCCGAGTTGTTCGCGATGGAGCGATGCGGATCAGCCATGAAGAATTGACCCTTCTTGGCGTCGCGCATGTCGGCATCGTCGACATCGGAGAGCGAAATCATCGCCGAGCGACGCACGCCACCTGCGACGACGCATTCGCCAATCTTGCAGATGATATCGTGTGCGTCGATATTGCGCAGGCGTCTGCCCTGGCGCGCGAGGATGCGTTCGCGCGCGAAGGCGAGCAAATCGCGGAGTGGCCCAGGGCCCGACGCCTTGCCGCCCATCGTCTTGAGCCGCGCACCAGCAGGCCGAACGAGCGAGAAATCGAACTCAACATCCTTGCCGTCGTACCAGGTCTCGAGGCCGAGTGTCAGCGCATCGCACCATCCCTCCTTATCATCGGGGACGACAAAGGTTGGGAGTTTTTTACCGTTCTGATATTTAATCTGCGGCAAGGCTTGCACATTCTGACTCTCGACCGCGAAACCGGCGCCCGTGCCGCTCATCGAGATGAACATGATTTCGGAGAAATCACGGAGCTTGGAGGGGGCAATGTAGGAACAATTGTATGCGCAGATATTATTGACGCGCGCGGCGGTGCCCGCGAACTGCATCAGTCGCATCGAGGGCATCACCTCTTGCTTGAGAATCGCCTCGCGCAGTTCGGCGTATTCTTTTTCTTGCAATTTGGTGCCGAGATTTTCGCGCATGAAGCCCACATAGCGATCGACGGTCTCGATCCATGTCTCGCGACGGCCCTCTTCGGGGATCCACTTCGCGTAGGTGCGCAGATACACGAACTCGCCGAGCGGATTACTCGCAAAATATTTCCGGCTCTCCTCTGCAAGCTTCTTCACATGCTCGGGAATCTCGAATTGTTGTGCACGCATCTGTGAACGCTTGTCGCGATAGAGGATGTACGCCTTCGCCGCCTTCACGAAGTCGTTGAGAATCAGATATTTCTCGACGGAATCTTGGATGCCCTCGACGCCGGGGAGAAAATTCTTATATTTTTTTGAAAAGCGCGCGAGCTCGCCCGCGACCTGATGCGCGACAAGACTCGCGTCCTCTTTGCTCCCCTCGTCTGCCGCAGACATGCTCTTCCAGATCGCCGCAACAATCTTGTCGAAGTCGAAGGGCACCATCCGACCGTCGCGTTTCTCAATCTGCGGAACAATTTCGCGATAGCGAATCGTCTCCTTCGAAATAGGCGGAGCTTTTTTCGAAACAGTGCGAACGGCTGACGGAGCTTTTGCGATTTTGGGCATGAGGGAAAGAGCAATGAGTAATGGGTAGCTCTATTTTAGTCCCCCTACCCAAAAGTGCACTGTGGATAGTGTTATTTCAAACTTTCTAGCCCCTTTTGCAAATAGAGTTGCGTGCTCGTCGCAATGCCATGCATAACCGCGAAGCCCGCAGAGGTCTCTAGGACATAGTGCGCCGGGGTGGGCGGATAAAAGACATCCGGGTACGTCGTCGTGGCAAGATTGTTTTCCATCCAAATAACTTGTCCTTTATCATCGAGCCAAAAGATATCGAGTGGGATGAGCGTATCCTTCATCCAGAAGCCGTACCGGTCGTCGTGTGGGAAGACGAAGAGCATACCGTAGTCGGCCGGCAGGCTGGTGCGCCCCCCGAGCCCGAGCTCTTGCGCAGCCGTCGTAGTCGCGAGTTCAAGCCTCAAGGACACACCGCCGAACTCCCCCACCGCCCACCCCGCCGGCACTGGTATCGCGGGTGTCCGATAGGCGTATATAAAAATTGCTATAAGACACCCTGCGCCGATCGCGATGAGTGTTGAGCGCCAGAAACACATCTGCATAGCATACGCCCCCTAGGCGAACCCAGGGAAATAATCGCTCCTGATGTTCCAGCGCGGAACGCCCATGGCGCGGAGCGTTTTCTTAAAGGCTTCGACCATGCCGCGGGGCCCGGAGATATAGAAGATGCGCGTGGCGAAGTCGGGCACCTGCTGACGGATGAACGCGCGGTCGAGAATGCCGGTGACATACAACGTTTTGAGACCGACCTCCTGCGCCACTTGATCAAACATCTCTTTATATGCGACCTCGGCGGGCGTTTTGGTAGCGTAGAAAAGAACCGCGTCGCGCTTCTCTTTTGTCGCGAGCAGATGCGCAACCATACTGCGGAATGGTGTGACGCCGATACCGCCAGCGATGAACACGAGTTTTTTATTTGTATCCTTCGGCAAGACAAAGTCACCTGCCAGCTGAGAAGCAGAGATCGTATCGCCGCGCTTCATCTGTGCGAGCGCACGTTTGAAGGAGCTCGCGGGGTCGTAGAACTTCACGCCGAGATTCACGGTCGACTCCTCGGGCGCCGAGGCAATGGTGAAGAAGCGGCGATTGCCGCGACGGTCAGAGTCTTCGTGCGGCAGGGTCCACTCGAGATATTGCCCGGGTTTGAAGGAGAGCGGCCGATCGGGTTGGAAAACGAATTCGTAGGTATCAGTACCGATCTGCCGCCGGCCCGCGAGCTCGAGCATAAAGCGACCCTTCGGGCTCACGACGTAGGCAAAAATATTTCCAGCGAGGAGCGCGAGCTCGGGCGTCAGGTAGAAGCCGCCGAGGTGAATGTTGGGAGCAAAAAGGAATCCGACCAGAGCGCCATACGCGACACGCCACCAGCGGCCAGGCGGCATCGTCAGCGGCTCGGTAAGCAGGACGAAACCGAGGAAGAATATCGAGGAATGGAGGAAGGTCTGTGCGATAGGTGTGACGAGGTCGGTACTGCCCGACATGAGCACGGTCGTCGCGAGTGCGACCACCGCGAAGGCCGCGACGAGATCGAAGCGCCGCAATTTGCGCACCACGAGCAGGCCACCGAAGAAGACGAGCGGCAGGAGCACGAGGTTGCCGCCGACCCACCAGGTCGCCGATTGCCCGATGAGCAATGCCGAGAGCGCGACGCCGAAGGCCGCTGGATTGAATACGTGTTTCTTCCCTATCGCCAAAATATATTTCCCTGCCATCGCCCACACCGAAGCGAAGATGAGGAACCCGACCCCGACGTAATCCGTCGGGGCCACCGGCGAGATAATCAGTGTGAGAATGAATGCGGTGATATACACCGATTCGACATTCGTCGCGGCGTGGAACACTTTTGCAAATATGAAATTAGTTGCCCAACACGTGGCCGTGATGACCACGAACGAGAAGGCGAGGTCGGCAGGACTCTGTGGCAGGAGGTGGAAGAAATCAGCGATGCCGCCCGCGGCGAGGAGTACCGCGAGGTAGTACAGCACGAGGCGGTACATCGTGATCTTATTGAGAATATCGTCGATGAGTTTCATTGCGAGCTCTTGGCCTGCGCAAGCGCCGAAGCGAGTGACTGGACGAAAGCCTCGCTCGTCTGCGAGGCACCCGAGACGCCATTGACCTGCGCCGACTGCGCCTTGAGTGCCTCTTGGGTCAGGACCGGCATCGCCTGATTGCTGAGGCGGAGCGAGGTGCCGCGATCATTGGGATATTGCAAGAATTTCACATCGGCAAGCTTCCCTCCCGAGATAATCGCCTCGACTTGTACGGTGCCGTAGTAGGCGTTCGTTGCGGTGCCGGTGTAGGTGCCGTCGACGTACTGGCCTGTGGGCTTGGTCGGTGTTGGCGTGGGCGTTGCGACTGGCGGCGAAATGAGAGGAGTCGGGGTCACTGGTACTGGTGTGGGAACCGTCTGGGTCGTGGGTATCGCGATCGCCGCCGGAGTTGCCGGCTGATTGTTAAAAAATTGCCAGAGCGCATATGCAGCAGAGGCGAGTATGACGCCGAGTGAGAGAAATAATTTACCACTATTCGATTTCATACAGGATTAGTATATCGTGCGAGACCGCTCGTGAGTCGTGCTGTTTTATCGGCACGTATCTCGTATCCTTCGAAGCCTGGGAGTTGCTCAATGAATTCAATCCCGCGCGCGCCCATCGCGAAGGCGGCGGTCGCGTACCGGTCAGCTTCAAGAATGTCGGGGCCGATGACCGTCAAGCTGACGACCTCGGTAAACGTCTCTCCCGGCACATGCGGATTGTAGATGTGCTGGCCGCGCTCGGCGGTGCCCGAGGTCGCGATGCCCGCTCCCAAGGGATACAGCACTTTCACTATTTCTTGAGGCTGGAAAGGATTGCGAATCCCGATTGACCACGGCTGACCTTTAGCATTCACTCCGAGCGTCTGGATGTCTCCCGCAATCTCGATATAAAAATCTTCGTAGCCTCGCTTCGTGAGCAGGTCTGCGGCATTCTTGAGTGCCCAACTCTTCACGATGCCCGAGGGGTCAATGCTTCCACCAGGGCGCTGGATATTGAAAAAACCATTCGTCTCTTTTTTTGTTTTCTCTGCCAGCGCAAGCACCTCCCGCATCTCGGGGCTGTATTCGCGTTCTGAAATCTCTCCGCGATTAATCCGAGAGATTTCGCTCATACTCTTGTAGGTGCTGAATCGTTCGTCGACCGCGCGGAAGTAGTCGAAAACCGCTTCGAGGTCTTCGAGTTTCGCCTGGGCGCCGACCAGCTCGACGATCGCCGGCATGCCCATCGTGATGCGTGTTTCTCTCTGCGAGCGTCGCTCTTCCATACGTACTGTATGATACCGCCGGTGCTCTGTTTTCTTTCAGTGGGTGGTATACTCCAGTCATGAAAAAAACTACAAAAGCGAAGGTCAAGAAAGCGGTGAAGAGCACGAAGAAAAACGTGAAGAAGGGCGTTAAGCTCGCCGAATCAACGGCGCGCGTGATGGCCGCCGACGCCTACGCGATTGGTCGCGGTATTGCGCGCGGCGTGAAGTCCGGTATCGAAGACGTCAAGAAGCTCGACAAGCAAGCGAAGCGGAAATAAACGCGCTGACTACGCGGGATTTAATCTAATCCTGGCAACATTGTCGACGCAGAGCCACGCGGCGCCCGTGCCGTATCCTCTTTTGTCTATGTGGAAAGGCGCATCGAGGTAGCACGCATCCTGGAGAAATATGAGAATACAGTACGGGCTACTTAAAGAACATAATAGCTCGTTTTGGGCTATCGTTGTAGACCCTAGCTTAGTATTGGAAGTTTGCGAAGCAAGTTACCAACAATGAGATTAATAGCGCTAAAAATGAGTACGGCTAAATTGCTGCACGAATGTACTTTTCCGATAGGCCACAATCTTGAGCTCCTTGTAATACTACGGAACGATATTGATCACTAGGTTCGCCAATAGCTTTACCTGTCCTAAAATAAGAAATTACTTCGCGAGTTTCATTCTGATCATTTCTCACTAAGAACACCTCGCGCGAATAGGATTCTGGGTATCCCTCATAGCAATCAAGCGCCGCACGATTATCCTCGTTTATCTCGAAAATTCCTCCCCAAACTTCTACTCCGTTTGACTTAACTATATTTGCCACAGGACCATCCCATTTTTTAGAATGGCCGTCATACACAAATTTATGATTTTCTAGACAAGCCCGTTCGACAAACCGACTAGATGGACATCGCTGATTCATCTGTGCATGATTCATATTCGAACCGTAAGCAAAATAGAACATGACTATTCAGGCATCTCCTGCGGCTCATTTTCAGCATCTCTCTGTATTTCTTCGAATTCATTCTCGATCTCTGAAAGACGCTTCTTACACGCCTTAACGAGTTCAGCACCCTCCTTCACTTTCTCAAGTCCAGCTTCAACGTCGACTTCTTCTTGGGATTCAAACCACTCAACTATTTCGTTCAATTTCTTGAGAGATTCCTTAAGATTGGTTGGTTTTTCAGTAGTCATATTTGTATCTTACTCGCTTTTAGTAATGATTGTCACTTCTGAGGATATCGACCCATCCTTCACACGAATCACAATCTCTTCCCCCTTAACGACCTGATCCACGCTTCGAATGACACCTGTTCGTCCTTGCACAATGCTGTAACCAAGACGTAACTGACGTTCAGGATTGTTAGTTACTAGTAGTTTTTCAAGAGATCGAATTCCCAGCTGTGCATCGCCAACGCGATGACCAATCGTCTCAAATGAAGAGCGCATTATTGCAGATACATGCATGCGCGTGCGGGACATTAGCCCTCTCATTCCACGCCATGTAATTACATTGTATCCATCAACTATTCTACGGAGTTCAGATATTCTTGCCTCGATTGATACAAAAATACGTTGGAGAGATTGCTCTACTCTCTTGAAATCATCTAGGACGATTCGCACATGCTCTCTCATCCTTTCGAAACTTCTTCGCACAAAGTCTTTCCGTCCGTTGATTGAATCCCTGAAAGAAGAAAATATCTTCCGTTGATTCAGTTCGACTTTGGTTGCCGCTCGTTGCCATGAATCATTCAATGCTTGGGCGGTGGCGGTCGGTGTTGAAACAGTTTTATCCGCCGCGAGACACAAGAGTGGTACGTCTTTATCATGACCAACTCCGGCAAGCACAGGAACTGGAAAGTCAGCAATCTCTCTTACTAGTACTTCATTATTGAATGGCAGCAAAGACTCAAGTGATCCGCCGCCTCGAATGATTACCAAGACATCAATGTCACGCTTCTTGAAGGTTCTAACCGCACTAAGCAATTCAGAGACGGCGAGCTGACCCTCGACGCGCGAATCAATCATTGATATATGAAACCCATAACGGCCGAGATTTGTCTGGAAATCTCCGATAACTGCACCGTCCTTTGATGTGATTAAACCTATCTTTGTTGGGAAGATAGGTAGTGCTTGTTTTCGTTCTGGAGAAAACAGCCCTTCTTTATCAAGTCGTGCCTTTAGTTCTTCATATGCCTTCTTGAGTTTACCTTCCCCGACCAGTTCTGCTGATAATGCTTTGAATGACAAACGGCCAGTTTGTTTATAAACATCTGGCGCACCCTCTAATATAACTTCCAAACCCATTTCAAATACGACGCCACTCAGCTCGTATGTATTTTTCCACATGATGCAGTTAATGATGCTCCCATCGGTGGAGTCCTTGAGAGAGAAGTATAGGGCTCTCTCCCGTATATCCAAACTACTTATTTCCCCTTGAATACGAGCCGGATAAGAGCGCATTTGCACATTGAGTAGATCCAAATAGTCACTAACCGAGAGAGGCTCATTCCTATCTAGTTCTCCTATCATGCCGCCCAAAGAAACACTCTCCACTGTTATTCCATTACTGGAACGTATTAGTGCCAACAAATCTGCGCCGTACTTAGCATATTTTCTTTCACGAATACCTTTTATTGCGAACAGCCCATCCTTGTCCGTCGGTTTAAACTCGGCGATAGCTTCCAGTACGGCATTTGGGAAGACTCTAAATGCCTCAACACCCTCCGCATCAGCTGTAGTTTTGCGCCATTCTTTTAATTTCTGTAATAGATTGTTTTCCATTTATTAGATAATCAACTTCTGAAATACAAAAAGGTGCTCGTGCATTATTAGCAAGAAGTTTGACTCCTTGGATCTGGTAACCCAGAAACCAGTCGCCTTACAATTAAATTGCCGCTTAATAATGTCCTCTTTTAGAACAAAACCTACTTTCAAAAATCGTTCCATTACCTTGAATGCGAGAGGTTGATACATTCTTTGCCTTCGAGTATCTCCCATCAAAATTGCGCAATATTTCCCGGGCTTTAAGACTCTATAGAGTTCTTTCGCGACTTTTTCTATCTCATCAACAAAAGCGTCTATATCGTGTATCCCCGACAGATCTTCTTCTGTTTTACCCTCGCTGTATTTTATGATGTCTGCGTAGGGGGGATGTGTGAGTACAAAATCAATTTCATTATCTTTAATGAAAGACATATCTCTTGCATCGCATTTCACGACCCGTTCCTTGGCTTTATTATCGACTTCAAACTCGAGCGATTTTCTTGTTCTTTCTAGTGCCTCTTCGTTCACATCGATACAAGTAATATGACGATTGAGTATCTTGGCTTCAATGGCCGTCGTACCTCCACCAATCATGCAGTCCAACAAATGATCCTTCTCATTTGAATACCGCAAAATAAGGTTACGGACGACTTCGGGTGCCCAATTACCACGCCAATCTGATTTGTGTGTTGCCCAGTTCCCGCGTCGCGGGAACGCCCAGACAGTCGTACACTCTAGTTCAAATTCGTCAGGGTGTAGTTTCTTTTCCACCATATAGTTACCATACGAGCTTATCTAAGACTCCTGCTTCAAGCATATTGAGATTGAACACGTACTCATTGTGATTATATGTCTCCTCGAGAGGTCTTTTCGTCGTGTGCCAACCCAACCCATCAGTTACCCAAATAAAATCAATATTCTGTGCCTTGAGTTCATCATGAAGGATTCGGAATTCGCCACACACTGCCTTGAGCTTTGAACCACCACCGTTGTAGAAATTCGTCTCGAATAATTTAATATTCTTATTTTTAGGATTAAATACCGCAAAATCGAAACTGCGTTCTGATTTGTCTACTTTTATATCCAGATTCCACTTAGCCTTTATAGCCGTTGATCTCGCTTGTGACAGGTATTCAAAACCATTTTTGTCACAGAAATCACGGACGAAGGACTCCACTATTTCCTCCATTAAAGATCCTCCTCGATTCTTTCGTCCATTACTATCAAGCCCAACTTCGACACCCATAACATAGTCGACTAGATTTTTTACTCCGTCCCTTTGGAACAAACGCGCAAGACCAGACTTCTCTAAAAACTCATAATATTTCTCTGAACTCTCTCCCTCTCCTGAAAAATTAAAGAACTCCGAGTTTTTCGTAGCCTTGTCGAATACTTCGAGTTTATTTTCTCGTACCGCCAAAAGAACAGGTAACGCCTTCGCAACATCTGGATTAGAGCTGTAGAGTTTCTTAAATTCTTCTTCAAGGTTTTCTTTCCCAAGAAGATAATTGAGTTTATTTAGAGCAATTTCTAGATCAGAACTATTGGCAAAAACTTTCTTCCAATTTACAAAATAATCCCATGTCTTAATTGAGCTCTTAAAAGTCGCGATGAGATTATTGAAGTCTTTGTCCATGGTATTAATAATTAGTTACGAGCACTTCAGTAATTTTTCCTCTCCCAGACCCTTTTGAATTAATCGCTCGACCAGCCTCCACCTTAGAGATCCGAATTCCTTTAAATCCTGAATAGATTTCATTTATAAACGGCGCGTCGGAGTTCGAGAGCATCACGAAACAACCCCTGTTACTTAATTCCAAAAAAGCATCACGAAGTTCTATTTGATCCTTTTCAGAAAAACCATTGGACGTATAAGAAGTGAACGCCGCTGTTTTGCTCACCGGGTGGTATGGGGGATTGAAGTACACAAAATCTCCTTTCTTCGCTTTCTTTATTACTTGTTTATAGTCCTGATCCTTTATCTCAACGTCTTTGAGCGCAATCGAAATCTTTCGAAGATTCTCTTCGTCGCAAATAAGTGGATTCTTACTGTACCCAAAGGGTACATTAAATTCACCTCGACTGTTCACACGGTACATACCATTGAATCCAGCTCGGTTGAGATAGATAAAACGTGATGCAATTTGCAGTGGCGAAAGTTTCTCTACTTTTTGTGCACGCACCTTGAGGAAGTATTCTTTGCTGTGAGAATGCTTTTTTAATGCCTTGATAAGACTCTCGACATCGTCTTTTATTACATTGTAGGTCGTAACGAGCTCAAGATTAAGATCAGAAAGAAATGCTTTTTTTGGAAACAGGTCAAAAAATACAGCACCGCCACCGACGAACGGTTCAAAATATCGGCTCTTAGCAGAATCAAATTTTTCTGGCGGATAGAGATTCATCAATCTGAACTGCTTCAAGAGCTGTCGCTTCCCTCCGACCCATTTTACAAACGGTTTCGGTTTTTCTCCTATTATTTTAGCGGCCTCACTTATAAAATCTTCAGAGGAAGTTAGGCCGTAAACACTGCGCGCATAAATCGCATTTATGTCGAATTCCTGCTGTATCTTTTTAACCGCATCAGCCGTAGTCATACACTGACATTTTAGCATTTTTGATGAATTCTGAAGCATTAGTTACCAACTCCTAGGGTCTCGACGAACCTCTGGACTCCCAGAGGGCTTAGCGTCATTGATTAGGATATGAACACAATAGAAGTGCCAACAGGGTTCCCAGCCAAGCAAATACAAGCTCCCACGAAGGTCAGATACTGCCTATACGCCCGTAAGAGCACCGAGAGCGAGGAACGTCAGGTTCTGAGCATAGATAGCCAGATTAAGGAGATGTTGCAGCTAGCCGAGCGCGAGGGGCTGGAGATAGTCGCCATGAAGCGCGAGAGCCACTCGGCCAAAGAGGCAGGTCAACGAGCCGTCTTTAATGAGATTGTCGAGGAGATAGGAACCGGCAAATACAACGGCATCCTCACCTGGGCGGCAGACCGTATCTCTCGAAACGCTGGCGACCTCGGCAGGATTGTGGACCTCATGGATGCCGAGAAGCTTCATGAAATACACACTTATAGCCAGGTGTTCTCGAATAACCCGAATGAGAAGTTTCTGCTGATGATCCTCGGGAGTCAGGCTAAACTCGAGAATGATAACCGAGGTGTGAATGTGAAGCGTGGACTTCGCACGCGATGTGAGATGGGTCTGCGCCCTGGGAGCACACTCACCGGCTATCTGAATGAGCGGCATCTGGATAGAAAGTGTCAGGTGATCATCGACCCCGAGCGTGGACCCGTGATACGCAAGATGTATGAGAAAGTCGGATACGAGAAATGGTCGGGACCGAAGCTTTATCACTGGCTCCGCTTCGAGCTGAACTTCCAGACACTTGGTAAGAAACCGCTTGCACTCGGAAACATGTACCGGATCCTCTCAAACCCCTTCTACTACGGCGTCTTCGAGTATCCGAAGAAGAGCGGGAACTGGTATCAAGGCAAGCACGAGCCGCTCATCTCAAAGGAGTTGTTCGATGCGGTGCAACTACAGATGAAGCGCGACAACATTGTGCGACAGGGGCACGAGTTCGCCTTCACTAAATTGATGACCTGCGGCAAGTGCGGCTCGGGTATCAGCGCCGAGGAGAAGTACAAGCCGCTCAAGGACGGCACCGTCAAACGCTACGTCTACTATGGCTGCGGCCGCTCGAAGAACAAGACCTGCCACGCCAAGTATCTGCAGGAGGACGCGCTCGTAGAGCAGCTGATATCGCTGCTCGACCAGATCGACTTCAACACGCTCGGCATCGAGCAGAAGTTCGAGGACGAGCTTAAGCGCTTCAACAAATTCCAGCGCGGAGTGCTGGGTATCGCTAACAAGGGTGCGACGCATGCCGACATCGACCTCAAGACCTATGCGAAGTACACGCTCAAGGAAGGGACGAACGAGGAGCGGCGGGAGCTGATGGGATGCTTCAAGAGCACGCTCAAGATTACGGAAGGGGTGGTGACGATTGAGTCGAACTAAACGGTAAGGGCATCGGAAACGATCATAACTTCCTTCCCCTTGCGAGCCTCATACGCGTTGTAGTTCAAGGAAAAATTGAAAATCTGTCTGTCGGGATACAGGGACTTTATCTCCTTCTTGTTGTCGTACGTTAGTAGCCAAAACGCATCGGGACTAGCGTTCAGGCGTTTCGCCAACCCCTCATGATCCTCTTTTTTATAGTGGTTGAGGTAGAGCGCCGCGCCTTTTTCATAGTAGGGCGGGTCGAGGTAGATGAAAGCATTTTTCTTCCCGAGGTAGTCGCTGATCAACTCCACGCCATCCCGATTGAAAACTGCAATACGACTCTTATATCGAGCGAGTTGTCGTATACGCTCAGCCAAACCTTCTTTATTAAAACGCGCATCGATCTTCCATTTGCCTGTCTGATCGAGGCCGCCGATCGGACCCCCGTCTAGAATCCCAGAAACGTTGGTGCGGTTGAGGAAGAACGTTGCAAACCCTAGCTCAAACTGCTTCGATTTCGGATTGGTATAAATGAGTTTCTGCTTCCTCCACTCTCTAACATTGAGCGGGGTGGAGTGCATCTTCTTTATGAATTTCTCTGAAGAGAAGATGGCCGCCTTCCAAAAAGAGTAAATTGCGCGATCGAGGTCATTGATAACGACGCGATCCACCTTCTCAAGGAGAAGCAATGCGAACGCAGCTCCTGCGCCACCCGCGAACGGCTCTATATAGGTGACATGCTCAAGACCGTTATCTTTAATTACCTTATCGAAAAATGGAAAAAGCGTGGTCTTGCCGCCCGGATAGCGGAGCGGGCTGTAGTGGAACTTATTATTTCGCTTATGGCTTATTTTTGGCATTTTTCTTCGGCTTCGGATTAAGCACGTAACGGAACAGCTTCTCCATGCCGTCCCACGCATTCTCTACGTCCTTATCAGTCGCAAAGACGCTCGGGTTATGGTTGGTCGCATTCAGGAACTGAGCGGAGTAGCTTGTCATGTTGGTGTCGCTAATAATCTTCTGCGTGACCTGCGATAATTCCGTGTTTTTCGCTGTGTCCATTTCCTTCTTAAATTCCTTAAGCACGGTGTCCAAGAAAACGTAGGCCTTGCCGGTCGGGGGCTTTACCGGACGCCCGCACTGATCGAAGTACGCCTTCAGAGCGCATTCAAGAAAGCTTCGGAGCAGATCGTGTGCGGCGTTGGGGAACTTCCGATAGTCGATTCCCTGCAGCTCGATTAGCATCCTGCGAACGCCCGGCGACTGAAGTGTGAAGACAATATCCTTTGGCGCGAGCTTCTTCCGTTTCTGGTCGGTGGTCGGAGCGCGTTCCTTAAAGTCCTTGCTCGTCAGCGTCTTCCCGGACTTCGCCTTATTCGGTATGTCAGCCTTCGCAAAATTCTCTAGATACTTCTTACGGTTGTCTTCGTTGTTCAGGGCACGCGAATCGACAACCTTCTCGACAACATCTTGCACGATCCTCTTGAATCCCTTCTCGAATTCCTTGCGGTCGATTTTTACTTGGACCTCGCCATCACCATCAAAGTCAAATCCGAGGAAATCGCGAACATTCTTGTCCTCGTATAGACGCTCCATCGTGGATGCCGGGAACGAACGCTCGTTGTGGACCTTCTTCGTCAGTCGATCCGAATCGTACGGAATCGACTTAGCGATGCGATGGATATTGATGAGGCGCAGGAACTTCCCGATGTCGATAGTCGGATAATCGTTCCTTAAGTCTTGAACCGTCTTGCCACGTTCGAGCTGAGCTTTATAGAAATAAGCCTGCCTTAGAGGCCGCCAAGCGCGGCGCGTATTTTGCGTGTGCTTACTCGCTAGAAATCGCTCAACCGAGTTACGGTCTGGAGCGATAACGACCTCAACGGTCTTGACCGAGGGCCCTGCCGTCTTGAGGATATTGCGAACGCTGGTTTCTTTTGCCGGAACAATCTCTGGGCGAGCCAATACTTTCAATGCTGCGATGCGACGATTGCCCTCCATAACAATGAACTTTCCGTTATGCTTGATGACGACCGGAAGCTCGTCCGGAAAGAATCCATTCGTCGCTATGTTGCTTAGGATTTGCATCGCGTCTTCGTTCACGAACAAGTCGTTAATGAGCGCATCCTGTGATGACTTCACGCCAAGACCAAGACGTATATTTTCTGGATCGAGGAATAAATTGGAGATGCTGACTTTCTCCCGCGGCCAACGATCGTAGCTCGGTTTAGGGGAAGCCTTCGAGGTTGTTGCCATGCAAGCATTATAGCCCAATGGCGGTCGTGAGTTAATCGATATAATACAAAAGTTCGAATCCCTTCGCGGTCGAGCCGCGAAGGGATTCGAACGATTTCAAACAATGGCTCAAAACAAGGCTCTCGGGTCACCCCGATACTAAAGTCTTCGGGCGGAGGCGGCAGGATACGAAAGCTCTCGGGTCGTACCTTCGCCTATGGCTTAAAATATACGGATTTTTATTTTTCCCAAAAAGTTCGAATCTCGGCGGGTTCAAAAAAGAACCCCGAACATGCGGGTGCGGGGTCCGAGTTCTCGATGTCGTTTGAAAGAGCTATGAGTAGAGGTGATGCGGGGTGCCTGCTTCGGTAAGAGTAAGCAGATCAAAGTACTCTCTGATCTTGATGAGCTTGCCGTCCTTGATATCGCAACTCAGGATAATCGGCAACTCGAATGTTGTGCCCGGAGCCGGGTGCTGAGCCGAAGTTGACGGCCACTTATCTGTGACCACTCCTTTGTGCACGTATTCCCAGATGAGTTTCGTCCCTTCGGCGTTGGTGAAAACATTGAAAGGTAAGAGACCCTCCCCGGAACCGTGCGTTCGCGCAGCCACCGATCGTGTCGCTAGCTCGCGTATTTTGTCGGGTCCTTTGAATGTTTCGCCGGTGGCCATGATCATCCACTCACCATCCGGTGCCCAAAGGCTCATCATCGCTTCGACGCCTTCGTGCGTCATCGCCTCTGTGAAGGCTTTGGCGAGGTCGGTGGCAGTCATTTCTTTTGTCATATTTATTTTCCCTTTGAGTTGAATAATGTTGCATCTATGCCGACCTGTTGGATCCAATTGGCCGTATCCCAATAATTCCGTTGCTCCACGATTAGTCCCTGAGCGTTAACACGAAAGAAAGCCGCAAAGGGTAGCGCGTACGCCTTGTTTGTGGGCGCGATGGTCCCCGTAGGCCAATCCAACGGACCGGTGAATGTGGCAGTTTCAACGACCTCGCATACCACCCGATCACCTTCCGCGATGATGCTTACGATTTGTTCCTTTAAATCGGGAAAAGATTTTTCGAACAACTTGAGTCCTCCTCCGACCATATCCTTCGTGGAAGGGTTTGGGCTGAGCGGACTTCGCAAAGTATATTCGGGGGCAAGCAACGCAAGTATGCCCTCCTGGTCGTGCTTGGTATACGCCTGCCAATACTTGGTTACTGCTTCGTTGGGAGTCATTGTGTTGTGCGTGATTGGATGTCGACCTTGGTTAGTTAGAGTATATATCACTGTCCATGGTTTTTTCATGAACGAGACTCAGAGGGGTCTCATCCAAAGCGCAGAATTCAGAAGATTAAAGTAGGTGTGCAGCAACGAGCGCGATCCATATCCAGCCGGTCGCTATGGTGAGACGTTGCCAAAGACCCCCGCTGCGAGCGAACTTTGGTGAGCCGGAGAAACCCATTCCCGCGAGCACAAAGCCGGGGCCGAACGCGAGACCGGAGAGTATTGAATAGAGAGCCCATCCCCACTGTCCCGATCCGATAGCGAGATGCGCGAAGACGAAGAACGCGATGAAGAGGGCGAGAAAGACCGGCAAAGAGGAGAGATCGTGGAAGATACCGCTCTTGGTGCGTTTAACGACGACGCCCTTTTCTTTAGGTAGCCCCGTTACATCAGTAGTGAAAAAGCCCGCGCCGATGAGGCCGAGCGCATATATACCGATGAGTACCGGAAACCAGAATGAACCGCCGTATGCGACGAGCGCCGAATGCAAACCGAAAGCACACGCAAACATGAGCACGCCGGTTATGAGAAAATTTGCCTGTTGTATCCAGCCGCGTTCGCCGATGGCAAGTGCACTCACCGGCTGACGCATTGGGTCATAACCAGTTCGTATAGCTCCTTCAACTAAAAACACCACAATGAAAAAAGGCCCGGCAATAACTCCGCACAGTAGTAGAATTTGTTGGACTTGCATATCACCTAAAGGACTTCCATTTCAATCCGATATATATCGCAAAGATAATCGCAAGCGCGGTGCCGATGATAATGGAAACATCCTGAAGGGGTGAAGTGAGCGGATAGAGACCAGTCAGAACCAGCACGATGCGTCCAACGATAACAAGGACGAGGCACGCCATCGCGAGACGAGCCGCCCATTTCTTCATGGTCAGAAGGAGCAAACCGCCGATTGCGTAAAGAGCACCGACAAGTGCGGCCCCATATGTGGCAAGATCGGCTTGAGTCGTAGAAATGAGGCCGAGAAAGTTGTGCGTGAACCCTGTCGCTACCTCTGCCAAGCCGAAAATAATCATCAGCACCGCGACCAACATAATGCCCCAAGGACGCTTCTGATTCATATTACTAATCATACATCACCTGTAGATAACATATAATAACCCTCATGTACGACTACGGCTATGTCATCGTCGCAAGCTGGTTAGTCCTTATTGTGGTGTGGGTGCTGGGTGCCTTTACCGCCAAACGCGACGTTGCGAGCAGCCCAAGAATCATTCTGTGGCTCCGGAGCATCCTTTTATTGGGGTTGTTGATTTTTGCTCTGTGGAATCTGTATCTATATGACCATGCGTTCCTTCTCGATCGAGAGTTCTTTAATTTCGGTCTCGCAGTCAGCTGGGTTGGCGCATTTCTAACCGTTGTCGGGGTCGCGTATGCAATCTGGGGGCGATACTACCTGGGGCGCAACTGGGGTTCGCGTCCAAAAGAAGATCAGGCGTTAGTAACGAACGGCCCCTACGCGTATGTCCGTCATCCGATTTATACCGGCGCGGTTCTTGCGCTCTTCGGCAGTGCATTGACCGGAAGCATCGTGGCCGTTGTGCTGTTTGTCATAAGCATCGTCTTTTGTCTGCGCCGCATCGAGAAAGAAGAGCCCATGATGCTCGCCCTTTTCCCCGAGCAATATCCGGCCTATAAAACGCGTACCAAGCGGTTCATACCGTTCGTGTGGTAAGCGGCCATCGCAAAAGTTCGGTGTCCCTTCGCCCTATCTAGATTTTCTAAAAACGTGCTGCGTAATAACGGCCTAGAATAAGGCTCTCGGGTCTGTCCGATACAAAAGTCTTCGG
>CAWEXP010000006.1:0-124733 GCA_963813065.1 Candidatus Kaiserbacteria bacterium
GACCTAACAGGATGAGATACCTGTTAGGTCGAGTTACAGTTTTTATGGTTAAAGCAAGATCAAGTAGTAGGAGGCACCATATTTATTGGGCAATACTGCTTAGCACACATTGAACCTGTTGAGGAATCAATCTGGTAGAATTCAAGAAATATTTGCTGAGGTATAGTATTGCTTGGAGTACCATATTTAGCAGTAAAAGCAGCAAAAACATCAATAGGCTCGGTGATGGATGTAGTATTAGTAGTTAATAAAGGCACATATCTCCTGCATTTATAGCTTGTAATACCCGGAGAAATCAATGCGGTCATTTTTAATACTAAATAGGTCGGACCTAAACCAACAGGCAAACTTGAAAAATTCAAAGTGAAAGTTTTCAATAACTTTGTAGTCGGATCATAAGTAACGGTTGCAACAGGGAAAGAAGGCATCAGTGTGCCGTTCTCAAGCTGGTAACCTGTAGGAGCAGACAAAATAGGACTTACACCAGCCATTAACAGAGGTTTGTTTATTTTCATAAACAGTTGAAACCCTGAGATGGTTCTTTTAAATCCTAATTTATTAGCAATAGGGGTAACAGAAGCTAAGCTATTGAAAGAAGCCATAGCAGTAGCGGCTAAACCTCTCCATTCTCTTGACAGTTGAACAGTGACACTTCTGCTATTCATCTGAGCCTGAGTTTTGGGATTGCTTGGCTTAACCCTTAAACGGAGGAAGGGTCCATTCTTACCACCGACAATAACATCTTTTCCTAATTTACCGGAGCCTTTTTCAACTACAGAAGATGTGAAAATAGCTGCAAGGCTAACACCGATACCTGCTAAAACAAATTGAAATGCAAATACTGTTACGACTAACAGTATCACCCCCAGTGCATACTTCCATAAAGGGGGATTTTTTACTTTAAATTTAGACATAATTTTATAGAATTTATTGGTTATTTAATGATACAAATATAAGAATACATTATATCAATTTCACGTGCATACTCAAATTTTTATTAACATTAGCATTCTTTACATTCCTTGACAGATAAGGGTTTTAGCTTTAGTAATAAAAAACAATTTTCCAAATTAAGGATACTATCTTTTAGAAAGATAGTATCCCTGAAAAAACGATAACAATGCTGTATCAATGCTATATCAATGCCGTATCAATAGGATAACTATATAATAACTATGAAGTAAATAAGGAGAAACTAAGATAGTGCTTAGTGCTTAGTGCATGGTAATTTTGGATTTTAGATATTGGATTTAGGATTAGAATATAGGATTAAGATTAGGATTAGGATTAGGATTAGGATTAAGAAATTAACCCCACCCTAACCCTCCCCTAAAACAGGGGAGGGAATTAAAACCCCACCATAAGACTCCCCTAAAACAGGGGAAAGAAAAACTTAGTGGAATTTAGAGAGGAGATGAGGAGCTTTTGGTTAAATTCGGTGATAGAGGATTTTTGTTGTTTGTGGAATTCCCAATATTCGCAAAAGGCTAAGTAGTTTAAATTGATAAACTTACTGTCGAGATGAATTTCGGTTACTATGCCGGATGGGCTGACCTTGAAATAGGCTTCGTGGATTCTGCCTTTTACGGGGTCGGGCTTGATGGATTTATAATACCGGCTAAGCTTCATATATAGATAAAAAACAAGACAAGGACAAGGACTAAGACTAAGACAATTCATATTTACGATTTAAAAAACAAGACAAGGACAAGGACTTAGACTAAGACAAATCATATTTACGATTAAAAACAAGACAAGGACAAGGACTAAGACTAAGACAATTCATATTTACGATTTTAATAACAAGACAAAGATTAAGACTAGGACTAGGACTAAGACTAATCATATTTACGATTTAGAAAATGCTTTCCCTTTTGGAAAATGAGGTTTTCTTTGTTTTTCTTTTTTTAGTTGTTCCCGGTAGGCTTTTTCGGCATCTACATGTTTCTTTATCATGTTATAAATTGACGCTGTCTCATTTGGAGAAAAGATGATTGACAGATCAGGAACTCCGTTGATAAACATATGGAGGCGAAGTCTTGGACCTCGCAAACCTCCACGAACACTTTTATAAATTACATATTTATTTTTCATAGATTAAAGGATTTTAATTAAATAGATTAGGATTAGGATTAGGATTAGGATAATTCATATTTTAGTTTTTAGATTTTTTATTAAGTTCTTTCATTTGCATTTCATAAGCCTGGCGCTCCATAGAAATCTGATGTAATTCATTAGCGACTTTAGCAATTCTCGGATTAATCAACACTTCACAATCCAGTATCCTGCATATCCCCTGCAAAGTCTTGGATGAAATAACTATTGAATTCACATAAGAAATTTCAAATTCCTCCTCTTTCGGCTCTGTTGGTTTAAATTTTAGCTTATTATTTTTCATTTTAAATACTTATTGTAAATCGAGTTACAAATCTAACTCAATTCATCTTGTTTTCCAATAATAACAGGGTATTCAGGTATATGATAGGGTAAAAAAGGTAATAACTATATCAGTTTTCTATATAGTTATTATATCATAAATAATCTTATGTGTAAACATTAATTTCTTGATCGAAAAACAAAGAATTGAATGAAAATTCTCAGTGTTTTCTTGTAAATCATACACTTTTTTACATAATTTTTTAACGAATTGTTAATAACCTTTAAAAGTCTTGTCATTATTGACTTTTAAATTTCAAAAATAAATATTTATGTTGATAAAATGTTTCATAATAAGCAATTTTTATTTGAACTTTATCTCTACCTTTATAGCTTCAAATCAGGATTTTATATTAATTATTTGAATTTTAAATTTAAATGAAAGATAACGTTAAAAAGAAACCAATAAAAGTTAAAGCGACATCACTCGAAGATTGGTTGGACGGAGAAAACGTTTGCAGGCTTCTAAAGATCAGTAAAAAGACTTTGGAATCTTACAGAAGCAAGCATATTTTACAATATTCAAAATTTTTAAAAAAGTGTTATTATAAGAAAAGTGACATTCAGGCTCTTTTAGATAAAAACTATATAGGATAACTGATAAATTTAGCTTTCCAGTTTAACATTATTTTGAAATTTTATTTTTTAATTAACCTAATTATTAATCAAGTGGATAATCTTATGCCATGTTCCCCTATTCTATATCGAAACAAGACAACTTTATTTCACTCAATTTTTTGTAATTATGGAATATTTAATACCGGAAAATTTAAATTTAGAAAAAATTTTAGAAGCTAACCCACCCAAATTCAAATTCAAACACAAGTTAGAAAATTTTTATTTTATACTTGATTATTTAAGCGCTGTTCCAGCATATAATAGAAAACTGTTAAACATTCGCAAAAATCCAAAAGGGTATATACCAATTTATGCTTATGTGTTGCAGGATAATATTAGTAATTATCTTGAATATCTCTTAAAATAGCTCATCGACGGCAAGAAGATAAACATCCTCCCTTCGTTCAAGGCACCGGAGGTCGTCGCTGAGGCGCCGGTCGCCGAGGCCGCGCCAGTCGTAGAAGCCGCTCCCGCAGAAGCCGCCGCGTAAGCGCGCCTCGCAAGTGCTACCATAATCCTATGGAACCTGACCAGGAATTTCTCGCGTATGCCGTGAAGCAACTCGTTGACCACCCCGAGGCGGTCGAAACGACGCGCGTCGTCGACCAGATGGGTGTCCTCTTGACCCTCACCGTGCATCCGGATGACATGGGCAAGATTATCGGCAAGAGCGGCAAGACCGCCGAGGCGCTCCGCATTCTCCTCCGCGTCGTCGGGATGAAGCATAATGCGCGCGTCAATCTCAAGATCAACGAGCCGGTGGGCGGGAAGCGGGAGCAAGAGTTCAAGACCGTCGACCAAGTCGTCGACGAGCTCGGATAATGAAATTCCACCTCGTCACCCTTTTCCCCGAAGCTTGCGAAGCCTATTTGAGCGCATCCATCATCGGTCGCGCACGCAAAGAAAAAAAGATTTCGATTTCGTACCAACAGCCGCGCGACTATGTCGACAACAAATGGGGGAAAGTGGATGAGCGCCCGTACGGCGGCGGCCCGGGGATGGTGATGAGTGCATTGCCGATGGTGAAGGCAGCAGAGAAGGCGTTGGGGAAAAAAAGTAAAAAACCCATCATCATCTGGTTCAGTCCTTCTGCAAAACAATTCACCAATCAAGATGCGGACAAGCTGGCGAAGTATAGCGATGTGGTACTCGTGTGCGGTCGCTACGAGGGCATCGACGAACGCGCGAAGAAAATATTGAAGACACTCGCGCCAGTGAAAGAGTTTGCTGTCGGCTCGGCGGTCTACACCGGCGGGGAAGTGCCCGCGCTCGCCATCGTGGACGCGGCCACGCGCCGTATCCCGGGCGTCCTCGGCAAAGACGCATCGGTCGAGGAGCGCCGCATCGCCTCGAGCGAGGTCTACACGCGACCGGAAGTCATTTCGTATAAACAGAAGAACTATCGCGTGCCCAAAGTACTCCTCACCGGTCATCAGGCGAATATCGACGCGTGGCGCCAGAAGTCTTGACATAGCACCAGTTTCGTGTATACTGTGTATTGGGTGTGCGGAGTTCCCAACACCGACAGATACGAGGTCAGATCATGATAATGAAAACTCTGATAGGTTTCTTCGGCACTTTGTCCGTCCTGGGTTGTGTCGCTATCGTATATACGGCAGCCACCGCGACGCCCAGTGCGCCAAGTGCAGAAATTTGCTTTGGCGGACTCGCGGCAATCTTCACCTATGCCACCATCAGCGCGGTGCGAGTGAAGCCAGCCACCGCAATCAAATGATTCAGGCTCAACCCGGGCGGCCCACAGGCCGCCCGTTTTTCATTCCCGATGCGCGGCATTAGACAAATTTTTTAGAAAAGAGTAGATTCGAAATTGGAACAGCAATAGAGGGAGGTGCCCATGGCGGCACACATACATCATCAGCCGGACACGCTCCGTGTCTTGATACGAGATACCCAAATATGGTTCACGCCACCGGAAATTCTGGAACAATTGGAATCGTTCTATCAACAGCGATTGGCTGACAGCCACTCATGGTTCGAGGGCCATTGCCCGGAGCTCGCGCGCGAGTTTTTCGGCCCCCACTGTCTTGTCTTGTCCGCCGCGCTGATTGCGCTTAGCGAAAAAGGCCAGGTCATCTGCAAGGAACGCCTCGTCGCAGAAGGCGAGCCGCCGGTAATGGAATATTCAATTACCGATCGCGGCAGGGCACGCCTTAATCCGCCTGCCAAGAAAAAAGCACGCGCCGGCCAACGCAACTGGGGCATCGCACCAACGCCTGTCACCGCGAAAGTCGAACCCGAATAACCCTAGCCCGCCACCTGGCGGGCTTTTTCTTATCCCCAGGCGGGCTTGACGGCTCACGAACGAGGGAGTATCTTATCGGTGACCAGATACGAGTGAGTCACGGAGGGCAACCAAGAACACATACGGGCAATTGAGAAGCGCACCAGCGAGAGCGGATTTCTGTCCGTGCGCTGATATTTACGTAAATCGATTTTATTATCCCTTCACGCCGACCCTCATGCATACGAAGCTCCCGCAGAAGACCTTTGGTGCCTATCGTGCCCCCTCCGTCCCGTTCCCGGACCTCGTCTCGCACCAGCGGACCTCGTTCGATTGGCTGATTAAGGACGGCCTCACGGAACTGCTCAAGGAGTTTTCGCCGATTAGCGACTACTCCGGGAAGAAGTTCGAGCTCTCTTTCGAGAGCTTCGAGCTCGGCGAGCCGAAGTATGACGAAGAGTTTGCGCGCGAAAATGCGCGCACCTACGAGGCGCCGATGAAGGTGACCCTCAAGCTCACGAACAAGACGTTTGGCAGTGAGAAGCGCCAGGATCTTTTCCTCGCTGACATCCCGATGATGACGCCGCACGGCTCGTTCGTCGTCTCGGGTGTCGAGCGTGCCATTGTCCCGCAGATTGCGCGGAGCTTCGGCGCGTTCTTTGCCGCCGAGCAGATCCGCGGCAAGAATTATTTCGGTGCGAAGATTCTCCCGAGCCGTGGTGTCTGGATCGAGATTGATTCGGAGGCGGACGGCGCCATCTTCGTCAAGATCGACCGCAAGCGTAAGTTCCCAATCACCAACCTCCTCACCGTCTTCGGCGGCGGCATTGGCGAAGCGGCTGTGAAGCATTTCAAGAATGATCCGCTCGCGCTCGCGGCGATCAAAGCAACCCTCGCCCACGACGAGGCCAAGTCGGTCGAAGAGGCCTATGTCGAAATCCACCGCCGCATGCGCGACGGTGACCTCGCCACGCCCGAGAATGCCAAGAACTTCGTCCAGTCGCTCTTCTCGACCGAGCGTTACGACCTCTCCAAGGTCGGCCGCCACCGCTTCAACGCGCGCTTCGGCGCGCCGGTGACCGAGAAGGCGCTCGAAAAGCGTACGCTCTCACTCTCTGACTTTGTTTCTATTATTAAAGAGGTCGTGCGCCTCAACGACGACCCGGGGGCCAAGCCCGATGACATTGACCACCTCGGATTCCGCCGTGTGCGCTTCGTCGGCGAGCTCCTCCAGGCGCGCATGCGTGTCGGCATGAGCCGCATGAAGCGCAACATCCAGGACCGCATGAGTACGATCGAGAGCGAGACCACGCTCCCGATGGCGCTCGTCAATCCGCGTCCCTTCCAGGCCGCAGTGCGCGAATTTTTCACCACCAACCAGCTCTCGCAGTTCATGGATCAGCAGAACATCCTCGCCGAGCTCGAGCACATGCGCCTCTTCTCCGCGCTCGGCCCAGGCGGGCTCACGCGTGAGCGTGCCGGCTTCGAAGTGCGCGACGTCCATCCCTCCCACTACGGTCGCCTCTGCCCAATCCACACACCGGAAGGTCAGAACATCGGTCTCATTCTCCACATGGCGGTCCATGCGCGCACGAACGACTTCGGCGTTATCGAGACGCCCTACATCCGCGTGAAGAACGGCAAGATTACCGAAGAGATTGTGTATCTCAATGGTCTCGACGAAGAGAAGGAGACCATCGCCCATGCCGCGACCGTGCTCGACGAGCAGGGCAAGATTAAAGAGGAGACCGTCGAAGCGCGTCGCGCAGGCGAGCCGGCCATCGTGCCGCGCGCCGAGGTCACGCTCATCGACTCCTCGACCTACCAAATGTTCTCCATCGCGACGAACATGATTCCGTTCGTCGATCACGACGACGCGAACCGTGCACTCATGGGTTCGAACATGCAGAAGCAAGCGACACCCGTGCTGACACCCGAGGCGCCCTTGGTTGCCACTGGCATCGAGAGCCACGCCGCCAAGAACACGGGCCGCCTCGTGCTCGCTCTCGAATCGGGCGAGGTTTCCTACGTCGACGCACGCAAAGTGGTCGTCACGAATAAAGAGAATAAGAAAAAAGAATATCGTTTGCAGGGACTCACGCAGACCAACCAGAACTCGGCCTTCATGCAGCGCCCCTCGGTGCGCCTTGGCGACAAGGTCAAGAAGGGTGATGTTCTCGCTGACAATTCCTCGACCGCGGGCGGTCAGCTCGCGCTCGGACAGAACGCGCGCGTCGCATTCATGAGTTGGAACGGTGCGAACTACGAAGACGCCATCATCGTCTCGGAGCGGCTCGTCGAAGATGCAAAATTTACCACCGTCCACATTGAGGACTTCGAGTGCATGGTGCGCGACACCAAGCTCGGCCCAGAGGTGACGACGCACGATATCCCGAACGTCGGTGAGATGCGCCTCAAGAATCTCGACGAAGAAGGTGTCATCCGTATCGGCGCCGAGGTGCGCCCGGGCGACATTCTCGTCGGCAAAGTGACGCCCAAGGGCGAGACTCAGCTCACGCCAGAAGAGCGCCTCTTGCGTTCGATTTTCGGTGACAAGGCCAAGGATGTGAAGGACACCAGCCTCCGCATGGAGGGCGGCAAGCGCGGCCGCATCATCGGCGTGCGCGTCTTCAGCCGCGAGAAGGGCGACCAGCTCGAGACCGGCATCATCAAGAAAATCGTGGTGACCGTCGCGCAGGTGCGCAATGTCTCGGTCGGCGACAAGCTCGCGGGGCGCCACGGTAACAAGGGTGTCATCTCCCGTGTGCTCCCGGTCGCGGACATGCCATACGACGAAGAGGGCAATCCGATTGACATCATCCTGACGCCGCTCGGCGTCCCGAGCCGTATGAACCTGGGCCAGATTCTCGAGCTCCACCTCGGACTCGCGGCACACACGCTCGGCTACCAGGCCATCGTCCCGCCCTTCGCTGGCGCAACTGCCGACGAGATCCGCGCTGAGCTCAAGACTGCCGGTTTCCCGACCAGCGGCAAGATTAAGCTCTACGACGGACTCACGGGCGAAGCCTTCGCGCAGGACATTGCGGTCGGCTACATGTACGTCTTGAAACTGCATCACATGGTGGAGGACAAGATCCACATGCGCTCGATCGGTCCATACAGCCTCATCACGCAACAGCCCTTGGGCGGCAAGGCGCAGAACGGCGGACAGCGCTTCGGCGAAATGGAAGTCTGGGCGCTCCTCGGCTACGGCTCGGCCTACACACTCCGCGAGATGCTCACGATCAAATCGGACGACATCACGGGCCGTTCCGCCGCCTTCGACGCCATCGTCAAGGGCGAGCCCATCGCACACACCGGCACACCGGCGTCCTTCGCGGTGCTTACCAACCAGATCCGCGGTCTCGCACTCGAGGTCGAACCGTTGAATCTCCCGCCCGAAACTGATGTTTAAATTTTTACACATTTAAACATTTAAATCTCACTACTATGGCATTCACTCCCCGCAAAATAATGAACGCGCAACGCGACTCCTGGAACGGTCTTGCGCTCCGCCTCGCTTCGCCGGAACGCATCCTCGCGTGGTCCTCGGGCGAAGTCACCAAGCCGGAGACCATCAACTACCGTACCCAACGCTCGGAGAAGCACGGCCTCTTCGATGAGAAAATCTTCGGTCCCGAGAAGGACTACGAATGTTACTGCGGCAAGTACAAAGGCATTCGCTACAAAGGCATCGTCTGCGACAAGTGCGGTGTCGAAATCACGCGCTCGATTGTGCGTCGCGAACGCATGGGCCACATCGAACTCTGCTCGCCCGTCGCGCACATCTGGTTCTTGCGTTCCGTGCCGAGTCGCATGGCGCTCCTGCTCGGCGCGTCGGCGGCCGAGATCGAGAAGGTCGTGTACTTCGCGGGCTACATCGTCACGAAGGTAAATGAAGACGCCAAGAAGCGCCTTCTCAACGAGCTCGAAGGCGAATACAAGAGCAAGTTCAAGAGCACGCAGGATGATAAAGAGCGCGACGCGTTGAAGGAGCGTATGACGCTCGCCAAGAGCGAGATCGACGGCGTGGTCGTCGGCAAAGTGCTCGACGAGCTCGAGTACCACCGCTATTCGGTGAAGTACGGCGGCCTCTTCGAGGCGCGTATTGGTGCTGAGGCGATCTACGACATCTTCTGCGCCATCGATTTGAAAGATCTAGAGAAGACGCTCGCGGCTCGCTACACCAAGGCCGGTGCCGCAGAGCGCGAGAAGCTCGCGAAGCGCCTTTCGCTCATCGCGGGCATGATCGCCGCAGGCGTGCGCCCCGAGTGGATGTTCCTCACCAAGATTCCGGTCATCCCGCCGGCGCTTCGCCCGATGGTCGCGCTCGAAGGTGGTCGCCACGCGACCTCTGACGTCAACGATCTCTATCGCCGCGTCATCAACCGCAATAATCGTTTGAAGAAATTGCTCGACATCCACGCGCCGGAAGTGATTCTGAGGAACGAGAAGCGCATCCTCCAGGAAGCCGTCGACGCTCTCTTGGACAATTCTATCCGCAAGGGAAGCGCGTCGGCTGGTGCACTCACGCCCGCGCAACGCCGCCCGCTGAAGTCCCTCGCCGATTACCTCAAGGGCAAGCAAGGCTACTTCCGCCAGAACCTGCTCGGCAAGCGCGTCGACTACTCGGGTCGTTCGGTGATTGTCGTCGGTCCGGATCTCGAACTCGACGAGTGCGGTCTGCCGAAGCACATGGCGCTCGAGCTCTTCCGCCCGTTCGTGATTGCCGGCCTGCTCTCGCGCGAACTCGCGTTCAATATCCGCGGCGCCGGTCGCCTTATCGAAGACGGCGTGCCCGAGGTCTGGGAGATTCTCGAAGAGGCCATCAAGGGCAAGCACGTGCTTCTCAACCGCGCCCCGACGCTCCACCGCCAGGGCATCCAGGCATTCCGCCCGCGCCTCATCGAAGGTGACGCAATCCAGCTCCACCCGCTCGTTTGTAACGCCTTCAACGCGGACTTCGACGGCGACCAAATGGCTGTGCACCTCCCGCTCTCCGAGGAGGCGCAGTGGGAAGCGGCGAACATCATGAGCGCGAACAAAAATATCTTGAAGCCGGGCTCGGGCGAAATGATTGTGCTTACGGGCAAGCCGCTCGACATTATTCTCGGCGTGTACTGGCTCACCAAGGCCGTCGCGGGTGCTTTGGGCGAAGGACATTATTTCTCCGCGCCCAACGCCGCGATTCTCGCCTCCGAGTACAACATCATCGACGCGCGCGCCAAGGTGCAGGTATTGCCGGTAGCAGGGAAGGCCAAGTACGCGCACTTCGAGGGCAAAGCCTTCGAGACCACCGTCGGCCGACTCCTCTTCAACACCGTGCTCCCGACCGACTATCCGTTCGTCAACGAAGCCATCACCAAGAAGGTGCTCGCACGCATCGTCACCGACTGCATCGCGCGCTACGGCCTCGGGGCTGTGCCGGATATTGTGAATAAAGTGAAGCGTTTCGGTTTCGAGTACGCGACGCGCTCGGGTGTTTCGTGGTGCATGGACGACGTTTCGGTCCCGCTCGGCAAGGGCGCCATCGTGAAAGCCGCTCGCGAGAAAATCGCAAAGATCGAAGACGAGTATCGCAATGGTCTCCTCGCCGAGGAAGAGAAGCGCCGCATGGCCATCGAGATTTGGCAGGGTGCTATCGGCGAAGTGGGCAAGTTGGTTGCTACCGAACTCAATCCGATGGGCTCCGTCGCCGACATGGTGACTTCCGGCGCCCGCGGTTCTTTGGCACAGCTGAACCAGATGGCCGGCGTGAAGGGTCTCATCCAGAATGCCTCGGGCAACACCATCGAAGTGCCGATTATTTCCTCCTTCTCTGAAGGATTGAATCCAGTCGAGTACTTCATGTCCTCGCACGGCGCGCGCAAAGGTCTCACCGACACGGCGCTCGGCACCGCGAAGGCGGGCTACCTCACGCGCCGCCTCTTCGACGTCGCGCAGGACTCCATCGTCACTGAGGAAGACTGCGGCACCAAGCGTGGCATCGAGCTCGGTCGCGTGAGCGCCTCGGGCATCAAGGTTGACTACGCCGACACGATTCGCGGCCGCGTACTCGCCGCCGAGGTGAAGGACGAGTCGGGCGAAGTTATGTTTAAGAAAAATCAGTACCTCTCGATGGAAGACGCACGCACCATCGCGGCAAGCTCGGTCGAGAAGGTGCTGGTGCGTTCCGCGATGAGTTGCGAGACGCGCTACGGCATCTGCAAGAAGTGCTACGGCATGGACCTCACCACGCGGGAATGGTTGATCTCGGCGAGGCAGTCGGTACCGTCGCGGCACAAGCCATCGGCGAGCCGGGCACCCAGCTCACGATGCGTACCTTCCACGCGGGCGGCGTCGCAAGTGTGGGCGGTGACATCACGAACGGTCTCCCGCGCGTCGAAGAAATCTTCGAGAAGCGCTCGCCCAAGAATCCGGCAGTCGTCTCGCGCACGGACGGTATCGTTTCTGAAATTAAAGACGCGGGTAAAGAGAAGATTATCGTCGTCGCGCCCTCCGTTGGCTCGGAAGTGAAGAAGGGCAAGAAGGCAGGCGATATGATCGAATATCTCGCACCGTATCCGCGCGTTCCACTGGTGAAGCCAGGTATGGAAGTGCTTCGTGGCCAGGTGCTCACCGACGGCTCGGTGGACCTCGACGAACTCTTCGATTACGCCGGCCGCGCCGCAGTTCAGGAATATATTATTTCTGAAGCATCGAAAATCTACGAGCTCCAGGGCGCACCGGTCTCGCGCAAGCACCTCGAAGTCATCGTCAAGCAGATGTTCTCGCGCGTGAAGGTGACTGAATCCGGGCGACACCGACTACTCGGTCGGTGATGTCATCGAGGATTGGGAACTCGTCGAGTCGAATAAGCGCGCCGAGCAAGAAGGGAAGCTCGCGCCGAAAGCTCGCGAGATTGTGCTCGGCATCAAGGAGTCTGCGCTCTCGCGCCGCTCCTTCCTCTCCGCGGCATCCTTTGAGCAGACGACGAAGATCCTCATCAACGCCGCGCTCAAGGGCTCGGTGGACCGCCTCCGCGGCCTCAAAGAGAACGTCATCCTCGGTCGCCTCATCCCCTCGGGGACCGGCTTCAAGGGTTCGGCAAAGCATGCGGCCATTGCAAAACTGCAGGCGGCTCGCCCGGCGTCGGTCTACACCGACCGTCCGACGCGTTCGACCACCCGCGCGCTCTAAAAGTTTGTACAAGGGGAGTCCTTGTAAAGTAAGGAAGTCAGACTTCCTTACTTTTATAACAAAAGAAAAAAACGGCGGGGACACTCCCCGCCGTTTTGTATTCCACACGTTGCATTACTTGTGCATGATGTTGGTGATAGTGATGGCAGAGGGCACAGCTACAAGTGCCACACCGATACCCAACATCCCCGAGTGAGTCGCGATAGCGATCATAAACGACCCAAGCATGGACATTCCAATGAATACGCCACTCAGAAACGCTTTCATGCGAGCCTCCTTCGTTGGCAACTAGTTTGTATCTTAGTATATTGGTTCAATTTTGTCAACATTCTTAAAATCGCGGTAGAATCGAGGTAATGGCGCAGGATACGGTAGCGGAAATAAAGGAGCGATTGACGATACAAGATGTCGTCGCGCCATATGTGAAGTTGCGGAGAGCGGGGAAGTCGCTGGTCGGGTTGTGCCCGTTCCATAAGGAGAAAACGGGCAGTTTCCATGTCAGTCCCGAGCGCGGGAGTTATCACTGCTTCGGCTGTGGCGAGGGTGGCGACATGTTTTCTTTCATCGAGAAAGTAGAAGGCGTCGACTTCAAGGGCGCGATGAAACTCTTGGCCGAGAAGGCCGGCGTGCAGATTGTGTACTCGGGTGGCGCGGCGGGGCACGAAGATGCGTCGAAGAAGGAACGCTTGCGTGCCGCGATGGCGCGCGCGGCGCAATTCTACACACAGCACTTGCCGGGCACTGATGCGGACCCGTCTCGCCGAGGCGGCGGAGCCGAGGCGGAAAGCTATGCGAAGAAACGCGGCCTCTCTGCCGAGACGATTAAAGAGTGGCAGATTGGCTTTGCGCCCGACTCGTGGCGTACCCTGCTTGAGGCGTTGAGTGCAGAAAATTTTACGACGCAGGAATTACTTGCGGCGGGATTGGTTAAAGAAGCAGAGGGGAAGCCGGGCACCTGGTACGACCGTTTCCGCAATCGACTCATGTTCCCGATACGCGACTCGGCTGGCCGCGTCGTCGCCTTCACGGGCCGTACGCTCTCTGCCGATGAACCGGCGAAATATCTCAATAGCCCCGAGACCGAGCTGTATCACAAATCCGACATCTTATTCGGGATGGATAAGGCGAAGGACGCGATACGCACACGCGGATTCACGCTCCTCGTCGAGGGGCAGATGGATGCACTCCTCGCGCACCAGGCAGGCTTCGCCAATACGGTCGCGCTCTCGGGCACCGCGCTGACCGAGAAACACGTCCAACTCATGAAGCGCTACAGTGACAATCTCTTGCTCTGCCTCGACGCCGACGCGGCCGGCCTCTCCGCGAGCGCCAAGAGCGCCAAGCTCGCCCTGCGCCAAGGTCTGCGGGTGAAAGCGGCGCGCCTGCCGAGTGGGAAGGACCCCGCCGATTTAATTAGCGAAGATGCGAAAGCATTCACGGCCTGTGTGAAGGATGCCAAGCCCATTGTCGACTTCTTCCTCGCCGTGCTCGCCGAGCGCGAGAAGGATAGTGGCAGGCTCGTGGTGCTCGTCGAGAAAATAATTCTGCCGCTCGTCTCTGCGATGCCGAGCCCGATGGAGCGCCAGCACTTCGCCGAGAGCATCGCACGCACGCTCGGCCTCTCGAGTGAGACGGTGCGCGAGGCTTTGATGCGGGTTAAGAGAGAAGAGGACGTCGCTTCTCGCCCCGACTCCGCCAAGGCTACGTCGGGCACGCAAGGCTACGAAGGGCGGGCGGGACCAAAGGTCCCGCCCGAGCGAGAAACGCGTGAACTCCAACTGCGCGCGGTGGTCGTCGCCTATCCCGAGACCCCGCTTGCCAAACGGGTTGAAACAGAGTACATTCGAATTACTGAAGTCCCACTGCTGACCTCGGCGCCCGAGTCCGCCATTTTCGATGCGGAACGAGCCTTCGGCGAGAATCCCGAGGAGTCTGCGGCGGATGAACTTCTCCACGCCTTTGAATTAGCGGTTATCCGCGAGGCGTATCAAGAAGAGTTAGGACTATTACGTCGAGCCGAGGCCGCGGGGGATACCGCGGCGGTGCGTCGTGCCGAGGCGGCGTGCAAGAAGCTCGGTGCACGTCTCGCAGAACTCTAATTTTTCTACTTCTAAATTTTCCACACATGGCAAAAAAGATTTCCACCAAAAAGGCGGGCAAAAAGAAACCTCAGCCTGCCGGCAGGCAGGGACCCAAAAAGCAGGCGGTCAAGAAGTCTGCGCCTAAGCGCGGACACAAGGCGACCAAGGCGGTCGCGAAGAAAATAATCCGTAAGGTAGTGAAGGGCGTGCGCGCCAAGGCCGCCGCAACCAAGGCGCTCTCGGCCGATCAGCTCATCGTCCGTGGCAAGGAGCGCGGCTATATCACCTACAACGAAATTCTCAAAGCGTTCCCGCATGTCGAGGATGATGTCGATTTCCTGGAATCGCTCTACGAGCGTTTCGCTACCGCTGGCGTCGACGTGCTCGAGGGCGGCATGCTCGAGGACAATGCCGACGAATATCTCGCCACGCGCAATATTAAGACACGCCAATCCACCGGCTACGATTCAATCCAGATCTACCTGCGTGAGATTGGCCAATACCCCCTCCTCACCGCCGCCGAGGAACGTGAGCTCGCGAAGCGTATCGAGAAGGGCGACGCCGAGGCGCGCAACATTCTCGCGCGGAGCAACCTCCGTCTCGTCGTTTCTATTGCGAAGAAATATGTCGGCCGCTCTGCCGACTTGACGCTTCTCGACCTTATCCAAGAGGGCAATCTCGGCCTCTTCCGCGCCGTCGACAAGTTCGACTGGAAGAAGGGCTACAAATTCTCGACCTACGCGACGTGGTGGATCCGCCAAGCAATCACTCGCGCGCTCGCCGACCAATCGCGCACTATCCGCATCCCCGTCCACATGGTCGAGACCATTGCGAAATATAAGCAGGTTTCGCGCCGCCTCGCACAGACCCTCGGTCGCGACCCGCAAGCCGAGGAGATCGCCGTGGAGATGGGTGTCGAGCCGGAGAAGATTTATCAGATTGAGAAAATTAATCAGGACACGCTCTCGCTCGAAAACCCGGTTGGCTCTGACGATGACGAGGGCAAGAGTACGCTCGGCGACTTCATCGCCGACGACAAAATCCCGAGCCCCGTGCAGGAATCCTCGGAGCGCATTCTCGCCGAGCAGGTGAAGGCGATTCTCGGCGACCTCTCGCCCAAGGAGCGGAAGATTCTCGAGATGCGCCACGGCCTCCTCGACGGCATCTACCATACGCTCGAAGAAGTGGGGCGCGAATTCGGCGTCACGCGCGAACGCATCCGCCAGATCGAGGCCAAGGCGCTCGAAAAAATCCGTCTCCACGACCACGCGCGGCACTTGAAGTCGTACTAGTTTTTACAAAAAGAAATGGACGGATGCTGCGGAAAGCATCCGTCCATACTAGCCGAACGTTTTGACCGTTGCAGCAGCAGCTACTGCACCAATTCTGTCAAGACTGCTATACTTCCGCTATGAGCAAAAGGGCTAAGCCAAAGTACCCAATCAAGCACTGGAGCCATTCGAGCCTGATGGCCTTCTTGCGTAACCCGCTGGCCTGGTACAAGCGGTATGTCGAGGAGATTCGCGACGTACCCTCGACGCCCGCCTCGATTGTCGGCCGGGCGGGGCATTACGCGCTCGAACAGTTCTATAAAGGCGCAAAAAAAGACGTCGCAATCATGGCGGGGTTAAAATATCTGCAAGGGGTGAGCGACGTAGACATCGACTTCGGTGCGGCCACAACGCGCGCAGCGAAGAAGAAAAGAGGAAACTGATGGAAGAAGAATATCTGCGCGTTATCAACTTCTATCTCGCCAAGCCGCCGCGCCACCAGGTGCTCGGCGTCGAGGTGGTCGGTGTCGCGCGCGTCCCGGGTCTCCCGCTCCCGGTCAAGGCGATTTCTGATCTCGTGGTCGAGTCGAGGGTAGAGAAGGGTGCGGTAGACATCGTCGACCACAAGTTCGTCGCCGCATTCTCGAAGGGCGGCGCGGAGAAGACACTTTTTGTTATCCAGGCGCTCTTCAACTACTACACCGTGCGCGAACTCTACGGCCGACCCGTGCGGCGCTTCGTTGTCTACGAATGCAAGAAATCGACGAATAAAAATGGCTCGCCGCAGATGCGCAGGTACCAGATAGATTTCAAAAAATGTACCGACGAGTTCGCAGTATTCCACCGACTCCTTAAGGATGCGAGCGCGGAGATTGCGCGCGAGCGCGCATACCTCCCGAACCCTTCTGACATGTTCGACGGCGAGAATTCTTTCGATATCTATCGGCTAGGGCTGATTGACTAACTTTTTTAGTGCTGTATCTGCGCTAATGCGTTGTCGACCAATTGTTTCGCCGCGTCGTAAGAGTAGGCGCCATCCATCACGACCGGAGCGTGACCCGCGACGAGGATGAGTGAGTAGGGTGTACCGCGCGCGCCACTGTCGAGTGCGTTCTGGCGGTCGGCGGTGATGCGCGCGTCGACGGTGGTCGATGCGTTCGCGTAGCAATGCGCAAAAGCATCGCCACTGGTCACTCCTGCCGCCCCGGCGAGGGTGCCGTATTCTGACGGGTCGACCGGCTGGTTCGCGAAGAGCGAGTCGGCAAACTTCCAGAACGCGTCGTTGCCACTCGTGAGCGCGACGCACTCGGCCGCCTCGGCGTGCTTCATTGCGCTCGGGTGGATCTCGACGAGCGGGAACTCACGATAGACCCAGGCGACCTGGCCCGAGGCACCCTCGGTCGCGACAATCTGGTGGAGTCGACGCATCGAAGCCTTTGCAAAATTCGCAGTCGAAGTCGGCGTATTCGACAATCTTCACGGGCGCGGCCGGGTTGCCGAGGATATGATTGGTTGGCCCGACCGCGCGCACGAGCGCGGGGTTGCCCTGGCCCGAGCTCGTCGACGGCTCGTGCGAGCTGACGGCGAAGTAGACCGCGCCAGCGACCACCACACCCGCGACGCATATCGCAATCGGTATCGTGAGCGACTTTTCCATTTCCCAATTTTACCATGTATAGAAAAACGCCCGGGATTGCTCCCAGGCGGACTGTTTGATGTGAGGAATGAATGGTGTTCATAAATCACCAAAGAAAAATCCGACGAACAGACCACAAATGAGGACGGTTATGTCGGCAAGTAGAACCAAGCCAACACTAATGGCGGCAGTGAAGTGGGTGTGCCAGCCCTGCACCACGCCCATGGTGAATTGGTAGACAGAGACGGACGGTGGTGCGACAGACCCACCAAAGCTGTTCGAAATCCCGAATCCAACGAGAAACAACACAACTATTATCGGACCCCATCCGTCTGCCACCCTACGCATGGAAGCAAAGCCGCAGAAAACACCCCCCACAATCAGAAACAGAAAAGGAACCAGCAAAATGCTCAGGTCGTTCATGACTTTCTCCCGTGTTCAACCTGCTGAAAATATACAGTATTACAAACAAGATTGTCAAATATTTCAGAACAACAGCGCGTGAGTGAGGGAGGGGGCGACTGAGGGGGTGTCCCACTCTTTGGTATCGATTTTGAGTTCGCGGATGTCGCGCAGGTCTTTATATTTCACCGACTTCTTTTCGCGCATGTAGTCGTAGAGCTCTTTGGTCAGCTTCACATCGACGAGGCAGTAGTCACGCACCTGGTCGACTTTGCCCTCGCGCCACCAATCCTGCGCGGCGAGGCCGTCACCACTTTTCCCTTTGCCCAAGGTTGCCTGCGCGAGAGAGTCGAGGCGGATGCGGCGACCGAGCGACTTCTGCACTTCGCTCAAGAGGTCGAGCGAGCGGATGCTTGCCAGATTGCCCGGGTAGTAGCGATTCAAAATAGGAATGTCGAACGAGTCGGAGTTGAAGCCGATGAGGAGATCGGTGCGCTCCAGAATCGGCCAGAGCTTGGGCAGTTCTTCTTTAGAATAGGAAGAGTACGAATCGGTGGCGGAATCGTAAACGCCGACGATGGTCAGCTCCTGCTCCTCGGCGTTCACGCGGCCGCGCACACTATTGGGCGAGATGGTCTCGATGTCGAAAACGACGAAGCGCATGGTCACAGGTTGGTAGGTTGCAGGAAAGCAGGCACTTCGGAAAGAGAGAGGAGTTTTTCTTCGCCGGTGGCGAGCTTTTTCACTTTCAATTGTCCCGACGCACGCTCCTGCTCACCGACGGCAGAGAAATACGCAATGCCGCGCTTATCGGCTTCACGGATCTGGTCGCCGAGCTTCTTGCCGGTGACGTTCACGAAGACGGCGAGGCCTGCAGAGCGCAATTGTTTCGCTAGTTCTTGTGCGCCGGCGATATCCGTCTCGGTCGGCGTACCGAGATAGAGCGCGGGAGCATTAGTAACGGTTTGTGCGAGGCCATGCGTCTCGAGGAAGTCGGCAAGTGTCACTTCGCCGATGGCGAAACCGACGGCAGGAATCGCCTCGCCGCCAAAGAGCGAGACCAAGCCGTCGTAGCGTCCGCCGCCGAAGAGTGCGCGCGGGTTGCGGATGTCGGTATCAAAAATTTCGAACACCATGCCGGTGTAGTAGTCGAAGCCGCGAGTCAGGGTTGGATCGAAGACGACATTCCCGACGCCACGTTTTTTGAGTTCTTCGATGCGCACGAGCACTTTCTTTTTTTCTTCTTGGATGCGCGCGTCATCTTGCTCGATGAGTGCGAGCGGGTCCTCGGGCGAGAGTGTCTTCGCCGCCTCGTTGAAGGCAGCCGGTGCCATCTTCGTTTTTTTATCGAGGAGGCGCAGGTAGCGACGTACCGACTCGCCCTCGAGCCCGGCCGCCGTGCACGCCTTGGTCAGCAGAGGGCGAGCGTTCATGCGGATGATGAAGTCGCTCTCCGAGGCGCCGAAGGTTTTAAGGATGGTCGAGGCGAGTGTCACGACTTCGAGATCGGCTTCGCCCTCGCTGGCGCCCACGAAGTCCACGTCGGTCTGATAGAACTCGCGCAGGCGCCCACGCTGGGGTCGCTCGTAGCGGAAGCGGTTGCCGATGGAAAACCAGCGGAGCGGGAAGGTGAGTTCGCGACGCTTATGCGCGACCATGCGCGCGAGGGTCGGCGTCATCTCGGGGCGAAGTGTCACACTTCGTTCGCCGCGATCCATGAAAGTGTAGGTCTGCTCGTTGACAATTTCTTCGTTGCCCTTGCTCTCGTAGAGCTCGGAGCGTTCGAGCGGTGAGGCGTTGTACTCCTCGTAGCCCCAGCTCGTGAGCACGCTACGCATGGTGGAGAAGAGTGCTTGAATCCGCGCCCAATCGGCGGGGTAGAAGTCGCGGACGCCTTTGTAGGATTCAGTCGAGAGCTCGCTCATCGCCCCAGTTTAGCATCTTCGTGTGCGCTCGCGTACTTGAGCAAAATATCGCGGAGCTGAGATGGTCGCGGGATGCCGCGCATGGTGAAGCGGTCGACGGTACCGGCAGTCTGGACGTTGATGTCACCGATGTCGAGGATGGAATACATGATGCCCGCGGTGTCGATGGTGACGTCTTCGATGCGATT
This sequence comes from Candidatus Kaiserbacteria bacterium, assembly GCA_963813065.1. Lineage (GTDB taxonomy): Bacteria > Patescibacteriota > Minisyncoccia > Phycocordibacterales > Phycocordibacteraceae > C7867-001. The sequence goes on from CAWEXP010000006.1 coordinate 19,979, forward strand.
GAGGAAGAGGCTCGAGACTTCACGATTGAAGAAACTGAATTGTTTAATCTCGACGACGCGCTGAGTGGTCAGTATCCACGCGTTGAGGAAATATTGGGTGAAGGAATTGAACGCCGCGCTCCAGACCATGAGGAGCCAGCCCGCGAGCACGACGCGTGCGAGCGGATTGGAGTAATCGAACATACTGGCGAAATTCGCGAGCTGAGGCGTCGAACGCAAGACGCCCGGGATGACGAAGGGAATGAACGCGAGGATCACGAAGGGTAGGAGATCGGCGAAGAAGAGGAACCAGTGCCGCCGCACTTCTTCGACGAGATTCTCGCCCGGCTCGAGTTCGAATTCTTTCATAGAGTGGGAATCGGATTGCCCGTGAGCGCGAAGGACATGAGCGCAATCGAGATGGTCAAGTGAATGAAAATGGCGGGCAGAGAGAGAATCGAGCCGTGCGAATATTTGAGCCAGTGATAGATGGCGACGAGGGTGAAGATGAGCCAAATCCCGAAAATGAGCGCGAGCAGAGTTTCGAGCGCGCCGGTCTGCGAGAGGTTGAGGCTGAAACTCGCGAGGCCGCTCGGGAGAGCAAAGGGCTGGAGCGGCTGGGCATTCATAGAGGGAATGATACTACGAGGAAACGGGGCACGTCGAACTGGTCGTTGCGTATCTCGGCACGCATGCCGAAAGAAGAGAAGAGCGCGCACGCCTCTGCGGCGTGCGCGCTATCGCATTCAACCCACGCCTGACCGCCCGGATTGAGGCGATGGGGAAGTTCTGCCGCGATGCGACGAATCAGCGCCAGGCCGTCAGGACCCGCACGCAAGGCGAGCGCTGGCTCGTAGTCAGCAACAGAGGGCGGGAGCTCGCGACTCTCGGGCACGTACGGCGGATTCGCCGCGATGAGGTCGAACTGCATATCACCAAAAGGTGCAAACAAATCGCCGATGCGGATGTCTGCGCGGCTCTCGTCAAGATGATTCTCGCGCATATTTTTTCGAATCGTGGCCTCATGCGCAGGATCAATCTCGCCGAAGTACACCTGCGCGTTTGGAATATTTTTCAGCACCGCGCACCCAATGGCGCCGCTCCCCGCGCACAAGTCCAAAAACGAGAAGTGAGTATCCGCCTCTCGGGGCACGCATAATTTTCCTGCTGGAAAATTTGCTGGGCCTCGGTCCGGTGTGACCGGCCCTGCGGAACGCCCCTCAAGACGACTACCCACTTCTCGCAACATTTCATCGGTCCACCACTCCGTCTCGGTGCGGGGGATGAGCGGTTTCGAATCGAGCCAAATGTCGAGCCCCAAGAAGGGTATCCAGCCCAGTCGGTATGCCTCGGGCTCTTCATCACTCATCGCCCCACTATCGCATACCTAAGCCATCGTTAACAAGGGAGTGTAAAACATGAAGTTCAATTTCTTCGGGTTTGTCGTTTCCAACGAATTGGAAACGAAGACGTTCGGTCTCGCACAGGCGGAAGCAGCGATGCGGTATATTACCGATCCGTCTCATGTCCGGCCAGTGCTGGGTGCTATCTGTGGCGTTCTCGGATACTAACTCACGGTCGTTGACGACATTGCCCAGGCCAAGTCGGCAGTGGCGGAAGAAGTCCAAGCGACCGATGCGGCAATCGGCGAACATCAGGGCGGCATCGTGGAAGCGAAACGCGCATACGAAAACCGCGTCGCGGAACTGGAACGCCAGATCGCCGCACTCACCCACGACAAGGCGTATGCAACTGCCCGCGACGCACAACTCGACAAGATCGCGCAACTCTTCACCGTAAAATAATCCGGTCATTCCGGCGCCGCGCAGGCTCACCCCTGCGCGGTTTTTTCTTTTTGGTATACTGCTCGGGTATGAAATTCCATTTCTGGTACACGACCTTTCGCTCTTCTTTATTGTCCTCGCGGCGATTGGCTACGCCTATCTCGCCGCGGCGGGGAAGCTCTCGGCCTGGATCCCGCTCTCTGATTTCTTTCTCATTGTGCTCGCGGTCCAGCGGCTGGTGCGACTCTTCACCTATGACGCGGTCACGGCCTTCATCCGCGAATGGTTCGTCGGCGCGGAGAATGATTCTTTGCGCGGCTCGCTCGGTGCGCTGATTAATTGCCCCTGGTGCCTCGGGCTCTGGTTCTCGCTCGTGGTCGTTTTCTGCTACTTCCTTGCGCCGGCGGCGTGGTACGCCATCCTTGTGCTCGCAGTCGCCTCGGTCGCCTCCTTTATTCAACTGCTCGCAAACTTGATTGGATGGAGCGCCGAAGCGAAGAAAAGGGAAGTCCAGCGGCAATAAGAAAAACCGCCCCGAGGGGCGGTTTTTCTGTACGTGAATCGAGTACTAGTAGCCGCCGCGACCGTAGCCGCCGCTGTTACCACCACCGAATCCACCGCGACCGCCGCCGAAGCCAGCGCCACCCTCGCGACGAGGAGGGCGATCACCCTGCGGGCGAGCGAAGGATACGGAGAGCGTGCGCCCGTCCATCTCCTTGCCGTCCCAACGGTCGATTGCCGCCTGTGCCTCCGCTTCCGAAGACATCTCGACGAAACCGAAACCGCGCGAGCGGCCCGTCATACGATCGCTAATAATACTCGCGGATACGACCGAGCCGGCCTCACCGAAGGCCTTCTTGAGATCATCTTCCGTCGAGCGATACGGGATGCCGCCCACGTAGAGCTTGTTCCCCTGTACTGCATTGCCATCCATGCGTATGGATTATTTGATTAACCTCGCCGCTTCGAACACTGCTTTGCCCTCTTCGAGCCGCGTATGCGCAACTGCCTGCGAGTGGCGCCACTATGCCAGAAACAGGCAAAAGGCGCAAGTTCTCGGTTGGGGATAAAGAAACAACTTAGTGGCCCTGCGTGAGGATGGGGAGGAACATGCCGATCATGCCAAGACCGAGCAGGACGACAATAATGATGGCGAAAGCGCGTTGCATTACTGCACGGTAGCAGGAGGCATTGCAGGACGCAACTGGACCGAGGTAGCCGAGACCGAGCCGTCGCTGTTGGTCGTGCCCATCACGACGACCGTGCTACCGACCGCCACATCGCTCATTGTGCCACTGACGCTCTTTTGCACGGTGGTGGCGGGATTGATGAGGACGACGTGTGAACTCCCGTCGCGGGTGTCGAGCGTGATCGAGCCAGAGTCTTCGGCCGCGACGGTGCCCGAGAGGAGGCCAGCGCCCGCCGCTCCACCGCGGGTAAAGGTGCCTGCCGCGCCAGTGCGGCCCGCAAAGGTGCCGGCAGTCCTCGCCGGTGTCATCGCCTGCGCACCAAAGTAGCCAATGCCGAGTCCGACGATGAGCGCGACGACTCCAGTAATGATTTGTTTATTTTTCATAATTTTTAGTACGTAAGTTATTGTTCGTTTATTTCGCGAAAACGGACTCGCCAAGCGACACAAGAAATTTCGGGGTCGCATAATTTCCTGCTGGAAATTTGCTGGGCCTCGGCCCGTCGGCCTGCGGAACACCCCTCAATTCCTTGTGTCGCTTGGCTCATTCATACCGCAGTGCATCAATCGGATTCAAGTTCGCCGCGCGGCGGGCCGGGTACCAGCCGAAGACGATGCCGATGACGGCCGAGACGCCGAAGGCGAGCAATACCGACTCGAGCGAGACCGAGGCCTGCACGATGCCGGTCAAGGTCACGAGCTCGGCGAGTCCCATCCCGAGCACAATGCCGATGCCACCACCGACGAAGGTGAGCGTCGCCGCCTCGGCGAGGAACTGGACGTTGATATCTTGCTTGGTCGCGCCAATCGCCTTGCGCAGGCCGATCTCGCGCATACGTTCGGTCACCGTGGTGAGCATCATGTTCATGATGCCAATGCCACCGACGAGGAGCGAGATGCCCGCGATGGCGCCGAGGAGGATGGTGAAGGTGCCGGTCACGGAGGACGCGGCCGAGACAATGTCCGCCTGATTCAGAATGGAAAAGTCAGCCTGGGTCGGGTCGCCGATGTTGTGCCGCGTGAGGAGCAGGGAGGTGACATCGTTTTGTACTTGGGTCATCGCCGTTTGATTCGCGGCTTGGATGTCGATGTTAGTCAAGAATTGGTTACCATTGCCCGCGAAATACTGGAGCGCGGTGCCAACGGGAATATAAATCATATCGTCTTGGCATTGCCGAAGCCGGTAGTGCCTTTACTCTTCGTCACGCCGATAACGGTGAATTGTAAATTCTTGATAACAATTTTTTGGCCGAGAGCGTCCGAGGTAGGGCATCGGCGCCAAAGAGATCGGTGACAACGGTCGGGCCGATGACAGCAACCTTCGCGAGCGATGCCGACTGTTGGTCGTTCACGAAGACGCCTTGGTCAATGACGAGGTCGCGCACGGTTGCGTACGCCGCGGAGACGCCATCGACGGTGGTGTTGGTGTTCATCCCGGCGGCGGTCACTTGATCGCGGCCACTGTATTCCTCGGCGACAGCCGCAACGTTTTGAACCTGGGTCGTGATGGCGTTCGCATCTCCTGGGGTGAGCGATCTCGCGGTGCCGCGGCCACCGGAGGCGCCGAAGCCGACGCTTTTCGCCGCACCCGGCGTGACCTCAATAAGATTCGAGCCGATAGATTGGATGGAGGCATTAATAGAATTCTGTGCGCCATTGCCGACTGCGACGAGCGCGATGACCGAACTGATGCCGATGACGATGCCGAGCACCGTCAATCCCGAGCGGACCTTGTTGGCCGAGAGCGCGGTGTAGGTTTCTTCCAGTATGTCGCGGGTAGTCATATGAAATATTTAAATATTTAAAAATATAAACATTAAGAATACAGCATGAGTTCGTGTGCGGCGTCGCGCGGCTTGTGATTTTTTTCGTCCGACACAATCAGACCATCGCGGAGCTTGATGATGCGATCGGCATGTTCCGCAACATCCGGTTCGTGCGTGATGAGTACAATCGTGTGGCCGTGCTTGCGATTGAATTCTTGAAAGGTGCCGAGCACGACGAGACTCGTTTTCGAATCAAGATTGCCCGTCGGCTCATCGGCGAGAATGAGCGAAGGATTATTCACGAGTGCGCGGGCGATGGCGACGCGCTGGACCTGACCGCCCGAGAGCTGATTGGAGCGATGTTGGAAACAATCATCGGGGAGCCCGGCGAGCCGTAGTGCCTTGGTGGCGCGCTCGATACGCTCATCCTCGGGCACTTCGGCGTAGACCAGAGGGAGCATGACATTACGGAGGACCGTTGCGCGTGGGAGTAGGTTGAAGGATTGGAAGACGAAGCCAATTTTGTCTTTGCGCATATTGGCGAGCTCGTCGTCGCTCATCATAGAGACGTCGCGGCCGTCGATGTGGTACGTGCCGCTCGTCGGCGTGTCGAGACAGCCGAGAATGTGCATCATCGTCGATTTGCCCGAGCCCGAGGGGCCCATGATCGCAACGAATTCACCGTCATTAATCGTAAAAGAAACACCACCGAGCGCGACGGTCTCCTCGGCTCCGGTGCCATAGACTTTTTTAATATCTTTAATTTGAAGCATAAAATAATCTCGCGAAGCGGCAAAGAACTTTTTTGGGTACGCGATTTTCTTGCTAGAAAATCGCTCAGTCCTCGCCTCGTCAGTCTGCGGAGCCCCTAAAAAGTTCTTTGCCGCTTCGCGTCTCATGGAATCCGCACCGCACCACTGCGTCCGCCACCCGTGCCACCGAAGACCGAGGTGCTCGCGGCCGCGACGGTCTTGGTCGCGGCGGTGCTCGCACTCGAGGTCTGCGAGACTATCTGTTCGCCAGGAGTGAGACCTGAGGTAATCAGCGTCGTCGAGTTGTCCGAAAGGCCAATAGTCACTGGTACGCGCGTGGGCAAGAGGGTGGTCGCGTAGCCAGTAGTCGCAGAGCTCGCGGGCAGGGGCGGGGTGAAGATTTGGACGTAGGAGGCGCCGGCAACGGTTTTGACCGCGCTCGCGGGTACGGCGAGGCCGGTGCCTTGGGCAACGATGATATCAGCCGATGCGCTCATACCCGGCTTGACCGACGCGTTGTCGGTATCGAAGGTGACGATGGCGTTATAGGTCACCACACCCGAAGAGACCGTGCCGAGCGAATCGACGGAGGAGACGGTACCCGCAATGGTGAGATCGGGGAGCGCATCGAAGGTGATCGTCGCTTTCTGGCCGACGGCAAGCTTAGCCGCGTCCACTTCGTTGAGTGAAAGATTTGCGCTTTGATGGTCCGAGACCATGGTGGCGACGGTGACACCGTTTCCTATGGTTTGATATTTTTGGATATCCATCTTCGCGACCACGCCACTGAAGGGTGCGCGAACAACCGTATTGGCGAGCGCGATTTGCGCAGTGGTGACTGCCGCTTGCTTCTCCTGCACCGCGAGTTGTGCCGATTGGATGTCGAGCGGGTCGGCGCCGGTCTGTACTTGGGCGAGCGAGGCCTGCGCCGCCAAGAGCGAACGTTCACTCGACGTCACGGTTGTGGAATCATTGGAGAGCGCCGAGACGTTCGCGTTCGTCTGGCTCGTGTCATTGGTCAGGAGGGTAATGCCGGAGGAAAGGGGAGTCGGAATATTGAGTTGGCGATTACTCAAGGTCGTATCAGCGAAATTCAAGAAATTGGTTGATGCTTTGAGCGCATCAGAGATGTTGGCGGCCGCTTGGTAGGACTGGGAAACCAGCGCTTGGATTTGATCATCGCTTGCGTCGCGCGGCGTCGATTTAAAAGTGGCGAGTGCGGTGTTGTATGAGGCAAGCGCAGTCTGGTACGAGCTCTCGGCGATTTGCTCGTATTGCGTCACGTTCGCGTCATACGGCGAGACCATGTCGGCGTACGCATTTTCATTTTGTTGGCTGGTGCGGCCGGGGACGGTGGTGCCGTGGAGGGTCGTGTCGAGCGCCGTCATGACCGCGGGGAGCTGGAGGAAGGCCGCCGAGACATCGTTGTAGCCGGTGGTATGTGCTTGAGTAAGCGAGACCTGGGCCGAGGCGACGGCATTTTGCGCCTGAGTCAGCGTGACGGCAGTGGCGGGCTCTTGGAGTTTCGCGAGTGCAATCTGAGACGACTGGAGATTCTGTTCGGCGCTCTGGAGTGCTGACTGCGCGTTCGTCGGGTCGAGCACGGCGATGGCGGTGCCAGCCGCGACATGCGTCCCGGGCGCGACGGGGACCGCGAGCACTTCACCCGACGATTGCGACTGGAGGTCGACCTGGCTCGTTGCCGAGACTTGTCCCGTCTCGGCAAGCGACGCAACGACGGTGCTGGTGGCGACCGCGGTGGTGTAGTAGACCGGTGCCGTCGAGGGCGCAGTCAGGGTGGCATAGGCATACCAACCGCCGCCGAGTACGGCGGCGGCAACCACCACACTCCACAGCTTGTGTCCAAGCGCCCAAGTGCGCACCAAGCGAGTCAGTTCCATATACCCATCTTACTACTCCGCGAGCGAAATAAATATTCAAATACCGCGTTATACTCTCTAAATGTTCCGGTCGTCGCCTATGCGTCTCGTAGCGTTCGGGGTTGCCGTCGCGCTTCTCGCGGGCGGCTTCGGCTATTGGCTTGGCTATCAGGTTGAGCAGGGGACGGTCGCGTCGATTTACGCGCAATTCTCGCCCATTCGCCTTGCCGATAATTCTGATCCGCTTATCGCGCCACTGCTCGCGTATCACGCACCGGAAGCAACTCTTTTTGGCCAATACACCGCGCTCAATACTGCTCTACAATCGGCGGTCACTGCGGCGACCCAGTCGGGGAGTGCCTCGCGCGTCTCCATCTATTTCCGCGATCTCGGCACCAACGCATGGCTCGGTATTAATCAGAATGATACCTACTATCCCGCGAGTTTGCTCAAGGTGCCCGTGATGATCGCGTATTACAAAGAGGCAGAAGCGGATCCTGATCTCCTCGAGCACACCTTGGTCTATCAGAACATCCCGCTCCCTGACCCCTTCGACGCAACCTCAACTCTATCCGTGGGGCAGAGCTATACGATCGGAGAATTGATCGATCATATGATCATCAATTCAGATAACGGCGCGACCTTCGCGCTCCTCAATGAGATCGATCCAACGGTGCTCTCGCAGGTGTACACCGATCTCGGTGTTGCCGACCCGGGCGACAACTCGGGAACCTATCAGATCTCGACGCGAACCTATGCACTTTTCTTCCGCATCCTCTATAACGCGACGTACCTCTCTCCCGCCTATTCAGAAAAGGCCCTCGAGCTGCTTTCGCACGCAACCTTCAAGGATGGGCTTGTTGCGGGTGTGCCAACCGGGACGGCTATCGCGCATAAATTTGGCGAACACGTCGTCTCTGAGGATGGCACCACTGTCGCAGGTGTTGAGCTCTCGGACTGCGGCATCACCTATTATCCCGACCATCCCTATCTCCTCTGCGTGATGACGAGCGCTCAAGACCTCCCGTCAGCAACCGGTATCATTAAAAATATTTCTGCGCTCACGTATGCGGCGATAGGTCAGCAATATCCCGAAAGCACAAAGTCATCGAAATAAAAAACGGCAGGGACAAGTCCCTGCCAACGTGTTGCTCTGTTGTTTTCACTACGCCTTCTGCCGGGCAGGGTGGTCGAGATAGAACACCACTGCCGCGAAGAAGGCCGCGAAGTTGATGAAGTCGATGCAGAGGGTGGCGAAGCCGGCATCAATCCCTCGGTCGAGCGGCGGCTTGTCTACCATCCAGACATACACAATGTTGTACAAGGTTCCGGTGGCCAGAGGACCGTTCGTGGGGATGAGGCTGATGGCGATGCCCACCACGAAACAGAAACAGGCGATACCAATCGCCCAGCCCTGGACCCTGGTGCTAAATCCCGACCATGTCCGACCAATTGCGGTGCTCGCCCCGCTTATCGCGAGAAGGAGCGCCGGTAGAAATAACCATACTGCTACTGGACTGTTGTCCATCGTTTTTCTCCCGTAGTTGACCAGGTTTCATTGTAAGCTGTTCGATTGAAACTGTCAAGTTGCACTCAGGGGCGCGGGCGGTGCTACACTTTGCCCATATGCACGAAGGCGCACACCAGAGAGGGAAGGCGGAAGAGGCAGAGCAAGGGCCGGAGGACCAAGACCTGCTCCGGAAACAGCTTGAGGTCGCGTATGCGCTCCGGAGCGCAGGGCTCGAGGAGGAGGCGTGCAAGATATTTAGGGACATTGAGCATATCGCAGGCAGTTTCGATGTCGATGACGAGATTTTGAACGAGGCGCTGGACGCACTCGAACACCCACCGACCAAGCATTGACAAATGGTCTAATGTAGGATACACTCTTCTCAGTCCCTGACCTTTGTCAATCGGGGGTAATTAACGCATTTCGAGGAGAACAACGATGCGTCATCTTATCGGTATCCTGGCGCTCATCGGGTTGATGGGCGCAACGGCCGCGGACGCGGATCAGAACGATCCCTACGAACCCACCAATCGTGCGGTGTTCGAGTTCAACCAACAACTCGACCACCACGTCGCTCGCCCGGTCGCCGTGTTCTACAACCACGCGGTGCCGCAGTTCGCGCGCGACGGCGTCCACAACTTCGTCACGAATATCGAAAAACCCGTGACGCTCGCCGGCGATGCTCTGCAAGGCAAGTCGCATCGTGCGGGCGAAACCTTCGCTCGGTTCGTGGTGAATTCCACGATCGGCATCGCGGGGCTCGTCGATGTGGACTGCATGGTCGGCATCTCGGACCACAGCGAAGATTGTGGCCAAACACTGGCGGTCTACGGGTCGTAGGTCCGTATCTGTTCCTGCCCGGCGTTGGCCCTTCCAATCCGCGCGATGTCGCCGGCATGGTCTGCGATACGTTCGTCGACCCACTGACCTATGCCAAGTTCCACGGCTCGGACAGTTGGAAAGCCGGATATACCGGTTTCTCCACTCTGGATCTGCGCGCAACCCACGTGGTGGCCATCGATGCAATCGAGCGTACCTCGATTGACACCTACGCCGCCGAGCGCGAAGCCTATCGGCAGTATCGCAACGCCGAAATCAACGATGGCGCGCCGAATACCAACGGCACGCCGGAAAACTGATACTACTTCACCTTCCAACAAACCGGGGCCTTCGGGCTCCGGTTTTTCTTTTACCTGTGTTTGTAGTACATAAAAAACGGCTGGGATAATTCCCAGCCGTTAACTTTTGTGACAGATCAGTTTTTCGGAGCAATCAGCGGCTGCATCGTGCCGGTGTCGTAGGCCTTTTGGGTCTGCGAATCGGTGATGACATCTTGCATGCGAACTTCGGCCGCCTGGCCAGTCACGCAGTCCTTGCCGATACATGCCCGCAGATGAGCGCTGGGGAAGAAGTTCCCGAGTGCCCAACTGCGGACGATGCCCTGCGCGCGCCACGCGTCGTAGCTACGCAGTTGATCGAGCAGATCCTTCTGTTGATTCGTGAAGGATCGCCGACCAGCCTTGATGAAGTCGACAATCTTGTCATAGATGCCGAGGTCCACCGTTGGGTAGGCCTCTTTGATCATCGAGAAGAGTTGTCCACCACTCGGATGCGCCGTCGTGTCGCCCTGGTAGCGCCCGCGCACCGCATCGGTGATGATTTGGCGCAAAGCGTCACGTTTGACATTGGCCACGCTCATCGTCTCGAAGAACGTGTCCACGTAGTTCGAAAGTTCGACTTGGTTTGAGCTGTACTGTGCGCTCAGCTGGGTCTCTTTGTTGATTGCCTCATTGCGCACATCGTTCGCATAGCTGTAGAAGCCGAAGCAGACGATGAAGACGAGGAAGAAGAATCCCCCTACGCCCAAGAGGGCAATCTTACCTGGCGTGAACCAGGTGGAGTAAGTGTCGTTTTCCATTTCTGTAGTCCTTTCTGTTGGTTTCAGTACCGAGTACGCAAGCCAGGCCACTGGTCAGTGCCAATCACGGCGGCGCCTGCCCATACGCAACAACTGACGAAGAAGATGATCCAGGATATCCAGCTTTTCTGGCTATCCGTCGGGACAATCTCGGATTTGAGGTACATAAACCCGCTTCCGTGACCGCCGGTATCACCCTTGCCACCCATACTGATGCGGGTGAAGCGTGTTGACTGGTCGTGATCACCCCAGAGAATGGAAGCAATCGCACCCCAGTGCGTCGAACGAACGACGATTCGAGATTCTTGTTTGCCCGGATCGTTGACTGCGCTCGTGCTCGTCTTGATGCCGCCGATGAGTGGCGCGGGAGAAAGGGGTTGCCCTTTCAATCCGCTTTCAAGTGCGACGAGCAGGTGCTCGTTGCCGAGCGGCATACCGGTAAAGGCGCGTGCCCAGGAGACGGTGGTGCCGTCGGTAGTCCCAATCACAATGCCAATGCCGTTTTTGCTCATGACGTCCTTGCCGAACACTTTTTTGTCCTGCCAGTACGCCTTCAGCGCGAAGGTGTAACTGTCCTTGTCGTTATCTACCACACTGCTGTGGATGATGACGATTTGGACATCACCCTGGAGCTCGACACCGAGCGCCGCGTTCAAGCGGTTTAGGGCATCTTGCCAAGCGGTCGCATCCTTAGGAGTCCAGCCCACGAAGTGGACCTTGTCCGCCAGATAGAAATCGTGAACATCTGACGTGACCGGAGGCAGAAGTTTCTGCCTCTGGAAGCGTTCGATATCCGACGAATATTGCTTGAGGATGGTGTGATCGCTCGCGAGGATGTAATTGTCGTAATCCCGACGTGCGGTGACTGGCCCCGGCCAACCCGAGTCGATGCGACGTTTTGCATCGGCCCAGAATTGCGGGATGCCCGTTTCTGCTGAGGCGATAACCGAATCGGGAATTTCTTCACCACGATCCCAGCGATGCGCTTGCGGATTATCCGGGAAGCGGTGCGCGGAGATCGTGTAGTCGCCGAGGGTCGTCTGGATGATGAAGTTCGTCTCCATATCCACATACGGGCACTGGTGATAGCGGGTTTCGTAGTGGCCACACTCATATGAGCTGGTGTTGCCGTTTGAGTCGGTCGTTGAACACGTTTGCGATACGTACACCAAGTACGGATGACAATCGTAGCTGTAGCGACAACTGCCATCTTCTTCGCAGGTGATATCCTCGCGATACGCGACGAGTTCCCAGCCATTCCAATATTCATGGTGGCGGAGCACTTCTGCTTTCGAGAGATGCCACCCCAAGAAACCGATACTCGGCGCAAGCACGACGATGATAATCGCCGCACCAATGCCAAACTCGGCCCACGAGATTCGATGATCGGACTCGAAGAAATCGAGCCCGAATTTAACGACCAGACCAGCGAGCAATGCCGCTATGACCGGCCAGATGATGAAGCTCTGCATGAGTATTCCTCCGAAATGTCAAAGGGTCCGGAATCATTATACACAAAAAGATACACAAAAGTCAAGGTTTGCTTTTTATAAAAAATCGCCCAACACGAGGTTGGGCGAGAGAGCTAATCCATAGGTACTTTTGCAATCTCGGTTCGCAACTGCTGAGCAAACCACGGGTCAGTCGCGTCGGCAATCGGCAGTAGCCATTCGACTGTCTCGCGCACGTACTTGCGCTGGCGTTCAATCGGCCACGAGCCCATCGAGCGCAGGTTGTGCAATCGGTCGGCGAGTTTAACCAGGCGATCCTCGACCGAGGCAATGGCCAGGGCCGCGAAATATTCGGCGATCGGTTTTTTGAGTCTGCCGCGCAACTTTCCAGTGATGGGGTCGAAGACCGGAATGAGCTTCGAGAGCGTGTCGAGTGACCGATAGAGCTCAATGCCGAAACATTGAATGTACATCGCTATCGGAACAAAAGAATCCTCGAGGGCATCGTGCAGAAGTGCCTTGATGAAGGCTGTTGCAGGTCGGACCCCGCGTTCAATGAGGATGAGAGCCACTCCCCGCGCGTGCTCGAAGTATCGCTCGCCGCCGTCGCGTAACTGTTTCCGGTGCGCATCTTTAGCAATGTGGTAGGCGAGTTGTACTTCCTCGCGATCGCCCAGAGACATGAGCGGAAGGGAATAGAAGAACCGTTCGCGGTTCATCGTGAGGAGCGGAGATTCCGCTTCTTCGAGAAATTTCATTTGCAAAGACCTTTCCTAACTTCGAATAAAGTAAATCATTTTATGAGACATATGTCAAACACCTCGCGGACATCGGGTATACTCGGCACATGACCCAAGGCGATGCGCTGACAATATTGAAAACGGGCGCGAACGTATTTCTCACTGGCTCGCCCGGGAGCGGCAAGACGCACACCATCAACGAATTCGTCGCGTGGCTCCGCGAGAGTGGTATCGAGCCCTCAATAACCGCGGCTACGGGCATCGCGGCGACGCACGTGAGTGGGATGACGCTCCATTCCTGGAGTGGCATCGGGATTAGCGACTCGCTCTCGCCAGCTGAAGTGGATCGCATCGCGAGCCACGAACACATCGCGCGACGGATTGGGAAAGCAAAGGTGTTGATTATCGATGAAATCTCGATGCTTTCCTCGGCAACTCTTGAAGCGGCGGATGCGGTCTGTCGCGAGGTGCGGCGCTCGTCACTCGCCTTCGGCGGCCTCCAGGTCATCTTCGTCGGTGACTTTTTCCAATTGCCGCCCATCTCGAAGAGCGGACGCGAGACGAAATTTTGCTATCAATCGAACGTGTGGAAAGAGTTAAATCCAATTATTTGTTATCTCGAAGAACAGCATCGGCAGGCGGACGAAGCGTTCCTCGCGGTGCTCGCGGCGATACGTTCGAGTACGGTCGAGGAGCACCATCACGAACAGTTGCGCGCGCGCCACATGGCCGAATCTGCGGCGCCGGCGGGGACACCGCTCCTGTTTTCTCATAATGCCGATGTCGACCGGATCAACGCCACCGAGCTCGCGAAATTACCGGACAAGCCCACGCGCCTTTTGATGAGCTCGACGGGGAAAGATTCGCTCGTCGAGGGTCTCAAGCGCGGCTGTCTTTCGCCGGAAGTATTGGAACTGAAAAAAGGCGCGGCCGTCATGTTTACCAAAAATAGTCAGATGGGGAGATTCGTGAATGGTACACTCGGCGTCGTACACGACTTCGAGCACGGGAGCAATTTGCCGATTGTGGAATTGAAAAATGGCGAACTCGTAACGGCCGAGCCGATGGAGTGGCGCGTCGAGGAGGAGGGGAAAGTGCGTGCCTCGGTGACGCAGGTGCCGCTGAGGCTTGCGTACGCGATGACGGTGCACAAGAGCCAGGGACAGAGCCTCGACGCGGCGGTGATGGACCTCTCGCGCGCCTTCGAATATGGCCAGGGCTACGTCGCGCTCTCGCGCGTGCGGTCACTCGCCGGTGTCTATTTGCTCGGGCTCAATGCGCGAGCACTCGAGGTGCACCCGAACGTTGCAGAAAAAGATATCGAATTCCGTTCGCTCTCGCGTGTCGCCGAACACACCTTCGCCGATATGCCGAAGGACGAATTGCGCGATATGCAGAAACGGTTCGTGAAGGCATTGGGCGGCGCGTGGCTAGAACCTCGCCTCAAGCGAGGTTCGCCCGGCGCGCCAAAAGGCGCGCTTAGGGTGGCGATGCCGGGTCGACTCGCCGAGACCCTGCAGACCGTGCGCGAGAGCAATAGCTTGAAGGAAGCCGCCGCAAAACGCGGACTCGCCGCGAGCACCATCGTGAAGCACCTCGAAGAGCTCGCCGAGATAGGGAAGTTGGAGCACAAAGATTTCGCCCGCCTCTTACCGCAAGGCGACGCCTTGCGGGATATCCACGACGCATTCGAAGCGCTCGAAACCGATAAGCTCACGCCCATCTTCAATGCGCTCCACGGCCGCTACTCGTTCGAAATTATCCGATTGGTGCGATTGGCGAAAGCAAAGGCGCTATAATCTCTCTATGGAATCCCTCGGCGAGAAATGCGGGGTCTTTGGTGTTTTTGGGAAGGACTTGTCCGCCGCGCGGCTCACCTTCTTCGGTCTCTATGGTCTCCAACATCGCGGGCAGGAGAGTTCGGGCATCGCCGTCTCCGACGGCAGGAAAATTTCGCGCAAGGCCGGTATGGGCCTCGTCGCACAAGTCTATAAAGAGAGCGACATCGAGAAGTTGAAAGGGCATCTCGCCATCGGTCACAACCGCTATTCAACCGCCGGTGGATCGGCTCTCGAACATGCTCAGCCGATACTCACGCGAGGAAAGAAACTGGCACTCGCGCATAACGGGAACCTCCCCTCGACCAAGCTACTCGAGGATTTCCTCCAGATTCGAGGCGTCTCGACGGTCGGTTTCTCTGATTCGCGGATGATGGCCGAGACGATCTCGTGCTTTATGAAAGATGGATTGAAAGTCGAGGATGCGATTGCGGAAGCATTTCCACTCTTTACGGGCGCCTTCGCGCTCCTCGTGATGACGAAAGATAAACTCATCGCACTCCGCGATGCGCACGGCGTCCGGCCGCTTTGCCTCGCGCGCCTCGGCAAGGGATATATTTTTTCTTCCGAGACCTGCGCGCTCCACCCCATCGGTGCGAAGCGTCTGCGCTATGTCGCGCCGGGCGAAATGATTACCATTGACAGAAACGGCGTGCACGCGCGACAGCTCGCGCCAGGACACGAACAGATCGACGCTTTCGAGTTCGTCTATTTCTCTCGACCCGATTCTCGACTGGCGGGGAAGTCGGTCTACGAGGTGCGGCGACGCCTCGGCATTCAATTAGCAAAAGAGCAGAAAATACGTGCCGACATTGTTATCCCCGTGCCCGAGACCGCGATACCCATTGCGATTGGCTACGCCGAGGCGAGCGGCATCCCCTTTGATGCGGCGCTGGTGAAGAATCGTTACATCCACCGCACCTTCATTGCGCCCGAGCAACACATGCGCGACGAGGGCGTGCAATTGAAGCTCACGCCCTTGCCCGACCGCATCCGCGGCAAGCGCGTTGCTATCATCGACGACTCCATCGTGCGCGGTACGACCTCGCGCCAGCTCGTGCAGATGCTCCTGCGTGTCGGTGCGAAAGAAGTCCACTTCCTCTCCGCTTCACCGCCCGTGAAGTTCCCCGATTTCTATGGCATCGACACGCCCAAGCAGAGCAAGCTCCTCGCCGCCGGTCGACTCAGTCGAAGAAATGCGGAAATTTCTCGGCGCAACCTCGCTCCAATTTTTATCAGTCAACGGTCTGGTCAAAGCCATCGGCCTCCCGCGCAAAAGTCTCTGCACCTCCTGCTTCACCGGTGAGTACCCCATCAACCTTCTCGAGCGCAAGAGCGAAGTCGATTTCTCCGTTTAAAAAGTTAGGACACGGCGTGTCCTAACTTTTTATTTCAACAAAAGCTCGATAAGTTTCGCAGTGTCGGCGGGATCTTTTACGGCACGGGTTTGTACATCGGTGCGGAAGGCCGCTTCGTCGTTGCCACCTGCGACGAGTTCGTCACCGACGTAAATCATTTTCGATTCAGGAATATTCAAACGAGTGGAGAGCTGATGGATACCATAGGCTTTGTCCACGCCTTTTTTCGTGACATCAATCGTCGTCGCGCCGCCCATGCCAACGGCGAAGTCGGGGAGACGCGCGGCAATCACCGCTTGAAGCATGCGGCGCTTTGCGTGGTCGGGGTCCCACGCTTTTTTCTCCGCGATGGGCGCCTGCTGGCCGAGCACCGAGAAGCTGACCTCGCCACCGCGATACTCGATGCGTTCGCCCCAGGCGGGCTCAGAGAAGTCGACGAGACCGGTCTCGCGCGCGGCGTCGCGCATAGCAGAGTCAATCTGGTAGGCCTCGGTCTCGGAGAAACGCTCTTCATAAATTTTGTCCCAGCCGCCGTTGGTCCACTCGTAGAGCGCCGCGCCCGAGGTCGGGAGCAGGTAAAGATTCTCCAGCTTGGCGTCGTGGGGCAGTTGCGCGACCACCTGTTTAAGAAATTGCGGCAAGGCGCCACCGGAGACAACCGCGACTTTTGTTTTTTCTAAGAGTTGTGCGACCAGTCCCGCCATCAACGGCGTGAGCGGCTGTTTGCTCTCGGCGAGCGTCCCATCGAGATCAAAAATAATGAGTGGTGGCATATCAGGTGAGCGCCGCGACGAGATGCGCGAGCGAGGCGGTCGCGACGCCGAGCACGCGGTCGCCGCCGCCGTAGTAGAGGTAGACGGTGTCGCCCCGGACGACCTGTCCGCAGGAGAAAACGACATTGCCGACCTCGCCGCTCACCTCGTAGGGCTCGGTCGCTTCGAAAATAGGGTCGGCCGTGCGCGCGAGCACCGAGAGTCCATCGGGCGCGAGGAGTACGGCACCGAGTCGGTAGCGTGCGCGATGCGAGACGCCGTGATAAATCATCAACCAACCCCCCGCGACCTTGATGGGCGGCCCCGCGATGCCCACCTTCGCGGCGTCCCACATGCCCTCGCGCGGCGCCATAATCTCGATGCTCTGCGCCGCGCGTTTCTTGAAGGAGAGATCGGGAATGATATCGGCGACAATGCGGCTCGCGATGCGGTGGTAGAGAATGTAGCTCTCGTTCATTTGCTCCGGGAGGAGCGCGACGTCCTTGTCATCTACATCGTCGACGGTCACGAGCATTGGCGGCGCCCACGCGTCCCAGCGATTCGCGAGAAAGTCTTTCCCTGCGATAGAGGTAATCGCACCGCGGGGATTGTGCACGCCGTCGTAGGCGGTGTAGGTCATATAGATGCGATTGTCGATGAGCACGAGGCGCGGGTCCTCGCACCCCGAGTTGCCGTCTTGTTTTCCTTTTTTCATTTCGAACTCAGCGCGCGGCGAGTAGCAGGAAATTGTGGGGCGTTCGTCGATGGTGACGCCGTCTCGCGAGCGTGCATAGCCGATGGTGGAAGTGTTTTGTGCGTCCATCGCGCGATAGAGAAGGTGCACCGAGCCATCGAGGTCGAGAGCACCGGCGTTGAAGGCGGCGCGACTGTCGAAGGTCTTTTCGCGCGGCACGAGGATGGGATTCTTCTCGCTCCGCATGAAGGTGCGCGCCGCGCGCTCGGGCTCGAGGGCACGCAGGAGATCGGCGAGCCGGATCGACGCTTTCGCACACGTGGTGTCCGAGGCGCCATACCAGAGGTCGATGAATTCGTCGCTCGCTTCGGTGCGAATCGACACACTCGTCGGGAAGACGACGTCGGGCACGATACCGTATTCTTCATAAATTTCTTCGGGCACGAGGAAAGGATACGTTCGGCCGATTATTTTCTGCGGGTCGTTTTTATCAAGGAGCGCCGCTTCAACGCCGAAGACGCGATGGTGCTCATCATAATAATTCTGGATATAAGAATAGATGAGCACCCAGCCGCGCTCGGTGAGGATGGGCGGCGCGCCGACCTCCATGTGCTCCTGATCAGAGCGACGGAGATCGGGGAGCGCGTTTGCCTGCATGTGGTCGTGCCAATGATTCCAGAATTCTGGATTCCAGAATTCCTCCATCTTCTTGGCTCGTGCGAATCCGATCGTTGGGCGCGGATGGTCGCTGGTGTAGTCGGTGTGCGCGGTGATGAGCAGAACAATGTCACCATTAATGCGCTCGGGAAAGAGCGTCGCCGCTTTTGCATTGAAAGGCGTGAGGAGATGTCGCTCGGAGAAATGGTCGGGCGTATCGCCGATAGCGACCGCCGCCTTGATATTGCCGGGGCCGAAGGGGTAGCCACCGGTGGCGGTGTAGAAAAGATAATATTTGCCCTCGAATAAGGTCACGCGCGGATCTTCGCATCCGTACGCATCCCACTCCTCCTTGGGCGCGAGCACCTGCGACCGCGAATGGAAATGCACGCCGTCCTCGGAGAGTGCCATGCCGACCGTTGATTGACCGACATAGACCGAGACGGGCGCCGAGGGGTCGGCGAGCGCGCGATAGTAGAGTCGCGTTGAGCCACCCTCGACGATGACCGAGGGATTGTAGGTACCAAACGCCTCCCATGGATGCTCCCGCCGCGGGACAAGTATCGGATTCTCTGGGCAACGTCGGACGATGAACATAATTATGTTTTTCCTTTGAAGGTCTCGATATAATCTAGCAGATCATTTAGCTTACATTTTGCGAGACCGATGACTGTGTCTGCGGCGCCGTAGTAGACACAGAGTTCGTCGCCAACAACCACGGCCGCCGAGGGGAACGTCACATTATCGACCAATCCAATGCGCTCGTATTCAGTAACGGGCTGTAAGAGGCAACCCGGCGTGCGCGCAATGAGCTTTTCGGGATGTTCAAGATCAAGAAGCGCCGCGGACACCGTCCAACTATCCGACATGGACTCAGAGGAGTAAATAAGTAGCCACCCGCGGTCCGTTTTTATCGGTGGTGCGCCGAGCTCTGGGCCTCGATCAAGCCACCATGCCGTTTTCAGCACAGCGGTTTCTTGTGAGGATTCGAGAAATACTTGCCATTTCTCGTCTGAAGGTGTCATCGCATCTTGGGGCGAGTCGAAATAGCGAATAGCGACATGCGAGTTCACGGAATCCGATGACGCCGTCAGTACAAGAGCAGTTTTACCGCCCGCAACTGGTGCTGAGAAAAAGGCAGCAGCCTTAGAATGGTTTTGCGGACCAACAATCCCGTGTTTTGTAACTGTAATGAAATCTTTTGTCGTTGCTAATGCAATGCGGACATTTGGCCATTTTTTTCCGTCCTCATTGAGCGGCGCGTCAATCGCAGTATAGGTTATGTAAAAAGTATCGCCGATTTTCGTTATGCGCGGGTCTTCACAGCCATGGCGGTCGCAGTCTATGTCGGGCGCAATGAATGGTTGGTCCCTTCGGACGAAATGAATGCCATCTTTGCTCTCCGCATAACCTATGTAGGACATCTGGTTTTTAAAAAATCGACCAGGACGATATAGGCGCGGTTCACGTTCTTCGGTGATTGCCGGATACGTTCGATACAACATGCGGAATACACCATCATCATAAATAACGCCGGGATTGAAGACCGCCTTCGCTTCCCACGAGACCTCGGGGCGCGGCGTGAGCACGGGAGCAGGATGTTCGTTACTCGGATAGCGTTCGAGGTTGAATTTCATACCAGCTACATTTTTTCAAGAATGCTGGGATGCTTCTCTGCGATTTCCAAAATCAGTTCGCCGAAGAGGGAATTGGCCCAGCTGAACCAGGGCCGCGTAAACTTTTTTGGATTGTCGACATCCACACTCTCATGCATAAAGTGCGTACCAGCGTGCGTTGCGGCGAGCGTCGCGAGGCAAGTGGCAATTTCAGTCTCGTCAGTTGAGGTGAGCGCGCGCATGATGGTCGCCATCGGCCAGAACTGATTCAAAACGCCGGCATGGGGGCTCGTCATTCCTTCCGCCGCTCGCCCTTTTGCATAGAAAGGATTTCCTGAGCCAAGCGCCATCTTCCGTGTGGCTCGATAGACGGGATCGTGGGTCGAGCAATAGCCGAGATAGGGTAGGCTCAGGAGGCTCGGTACATTCGGATCGTCCATAATGCAGGCCGAGCCGAATCCGTCCACCTCGTATGCGAATATCTTGCCGAACGCGGCAGTCTCGACGATGCCATGCGTGCCTATGCCTGCATCAATCTGGTCTGCTAATTGGGTTGCGGAGTCGGCAAGTGGATATTTCTGCAGTGCTCGAAGTATGGTTGCAACGCCACGAAGTGTGACGACTGCCATCGCGTTGGCGGGGATGAGATACGGGAAGACAGCTTCATCGTCGGACGGGCGGAATACGTTGCGGCTCAAGCCACACGCCTTGCCGGGGTAGCCGTAGCCATGCATGCGAACGGCAGGGTGCGGATTTTTCTCTGGCCCGTAGAAATAGTAGTGTTTTGCCGCAGTGTCTTTTGTCAGAGATTGTTGCTCGGTCGTGATGACTCGTAGTGCGCTCTCAACTGCTCTCAGCCAGTTCTTGTCGAACGGAGCGAGGTCGTTCGTTGTTCCGTAGTAGCCAACCGACAAACGGAAGAATGCACAGAGACTGTCGAGCTCGTACTTTCGTTCCCATACGCGTTTGTCCCAGGCGTTACCCTTCTTCCACCACGGCTTCGCCTGCTTCGATGCGAAGTCGATAAAAGCGTTGGCACACGGATCGATCAAAATACATTTCGCTTGGCGGCGGATCAGGCCTTCAAAAAGTTTCTGCAATTTTTCTTCACGCGGGATGAAACGCAGGTACGGCCAGACTTGATTGGTTGAGTCGCGCAACCACATTGCCGGAATATCACCGGTCGCAATAAAGGTGTCGGGCACTCCTTTTTTATTTTCATAATACCGAACGGTCGTATCGAGTGTATTAGGCAGACATTGATTGAACATCTGTCGCACATTGTCGTTTTTAATTTTTGCGGCAGTCGAGGCAATTACTGCTTCAATCGCATCACTTCGGAAAAGCCTATCCTTGGGCGCGGGGCGAGCTTTCAACTTCTCAAACGCAGAATGCTTCGTCATGGTTCCACTAGGCCGCCTTCGTCGGTTGGGTGGCGAGGACAGCGTGCTCGCCGGACATGAGCGAGCGGAGGAAGTCGTCGAGGCGCGCGGTCGCGACGCAGACCACCTTGTCGGCGCCGCCATAGTAGACGAAGAGGGTGCCATCGCGCACCACGGCGCCACAGGCGTAGATGATGCCTGGCTTGCCCGCGTTCTCGTACCACGCATCGGGTTCGAGGACCGGATTGATCGAGCGGTAGAGAATCTTTGTCGGGTCATCGAGATCGAGGAGCAGTGCGCCGAGTTTGTAGCGCTCGGGTTCGTGAACATCGTTGGCGTGATAAAAGACGAGCCAGCCGTGCTCGGTCTTCAGCGGTGGCGGGCCGGCGCTCCGGATGCGACTGTCCCAAACGCCCTCGCGGAGCGGCAAGTCGGAGCGTGCGCCGACCCAGCTCTTGATGAAGGGCGTGCGCAGACCGACATCGTTCAGCGATTGCACGTAGGCGACTTCAACCTGCGGCGCGATGCTGTGGAGCACGGCGAATTTCCCGCGAATTTTTTCTGGAAAGATTGTCCAATTTTTGTGTCGCTCACCGTGACGCGAGATGAGCTGTGGTCGGCGCCACCACCAGCGCTTGGTGGTGAAATCTTCCGTACGAATCGAGGTGAGCGCGATGCGCATGCAGTCCCAGCTGTCGAAGGCGTTGTAGGTGAGGTAGACAATGCCGTCGATCTCGACCATACGCGGATCCTCACAACCGCCCCAAGAGCCCCCGGAAGGGAACATCATCGGCGCATACATCCGTGCGCCGACGAAACCGGCGCGCGGATTGTGCGTAACGAAGACCGGATGCGGGAGCCGGTCGTCGAAGGTGATACCGTCGGCACTCGAGGCATAGCCAAGGCGCGAGATACCATCGCTCCCGATGGCGCGATAGACGAGATGCGTACGGCCGCCGAGCACAATCGCGGCAGGATTAAAAACCGCTTCGGCAGTCCAGGGGTGCGCACCCGGCTCGAGGAGCGGATTCGCGGGGCTACGCGCGAACCAGCCCGGGGCACGACGTCGCCCGAGATTGGTGACGAGCTCGGCAATCGTCGCGCGCCACGCGGGCGAGAAGACGGCGCCAAGAATGCATCCCGCAACGAAAAGCGAAAGGAAGAGCGCGAACAGATTTATAAAAAAGAGGGTGCTCATGCCGAAGGTGGCGAGCCGCGTTGATAGTCATCAGCGAGGCGCACTTCATCATTTTCCTCGAAGTCGCCGAGTGCGATCTCGAGGACGGTGATGCCGTCTGCTCCTGCGGCGAGCCGATGCGGTGTCTCGGGCACAATCTCGAACTCATCACCCACGGTCGCCGGGCGCTCCTCGGCGCCGAGGGTCACGACACCGGTGCCAGCGAGGACACGCCAAAACTCGCTCCGGTGCGCATGCTTCTGTAATGACAGCTCCTGGCCCGGCAGTACTTTCAATATCTTGACCGTCGCGGGCTCGTTGTGGGTGAAGCGTTCGAAAGAACCCCACGGTCGTTCTTCTCGATCGCGGTGTTCAAGGAGCGTCATATAAAAAATCATATCACATGCTAGGCTTGCAATATGCAATCTTCCATACTCTACCTGCGCACTATTATTTTCGGCATCACCGACAGCCTCGTCTCCACGGTCGGGCTCCTCGCGGGCCTCGATGTCGCTGGCGCGCCGCACAAAACGCTCGCGCTGACCGGTATTGTCTACGCCTTCGTCGAGGCATTCTCGATGGCGGTAGGGAACTTCCTTTCTGAGGAATCGGCCGAGGAGTATGCCACAGGGAAAGATGTCGGCGCACGGACCGCGCTCGCCGGTGGCGTGGCGATGTTCGTCGTCTTCGTGCTCGCTTCGTTCATCCCGATTGTGCCGTATCTCCTCTTCCAGAATTGGATCGCGCTCGCGCTCTCAATCGCGCTTTCGATTATCGCGCTTTTCATTGTGGGTCTCGCGAGTGGTGAGGTTGCGCACTTGCCACGACTCCGACGCGGCATCCGTATGGCGATCCTCGGCGGCGCGGCCATCATCATCGGCGCAGCCGTCGGTCTCGTCCTCCCGGCGAATTAGCAAAAAGAAAACCCGGCCGCAGGGCGGCCGGGCGTGGGATTCAAACCTCGCGAATGGTGATGCCCTCGGGGACCGGGATGGGGTCGCCGTATTCAGCATATTCTCTGCCGCGATATATTTTCACAGTCTTCGCGTTCCTTATCTGTCCACGCGGCTCGCCGACTAAGACATCGATGCTGTGTCCGCGCTTATAGCGGAAAAAGATAACATCGTGTCCCTCCTCGGTACGACGACCGATGATGTTACGCGCTTCGTGCTCCGCGAGATAGTCGCGCGCTTTTGCCCGAGGCAAGCAGAGTCCAGAATAGGGTTCAAGCGGCTCGGCGTAGAGCACCAGATCACCGATATCCTTGTCGCGCGCATCGGGATCAAAACGTTTGATACGCATCGTGATGCGACGCGCGCCAGTGTATATCTGGGCTTCACCGCGGAACTCGATTTCTACTTCGCCGCCGTCGACGAACTCGCGGCAAATTGGCTTGCCACACACTTCGCAATCGCGGCCGTGGGCCCAGATGCCGTGCATATCAATAAGCGCATCGCAGTGGGCGCACTTACCTTTACGCTCGAAGACATCTGTGCGGAGTTTGGCATACCAGCCACCGCCGTGCGCCTTCTTGACTTTGCGAATGCCGTAGCCCTGTTCGCGCAGTTCGCGGAAGAGTTCGTTGCGCAATTCAGGATGCACACTTACTGCGCCGGTCTTTTCCTCGACGTGCACTCTTACCGCGAGTGTCTGCGAGGTTTTTCTCAAAAGATCTTTTACCGAGTCATATTTGTTACTCATCGCGGATCTCCTTTTCTATTGGCGATGGAACAAAACCACATTACCATGAATTATGGCAATGTGTCAATATACCGGTGTGGACTAGTGAATCAAGAAAACGACGAACGCAATCGAGAGCGCGATGCGATACCAGCCGAAGGCAGTGAAGGAATGCTTGCGTACATAGGAAAGAAGCCAGCGGATTGAGGCGAGCGCAACGATGAAGGAAACGACGAGGCCGCTCGCGAGGAGGAGCCACTCATGCGAAGAGAAATGGCCGCCCGATTTCACCAGGTCGAGGCCGGTCGCGGCAATCATTGTTGGCACCGCGAGGAGGAATGAGAATTCGACGATAGCCGCACGCGAGACGCCAAGCGCGAGCCCGCCGAGAATGGTCGCACCGCTCCGCGAAACGCCGGGGATAATCGCGACCGATTGCGCGACGCCGATTAGCGCGGCATCGCGATAGGAAAGTTCTGAAAGATTTTTTGCGCCGTCTCGCTCGCCGTGCCATTTCTCGAAGGCGATGAGCGCGACGCCACCGAGCGCGAGTGCCGCGAGCACGACCATTTCGTTACCGATCAGATAGACCTTGGCGACGTGATAGACCGCGAGACCGATGAGTCCGGTCGGAATAAATGCGACAACTATTTTCTTGAGCAATGGCCAATCGAGGAACGAGCGCCAGTAGACGATGAGGACGGCGAGGATTGCGCCGACCTGGATGGCGATTTCAAACGTCTTCACGAAGTCGCTCTGCAGGATGCCGAGCAGGGAAGAGGCGAGAATCAGGTGGCCGGTAGAAGAAACGGGCAAGAATTCGGTGGCGCCCTCGACGATACCGAGAATCACGCTCTGTATAAAAGTCATCATCCGACGATTTTAGCATAAGAAAAAAGCGGCCCTAGAAGGCCGCTCGCTTTTTGTGTCGGGGATCGTAAAAGACCGTCAATCTGGCGGTACCCTTATCGATATAGCCGAAGAATTTTGCCGCACAACGCGAAAGATCAAGGTCGCGTCCAGGAACGAACGGCCCTCGGTCCTGAACAATGACCGGTAGCCACCGCGCTTCTGGACCCTTTTCCTTGTTCCAGAGGGTAAATCGCGTGCCAATGGGCCATTCGCGATGCGCGGCGGCAATACTGCAGTCAGCCGGGTTAAAGGGTTTGCCGTTTTTCATCGGCTTCCCGACGAATCCCGGGCCGTACCAGCTGGCCACGAACGTCCTCGACGCTCCCAGTGCGGGAGTGATGCTCGAGACGTTGATGGCCAACATGACCAAAATAACCAGTATTCTCCTCACTATTTTCTCCTTGAGTGAACGTACTCTTACTCTAACCCATTGACAAAATAATGTCAATATGCTAGTCTATGGATATGCCCGCTATCGCCCTTATGGGCGCTTTTCTTTTGCTCGGGAGCCCCTTCGCCGCTCTGTCGGCGGGGAACCCAGCAGAATCGGCACCAAACTACTCGGTCACGCTGACCGGCTATAACGCCGTCCCGGCCCAGACCAAGGCCGACCCTTCGACGACTGCCAATGGCGGCCCGAGCAACTCCGCGGTTGTTGCGGCGCGTTCGCGCGACCTTGCAAGCGAGCTGCCTTACGGCACCATCATTGCCATCGACGGCCCGACCGCGACCTCGACCACCTGCGGCTGGGACTCGGTCTCGCCGCTTATCGGCTATCGCGTCATCACTGACTCAATGAATGAGCGCATCAAGAATACCGTCGATGTCCTCTTCAGCACCAAGGCGAACTACACGCTCTCGGATGGCCACAAGGTCAACGCCAGCACGCTCCTCGGCACCTGCGCGGTCTCGATTCGCGTCGTCGGCTCGATCGACCTCACGCACGTTGGCGACTTGCCGAAGACGCAGGCCGACCTCGTCGCGCTCGTCGATAACTCCGGACTCGCGCTGAAATAAACTTCACCCGAACGCTTGCGGGCGGGTATACTGAGTGAGTGTTTGGACTCACAAAAAAAGAAGAGCAGATTCTGCGGCGGCTCGACACGCCGATTAATATCCAAAATTTTCTCGACTCGCTCCCGATGAACTGGGAGAAGGAGGGCGATACGCACCGGAGCCCGCGCGGCGTCCTCGCCGCGCGTAAGGCCCACTGCATCGAGGGTGCACTCCTTGCCGCCGCCGCGCTTTGGCTCCACGGCGAGCCGCCACTGATTATGGATTTGTATGCAAAAGACGGCGTCGGCGATGTCGACCACGTCGTCGCACTTTATAAACGGAACGGGTGCTGGGGTGCTATCTCGAAAACGAATCACGCGACCATCCGCTTCCGCGACCCGGCCTACCGTACGCTCCGCGAGCTTGCACTCTCGTATTTCCACGAATGGTTTATGAATAAAAATGGGCAGAAGACGCTCGAAAGTTATTCGCGCCCGCTCAACCTCAAACAGTTCGGTGATGGTTGGGTCACGAGCGCCGAACCGCTCTTTTGGCTGGACGAAAAGTTGAATGCGCTCCCGCATTATGAACTCATCCCAAAAAAGAATTGGCAGTACGTGCGCAAAGCAGACACCATGGAACTGAAAGCGGGCCGCTTCGAAGAGTGGCCCGAACCTGTGAAGGTCTGACCTTCACAAAAAACCCGGCGCGAATGCGCCGGGCGAGATTTTTACATACTGAGCGGGCCAGAGTCACCACAGACCCAACAACTGATTGCGGCCGCATCTTCGTCGGAAAGGACCGAGAAGGACCAATCCTTGTAGCACTTCACGTTCTTTTCGGTGAAGATGGGGAAGCGCCGTTCGAATTCGGCGTCGAGCGCGTCCAATACCCGATTAACGTCTTCCTGCTTCTGCGGTAAGTCCATTTCGATAAGCGCCGCCCTCGAGACTTTCAACATGAAGTCGTTGTCGTTGGCGAGTGCATCGAAGGTCAAGAGCAGGGCACCAGTGATGTCGGCGAGATTGAGCCCGGCGACGACGCAGTGACGCATTTCATCGACGTCGTTCACATCGTGCACATATTCGTTCGACAGCAGTGTGGCCAGTGTCCACAGTGGGCGCAAATCTTCCGGTACCGTGCCGAGCGACTCGACACCTTCTGGCCGATCATCTTCGGGAGGAATCAGCTTGTCGGGCGTAATCTCGGCGAGTCGTTTCGCCAGTGCGTCGGGTAGGCCGAATGCGTTCACGTTCTCTTCTGCCATTGGGTGCAGTCCTCGTAGGAACAATCGCCGACCATCGGCGGTCTGGGGGCGAATATAGCATCACCCTAGGCAAAAAGAAAACGCCCGGCGCAAGGCCGGGCGGAGATTATCGTTTCGGTATCGTGACCTTGGGTGGAACAAACTTCGTCCACGCATCGATCACTTCGAGCATACGTTTGCGGCGCTCCACATTCTTCGTAGTGGTGCGCAAGGGTTCGTTGCCGGTGTAGACGCCGTCGACGAATCCCCAGCTCTTCGCTTCGTGAGGCGGTAGCCACACATCGGCTTTGCTACGCATGTTGCCTTCAATCATGGCGCGAAGGTTTTCTTCTGACATCCGTTTGAATTTGCCCTGCTCGCGAAGTCGCGCCACATAGACACGTATCATGAGGTCGTTGTCCTTGCGCCGCTCTTCATCATCCGAGTCCGCGGCTTCACCATTGCGACCTTCGTAGCTGACATAGCCGTAATGGTACATATATTTGGCCGAGGGGGTGAGCAAAAAACGGTCGGCGACGAGTGGGAAAAGAGAGCCCATAGAGGCCGCCATCTTGGTAGCCAGTACGGTTATCGGACATTTGCAAAGAAGGATTGCATCCATCATTTGCCGTCCTTCGTGCCAATAGCCACCGTAATTTGCTGTCTTGATGAGAATTGGTTTTTTGTTGTTGAGCCCCTCCAGGATATCGAGATTACGTCCCAGACGGTTCGCCATTTCCCATTCGATGCTTGGATCACCGCCATCGCTGATTGCGTTCGGGTCGCTCTCGACATAGATGATGCGCGCGTGCCGGTTGACTCGGTACGAATGCACGTCTTCGAGGAGATGATCACGCATGAGCCCCTTGTGGACTCTGCGGTCTTCAGAGATTCGCTTAGAGCCCGTCATCGGAAGTTCTCCTTGAATGAGCCTTGTTCTGCCCGCGAGCATAGCATGGGGTGGGGAAATATGATAGAATCGCGCCAGACGGAATTATCAAAAGGAGAAGTAACGGATGGCCTGGACAGTTTTGCTCGGATGGTTTGGTGTGATAGCCATTCTCGTGGCGTACGCCCTTATGAGTTTTGAGTTCCTCAAAGCCCAGAGTTATTGGTATCAGGGGCTAAGTGCGTTCGGCGGGTTCTGCATCGTCATTACGGCGCTTGCGAAACAGGATTGGCCGCCATTCGCGCTCAATGCTATCTGGTGTGCGATTGCCTTTGCCGCAATCGCGCGCATCTGGTATCTGAGAAGAAATTGTAAATAGAAAAAGCGCACTCGTGAGAGTGCGCCATTTTTTATTTCTTCTCGGGATAGAACCCTTCGGGGAGCGGCATATGCGCCAGGTGCGCAATCTCAAAGGGGCGCTGGAGCTTGCCGTACACGTAGTAGGTGCGCAGGCGCGTCTCGAGATGTGGGACCACCAGCGCTGGATCGTTCGCCGTGATCAGCTTCTTTTCCTCGTCCGTCAGCAGACGGAGATTGAAGAGTCCGCTCCGGCGATTTGCCACGAACTGTGCCAGGTTGTAGGGCGTTATTTTTTCATCCGCGTAGATGACGAAGGTCGGCATATTCTTTGCAATAAACCAGTTCACTTCGCCGGCCACGCCGAGGCCCATACGGCCGTCGAGGAAGGGCATCGCGACGCACCCATCGCAGAGCGGGAGCACTTCGTCGTAGAAGTAACTCATACCTTTGTGGTTGATGTCGGCCGCCCGCGGACGTTTGGCATATTCTTCGTAGCCGACTTGGTGGTGCGGCTGATTCGGATTCTCGACGTCTTCTTTCGTAATGCCGAAGTAGTCGCTGATGAGCAAGACCCAACTACGCTCCAACGGCGAGTTATACGAATTCACCGCATGGGCGAAGTAGGGGCGCTGTAGTGCGTTCATGGGTTCACTCCTTGTATCGAGGAACACTACGTTCTCTCTGCGGGGAACGTACCATGGTGAAGGGATAAAAACAACGCCCCAGGAGGGGCGTTTTGTCAGCGGCGATCGAGCGGACTTTTAAGTTGCGGGCCCCGGTCGAAAAAGGCCTGGAGCTCGTCGAAGTTCATGTTGTTCAACTCTGTGCGCTTCAGTGCGCGGGTCATCGTGCTGGAGTCCGCATAAAACGTTTCCATTATCGACTCGACCAGCTGATAGCGGTCGTTGCCAGTCTCGGTCATCATCGAGCCCATAGGAGCCTCGCGGTACGGTTTCCGGAGCGAGCATACCACATTCACAGGTACCCTACTACGCTCGATGCGAGCTTCGAAGGGCTAAAGAAAAGCCCGCTTCCGAAGAAGCGGGCGGGGGTGAAGGAACAAGAAGGTCAATCGAGTTGGGCAAGAACCGGTCCCACGGGAACTCTCGTTCCGGCGTGGAAATAAAGTCCTGCATAACCCGAGGTGTGAGGTGCACGGCCGTAATCGCACCACTGTCGGGCCCGTCAACCGGGAGACCGACAAACGCGAGGCCCGAGGTGTTCTCAGCCAGGCCGCCCGCCATGTAGGCGAAGGCGTCTGTATGAGTTGCCGATGGGCCCATGACGAAGATGTCATTCGCGGCATAGTGACTAGCGAAAAAGTGCTTATCGCCGGTCACGTGGAGCGTCGCCTTGCCTTCGAGGATGGTCGAGGGATTGCCGGTGTGGCGTTTGACCACGGGCCATCCATGAAGCACATCATGCCAACTGTCACGCTTCGGTGGCGAGCCGACAATCTCGATGCCGTATTCATATCCGTTACCGGCTTTGACCGTGCCGTACCCAATCGTCCTGTCTTGCAACAGAGGCGCTTGGATAAGACGATTAAGGTCGAGACCAGCGAGATCTGGATCTGCGGAGAACATCAAGCGAAGATAGTCCCGGACGATAACTCCTTCATGGAGCATCTCCTCCGTCGTTTTCGTCGCATGATTACCGGAACCGAAGTTGATCAGTCCGATATCCCGCATGTCGAAGTCGAAGCCCGGCGTGAATTGGCTCACGCCCTTGACTACGACGCCGCTCTTTTCAGCCCGCAACAATATGCCTTTACAGACATCTCGATAGGGGAAAAGCCAGCTATCCAACATCTCGGTGAACTGGGCGGTAAGATAGTGAACGGTTCGCGCATCAATCTGATCCGCAAGATTTCGAGTCAGATCCAAATATTCTTTTTGGATAAGATCGGCATTTCGTAGTCCACGAATAGCCGTCAGGCGTTGCTCGGTTTCTGCGAGTACACGCGCGTTGGACTTTTCGTGGAAGTGGGGACGCTTGTGGGTCCCGAAGTGGTTACCGTGGAGAATATCATCCGCCACGATAAGTCCACACACGGGCGCCATGCCACGGTCAAGCGACCGTTGCATGAGCTCAAACCCAGCTTCAGGCAGACCGATAGCCACGCCAGAGGGACGACGCAGTTTGACCCGCATCGAACCGCCAAAGTGCAAGTCGGTAGCTACCATGAAGTAGAAACATTCCGCAGGAGCGGCCGGTCGGCCACGGCGCGGGGCGCCAATACTGCGTACCGCTTCTGCCGGCACGAAGTCGGGGTTAATCCCGAGCTCCGGATCGATAGAGAGGGTAAGCATGCCGCCTGCAAAACGCGAGTCGGAGACCGCGGCTACTGCCGGCACCGAAGTTCGGTTGCCGTTAGTTGCCGCAAGTATCGGTTCGCGATCCACCAGCATTGGTGCTTCGAAGAAGCCACCAGGGCTCCGGAGAATCATGCTACCTTCGCGGTAATCTTCACGCGACGTTTCGCGCGGAGAAATCGCTCGAGGATGCATGACCACCGTCAGCGCCGGCAATTCGCCGCGACGCTGGGCCGGACCGTAGTTTTCCAGGTGTTCGTAGTGGGGGTTGGCCGTGTTGCCACCGGAGAAGAATTTCAAGATCTGCTTACTTTTCCCAAAGCGAAGATACGCGCGGTTGTGATCCACAAACGTTGCGTTGGGGAGGTGCTTCTCGATCTGGGCGGCGAAATAGCTCGTCGCTCGAGCGATGACCTTCTTGTTTTGCACATCATCGTAATTCGAGACGCGGATACGAGTTTCGTTCGCAGCCGCTTCCTCGAATTCCTTCGTAGCATTCTTGTACGCTTCTTCGGCGTCTTCAGTCGAGTCGTCATCTTGACGAGCTTGCTCAAGATTTTTGAACGCGGTATCAGCAATCTTTGCCGTAAACCGTGCATGGGCCTGAGCCTTGAGCAAACGAAGTTTCTGCTCGTACCCATATTCCCTGCATGACGCACCGAGGATGAAGTCGAAATCGGTAGGTCCAGAAACGATATAGATTGGGCCTTCGAATTCAGGCTGACCATCGGGGCGTACGGCGACCTTGTGAAGGCCGTCCAGCAGATTGTTGAAGCGTTCAAGCGCCGTGATGAAGAGAGGGACGAGCTCGTCCGACTCCATGATGCGCTTCGCTTCTTCGCGATATTCGCTCGAGATAGACTTCGGGTCCATTTTCACGCCGCTCGCAAGCGAATTCAAGAAGCGGCTTGTGCCACCACCCATCTTAAGTGGGATGTGGAAAATGCCGCCACCGATTACCACCGCATCGCAGTGCATCTTCCGCGCCGCGGAAAGTCCCGAGCGCATAAGATTGCGATAGATGTCGAGGTCATATGGAAGCCCAAGCTGAGGTGCCGAAATGACGGCAATTTTAAGTTGGTCTTCCTGACTCTTGGGGAGTGCGTGGAACGGCTCCGCAAACGAGGTTTTGATGAATGTCCGATCGGCGGCCTCTTTGAGAGGCATCCGCAAGACGCCGCGCAGAGTCGTAATTTCCTTGTGGGGTGCCGACGTGCGTCCGTGCATCTCGCGGAACTTTGTTTCGACGACCCACTGGGGAGGAAGCGTCTCATCTTTGCGACGATGCAAGCGGAGAATCTCATAGAGCTTCTCCGCGGACAGCTCGTTCCTCATGGAGGCATCGCGCAGGAGATTCGTGCGACCTTTCCAGAAGAGTACATCGAGCTCCTCGAAGATACGTGTCTTCGTGGTCTCGTCTTTCTTCGCAGAGAGATGTTTTGGCAGTTTCGCCAAGAGTGCTGCGTGCAGGGCGTCGATGCCTTGCGGGCGGCGCTTCAAATTCATCTGGACCGCGATTGCTTCTGCGATCCATGTATTGAAGGTCACCTGCTTATCTTTTTTTTCGGTACCCATACTGACCTTCCTTTCAAGGATCAGGTTTCTCTGCCCGCATCCTATCTCGAAAGTAAAAAAGAAAACACCTCGACACGAGGTCGAAGTGCTTTCCTAATCAAGAGCCGTGAGGCTTAGATCTTGTTGACACCGAGGGCGTTCGGGCCCTTCGGGCTGTCCCCAATTTCGAACGAGACCTTGTCCCCCTCACGGAGCTGGTCGAACGAAATGTTCTGGAGCTCGTTAGAGTGGAAGAAGAGGTCCTTGGAGCCTTCCGGCAATCCATCAACTTTGATGAAACCAAAGCCCTTCTCGTTCTTCTTGATGACTGTTCCTTGCGACATAATAGTGTAGTGGCAATAGAGTGATTCTTGCGTAAGATCAATTCAGTTTGCCGAAGTTAGAAGCTCGATCCCACTTCTCTGGATCCAGCACTGGTTGATGTAATAAGAATAGCACCTCTCGCTTTTTTCGTCAAGGGGGTATCCCCAGGCATACTGGTGCGCATGCTATCGTAATGGCATGCGCTCGCAACGCAATTACGCGTTCATCGATAGTCAGAATCTCAATCTCGGCATCCAGAAGCTCGGATGGAAGCTCGACTATCGTCGATTCCGTATCTATCTTGCGGAGAAGTACTCGGTACGCACGGCGTATCTTTTTATCGGATTCACCTCGCTACAACAAAAGCTTTACGAGAATCTGCAAAGTGCCGGATTCGTTCTCTGCTTCAAGCCAACAGTGCCCGATGCAAGCGGCAAGATAAAGGGAAATGTTGACGCCGATCTCGTCCTGCGTGCTTCGCTGGAACGCGATGACTATGAGCAGGCCGTCATCGTATCAAGCGACGGCGACTTCTATTCGCTTGTTGACTATTTGTATGAACACAAGAAGCTTGCGGCGGTGCTTAGCCCAGATCTCGAGAATTGCTCAACGCTCTTGCGCAGGGCTGGCCGAGATAAAATTCAATACATGAACGAGTTGAGGGGGAAGTTGGAATATATAAAGAAAAGCACCGCGTAAGGACGAAACCTTGCGCAGTGCCTTTCCTTAGAAATACGAGGCCAGTATATCTCCATGCCGAAAAGAGTCAAGTATTATCCCCAGGCACACAAGAAGCCAGTTGTTGATTGCGCCGCCGAGGACGGCGGCGCGTGCCCCCACACCTACTTTTCCACAGCCGTGTACAAAAATTGAAAAACTGTGCAGAAAGCAAAAAGTAGGTGTGGGGGCGTGGTATTTTTAGCCTATGACGCCTGCTTTCAGTTCTCCGCGCGACAACGTGCTCCAGCTCGGACTCCGCGAGGGGATGAAGGTTGGCGATCTCGGCGCGGGCTCCGGGCACTACGCGCGTATTGCGGCCGCGGCAGTGGGGCGCGAGGGCAAAGTGTACGCCATCGACATCCAGGAGGACATTCTTAAGCACATCAAGAACAACACGCCCGAGGCACACCGGCAGACGGTTGAGACGTTGTGGGGCGACATCGAGAAGGTCGGCGGCACGCACCTGAAGGAACACTCGCTCGACGCGGTCATCCTCGGCAATGTCTTCTTCCAGATCGAGAACCGATTCGGTCTCTTGGGCGAGGTTAAGCGCATCATCAAACCCGGCGGCAAACTCCTCGTCGTCGATTGGGCCGGCTCCTACGGCGGCATGGGCCCCGCGCCCGAGCGCATCGTGAGCGAACACGCGATGGAAGATTTCTTCATCAACGGCGGATTCCATAAAGCGAAAAGTTTCCGCGCTGGGCCGCACCATTATGGGATTGTCTTTACCGCGCCATGAAAATTTCACTCTTCCAAGGCATCGTGCTCGGCGTCTTCGGTCTCGGCGCGTTGCTCGGCCTCTTCGTTTTCGCGACCTATAGCTCGAACAGTGGCACCTCAGCCGTGGGCACAGTCGTGATCTGGGGGACGCTACCCGCGAGCTCGATGACGCCGGCACTCACTGCGGCGGCACAGACCGACGCAAGCTTGAAGGGCGTTTCGTATGTTGAAAAAGATCCCACAACCATCGCGAGCGACCTCGCCTCGGCGATCGCCACCGGCGCGGCGCCCGACCTCGTGCTCGCGTCGCAGGAGAATCTCGTCTCCATCGCGAAGTTCATCACACCTATACCGCTCGCGACGCTCCCGGCCTCGACCTTCACTTCCGCGTTCGTTGAAGAGGGTAGTCTCTTTGCGGCGCCGGCAGGTGCGGGCTACTACGGCATTCCGTTCCTCGTCGATCCGCTGTCTCTTTTCTACAATCGCACCATTCTTTCTTCTGGCGGCATCGCCAAGCCACCCGCGACCTGGGAGGCGCTGACCGGTCTCGTGCCCGGAATCGCGATACTCACGCCTGCGCGACAGATTACGCGGAGCCTCATCCCGCTCGGGACCTATAGTAATGTGCACAACGCCCGTGGCATCCTCTCGACACTCTTCCTCCAGACTGGCGCGCCGCTCTCGACGCGCACTGCGTCCGGCCTCGCCGCCGATCTCGGCTTAGTCTCCACCAGTGGTACACCACCCGGGCAGGCGGTGGTTCGTTTCTATACCCAATTCGCCGACGCGACGAAAGTCTCGTACACCTGGAACGCCTCTTTGCCTGATTCGCAAACCTATTTCCTCGCAGGGAACAGCGCGCTCTATCTCGGCTACGCTTCTGAGGCGCGCTACCTCGCCCAAGCGAATCCGAATCTCAATTTCGCCGTCTCAGCCATCCCAGAGCCCGCGACCGCGACCAGCAAGAGCACCTACGGTCTCGTGTACGCCTTCATGATTCCGCGCGGGGCAAAGAATGCGACTGGTGCATACACCTCTGCATCGCTCCTCTCGCAGGCGGCCGAGCAGGCGAGTGCGGCTAGCGCGACGGGCCTCGCGCCCGCCTCGCTGACCGCGCTTTCTACGGTGCCGAGCGATCCAATTGCCGCCGTGGCCGCGAGTGAGGCGCTCTACGCGCAGGGTTGGCTGTCCCCAGCACCCGCGAACACCGACACCGTCTTCTCGAGTATGATTACCAACGTGGTTTCCGGCCGTTCGAGCCTGAGTACGGCGCTCTCCTCGGCCGAGAGCTCGCTTACTTCGCTTCTCCAATTATGAAATTACCCATTCGTCTCGCTGTGCTCGGCACCGCCTTCGGCGCGTTCGCTCCTCTCGCGTTCGCCGATACGATGCTGACCAACTATCTCGGAAGTGGCACGTCGCTTTCGTCGCTTTTGACCACCATCCTCGGGTTCGTGACGCAGATTGGTTCGATCATCATTATCTTGATGCTCGTGTACATCGGTTTCCTTTTCGTCACGGCGCGTGGTGAGCCGGGGAAAATTACCGCGGCGAAAGAGGCGCTGATGTGGACGGTCGTCGGCGCACTCATCTTGCTCGGCGCACAGGCGATCTCGCTCGGCATCCAGGCGACGGTGACATCGCTCTCGAACGGCGGCTAACATGACTTTTGCAAATTGGGTCAATAGCATCATCGGCGCGCTCAACACGATCGTCGTGCCGATCATCTTCGCGCTCGCCTTTATCTCCTTCCTCTGGGGCGTCGTGAATTATTTCTTCCTCCATCCGGGCGACGAGTCCAAGCGCGCCGAGGGTCGCCAGTTCGTCTTGTGGGGCATTCTCGGGATGGTCGTCCTCTTCTCGGTCTGGGGAGTCGTCAATATATTGTTATCCACGCTCGGCATCGCGCCCTCGGCGTAGTATGCGATACTTACCTCTATGAACTTCTCGCTTATCATTTCTTCGGGTAGTACGTGCACGGGAGCTATCTGTAATCTCGCGAACACCATCCTCTATCTTATTAACTATGTCGCGGTGCCGGTGCTCTTCGCGCTCGCCTTTATCGTCTTCCTTTGGGGCATTGCGAGCGCCTACATTTTCTCGCACGGTGATCCAGACAAGGTGGCAGAGGGCCATAAGCTGGTGCTCTGGGGCATCATCGGCTTCGTCGTGATGATCTCGCTCTGGGGCCTGGTCAATGTCGTCTCCTCGACCTTCGGCCTCTCGGGCTATGGCGCGCCGCCGCTCCCGACCAGTAATCACTCGGTGGTCCTATGAGCGGCATCAACACCTCGTATCTCCAGGGTTACGAATCGAGCATCGTCGGCATCATCAACGGTATCCTCGTCCCGCTCCTGATCGCGGTTGCCTTTATCGTCTTCCTCTGGGGCGTCTACAACTACTTCATCGCGGGCGCTGCTAATCCCGATAAGCGACAAGAGGGAACGCAGTTTGTCTTGTATGGCGTTATCGGTCTCGTGATTATCTTCTCGGTCTGGGGCCTGGTGCAAATATTCCAAGGTACGCTCGGACTCTCGGCCGGTACCATGCCCGCATATCCGACTCTAGGCACGCCGAGTTCAAACGCGGTCAATGCCGCGACGGGCGCCGTCACAGGCGCGGCGGCTACGGTCCCGGCCGGTGCGACAGTCACCGGCTACACGGCGACCGGTCAGCCAATTTATTCTGCTCCCGCGGGCACGACGATTCCGGGTTACGTCATTACCGGTACTACCGCGACCGGTCAGCCGATCTATTCGCCCGCATCAGCGACCGGCTCCGGCTCGGGTGGCAATGATGGAACTGTCGGACAAGGAGGCAACTGCGAAAACAACGCACAGGCTTGTTCTTCAGGATACATATGTCAAGTTAACAACAATGGTAATGACACTTGTGTTTCAGCAACGAGTGCAACAGGGCAAATCGCCTGCGACACGGGCTCCGTTCCCGCTGGAACCCAGTGCGCAAAGTGTTCAAATGGAGAAACTGCCGATACAGGAACTGATTGTCCAACCGGCAGCTCTGTAGTGGTGCCACAGGACAATTCCCTTGCAGCAGGAGGAGATTGCGAGGAGAATATAAATGCCTGCCAGTCCGGGCTTATCTGTCAGCAGATCGCAAACGGCGATGACACGTGTGTATCACCAAATAGCAGTCCAGGAGATGGAACGCTTGGAGCAGGAGGGGATTGTGAACAAAATGCTAATGCTTGTTCTTCAGGTTATTCGTGCCAGCAAAACGCAAATGGCGACGACACGTGTGTAGCGTCTGGCGGCGCAACAGGA
Source organism: Candidatus Kaiserbacteria bacterium (assembly GCA_963813065.1). Classification (GTDB taxonomy): domain Bacteria; phylum Patescibacteriota; class Minisyncoccia; order Phycocordibacterales; family Phycocordibacteraceae; genus C7867-001. Next base: position 57,425 of record CAWEXP010000006.1, read on the forward strand.
CAGATTGCGTGTGACGCAGGCTCGGTTCCAGCTGGTCAGAGTTGTGTCTCATGTTGGGATGGCAGTACAGCCGATACTGCAGGTGATTGTCCCGCAAATCCTAATTAAAAACTGTGCGGTTTATTGATTATCCCCACATGCGCGAGAAATGCATTGACCAGGCGCACGGGAGCGTTACACTACTAGAGTTATTCACTTACCCATACTATGAAAAAAGCCCTCGTACCCGTTCTCGGAACTCTCGCGGCATTCGCTCTGCCGCTCGTTTCTTTCGCCGCTATCAACAACATCGCGGATGCCGGTTCCTTCTTTATCAACACGGTCAACAATATCGTCGTTCCGGTGCTCTTCGCGCTCGCCTTCATCGTCTTCCTCTTCGGCGTGTTCGAGACTTTCATTTGGGGTGCCAATAGCGAAGAGGTCAGAGAGAAGGGCAAGAACCTCATGCTCTGGGGCCTCATCGGATTCTTCGTCATGGTCTCGGTCTGGGGCTTGGTGAACATCCTCACGGGCACGATCTCCTTCGGTAACAACTCCGGTCCGACCGGCGGCACGCCGACGGCAGGTGTCCAGGTCGGCGGCTAACTCTATGTTGAACGCGGCCGCCGCCGCTTCTGCGGGGAATCCAGTGCTCACTGGATTCCTTCAGCGCGTCGTAGTGCAAATCATCAATCCGATTATTCTCCTCCTCGCGGCGGGCGCGTTCGTGGTTTTCCTCTGGGGCGTGTTCGAGTTCATCCGCAACGCGGGCGACGAGAAGGCGCGCCTCGAGGGCCGGAGCGCCATCCTTTGGGGCTTCGTTGGACTCGTGATTATCTTCGGCGCGTATGGACTCATCAACGTCGTGCTCACGACCTTCAATATTCCAAACATCACCCATTAGTGCTGGGGGAGAGACTTGAACTCTCAACCCTTACGGGACATGGTCCTAAGCCATGCGCGTATACCAATTCCGCCACCCCAGCGTTCCAATCAGATTAACATAGCATAAGTCTTGAAACCTAGGAGAATGCTATGGTTTTATGGGTTGTCATATGGTAACCTATAGAATACTATGCCAACCAATAAAAATGTCGGCTACCAGACGTTTATTTCAACCTCTGAACTGGCGAGGCTTATGGGTGTTAGTCGGCAAGCAATTCTGAAAAAAATAAAAACCGGCAATATACATGCCCAAAAAGTCGGAAGGAATTACATCATACCGGCTGAAGAATTTGCTTCCGCGGTCGGAGAGTTTGTTTCTCAGAAGAAAAAAGAAGAAATTGAACGTGTGGTGAAAAAAGCGGTTAAAGAATACCGAGAGACGCTTCGTCTACTCGGGCGTGAATAAGGTATGGCGAGAAGGCCGATCAAGTCGCTATCGGTTGTTGAGGTTGAATATGTTGCGCACCGTCTTGCGCAAGAGTTGATGGATTATGGCGAGCCCATACCGCCGTTCAATACTCGTTTTCCAGATCGTCTTGAAAGTTGCTTGAAAACTCCTTTCCAGAAGTTCGACAATAAAAGTCTTTATGCGGGCCTTGTGCTTAAGGCGGCAATGTTGTTCTACTTGATGGTAAAAAATCATCCTTTTCAAAACGGCAACAAGAGAGTTGCGGTATTAACGTTGCTTGTTTTCCTCAGCGAGAATGGGCGTTGGTTGAAAGTAGCCAATATTACGCTCTACACATTTGCCAGAGAGATAGCAGAGAGTGACTCTGCGAAAAGCAGAGAAACAATAAGACACATCGTGGATTTCATAGAAAATTATGCCATCCACTCTTCTGAAGATGAAATTGTGGAGGATGAAACGTTCTAATTTTATTTTACGCCTTCGGCAAGGTGAACCAGAAGGTACTGCCGAGGTCGGTGCCGGGGGAGTCGAAGCCAACCGTGCCACCCTGGCGCTCGGCGAGATTCTTCAAGAGCGAGAGGCCGAGGCCGGTGCCTTCGGTGTCGGCAATGCGCGCCGAGTCGGCGCGGAAGAAGCCGGAGAAAATGCTTTTACGATTCTCGGGCGCGATACCGATGCCGGTATCGGTAACTGAAAAACGGACGTTGCCGCGATCATCGGGCGCGATATATACCGCAATCGAGCCTATCGTTGTGTAGTGAACGGCATTCTCGACGAGCACATCAATCATCGAGGCAACGGCGCGCTCTGCGGCAAGCGCACGCACGGCCTTGGAGAAGTCGGTCGTGACCACGATCTTTTTTCGTTCGGTCTCGGTTTTGAAACGCTCCAGCGCGGCTTGGGTAAGCGGCACGAGATCGACCGGTGCCTTCTGGAGCGCCGTCGCTTCGCCCGAGTGCGAGACTTCAATCAGCGCGTTCGTCAGCTCGACGAGACGGTTCGCCGCTTCGTCGATGTGCGCGAGGCCGGTACGTGTCGCGTCATCGACATTCGGGTGCTCAAGCATCTCGGCGATACTCCAGCGGATTTCGGTCAGCGGCGTGCGGAGCTTGTGCGTCGCGACCGTGATGAACTCGTACTTGAGCCGCTCGCTTTCATTCAACTGCCAGAGCACTAAGCGACCGACGGCGAGTGCGATCAATGCCACAATGAGTGGAAGCATCCAGAATTGGAGTTCGGGAATCACTCGCGCCAAGACCGAGTTCAAAAGAAGTAGGACCACGAGGAAGGCCGTGACCGCGGCAATCGCCAGCGCGTAGTAGAAGGTGCGTCGCACCGCAATGCGGATGTCGAGGAGATCGTTCGCGAAGATACCGTACGCAATCGGGAGCATGCAGAAGCCGGTCAACAGGCCCAGAATTGGATCAATGGGCACATCGAAGACGGGCAGGAAATTGATCGAGCCGAAGAGATAGGCAATCACGAACATGAGGATGAAATATTCGAACCGTTTGCGCTCGACCCCGGTCGAGGATCGGTAGACCAGGGTGAGATTCACTATCGGCACCAGCGGGAAGCCCAGGAAATAGGCAAGCATGACGCCATAGAGCCAGCCACCCTCGAGATAATAGAAGAAGTATGCCTTGGGGAGCACGGTGGGCAAGAACCATGAGGGCTCAAGGCGCGCGGCAAGCAGGATGGCGATGCCGACGCCATAGCTCAAGATAATATACCAGCGCAATACCTTGTCTTTACCCGCGACGCGGAGGACGAAGTGCACCACGAACATCACAATAAAAACGTCGACGATATTGAGCGACCACCAGAAGTAGGCGGGTGCGTAGGAGGTCTGCAGAGCGGCAATGATAAAGAAGACCTCGTACAAGAACACGCCGATGATCATGAAAAAGAAGAGCTGGTTCTCCAGCTTGCGCCATTTCTGTGTCGCGACGAAGGCGGAGACGCCGAGCAGAAGCGCTCCCGAGAGGGCGTGCCCCGCGATGGCAACCAAGAGCTCTGGCGGAAAGGTGTTCATCGCCGGATCTACGGCGTCTTGAGGCGCGCTTTCACCCTATCGACTATTTCGTTGGGGAGCGTCATCGCCTTAACCATGAAGTCTTCGGCACCGAGCGCACGCAGTTCTTTCTGTTCTGTTTCCGCGCTGAGGTTGGAGAGAACGATGATGGGAATATTTTTGGTCGCGGGGTCAGCCTTCAATTGTTTCAAGACCTCTTTGCCGTCAATCTTCGGCAAGACCAGATCGAGCAAGACGAGATCCGGTTTCTCTCGGCGAATGAGCTCGAGGCCCGATTCACCATCCCCTGCGGTAGCGGTCGAATATCCCGCTTCGGTCAACATCCTGCTCACGGTACCAGAAAAGAACGGCTCGTCTTCGACGTACACCACAACGATTCGGGCATGATGATCATCAGACATAGATAGTCCAAGTATACCCCGGGCCACGCGTGGCAAAAGGGGGACTGTGAGTAACGTAACGGGTGCGCCCACCAGGGCTCGAACCTGGGACCCACTGCTTAAGAGGCAGTTGCTCTACCAACTGAGCTATGGGCGCAATATTTCCCTTATACCATATTTGTACCGAGGGTGAGACTCGAACTCACATGAAGGTTTTTAGGCCCTCTCAGGATTTTAAGTCCTGTGCGTCTACCATTCCGCCACCTCGGCGAGCCTATACTGGCAACTTTATTTTCGTGTGCTGTGCAAGCGTTGCAATCTGCCGGTCGTGCCGTGCTAAGTGCACCGCGCCGGCACCGTTTTCTATATCGAGCCGGTGTATGGCACCGGCGATTCCATCGAGAGTATTTTCTATACGTGCCGCCGTACCCGCAACAGTATCCAGCTTGTCATGGATTTCTCCCAATTCAACTTTGACGTCAGCGAGCTCCTCTTTGGTCGCGAAGACCCCTTTCAATTTCGTGATGTCCGCGTTGGTAATCATGTGAACAATATACTACCATGCAGAGACGGCCCGGTGGCGAAGTGGTAACGCGACGGTCTGCAAAACCGTTATGCGCGGGTTCAATTCCCGCCCGGGCCTCCAGTGGTAGAGCGGTCGTCGAGCATGAAGTCGACGCGCGGGAGCGGGCGTAAGCGGGTGTGCTTTTTTAAATGTTCGGAAAAACTCGTGCGTTGGCGCTCGAGAAAAGAAATCGCGGCGCGACCGCGGTCCTCGGGGAAGACGGAGACGAAGACTGTCATGCGCCCGCCCGACCGGACGAGTCCGCTCGTTCGGGCAGGCTCGCCGTGCGAGAGCGGAAGTGCGCGGACGACCGTGATCAGGGAGCCAGGGCCCGCCTCCTGCGCGATGAAGTTCGCGGCTTCGTGCGCGATCAACTCGGCGGCGCGATCGTTGTGATGGCTCTTCGACCGGGGGCGTTCGGGATTCATGATTCAGAAATAGTGAACGCGACGAGCTCGTCGCCGGGCGCGGCGTCCTCCTTGGCCTCAATCTCGGTGCCGAATTCGCCTTCGGTGTGGATCTCTTTCACATCAGCGCGCGCGACTTGGAGATTCAAAATCTTGCCACGGGCGATCTCCTCGCCGCGGCGTTCGAGCTTGACCAGTGCGCCGAGTGCGAAGGCGCCGGAGAGATGGCGCACGCCGAGCACCTGCCGCTTCGCGCCCGAGGAAAATGTTTTCAACACTTTCCCGCGGCCGAGCTCGACCTCGCGCGCGATGTGCGGTGCGCGCTCGGCGAGGAGCTCGGTAACTTTCTCTGACAATTCATAAATAATCGTGAACGATGCGATGGGGACGCCATCGCGCTCGGCGAGTTCGCGCGCGGCCGAGTCGACGCTGGTGTTGAAGGTGATAATCGTGGCACTCGCCGCCGAGGCAGACTTCACATCGCCCTCGGCCACCGAGCCGACGCCTGCAGAAATGATGGAAATCACCACACCTTCGTGCGAGAGCTTCAAGAGCTCGTGTTGGATCGCGTCGATGGAGCCCTGCACGTCAGCTTTGATGACGAGCGGGAGCTCAACGACGCCTTCGGCGAGGGTGTCGCGGGCGACCGCGGCTTTCGCGGCGTTCATCGTGGCATGAGTGAGCACCTCGGCTTCTTTTTTGGTCTTCGCGAGCGTGAAAGGCGTGCCGGCATCGGGCAATTTCGAGAATCCAGAAATGCGCACGGGCTCCGCGGGCCCAGCCGATTCGATCCGCTTACCGAGATAGTTCTCGATGAAGCGCACGGGCGCGAAAGCGTCACCCGCGACAACGAACGTCCCCGTATTGAGGGTGCCGTCGCGGATGATGAGTGTGGCAGAGGCGCCGCGCTTGGCGTCTTGAGTCGATTCGAGGACGAAGCCCTCGGCCGGAGCCGCGACATCGGCAGTCAGCTCGAGGAGGTCGGCCGCGAGGAGCACGAGGTCGAGGAGCTCGGGGATGCCCGCGCCACTTTTATTAGAAACGAGCGCGTACGGGATGTCGCCGCCGAGGCCCTCGATATAGACGCCGTGTTCGAGCAGGGAATTCTTTGCGTGTTCGACGTCGGCATTATTTTTATCAATTTTTGTAATCGCGACGACGAAAGGAATTTTCGCTTCTTGGATTGCGGCGAGTGCATCGAGCGTTTGCGGCATCACGCCCTCGTCCGCCGCGACGACGAGGATGGCGATGTCGGCCGACTGTGCGCCGCGTGCCCGCAGAGTTTTAAAAGCTTCGTGCCCGGGCGTATCGAGAAAGGTAACCTTGCGCCCCTGATGTTCGGCAACATACGCCGAGACGTGTTGGGTAATCCCGCCCGCTTCGCCGGCCACCGTATTGGCGGTCCGGATATAATCGAGGAGGGAAGACTTGCCGTGGTCTATGTGACCCATCACCGCGATGATGGGCGCTCGCGCGGTTCTCGCCATATAGAGCCTATTTCATCATAAAAATGGCTTTACTGCAATGTGCGGTAGAATGAAGAAATGTTTTTCAAGAAGCGAACATATCTCGATTATGCCGCGGGGGCTAAAGGGAATCCGAGCTCAGCGCATGAGGAAGGCCGCAGGTCCCGAGAGCAACTCGAGGGAGCCCGCAAAGACATTGCAACTCTGACGGAGGTGAAACCAGACGACATCATTTTCACCAGCGGCGCGACGGAGGCGAATGCCATCGCCATCCTTGGGATAGGTAACTGTGAAGGTCAGACCTTCACAAAAAAACATGCGCTGTATTTGCCGAGTGCCCACGCGTCGATAGTCGAAAATATGAAATTGCTCGAGGAACGGGGAGTCGTGGTCGAGCCGTTGCCGATTAAAAATGGACAAGTTGATTGCCCAGCACTCGAAAAAATGATTCGACCGGAAACGGTGCTTGTTGCGATGGACGCGGTCTGTGGTGAGACGGGGACAATCTGGAATACGCGTGAGGTTGCAAATGTTCTGCGCGTGGCGGAGAAACGTTTTCTAGCTCCCTCGGGCCTCATCGGAATGAGTCAGCCAGTCGCGTCGAAAAGCTTTTTCCCCTCACGGGCTCTTCTGCACGTGGACGCGAGTCAGGCGCCGATGACCGAAAAGATTTCGCGCGCACATTTCTCGGCCGACACTTTGGTTTTTGATTCGGTGAAAGTCGGTGGGCCGCGTGGCGTCGGGTGCCTCATCGCGCACCGTACCATTCCCATCGCTCCCTTATATAGAGGCGGCGGCCAGGAGCGCGGCCTGCGACCAGGCACCGAGAATCCCGAGGCGGCGAGAGATTTTGCGCGGGCATTACGGACTGCGAATGAAAACCATGATGCATTTCGTGCACACTCAACTTCGCTTAGGGCGCTTCTGCTCAAGGATTTAGCAAGGTTAAACCTTAAGAATAATGCATCAAGGTTTAACCTTGCTATAAATGCCGGCAAGGAAGTCGCTCCACACATTTTGAATATCTCTCTGCCCGGCAAGGATACCGATTATCTCGTCGCGCTCCTCGATGAGGCCGGGTTCGCCGTCTCGACGCGGAGCGCGTGCGAGACCGATTCAGAAGAGGGTTCGCGCGCGGTCTTTGCATTGACCAATGATCTCGAACGCGCGAAATCAACCCTCCGCATCTCGTGGGGACCTGCCACCTCCGACCGCGATCTTGCGCGTTTTGCCGCCGAACTCGTGCGTCAGGTCGCCTTCATTGACAGCACGGCTTCGCGGTAGCATCATAGGCCTATGAATATCGAGGAACTCTCAAAGTCTCAACTGATATTGCTCACGATTCTTGTGAATTTCGTTACCTCGGTCGCGACCGGTATTTTGACGGTGTCCTTGCTCGACCACGTTCCGGCGGTGGTGACCCAGACGGTCAATCGTGTGGTCGACCACACGATCGAGACCGTCACGACGGCTCCGGCGGCAGTGATAGCCGCGACACCCATCGCTACTCCTGCGCCCTCGAATCAGGATCTCGTGACGAGCGCACTCTCGGCGTCTGACGCACGTTTCGTTGCTATTTATCCTGCCGACATCGGTACCTCGACGCCTGCCATCGCTATCGGTACCTACCTGCCCAAGACGCGTGCGATTGTGACCGCCGCACAGAGCGCCCTGCCGAAGGAGGTGCTCGTCGGGTTCACCGATGGCTCGTATGTCGGCGCCTCGCTCTCGCACGAAGGTCGCGGCATCGCAATCTACGGCTTCGCGGACAAGGCACCACTCTTCCAGACCTCAGCGCCGGAGCTCGTCTCTGCGAACAATTTGAAGCTTGGTGAGACGGCACTCGCCATCGCCGCCGACGGAAGCGCGACCACGGGCATCGTCGCGCGCGTCGGCACGGATGGCATCCACACGACCTTACCGGACATCGGTGCGGGTAGTGCGACCGTCGATCTCTCGGGCAACCTCATCGGCATTGCCGCGGGCGGCACCGCCGGGCTCTTGATCCCGACCGACGCCATTCTCGCACTCCTCACCGCCACCTCCACGACGGCGACCTCCACGCCGGTAACGCACTAGTCTCATGCCTCCATTCAACCACTTCACTACCAAAGCCAAAGAAGCCGTTCGTCGCGCGCACGAGCTCGCTATTGAGCGTGGGCAGAATCACGTGTCCTCGCTCCACCTCCTCGCCGCCTTAGTGCTCCAAGAGGAGTCACTCGTCTTCTCGATGCTCGACCGGATGGAAGTTGACCCCATCATGCTTGCCGATTCGGTACTCGAAAATCTCGAAGCGCCGGAGTCCGCCTCAGTGCTCTCGCCCTCCTATCAGATTTATCTCACGCCCGATCTCGCCAAGGCGCTCGAGGCGGCAGGGAAGGTCGCGGCGCGGATGAACGAAAATTTCGTTGGTACCGAACATCTTTTTATCGCGCTCATCGAAGAGCCGGGTCCGGCGATGGAGATTCTCGCGCGTTTCCGCATCGACAAGGATTCTGCACTCGCGGTTTTGAAAGAATTGAAGAATAGTAAGGACGGCCAGATTACGGAGCCGAAGCGTTTCCGCGCGCTCTCCAAATATGCGCGTAATCTCACCAAGATGGCCGCCGACAATAAGCTCGACCCGGTCATCGGTCGCGACCAGGAGATTAATCGCGTCATCCAGATTCTCGCGCGCCGTACTAAGAATAATCCGGTCCTCATCGGCGAGCCGGGCACGGGCAAGACTTCTATTGCAGAAGGATTGGCGCTGCGCATGGCGACCAACGACGTGCCGGAATCGATTCGCGGCAAGGAACTCCTCTCGCTCGATCTCGGTCTGCTTATCGCGGGCACCAAGTATCGCGGCGAATTTGAAGAGCGATTGAAAAATGTGATGAAGGAAGTCGAGCGCGCAGAAGGGAAGGTTATCCTTTTCGTCGACGAGCTCCACACCATTGTCGGCGCGGGTGGGGCAGAGGGCTCGCTCGATGCCTCGAACATGCTTAAGCCGGCGCTCAGCCGCGGCGAGCTCCGCATGATTGGTGCAACAACGTTGAAGGAGTATCAGAAATATGTCGAGAAGGATGCGGCGCTCACGCGGCGATTCCAGCCGGTCTTTGTCGCGGAGCCGACCGTCGAAGATGGTATCGCGATTCTGCGTGGCCTGCGCGACAAGTACGAGCTTTTCCACGGCGTGCGGATTACCGATGGCGCCATTGTCGCCGCGGTGGATCTCTCCGCGCGCTATATCAGCGATCGCTATTTGCCCGACAAGGCGATCGACCTGATTGATGAAGCCGCCTCTGGCCTGCGTATCGCGCTCGAGAACAAGCCGCCGCTCCTCGAAGAAACCGACCGCAAAATTCGCCGCCTCGAGATTGAACGCCAAGCACTCTCGAAGGATGCCGAGACCGAGCAGAGCAAAGAGATTACCGAGCGCCTGAAGGCAATTGAGAAAGAAATTGCTGACCTGAAAGAGAAGACGAGCGAGCTCGAGCTGAAGTGGAAAAATGAAAAAGAAGTGCTTGAGGGTATCCGCGCCGAATAAGACTGAGCTGGAAAAATTGAAGACAGCAGGCCGACCTCGCCGATGTCGCCGCAGACCTCGGCACCGTCGCCGAGATTCGCTACGGCAAGATCCCGCAATTGCAAAAAGACTTGGAAGTGAAACTGAAGCGCTTGAAAACGCTCCAGAAGTCGCGCCGCGTGTTGAATGAAGAAGTGACCGAGCACGAGATTGCGGCGGTTGTCGGTCGCTGGACCGGCATTCCCGTTTCCAGGATGCTCGAAGAAGAGGCGACGAAGCTCTCGCGCATGGAGGAGACGTTGAAGAAGACCATCATCGGCCAGGACGCGGCGATCCAGAAGGTCGCGGATGCGGTGAAGCGCTCGCGCGTCGGCATCAGCGACCCGAATCGGCCCATCGGCTCGTTCCTCTTCCTCGGGCCCACCGGCGTCGGCAAGACCGAGCTCTCGCGCCAGCTGGCGGAATTTATGTTCAACGATCCCGAGGCTCTGGTGCGCGTCGACATGAGCGAATTTATGGAGAAACACTCAGTGGCGAAACTCATTGGCGCACCGCCGGGCTATGTCGGCCACGAAGAAGCGGGCTCGCTGACCGAGCGCATGCGTCACCGCCCGTATGCCGTCATTCTCTTCGACGAAATCGAGAAGGCGCATCCGGAAGTCTTTAATATCCTCCTCCAAGTGCTCGACTCGGGGCACCTCACCGACTCAAGGGTCGCAAGGTCAATTTCAAGAACACGATTATCATTCTCACGAGCAACATCGGCGGGGAATACGTCGATCGCCTCGCGCATATCGGATTCGGCGCTACGGATGCCACCGACGCGACGCGCTACGAGGAGACGAAAGAAAAGGTGATGAACGCTCTGAAGGATCACTTCCGTCCCGAGTTCCTCAATCGCCTCGACGACATCATCATCTTCGATGTGCTCTCGCGGGAGGCGCTCGCCGGTATCGTCGAGAAACAGGTCGCCGAAGTGGTCGGCCGACTCGCCGAGAAAAAGATTTCGCTCGCTATCACGCCCGAGGTGCGTGCCTGGCTCGCGGAGAAGGGGTACAGCCTGCAGTACGGCGCGCGCCCTCTGCGCCGCACCATCCAGGACAAGATCCTCACGCCGCTCGCGTCGCTGATGATCTCGCATGGCGTCAGCGAGGGTGGCACGGTCACGGTCTCGTTGAAAAATGGCGAACCGAATTTTGAAGTCCAGAAACGCGCCCCGCGTGCGGTCAAAGCCTCGCGCGCGACTGCCGCGGTTGCCTAAGAGGCGTTCGTCTGCTAGATTCTCCCTATATGTCCCAAGACCGCATTTTGAAGCTGAAGTCCACCAAGTCGAAGCACGTCATCTGGACGCGCAAGAACAAGAAGCAGGTGGAGCGCAAGATTGAGCTCATGAAGTTCGATCCGACTTTGCGCAAGCGTGTCCTCTTCAAAGAGGCAAAGAAATAATTGCTTTTTCCTGCCACTGGCGGTAGGCTCTCGCCAGAGTTGTAACACAGGAGTTCGTCGTGAAGACAGCGAAACTGCAACCAGGCGAGTGGGGTGTGCGTGGGCCAATCGAGTTCGAGGTGCCCTACGGCATCCCGGCCGATGTCGAATATGCTTTCAAAGAGGACGAGCGCGCCTGTTTCAAAGATGCGAAGAACTCAGTCGGGCGTTTCAATCAATGCCGAACCAATTCACGCGAACGGAAAATTGTTCGTCCAATGCTCGGCGCTATTGCGATTCTCCCATACGCTGGCGTACTCTCAGATCAGCTGGAGAAGATTGTCGAAAATTTGACGGCGCTTGCCGGCTACACCGCGGCCGATGCCTACGAGCTCGCCGCGTGGGTCAAAAGGGTAGAGCGACGCAAGCTCTCGCCCGACATTCTCTTCGCGCCCTGTACCTTCACTCGCACGGCGCGGGACAACATCGATCTGCTCTGCTACGTTAAAACATTGCGCCGTTGTGAATTTCTCAACGTCTCGCAAGGCTCGCTTACGAGCGAGTACGGTCCGGCGATGGTGCGCGGGGATAACTCGCACTGGCTCTTCAAGTCGCACATGACCGCCGGCGTGCTGTGCACCAAACCATTCAATCAATAATAAAAACGGCCCCAAATCGGGGCCGTCATTTTTTCAGATTGTCATCGGATCGACGGTAAGGGATGTGTCCTCGCGCCAGATCTCGTTGCCGTCATCGTCTTTGAGCACGACATTCCGCACGCGAACCGGTTCGCCGCGCGGGCCGATATTCGGTATGGGTAAGCGGCTGATGAAATTTTGCGCAATAAAGATGGCCGCTCTATTACTCTCATCGCTTGACGTACCGCTCGGCACATCGACGGGCGCTGATTTGGGTTCCCAGACAATGGGGCCGCTATGCGGCGAATCGCCAGGCCCGCGAGTGGGCTGTTCGAAGGTCAATTCGTACGTTTTCATCGCACGCTCCTTTTCGGGTGCTGATCTTCCTCCATCATCGCCCCCTGCGACCCGAGCGTCAAGTATTAAAAATAAAGGCGGGTCCACCAGGATTCGAACCTGGATTAACGGTTTTGGAGACCGTCGTTCTACCATTGAACTATGAACCCGGAGTGAGGTCACGAGCGATACGTCTGCGTATTGCTCGTGCGCCGAACGCAGGGTTCACACGCTTACGTATGAACCCGTAGTGGAAGGGTAGCAGACTCGAGGCGGTGGGGAAAGCTGCTCTGGCGCCTTACAGAGGGAGTATGATGGCGGTATGCGTTCTCGCTTGCCGCTTTTGGCACTGCTCGCCACCCTCGGGTCTTTTGCGCTCCCACTCTTTGCGCATGCCACGGGCATCCCGTACTTCGGCCCTGTGGTGCCGAGCAATGCCGCCACCTGCGCCGCTGGCTGGCAGAGCCTCATCCAACTCATCAACAACGCCGTCGCGGTGGGCATCACCATCGTCCTGCTCTTCATCGCGCCCATCATGATCGCCTACGCCGGTTTTCTCTATGTGGTGAATCCGGTTAATCCGAGCGGAAGGAGCCAGGCGAATAAGATGATGCTCAATGTGGTCACGGGCATCGTTATCTCGCTCGCGGCCTGGCTCATTGTGGATGCGGTTCTCACGACGCTTACCAATCAGGGCGGCCTAAATGTTTGGACCGCCGGCATGTTTGGCGACGGCACCACGCCCTGCCTCATTACCGATGCCAGTTTGAATACTTTTAATCAGAGCACGGGACAGACGGTCACGAGCGCGAGCGCGAACAGCGCGGCGCTCTCGGGTACCGGTGTCGGCTCCTGCGATCCCATCGAGGTCGGTGTCGGCGCGTCGAATGGCGGGTATGCCACAACTGCGGCAGAGGACCAGGCGCTTGCCTGCATCGCGCGCTACGAGAGTTCCTGTGGCACCAAGAATCCGCCCTACAATCTCAACTCGAGCTGGAACACTCCAATAGCTAGCGCGGGTGGCAAAGCATCAACTGCGGCCGGTGCATTCCAGGTGCTTCTTGCTTCGAATCATACCTGCTACGACAATAACGCCTGTGATGCGGCGGTAAACTTGCCTCCCGGCACGCCGCTCAATTGCAACAAGGCGTTTACCTCGCTCGGCCTTCCGATTGATGGTCCCGCTCTGCAACAATGCGAACAAGCGGCGGGAAATGTCGCGTGCAGTTCGGCGGCCGCAGCCTGTCTGCTCACCCAGCAAACTTTTCTCAAAGCCTATGCGGCCGATTCCTATGCGCAGAGTTGCGCGAGCCAGGCCGGCTACAGTGGCTAATGCGCTATGATGCAACTATGAAAAAAGTACTTATCATCCTCGCAATTCTCCTCATTATTCTCGGCGCAGTGTATTTCTTTTTCTTCACTGCGAAGATGCCAAACACACTCATCACCGGTACGCCCGGCTTACCAGTTGCCGGTTCGCAGTTGACGCCCGTTGGCTCGGAGGCGTCGACCACGACGAGCGCAGCGGAAGTCACGGTCGCTGCGCGTGGCACGGACCAGCCGATCGTCGTCAATGATTTTGTGCACAACGGCACCACGGCGCCTGACCCTTCGAATACGGGTAATTATTATCTCGCGGGTATGAACGGGAGCGATTTCGCTATCAGCTACAACGCGACGAGCCAATTTTTCACCATCGCGCTCAACAAAGAGCCCATCGGCACTGCGCGGCTTGAGGCAGAGCAATTCCTCCTGAAGGCACTTGGGATACCTGAGGCACAACTCTGTAATATTAATTATTATCTCGGCACCGACGTATACACCAACTCGCTCTATGCCGGCAAGAACCTCGGCTTCAGCTTCTGCCCGGGCGCAACCGCATTACCCTAGTCACGAGTGCTCACCAAGCAAACAAAACAGAGCGCTCGGGCCGCTAGGCCAATTCAACTCTGTTTTGTTCGCTTGCCTCGCACTCGTTTGCCAGCTTGCGGAGCCACGGCTTTTTGGCGACGGGCGTACTGCCACAGTTTAGCCGAAAGGGTAGGGAGAAGTGATTCTTTTGTGCGTTCATCACGCAAAAATTCGCCGACGATTTTGTACTCGAGACCGAGTTCGTTGAGGCGTAGTGCCTGCCCGGCTCGCTCGCGAGACGGGTCGCCAACTTCTGCGCGCACGCGGGCGACCTCTTCGATAAGTCCGCGCTCCAGAGCGCTCGCGAGTCGCGCATCAATGTGTGCGCGCAATTCTTCGCGTGGTGGATCGATCATGATCCACTCGATTTGGTATTTGGGAAGGTCCTGTTTGTTCAGGTCAGACCTAAACAGTTGCTGTTTAGGTCTGACCTGAACAGGTCGCAGAGGGACAGAGCCGCGAGCGGCAATAATCTCGAGCGCGCGGACGAGTCGGCGACGATTCTGCGGATCGAGCTCGGCCGCGCGGCGCGGGTCGGCTGTTTGTACTCTCGCAAACAGTTCTTCGGTCGAGAGCGTTCGAGCTCGGCGCGCAGTTCTGGATTCATGGCCACACTGCCGGGCAAACCTTTCAGCAATGCATCAAAATAAAAATGCGTCCCGCCGGCGAGGATCGGCAATTTCCCACGCGCGTTATCTCTGCGATCAGTCGCTCCGGCGTCGTGGACAAAATCTCCTGCCGAATAACTTTCGATTGCGTTGCGAATATCGATAAGGTGGTGAGATATGCCACGCATTTCCTCGCTCGTGTATTTTCTCCGTGCCAATGTCGAGGCCGCGGTAGACTTGGCGTGAGTCGACCGAAATCGACCTCGCCCCCCGCGCGAGCGCTTCTTGCACGGCCCGCGCGGATTTCCCCGAGGCGGTCGGCCCGGCGATGATAAGGATTTGCTCTGCCATCAGCCGCGATGGTATCCATAAATGTATGAAAGAAATGAAAAGCAATTATTGCGAGCATTGCGGCGAGTTCCACGATCATCCGGCCACGACTATGTGAGCCAGGTGCGTGTTGGCGAGAGCGTGCCGGACTTCGAGTTCGAGGTCTACCAGAAGGAGAATATTAAAAAGATGTCGCTGTCCTCTCTGCGCGGCAAGTGGGCCGTGCTGGTCTTCTATCCGGCTGACTTCACGTTCGTCTGTCCGACCGAGCTCGAAGAATATGCGCATCTCTATTCGAAGTTCCAAGAATTGAATGCCGAAGTGATTTCGGTTTCCTCAGACACGGTCTTCACGCACAAGGCCTGGCACGACACGAGCGAGGCAATCAGCAGAATCAACTATCCGATGGCGGCTGACCCTTCGGGCAAATTGGCGTACGCCTTTGGCGTGCTCATTGAGGGTGGCGAGGCGGAGCTGACGCCGGACGAGGGTCTCGCTCTGCGCGGTACCTTCCTCATCGACCCGGCGGGCATCCTCCGCGCGATGGAGATCAACGACAATTCGATGGGCCGCAAGGCCGCCGAGACGCTCCGCAAGCTCCAGATGGCGCAGTACGTCGAGACGCACAAGGGTCAGGTCTGTCCGGCTTCGTGGGAGCCGGGTGACGACACGCTCGAGCCGGGGCTTGATCTGGTAGGGAAGATATAACGTGCCATCTTCGCGCGAACTCTTCGACTCGTCGGGCGCGCTCACGCACGGGCATTTCATTTTCACCAACGGTCGCCACAGCGATCGCTATGTTGACAAGGACCGCGCGCTTGCGCCGAGCGTTGCGGCGCGCGTGCACGCCTGGAATATCGCGCACGCATTTGCAGGGCGGGGCATCGAGGTGGTGATTTCGCCCGCTGAAGGTGCCATCGCGCTCGGCGCGCGGGTCGCCGATGCCCTCACCGATCTCGATGGTCACGAAGTCTTTTTCGCCATATTGAAAAAAGACGCCGAGTCTCCGCACGGATTCAGCTTTCGCTCAACGGGTGCTGATTGGGTGGCGGGCAAACGTGCACTCATTGTCGAGGATGTGCTCACAACGGGCGGGAGCGCGCGTAAAGCGGTCGGTGCCACGCGCGCAGTAGGTGCCGAGGTTGTTGCGCTCGCGGCCTTTGCCAATCGCGAGAGCGTCACGGCGGGCGACCTCGGCGTGCCCGAGCTCTTCACCCTCCTCCACATCCCCACACTCTCGTGGCCGCCCGAACGGTGCCCGCTCTGCCAGGCTGGCGTCCCCATCACCGAAACCCTCGGGCACGGAAAGCAGAAATAAAATTACGTTGTGCCGGGAGAGAGACTCGAACTCTCATGACTCGCGTCGAGGGGTTTTGAATCCCTTGCGTCTACCAATTCCGCCATCCCGGCTGTGCATTCAACACTAGCATTTTCTCTCTTTATTTTCATCGTGGTAGAATTGCACCAATGCCCGACGATGCGAAGTACGTCCCGACCAAATACGACTCGATTTTCTTGATTGATGTCGAGAAGATACACCCAAACCCTTTCCAACCGCGGCGGGAGTTCGACATGGAGAAACTGAAGTCGCTCGCCGAGTCGATCCGCCAGTACGGCCTCCTCCAGCCCCTGACCGTGACACGCAACGATGTGGAGCGGCCGGAGGGCGGCCTCGTGAGCGAGTACGAGCTCATCGCGGGCGAGCGGCGCCTCCGTGCAAGCAAGCTTATCGGGCTCAAGCAGGTGCCGGTGGTTATCCGCACCGGCGAGACCAACCTCACCAAGCTCGAGCTCGCCATCATCGAGAATCTCCAGCGCGAAGACCTTAACGCCATCGATCGCGCGAAAGCGCTCGCCCAGCTCATCGAACAATTTAAAATTTCACACGCGGAGACGGCCGCCAAGATCGGCAAGAGCCGCGAATACGTTACTAACTCCCTGCGCCTCCTCACGCTCCCCGAGGAGATGCAGAATGCGATTGTGAATAAAGAAATTAGCGAGGGTCACGCGCGCACTCTGCTCGCGCTCAACGAGCGCCCTGAAGAGCGCGAGACGCTGTTCAAAGAAATTACGCTCAAGAAGCTCTCGGTGCGCGCGGCCGAGCGCATTGCGCGCTCCATCGCGCAGGAGCGCGTGCGTGCGCATCACAAGAAGACGCCCGAGATGATGGAAATCGAGAAGTCGCTGACTGAGAGTCTCGGCACGCGCGTCATCATCGAGGCGAGCGCCGAGGGCGGTCGGCTGACCATCGACTTCTTCTCGCCCGAGGATCTTGCGGCAATTGTTTCGTCCTTCGCGTTCGAGCAGAAGAGTGCGTCTGCGCCTTCGGTTTCGCCCATCCTCTATCCCAACACGACACAACTCTCCTCCGACCCCGTCGCTCCGCCGGCGCCCGAGGAGAGCGAGGAGGATTCTTATTCCGTCAGCACTTTTAGTCTTTGACTATGGCAGGGAAATGGCTCGAGCGATTTTTCGAGGCACCGGCCCGCGCGCTCGAGAGCGGCATCGAGTCGACCGAGCGAGCAGGAAAGGCCGTCATCAATAAAAAGCCTTTTAAGTTGGCAGAAGAATATTGGCACACGCTCGGCCCTGGCCTCACCACCGGCGCTGCCGACGACGACCCCTCGGGCATCGCGACGTACTCGCAGACCGGCGCCGGCTACGGCTTTTCGCTCCTCTGGCTCGCCGCATGGACCTTCCCGCTCATGGCGATCGTGCAGGAAATGTGTGCGCGGATCGGTTTCGTCACCGGCCACGGTCTCGCGGCAAATATTAAAGAGCATTATTCGCGACCAGTGCTCTATGGCATCACCGCGCTCCTCTTCGCGGCCAACACCTTCAACATTGGTGCCGACCTCGGCGCGATGGCGCAGGGCGTCCAACTCCTTGTACCGCGAGTCAATGTGCCATTCCTCATCATCTCGCTCGCCGGTTTCAGCCTTCTCTTACAGATTTTCACCACCTACGCGCGCTATGCGAAATATTTGAAATATCTCGCGCTCGTCCTCTTCGCGTACGTTTTTTCGGCATTCCTCTCGCATCTCGACTGGTCGACCGTGCTCCTGCACGCATTCATCCCTTCGTTCCACTTCACGCGCGATCAAATCTATCTCATCTGCGGTATCTTGGGTACGACCATTTCGCCCTATCTCTTCTTCTGGCAGACGTCGCAAGAAGTTGAGGAGCAGAACCTGCATGCGCCTGAAGAGACCGGTTGGCACCAGCATCCGACGCACAAGGAAATGCGGCACTTGAAGACCGACATCTGGAGCGGCATGTTCTTCTCGAACGCGGCAATGTTCTTCATCATCGCGGCCTGTGCCGGCACGCTCTATGCGCACGGCATCACCAATATCGCGACTGCCGCCGACGCCGCCGCGGCCCTGCGACCTTTGGCTGGCAACGCCGCCTTCTTCCTCTTCGCGGTCGGCATCATCGGCGTCGGCCTCCTCGCTATCCCCGTGCTCGCCGGCTCGACCTCCTATGCGCTCTCCGAGAGTTTCGGCTGGCCGCACGGTCTCTATCGCAAATTGAAGGAGGCATACGCGTTCTACGGCATCATCATCATCTCGATGGCGCTCGGTATCGCAATGAACTTCATCGGGCTAAATCCAATCAAGGCTCTTATTTATTCTGCCGTCGCAAACGGTATTGTCGCACCCTTCGTGCTTGTGCTCATTGTGCAGATGAGTAGCAATACACACATCATGCAGGAACACGTGAACGGTCGTTCGGCGAAAATCTTTGGTTGGCTCACGGTACTTATCATGGCGGTCGCGGGCATCGCCACGATTGGCTCATTCTTTATATAAAAAAGCCGCCTCATGCGAGGCGGTCATGCTGGCGAATGTTTAGTCGGATCCGGTGGTCCTTTCGATGGCGGCCTGAAACTCGTCGGTCGTACAGATTTTGTACTGTTCGAAAGCCACCCGATAGTTCCACCACCCATCAAAACGATCTCCCCAGATAAACTTGAGCGCTTTCTTGTAATCGGCCTCGTTATCGAAGCCTGGTTTCCCCTCGCTGACACCAATGCGGAGTCCGCGAGAAATTAAGAAAGCCTTCTGCTCGGCCATCTGGAGGACATCGCCATCCAGAAAGTGCCTGAGCGTTTTATCGACCTTACGCGTTTGGTCGAGGAGATCCAAGGCGATCAGTGTTGCATGAGAACTTTTATTCATCTCGAATACTCCCAGTAGCGGATGCTCCCAATGCGGCATCTGTCATTAGAATACGCCGATAATATTCGGTGTCAAGCCGCGCGGCTCCGGAGCCAATCCATCACTTTCTTGCGGTGAATATCGAGACGACCAGGCTTTCGGCGACTTGAAGAGGGCGCTGTGTGCATGGCGGAACTCCTCGAGGAGTTCTGCCGAGGCACGAGGGAAGGCGGCCGGAAGATGCTCGTTGTATTCCTGGAGGAATTCAGCAAGTGAGCGGGTTTTCTCGCTCCGCGCACGATCGAGGTCCGGCGTTCTCATCTCTTGAATATACCATAAACTCGAAAAAATGTCATCTGTTGCGTTATTGATTCAACACTGCGCGGGTTGCGGGCCCGACGCTACCAACCTGGGCAATGCCATGCGCCGCTTGGAACTTCTTCACGCCCACAGCGGTCAGGGCGCCGAAGTAGCCGGTCAGGGGGCCATTGTAGAAACCGAGCGCAGTGAGGCGTTTTTGCAATTCGAGCACGGCCGCAGTGCGCGAGCCGATCCCGAGCGCTGTAGTGAAGTGGTAGGCGAGCGCGGTGGTTGTTGGAGGAGTTGCGGTTGTCGTGGCGGTCGTCACTGCGGTTGGTGCGATTGCTGGAGCAACGACGGTTGTGGTGGGAGTCGCGGGTGCGGCCACAACCCAGATGCTCGCGGTGCTCGACGCAGAATTCCCATACGTGTCGGCGGCTGTAATGGTGATGAGGTGTGATCCGAGGTCGGCGACTGAGGGTGTCCAGTTGAACATGCCCGAGGAATTGAGTGTGCGTGCCGAGATGGTTGTAGTGCCGGCGAAGGAATCCGCAATGCTATACGTTGAACTCGCCAATCCGGAGACGCGAGTGATGAAGGAGATTGGGGAGCCAGTGGGCGCGCTCGGCGCGAGAGGCGGGATAGAAACCTGCGGATGAATAACGGTCACCTGTACGAAGGTTTGTGCGCTGTGCCCGTACGCGTCCGTAGCGCGGACGGTGAGCGAGTGCGCGCCGAGGTCGTCGATGCTTGGTTTCCATGAGAAGGCGCCAGAGGAATTTATGTTGCCCGGTGTGAGCGTTGTTGCGGCCGAAGAATCATAGACACTGAAGTAGGGAGTGGTGAATCCGGGTGCCGTGACCGTGAAGGTGAATGGATGCATGGTAGAGACAAACGGTCCGGGCGCGATATTGGTCACGAGTACATTGTTGCTCGCGACGAGAATGTTGACGGTCGTCGAGGCCATATCCTTCGCCACGTCGTTGACCGATACCATAATGGTATGCAGGCCAGCATCGTAGATGCCCGGTGTCCAGCTATAATTGCCTGCCTTATCGATGTTCCCCGTCGTCGCGCCAGAGGCACTGAAGGCATCGCTGAGGGTATAGACCGGATCGCTAAAGCCGCTCGCCGATGCGATGAAGCTAACGGTTGCGCCTGGAGTAATGGCTCCGGTGGGCCAGAGTCCTTCTATTTGGACTGATGCCGCCAGCGCCGTTGAGGCACCAACCATCAACAGAGCGCCAGTAATGCACGAACCACATATGATACGAAAAGAAAGTTTTGGATTCATAGTTTTACTATATCATTTGCTGAAGTTGTGCTATAAGGACGCCGGAATAGATTCGGGAGGAATCAGCCATGCGCCTCACCAGCGTCGTTCTGTGTCTTCTACTAGCCGTGCCCGCATCGGCAGGTTCTGCGCCGATTAATGCCGTACATACCAGCACGCCCTGCGTCGCACTCACGTTCGACGATGGACCCGACAGAGTACAGACGCCGCGATTACTCGCCATTCTCGAGCAGAGGCATATCTCGGCGACGTTCTTCGTCATCGGGACACGCGTGACTGCGCACCCAGAAATTGTGCGACGAGCGCATGACGACGGTGATGAAGTCGGGAACCATTCGTGGAACCATCCGTTCTTCACGCTTATCGCGAGTCGAGATGTGCGTTGGCAAATTCATCGCACCGATACGGCAATCAACTCTGCGACGGGCAGTATGCCGGTGCTTCTCCGTGCGCCGTACGGCTCGTTGAGTCACCGTGTGCTCGGTCTCGAGAAGCGTTCGTTTATCGGATGGAACGTTGATACGCTCGACTGGCATCACCACGATACGGCGTGGATTGTGCAGTCGCTAGATGCGGTGCACGATGGTT
This sequence comes from Candidatus Kaiserbacteria bacterium, assembly GCA_963813065.1. Classification (GTDB taxonomy): domain Bacteria; phylum Patescibacteriota; class Minisyncoccia; order Phycocordibacterales; family Phycocordibacteraceae; genus C7867-001. Next base: position 78,709 of record CAWEXP010000006.1, read on the forward strand.
CGATTATCATCATGCACGACACGCATGCCACAACCATCGATGCAGTGCCCGAGGTCATCGATCGTTTGATTGCCCGTGGATTTTTCTTCGGGACGGTGTCAGAGCTCAGAGCGGGTACGTGCCCCATGCCCGATATCATTCCGGGAACATAGTTCCGCCGCGGCTCCTGCCGCGGCGGTTTTTCATTTTTGCAATACGCTATAGACACTCGGGAGCTCGAGGCCGAGCGCCCATGCGGAGAAGCCGTAGAGCCCCTCTTTTTTAATTAATGCCATTTTATCTGCCAAGCTTCGCGCGTTTTCGTACCATATCGAAAATTCTTGGGCATGGCTCCAATAGACGAGGTACGGTTCGTGTTCGGTCGCACTGTAGTAGTAGCTCACTTTGTGTTTCTTGATGACATTCTCGATGCCTTGATTACCGCCAATGCCAACGCGTTTGCCCGCCGCATTGTTCCATTGCCAGTAGTAGAGCCCGATGCCGAGTGATATTTTCTGCGCAGGGATATGGGCGAGGCTGTAGGCGAGGACTTTCTGATACCAATCATATTCTGCAACGGGACCCTTCGACTCGGGGTCGTCATAGGCCATGACGCTGACAAAATCGGTGCTCGAAGCGAGCGCGCCGTAGTCGTACACACCCGCAAGGTCTTGCCAGAGCGTGCCCTGATACTCAATCGGCATGTCCGAGATCTTGGCGACGACCGCCACACTGAGAACGAGACCATTCGCTCGCAGTACCGTGTCCAGATTCTGGACGAATGTGGAAAATTTGTCTCGATAGGACGCATCCATCTGCTCGAAGTCGATCTGCCAGCCCCAGTAGCCTTGTTTCTTTGCTTCCTGCACGAGCGAGCTGATGGCCGCCGCTTGCGTGGTCGATGAATCGAGCAGGTTCTGGTACGCGGTCTGCCCAAAGTCGTCGTTGGTCACCAGGGGCATGACCTTGATGTGGTGTTTCGCCGCGAAGGTGAGGAGGGCAGGATCAACACTCCCAACCAGCGCACCGGTCCCCTGGAGTGCATACGATTGTGGCGCGAAAATATCAATGGAACTCGGATGCGCGAAGAAAGACTTCCGCGCCAGCGTTCCTTCGCGATAATAAAAGAGACGCACCGGAGCCGCCGCATGTGCTGAGTATGCTCCCATACCGAGCGAGATGCCGATACCGAGAGAAAGGAGTAGTGTGCGAGCGGCAGGAGACATGGTCAGCGTTTAATTTTTTCTAAGAGCATTTCGTAATCTCTCGTGGTGACATGCCAGTCGCCCGGCTCGAGCGGATTGTCGAGATCGGTCAGGACGAGGAAGATGGAGAACGCGAGGCCCGCGATGCTGGCGGTGAAGAGGAAGGCGAGTCCGGGATCGCGAATCCCAATGAACATCGAGAGTCCGATGAGCAGGAATGCCGAAAACTGGAGTGTGTTCTTCAAGAGGTGCGGCATGCGTTGGCGACTGTACTCGAGCCGTGAGGAGCGGTGGTCGAGAATATCAGAGAGGAGGGCGAAGGAGGTCGGCATGAGTTGTGGTGCCTCGTCGAAGATGTCGTAAATGCTCGTATTCAAGTCGGCGATGACCTCCTCGAGCTTGGTACTGCGCTCGCCTTTCTTGCTGTGGGTCCAGCCCTCGTGAATGATGAGTTCGAGATAGCGTGTGATCTGCGCATGAATCCGGTCGCGAATCTTCTCGGGGAAGTGGCTCGACCAGAGATAGAGCTTGTCGAGACCGTCGACTTCGCCGCGCACCGCTTCGGTCAAAGAGTCCCACTTGCCCCATTCCTTCTGAATCGCGAATGCCGCGAGGATGGAGAAGATGGTGCCCACCGTTGCGTAGAGCCAGGGCACGCCGTCGATGTTCGCCAGCAAGACGCGCAGGTCATACTCCGAGCTTGAGCGGACGAGATAGAACACGCCGGAGAAGACGACGAGGAAGGGGATGAGTTTCTTGATGAGTCCCATACTTTGATTATACGCTGAACGTAACCATATATTCTCGAGCCTCGTTATCACTGGGTATGAAAACTATTGCCATCATCGGTCGGGGATATGTCGGGCGCGCACTCGAAGAATTTTTCAAAGATAAGTTTAACGTCGTCATTTACGACCCACCGCAGGGTTTTAAAGATAAAAAAGCGGTGAACAAGGCTGACCTCGCCGTCGTCTCGGTCCCGACCGTGATGCGGAAAGAGGGGACGGCTGATCTCTCGGTCGTCGAAGAGACCTTCTCCTGGCTCACCACGCCGCTCGTCGTGCTCAAGAGCACGGTGCTCCCGGGAACGACCGCTCTCTTGGTGAAGAAATATAAGATGGCGGATCGACTCGTCTTCTCGCCCGAGTTCATCGGCGAGGGCGGATATCCGGTCCCGCACTGGGAGGGTGTCCCGCATGCGACCGACATGAAGCTCCACAAAGCGTTCATCTTCGGCGGCACGCGGAGCGCGGTGGAGCGTGTCATCCCATTCTTCGCGCGCGTGCGTGGGCCATTTGGCGAGTATCACATCACCGACAGCACCACTGCGGAGTTGATGAAATATATGGAGAATGCATGGATCGCCGCGAAGGTCACCTTCTGCAATGAGTTCTACAATATTGCCGAGGCGTATGGCGTGTCCTACGACGAACTCCGCGAACTCTGGCTCACCGACGGCCGCGTCGGTCGTTCACACACGCTCGTGTATCCGGATAAGCGCGGCTTTGATGGCAAGTGCATTCCCAAAGATACAACCGCCATTTACCTCGCCACGAAGAAACAGGGCTACAACGCGACCTTCCTTGACGCCATCTTGCGGAAGAACGCCACATTGCGCAAAGAAAAAATCCCGTATTAACGGCACACCAGCCCGTGCTATCATAGGCTCGTACGTGCGGTGCGTTTAAAAAATAATATATCGAGTTATGAAGACGATGACCTGCGCACAGATGGGCGGCCCCTGCGACACTGCGATCACCGCCGAGACCGAAGACGAAATGATGGCGAAGGGCATGGCACACCTCGAGAGCGCGCATCCCGAGATGGCCGCCAAAGTGAAGGCGACGCCAAAGGATGATCCGATGATGGTCGCGTGGGGCGAAAAGTTCCATGCGGACTGGGCCGCGGCTCCGGAAGTGCCGGCTGCGGTTTAGACATCTCACGAGAGGAGGAAAACGCCCGTTCGGGCGTTTTCGCGTTTACAGAAACGGTTGGCACCGTGATACCATAAGCCCCATGAATGAATCCATTTTGGTGGTCACCACCAACGACGTGCCGGGCTACGAGGTGGTGAAGGTCTACGGCGAGGTTTTCGGCTTGCTGGTGCGGAGTCGCAATCTCGTGAGCAATATCGGCGCGGGCTTGAAGGCGATTATTGGTGGCGAGATAGGCGGCTATACCAAGCTCCTGAGCGACAGTCGCATCGAGGCAATCGAGCGGATGAAGCAGGCGGCGGCCGAGAAGGGCGCGAACGCAGTCCTGATGATGCGCTTCGACACGGGCGACATCGGCGCGTCGATGAACGAAGTTGCCGCGTACGGCACCGCGGTCACCATCCGCCCCCTCGCACACTAATGGCTGACCACGACGATTTCAAAACGCATATCAAAGAGCCGCGTTGGCAACAGGTGGTGAGCATCCTCATTGTCCTCGTCGTTTTCGCCGTGTGGCTCTGGCTCGCTGTGCATCGGGGATAATTTTTCAAAGAAGCAAGAGCTTCTGGAGTAGGAAAAAGAAAAAAGCCGCTCACGTTCGCCAGCCGGCGGACTACAACCAACTCCTTACATTTATTCCTAGTTTTCCAAACTCTGCTCCCGGAACATCACCTCCATATACCGTCTCTTTTCAATAGGGAATACATGGAAAATATGGCTCACCAATTGAGGGTTATTCGATTGATGGAAAGAACGGATGGTGAAGTTAAATGCGTTTAAATACCTTGAGTTCGGCGACTCCTTCATTCCGTGAGACTAATATAACTTGCTGGCGAATGGGTGTTAGAATAGGCCAATCATGGGCCAAATATCGAAAAAACGGGACAATAAAGACATTTCTCTCGAGCAGTACCAACATACAACTGTGAAGCGGGCCAATAATCCGCAAGTCGGACTCGTTAGCGGTACCTTGGATTCAAAGCCGAAAAAGAAAACATACCAACATGACCCGTATATTGATCCAACATTGTCTTGGGCGGGTAAGGCCGAAGGTGCTTCGTTTGGTGTTGATACTGTCTCGCTTCATATCCACGAACGGATAGATCCAAAAAGAATAATAAAACAAGTCCTAAAAAAGACTGAAGAAACAGTTAAATTGCAGCCATCACTTTTTGAACAACCGAGCGAAAATTTGAATACAGAAAAAGAGTTTGATTTTTATGGCCACACCAAAAACTGGTCAAATCGTCTTATCGCCGGAGACAGCTTGCTCGTCATGAACTCTCTTCTGGAAAAAGAGAAAATGGCTGGGAAAGTACAGATGATTTATATAGATCCCCCGTATGGGATTAAATACAACTCAAACTTTCAACCTTTCACAAATAAGAGAGACGTGAAAGACAGGGACGACGACAGCATTCCTGCTGAACCAGAGATGATTAAAGCGTTTCGAGACACGTGGGAGCTTGGCATCCACAGCTACCTCACATATTTGCGAGATCGTTTACAGCTTTCGCACGACTTGCTGCATGAAAGCGGTAGTATTTTCTTGCAGATCTCCGACGAGAACGTACACCACATTAGAGAGTTGCTAGATGAGATTTTCGGGATGGAAAACTTTGTGGCGCAGATCAACTTCCGTAGCATGTCCCCGCTCGGTCAGTCTGGGATGGCGAGGGTCTACGATTACATACTCTGGTACGCCCGCGACAAGAAGAAAATGAAATACCGATCTATTTTTATAAACAGAGAAATCGAGGAGGAGCCCGAATTTTGCTATCTCGATACTGGCGATGGTTTGTATAAGAAGTTGAACCGCGAGGAAATAGCGGCTTTGCCTGCCGATCAAAGAAAAAAGATCTTCAAGAGGTCAACCCTCACGTCTTCTGGCTACACGCCCTCTTGCACCTATCCTTTCGAGTTGGGTGGGAAGGAATATCGTCCGCTTAGTGGGAAAAGTTGGCGAACTCATCCGGAGGGAATGAAGAAACTGATTGCCAAGCACCGCATCTTTGTACTCGGCCAGAATCCGTACTTCAAGCAGTACCACTCTGATTTTCCGTTCGTGCAACTCGAAAACGGATGGAAGGATACGGCCGCAGGATTTAGTGATCAGAAAATATATGTTGTGCAGACAAACAATAAAGTGATCGAGCGATGTGTTCTGATGGTCACGGATCCAGGAGATTTGGTCCTGGACCCGACTTGTGGCTCTGGCACGACAGCGTATGTAGCAGAACAGTGGGGTCGTCGTTGGATCATGTGCGATACTTCCCGTGTGGCAATCCAACTTGCAAAACAACGGTTGATGACCAGTCAATTTGATTATTACGAAATGGCACAACAAGAAGAAGGTGTCTCGTCTGGATTTAAATATAAAACCGTTCCACACACCACACTTGGAAGTGTTGCGAACAACGAACTAACCAAAGAAGAGACTCTCTATAATCAGCCATTTGTCATAAGAGATAAAGTTCGGGTGACTGGACCATTCACAGTAGAGGCCGTTCCGGGCATCCGCACCAAGCCAATTGAAGGAAATCTCCCGGATGTATCTGACAAAACAAATCCAACGAATCCGATTTCCGAGAAATTGAACGACTACCTCGATAGCATTCGTGCTTCAGGCATTCGCTCATACCACAATGAAGGAATTACATTCAACAGCGTAGAAGTTTCCGAAGGATTTAATGAAATTCATGCATTTGGAAATATTGATAGCAATGGGGAATATAAAAAGTGTGCAATAGTCTTTGGCCCTGATTATGCTCCCATGGAACAGACCCAAATTGAGCGAACAATGGACGAAATTAGAAATATGGCTGAGAAACCAAACATGGTCATCTTTTGTTCGTATGCTTTTGACCCCGAAGCATCAAAGGATGTTGATAACATAAAAATATCCGGTCTCCAGATTTTGAAAGCTCAAATGAATACGGACTTGCTCACTAAAGATTTAAAGAAAAAAGCAAACGCAGACAGACCATTTTGGCTCATTGGGGAACCAGATATTGAAATCAATAAAACCAAAGAAGGGAAATTCCAAGTGGAGGTGAAGGGATTCGATTACTATGATCCTCGTACCCAGGAGCTCAAGGGTGGCAGTACAGACAAAATTGCTGTCTGGATGATTGATACAGATTACGACAATAGATCCCTATTCCCCTCACAGATATTTTTCCCAATGCAAGATCAGAAAAGAGATTGGACTAAACTTGCAAAAGCGTTAAATGGGAGTGTAGACGAAGAGTTATTGGAGCAATATACTGGCACAACATCAATACCTTTCGCATCAGGCGATAAACGAACCATAGCGGTAAAAATAGTCGATGACCGCGGTGTTGAGATGTTAGTGGTCAAGAAAATATAGGTGTATGGAATCTGTAGACAAAAAACAAGGATTCGTAATCAACTCACCATACTTCGAACCGAAGTATCATTTTGAATACGACGAAAATAGCGAGAGTTATCACAGAGAGGATGGCCGCAGAAAGGCCGGGTACTATGCAACTGTAGGTAAACAAGAAGTGGGGAAAGGGGCGACGCAATTCCTAGAGTTAGAGCTGGCTAGCATGATACGGCCACGAGTTAAAGAGTGGAAAGAAAAAGGATATCCAAATGTGACTTCAACTACAAAAAAGCTCCTGGAGCACTGGAACAGATTTGATCAAGAGGGATTTGAGCAGGATGGTCAGAGGTACTTCTGGTGTCAGATAGAGGCGATTGAAACTATCATCTGGCTTGTTGAGGCTCCGGATGCCGTAAAAGTAGGAATAAATCTAAAAGACAGGAGCGATAGTGATTGGATGCGGGCCTGTACAAAGCTGGCGACGGGTACGGGAAAAACGGTTGTGATGGCGATGATTATTGCATGGCAGGTGCTCAATAAAGTTGCTAACCCAAAAGATACGAGATTTACGAAAAATATACTCGTGATGGCACCTGGCATTACCGTGCGACATCGTCTCGAAGTGCTAATTCCAAGTAACGAGTCAAATTACTATGACGTCTTCAATATCGTACCCGCTTCACTTAAAGAATATCTATATCAATCAAAAATAGCGATACTCAACTGGCAGTCAGTTGCTCCTAAGAAGAAGGAGTCCTTACCGAAAGTAATGCGAGATATGATGGGAGAGGAGAGCGATGGGGCATTTACGAGAAGAGTTCTATCTGAACTTCCGGGAGACGCACCGATATTGGTAATAAACGACGAGGCGCATCACTGCCATAGGCATACTGCTGAGATAGGAAAATCAAAAGAGGATAAAGAACAAGAAAAGAAAGAAAATGAAGAAGCGACAGTTTGGGTACAAGGTTTAGATAAAATACATAAAGCACGGGGAATTATTACCGCTTATGACATGTCCGCAACTCCTTTTGTTCCGAAAGGTCGTAGCTCCAATACGGGATTCGAACTGTTTAACTGGATTATATCTGATTTTGGTCTGCATGATGCCATCGAATCCGGTTTGGTAAAAACACCAACAATTGCAGTAAGGGACAGTTCGTATTCGTCAGAAAAAGTGGCCGGAGACAAGTCAAAGTTGTTCCACATCTATTATGAAGAAGGTATTCGGGAAGATCTCAATAAAAAATGTGAACCGAATGTAGATTTACCTGACCTTGTGCGAAGTGCGTTCAAGATCCTCTCAACAGATTGGTTGGCAACTAAAAACGAATGGAGTAAAGGAGTACCACCATCGATGATAGTGATTTGTAATAATACCTTTACATCTCAGCGAATTGAATACTCCATTTTAAATAGTCATTTAGGCGTATCAGAGATGGCAGATAAGAGTAAGGTATTGAGAGTCGATAGCACGGCTGAAGACATAGAAGATGAATCTCTTCGAGAAAAGTTCAATACCGTTGGTAAACAGGGGAAGCCAGGTGCAGATGTCGAATGTGTGATTGGTGTGAATATGCTCTCAGAAGGATGGGATGCAAATAACGTTAAACAGATACTCGGCTTGCGCGCCTTTACATCACAATTGCTTTGTGAGCAGGTTGTAGGCAGAGGGCTCCGTAGAATGAGCTACGATATTGATGAAAGTACAGGGTTATTGAAACCAGAGTATGTAACAGTTTTCGGTATTCCCTTCAGCTTCTTACCAATAGAGGGTAAGGAGGGACCAGATCCTGGCCCAGAAAAGCCAAAAACTTTCGTACAGGTGCTACCACAGAAAAGACAATATCAAATTCTATTTCCCAACATCTTGAGGGTGCAAAAAGAGACAGAGCACTTTGTCGATATTGATTGGAAGAAAACAGAAAAATTGGCCTTGTCTCCAACAGAGAACCCTGTGTGGGTTCAGGTTGCTCCCACCATTGATCGCCCCGACTTGTCTCAGTCTCAAAAGATGAGTTCGATTCAAGAATATCTCGGTAAAGACTATCGCTTAAAACAAAGCGTTTTTGCGATTACTTCGAGTATCAAAAACGGTTTGGACGACACTTGGAAGAATATAGATGATGGTAATAAATTCCAACAAATATTTAAAATTGTTTCTGATTTTATCGAGAAGAATGTAACTATAGATGCTGACAAAAGTAATCACGACGTGTATAAAAATATTCTTATTGGTTTAAACACCACCAAAATAACAGCAATGGTTAGACAGGCGATAAACTTGAGTCAAGACACGAAGTCTTATCCAATACCCGATCCAATCAACAAATTCAAAACAACATCAGTAATGACGCCGTGGTACACAACCCGGGATACCTACTCTTCGCCTGAAATGAAATGCCACATTAGTCATCTCGTACAAGATAGTAGATGGGAAAATATAGGGAAGATTCTCGATAATGAAATCGATGATGTTACGGCTTGGGTCAAGAATGACCATTTGGCTTTCACCATTCCCTACATACACAAAGGGTTGATGCGATCTTTTTTCCCCGATTTCGTTATTCAATATAAAGGGAACCGACATCTACTTCTGGAAATAAAAGGAAAGGAGAGAGAACAAGACCAAACTAAATGGGATTCGGCGAAGCTGTGGTGTGAAGCCTTAAATTCCGACAAAGATTCTTGGGGAGAGTGGCAGTTTAGAGTTGTGAAAAATAAGCCAAATATTTCCGACCTAAAATGGAAATAATCTTATGGACGAGGAACTCTTCGAACTTGCAAAAGATAACGACCTAACTCTAGACGAGGCGCAGGAGGTTCAAGATCTTGCCGACGAAACGGGACTAGACCTGGAAGAGGCGTTAGAGATTTGGCAGGCGCAATAACCCTAATCGCCCCGTTCTAGTTGCGCAACGAGTTCAACAATCCCAATCCCTCCTTGGTGCTGGATCGTCTCCTTGGGCTTGCCGATTGTATGTTCGAGCAGTAGCCGTGCGGCGTTGGTGTCGGGTGCCAATTCAGATACAGATTGTCTCCCCTTAAAGTCGGTACGAGTGATGCGAAGATTCCCGATAGCGGCTTGGATTTGAGCATCGAGAATGGGGTCAAGTTTCTCAACTATCTTCTGTACCATGCGCTCTCGAATCATTTGAGTAATGAGTGTCTTGCTTGCTACTGGCCGCCCCCCTTTTATTTTTTCCGGAAACATCGAGTTAATTATATAATTCGTTTTCAACTCCTCTGTAGATATAGTCGGTACTTCGCGTCTACGCCGTTTGTTCGCCTCGCAGCGAGGAGTCATTACTTGGTTGGGTATAGGATGCCTTTGCCCGGTAAACAACTGTCAGACGCGGAGATAAGTATGGGATTGTCGTGCTTATCGAAGGTGTAGGTATTCGTCGTCCCGCACTCCGATGACATATGCCAATAAACATCGACTTCTCCGGTTTTGGGGAAAGATAAGAAACCAAATACCGAGCCATCGGTGTCCCGCTCCATTGAGATAGTGGTCGTTGAGCCAGCGTCAGAATAGAAGTCAAATCCAATTACGTGACGAACTAATCCTTTCTTTTCTTCAAGTAGGGCAAAGTATGGGCATCCACCACTGCCGCAAAAACCGACAACGAGAGGATCAACGAAGTAGAGAACCTTTCCGTCGGAAAGAGTAGTCGAGGCTACATCAGACTGATTTCCGCATAAAAAGTCAGAAAGGGGGTAAGGCTTCACAAAGTCGGATAGTTCGTTGTCGATAGGATCGTTGCCGCTGCCACTGTTCTCATAGTACGGAACACAGTTCGGATTAATTGCTCCAAGCTCTTCAATATAATTCGGGTCGAAAGTATTAGGCGAGAAATCATCTTTAGATAAAGTATCCAAGACGGCTTTCCCAGCAGCTTGCTGGTACACGATAGGATAGGCAATAAAGAGTCCAGCGAAGACAATTGCGACGAGGCCGCATAGAAGTAAGAGTCTGGTGCCCAGATTTTTCATACCATCCATTCGTACCACTCTTTTTCTCTTGCCACCGGTCGATTGTTTTCCCCTCTTTCTCGCAACCCTCTAGTCTCTGATTCAAGGCTAAATATTTTTTGTTGTAGAGCATTTATTACGCTCGCTGCGTTATGGCTTTTGTCCTCGAAGTACCAAATAACAAGAAAGGCGAGAAAACCAGCGCCGCCGCTATTACTCGCTCCTCCTATTATGAATCCCCATAAAATTGCCCATACCATAGTTATATTTGTTTTAAATACTTTTCCGAATTTCTCAAACCGGAGTTATTCACACTACCTATAAAATCTTGCATATCTTCGTACCAAGATTCTCCCCACAATGTTCTATCGCAATCACGCAAAGAGAGTGCGGGGTAGGTTCCTCGAACAAGTGATACATACTTCCAATACAGTCTCTTTTTCTCTTTCCGGTTAACAACGGTACTAAGATTTCTGATTTTCTCGCTACCGTCTCCAATTCTTTTATTTACTTGTTCTCGTACCCGATAGTCGTACACAGTGAAGGTCTCGGGGTAAAGTGTCGTGAGGACTGCTGACGCCATTGCGATATCGAACCCATCTTTATCCAGAAGGATGTCTAGTTTTGTATCCAGATCTTTTTCATTAGCAATTGTTTCGGTTAAATTCTTTATCGCCTCATCAGACAAACTTGCTCGGATTCTTTTTGCTGGGCGCTTTGATTTCCAAAAAATGATTGCAAAAAACTCTTCTGCGGTAAGGAAATGATTTTTAACAAAAGCTGGCCGCACCTCTTTTTCAAGGTAATTATCCAACCAGTAATATTTGAGATAGTTTTTTGTAGACATGCAAAAACCCACCACGTGGGTAGAGGCTTGCGCCTCTCATACGAGTTTCCCCGTATGGCCGGTAAAGACGACCCCACATGATGGGTTTCCGCGTCTTTACCGGACTTCTCCAGCCATGCCCAGCCCGGAGGCTGAGTTTAGGCCATATCGCACCCTTGTATCGTACTCGGTCTGGAGCTTATGTGAAGGCGGAACGTGCTTTCTACAAAAAACCAGAAACAGAAAAAACCATAGATTCTATGGCTTCTTCTGAGGTTATATTAACTGGCCTTCGGCTCCGCGGGTAGGACTCGAACCTACAACCAACTCCTTAACAGGGAGCTGCTCTACCATTGAGCTACCGCGGAATGTTGTCGTACCCCTGACTTTTTTGAACATACCGGAGGTACCGCGGAATGTCTATGATGTCTGCACCGCTATCGGTGCCACGGCATTCTAGCTGAAACTGCACAGAATTGCCACCCGCTCGTTTGGTATACTTGTGTAATGATGACGCTCTACATTCGCCCAACGTGCCCCTATTGCCACAAGGTGCTCAAGCGCGCCGAGGAGCTCGGCATCGAGTTCGACTTGAAAGATATTACCGATCCCGCCATTGCCACCGAGCTCGTGGCGAAAGGCGGGAAACAGCAAGTGCCATACCTCGTCGACGCCGAGCACAGCGTCGCGATGTACGAGTCGGGAGATATTATTTCCTATATTGAGCGACCGTGAGCTATCTTAAAGTATTCGTCACGCCCTCGGCGCGCCGCGAGCGCGTCGAGGAGAAAGGTGACACGCTCCTGATAGCGGTCAAAGAGCCTGCGCAGGGGAATCAGGCGAACCTACGCGTGCGTACTATAGTTGCGGAGCGGCTTGGCCTGCCCGTGAGTGCGGTACGATTACTAACAGGGCATCGTTCGCGTTCAAAAATGTTAACCATCGGCTAATTCTTTCACCATGCGCACCACCATCAAGGCGAACAAGTATCCGCTCAGTCCTGAGAGCGAAGCGATTCTGGAAGAAAAGTTGGCGGCGCCCCTGCGACTCCTCGGCGAGGAGGGCGACGGCGCACTGCTCGAGATAGAAATAGAAGAGGCGCCGGCCGAGGGGCGCTCGGCCGAACCGGTGCGGGTCGTGGCGAACGTCATCATCGGCGGGAAAGTCTTCCATTCTGAAGCAGTGAAGCCCTCTCCCTTAAGCGCGGCTGATCGGGTGCGGAGCCAGCTCGAAGCGGAGATACGGAAGTTCCGCGGGCGCGAGCGGAGCTACCTGCGCCGCGGGCGCGCGAGGATCAAGAAGTTTTTTGGACGCTAATCTCGCGCCCGCCCTCGGGGATGACGCGCTCGATGGTGAACTGATTGTGTGCAAATGAGGCACGCGTAATCTTCACGCGTTTGCCGTCTCGGAAAAAATACACGCCGGGCCAACCTTCGTAGGCGAGATATTTCAGATACGCGGAGCGCGAGCGATCATCGCTCTGGATTTCGCCATCTTCTTTTTTTATTTTCTTCGTCACCGTCGCGAGCGATTCGTCTTGTACCGCGCCTTTCAGGTCGCCCGTGAGCCAGCTCGGGAGGATGGTGGCGAGCAGTGCACCACCGCGACTCCAGAGGAGCGTGTTGAGATCGTTCCGGCGCGGGAGCTCGGGCAGAGCGACTTCTTCTTGGGCGACGAGTGGCCCGTGGTCCATCTTTTCATCCATCTCGATAATCGAAACGCCGATGTGTTGCTCGTCGGCAAGAATCTGGCTCTCGACCGGCGACGTGCCGCGATAGCGGGGCAGGAGCGAGGGGTGGACATTGAGCGCGCCGTGCGAGGGGATAGCGAGGAGTGCGGCAGGAAGAATTTTCCCATACGCCGCGACGATAAAAAGGTCGGCATGCGTCGCGCGCAGAGCCACGAGTGTCGGCTCATCAAATTTCTCGGGCTGGAGCACGGGTATCTCGCGCGCGAGGGCCCACTGCTTGACCGGCGACATGGTCAGCTCAAGTCCGCGACCAGCGGGGCGGTCGGGCGTGGTCACCACAAGCGCAGGCAAGTATCCGGCATTAGCCAAAGGATCGAGCACGAGAGTCGAGAATGAGGGCGTACCGAAATAGACGAAATTAGGAGGCTGGTTCTTCATGGGCGGGATGCTTGAGCTCGATGAGGTGTTCAGCATGGTCGGTGAAGAGGATGCCATTTAAATGGTCCACTTCATGTTCAAAAATTTGCGCGAGGAGCCCGGAGGCGCCACGCTCGAACCGCTTGCCGTCGACCGTGCGTGCGCGGAGCGTGACGCGTTCGTGCCGACTCGTGGTGCCGTAGACGCCGCGCACCGAGAGACAACCCTCATCCTCTTTCTGCCGCTTGCGTGAGGTCTTCACGATTTCGGGATTTATGAAAACGTCGACTTGCGGCTTCGCCTTCGGTTCGCCCTCGGGAGGGAGGGGAAGGGTTCGGTCAATGCGTACGACGAAGAGGCGATACGGGACCGCAATCTGGGCGCGGCGAGTGCTACGCCGTCGAGCTCAGCATCGAGCGCGGTGCTCATGTCGGCGACGATGCGCGCAAGCTTGGCACTACCGAAGAGCTCCTCGGGTACTGGAGGAGCCACGTTCCGCAAGATTGGTGCGCCTTCTTGGACGATGGTCTTCATGCTGTAGAGCCTACTATATAACAAAAAGCGCCCGAAGGCGCTTGGAAAGATCGGCGGCACGGGCTACCAGGGGGGCTGAGCGCCCGTGCCGCACGGACGTGCAAGATCACTCGGGATCGTTCGGAGGGGGTCGACCCCGCGCGACGCGTTCGCACGCCACTGTCCTTAAGTTACACCAATCGGCTCTGGAAGTCAATACTCCGGCTCCTGATGCTTCTTGGGGTCAACTTCCCACCAGAATTTCTTCGAGAAGTGTTTGGCGCGACTGCAGACGCTCTTCAAATAATATAAGTCGTTGGTGGGGATGCCTTCGAGGATGAGGCCAAGACGCGACATGGTGAGCGGCACGAGCCCGTCCTTCTTGCGCGAATAATTAAGATGTTTCTGGAAGAATTGCAGGAGCTCGCCGCGCTCCGTCTTCCGCTGACGCCCGCCCGGCGCTGACGCCATCTTCTTCTCGATGTCGGGCAAAATCTCCTTGATGGACTTCATGACGTTTCAATTTCAGCACCGAGAGACTTGAGGCGCGTGACGATATCCTCATAGCCGCGGGAGATCGAGTAGACGTTGCGGAGGGTTGAGCGACCGGCGCTGCCGAGCATGGCGACGAGGATGATGGTCGCGGGGCGCAGTGCGGGCGGGCAGACGACCTCGGCCGCCTTGAGCCGCACGGGGCCGGGGATCGAGATGCGATGCGGATCGTGGAGCACGGTCTGCGCGCCGAGTCGATCGAGCTCGGTGTAATAGATCGCGCGCTTCTCGTAGACCCAGTCGTGGATAAGGGTTGTGCCCTTGGCCACGAGCGCAATGGCGGCGAAGAAGGGGAGATTGTCGATGTTGAGACCCGGATAGGGGCGGGCATGAATTTTTTCGGGGAAGGCAGTCAGGCTCGACGGCTTCAGGTGCAGGTCGATGATCTTGGTAATGCCATTCTCTGAGACGCGTGGATTCTTGAGCGAGTATTTCAATCCCATTTTCTCGAGAATAAAAAGTTCGGTCTCGAGGAACTCGATGGGCGCACTGCGAATGACGAGCGCTGACTTCGTCACGATGGCCGCAGAGATGAAGAACATCGCGTCGGTCGGATCTTCGGCGACGGTGTATGAAATATCTTTTTTAATCTCTCGAATGCCGCGCACCGTGAGTGTCGTCGAGCCGGTGCCCTCAATCTCGACGCCGAGCGCTTGCAAGAATCCGCAGACTTCCTGCACCTGATAATTCGCCGAGGCGTACTTGATGATGCTCGTGCCGGGAATCTTCGCGGCGGCGAAGAGGGCATTAATGGTCGCGGTGTCGCTCGATTCGTAGAGAGTCACTTCGGCCGGGTGCAGAGTCGTATGCGTAATACGGTAGCGGTCACGGAGTGCGCTGATGGCAATGCCGAACTTCTCGAGCGCGTAGAGATGCGGCCGCGCCGAACGGAGGCCCAAGGTACAACCGCCCGATTGCGGCAACTCGAATTTTTTGAAACGGTGCACCAAGGGGCCGATGAACATCAAAATACTGCGCGTCTTGGTCGCGGCGACCTTATCAATTTTATCGAGGTTTAACCTCGATGAGGGGGCAACGATGAGGCTCGAACCGTTCCATTCCACCGAGACACCAATCGACCGCAGGACTTCGACGAGTCGGTGCACCTCCTCGATCTTCGGCACGCGCTCGAGGGTCGTGACACCATCGTTCAGTAGCGAAGCGGCGAGGAGTGCGACCGCGCCGTTCTTCGAGCGCGAGGTGATGACTTCGCCTCTCAGTTTCTTGCCGCCCTCAATCACGAAATTCATGCCGTCGGCCATAGTCAGGGGAGGAGATCGAAGAGGCGCTCGAGGAAGGTGCGACGCAGAGCCATCACCGTCGGCTGATCATGCGCGTAGGTGGCGATCATGTCCTGGTGCTGTTGGGCGCGGAATGCGCGCAGAGATTCGACCGTGAACGTGCCATGCTCGGTCTCGGCCTGGCCATTGAGGAGGCGGGTGATGTGCGGCATCGACTTGTCGAGCGTTTTGATAAATCGTGCTTCTGGTGTCGTTAACGATTCGTAGGCCGCAATGGTCTCGGGTATCCAGGGCAGAGTCGCACCGAACTCGTCGCGGATGCGCACGAAGGCCGCGTGCTCGCGCCGCATTTTCTCCTCTTTGTCTTCGACCGACATCGGCTTGAGCGTATTCGTGTCGCCCGCGTAGACCTCGACCAAGTCGTGCACGAGGGCAAATTGCGCGACTTTCCCCAGATCCAGCTCGGGCGCCTCGCGCGCGGCGAAGGCGCAGGCGATGAGTGCGAGCATGACGGTGTGATCGGTGTCGGATTCGAAGGTCTCGCCGTCTTCGTGGTAGGTGGCGCGATTCGTCCGCCCGAATTGGAGCGCCAATCGCCCGAGTCGTACGACCGCATCCGCAACTTCCTCCATTCGTTCCTGCATAGGCGTATTGTATGCCGGTCCGCGAACTTCTCCAACGGGTATAAAAAAGCCGGCCTCGTGAAGAGGCCGGTTCTGTTAGAAGGTGTTGCACTGGGGAATGAGATGGCAAGTCTGGTGTGCCCAGCCCGCCAGCTGACACAGCCAGTAGTAGAGCAATTCATAGCTCATGATCGCGAGGACAGAGCCCAGCAAGGCGAAACCGAGCCATCGCGGAGTTTTCTTGTCCGAGGTGTCGTTGGGTGCGATGTTGCAGACGAACGTGATGATCAACACCACGCAGGGTGCGAGCGCGACAAAGAAATTGTACACAACACCCAGAGTCGCGGTGGCCGCGTAGGCGATGAGTGCGAGTAGCACATAGGAAAAAGTGCGCATGCGAGTCTCCTTCAGATCGCAGATTGTTCCGGAAATATCATACCGCATATTTAATTATTTTGCAAGTGCCACGGGAAGCGGTATGATACGGGCAAATGTCATTCTTTTCTCCCAAACTCGGTATCGATCTCGGGACGACCAACGTGCTGGTCTTCGTGCCGGGCAAGGGCGTCATCATCAATGAGCCCTCGGTCGTCGCGGTGGGGAAGAACGAGGGCCCGCGCGGCGGGAAGAATAAGATTCTGGCGATTGGCATCGAGGCCAAGAAGATGATTGGTCGCACGCCCGACGACATCATCGCCTATCAGCCGATGAAGGACGGCGTCATCGCTGACTACCGAATCACGGAGGTGATGTTGCGCTATTTCATCCGCAAGGCGCTCGGCCGCTGGAACCCGTTCAAGCCGACGGTGCTGGTGTCGGTGCCCGCAGGCGTCACCTCGACCGAGAAGCGCGCGGTCATCGAGGCGGCGATGAAGGCGGGCGCGAAAAACGCGTTCGTGGTCAAGGAGCCGATTCTCGCCGCGATTGGTGCGGGCATCCCCATTCACGAGCCGATGGGCCGAATGGTCGCCGATATTGGTGGCGGTACCATCGACGTCGCCGTGATCTCGCTCGGCGGCATCGTCGCCTCGACCTCGGTCAAGTGCGCAGGTAATCGCCTCGACCGCGCGATTGTCGATTATATTAAGAAACAGCACAACCTCTCGATTGGCGACAAGACCGCCGAAGAAGTGAAAATAAAAATTGGCGCCGCAGTGCCGATTAACGAAGAGCTCGCTCTGCCGATCAAAGGCCGCGACCTGGTCTCTGGCCTGCCGCGCACCATCGAACTCTCGACCAATGAAGTCGCGGGCGCGATGGCGCGTGAGCTCCGCGAGATGACGCAAGCAATCCGTAAGGTCTTGCAGGAGACGCCGCCCGAGCTCGCTTCGGACATTATCGACAATGGCATCATCCTCACCGGCGGCTCGAGCCAGCTCCGCCAGATGACCGAGCTCGTGTATCGCCGCACGGGCGTCGTCGCCAAGCTCGCGACCGATCCCTACTACTGCGTCGCGCGCGGCACTGGCATCGCGCTGAAACATTTGCATACGTATCAGAAAAGTATTTTAGCGAAGCAATAACGCATCGTTACAAAAGAAAACCCGCGGCGAGTACGCCGCGGGGACTAGAAAGGAATCTTGATACCAATCACGAGTGCGCTCGTGTGGCCCAGCTTGTTCTCGCCGATGAGTGGCTCGAATTGCACACCACTCACGACCCAGCGATACGTCAGCGCATCGTAGAAGGCGTGGAACCGGCCGCTCTCAAAAGAAAGTAGAAGGTCGCGTTCGATCGGCATGCCACTCAAGTACGCATACTTTTTCTCGAGCGTACCGATGCGCCACGGCTTCTTCGCATCATAGGCCGGTGTTGACGGTTCTTGCCACGGACGATCGCGGAATTCCTTCCACGAGGGCGGCGGAATCACGAGGTTTATCTTGTTTAAGTCAGACTTGAACAGAGTAGCGCTATGCGCACACTCGGTCGACATCGCCAGTGCGGCAATCAAGATTACAAAAAACAAAAGAGCGAGACTCAACCAGCGCTTCATCGGCGCCTCCTGGAACGTTTCTGCGCGAAAGTGTAGCACGGTATAAAAAGGGCGCCCGGTGAGGGGCGCCCAAGATTTTCGCACCAACTGTTTTAGCCGAAGATGTGCCCAAGAGCATACGAGAACTTGAGCATCCACACATCATCGAGATGATGTTTGAAGTACAGAGCCTGTCCGGTAACGTTTATCGTGAACCAATCCGTCGGATGATAGGTGAGTCCGCCCATGCCGATGGTCGAGTTCGAGCTGTTGCCCGTGAGGCTCACCGCCTGTGCCACTAAGAGATTGGCATCGACGCTGTCGG
Source organism: Candidatus Kaiserbacteria bacterium (assembly GCA_963813065.1). GTDB lineage: Bacteria > Patescibacteriota > Minisyncoccia > Phycocordibacterales > Phycocordibacteraceae > C7867-001. The sequence goes on from CAWEXP010000006.1 coordinate 97,310, forward strand.
ACCTGCCGAAAAGGCGATTGAGTGCCTTGAAGTCTGCCGACACGCCGAGACTGCTGGTGACGTAGGTATCGTATTCGTTGATGCCTTCGAAGGCCTCAACTTTACCGGTGATACCGAAGGTCACCTTCCCATCCTTGAACGGACGTGTCGCGGCGAAGGACTGATAGAGTCCATCGTCTTTCAACGTCGCAAGGAAGTCTCGATCGTGGAAAGAAAGAAACCAATACGAGGCGGTTGCTTCGTAGTCGATCGGCCCGACGAAGGTCGATGTTGAGCCGTCGCCGCCGATCGTCACGTCTGCTTCCTTGGCAGTTTCGAGATCGTTGCGGTGGTTACGGAACGAGTTCCACCAATCGCCCCAGACGTTATCGAACAAGGGAGCGAACCAGGACGGATGGTCCCAATTCAGTGTGAACCCAGCGTTCGTTGTCGGTCCACGGGACGCCTGCATGCCGAAGTACGCGGCGATGTATTTCGTCCGCTCACCGCCGTAGACGCTTACATCGGGCCCAGAGTCGACGGTAGTTACCATTGGATCTGTGCCGAGGCCCGCAATCGCAAACGACGGGGTCGTCGCCAATGCCAGCGCGAAGCCAGCAAGCATAATGGAAGTGAAAAGACCGTTGCGCATGTGAATCCTCCAGATTCTGCCGGCAGAGTGCCAGCGTGAGCGCAATTCAACTGCACATATTATATACACAATTGACAACGTTTGTCAATCTCCGTAAAACAGCGTAGCTAGGCGCTATACTCACTCAATGCACCACGCTTTTTTCATCGAGGCGGAAGCGGAAGCGGGAACGGCACTCGCGCTCGAGAGTATCGAGCGCGAGTTGGGGATGAAGGCGGCGGGGAATCCAGACGTCGTCGTTTTGAAATATGGATTGCTCTCGGTTGAGGATACGCGACGAATTATTGAAATAGCTTCAACGAAAGCATTTGGGAAGGCTAAAACTTCCTCTGAAGGACGTTCGCCCGACGCTTCGGGAGAAGCGTCTAGGGCGATTGTTATCGCGGCGAGTCGCGCGTATCACGAGGCGCAGAACGCACTCCTGAAAATATTCGAGGAGCCCGCGCCCGGCACACACCTATTTCTCATTCTCCCCTCAGCGGGGATGCTCTTGCCGACGCTGAAATCTCGAATGCAAATTGTGGACACGCCGTGTCCTAAATCAGATTTAGGACACGCCGTGTCCAACTTGCCGGAAGCGGCGCAAAAGTTCCTCGCGGCGACGAGCGAGAAGCGCACGGCAATTGCGAAGAAGCTCGCAACGGGCGATGACGAAGACGATCGACGTGCCAATCGTGACGAGGCGCTCGCGATTGTGAATGGCATTGAGCTCGCGGCATACCGCGCATCGAAGAAACAGCCGGACCCAGCACTCTTCGCGCTCCTCTCCGACCTCGCAATCCTGCGCACGTATCTCCACGAACGCTCGGCGCCGGTCCGTATGATTCTCGAGCACGTCGCGCTCGTGATTCCAAAAAGCTTGAAATGATATACTGGGCGCATGGCATACGATTTTTCACCACTGAAGACACAGATTAAAGAGACCGAAGAGTGGCTCGGGCGCGAGCTCTCGGGCATCCGTACGGGCCGCGCAACGCCCCTGCTTCTCGACGGCGTGAAGCCCGAGGCCTATGGCGCCCGTACACCGTTGAACCAGCTCGCGGCCGTCTCGGTCGAGGATGCGCGCACGCTTCGCATCGTCCCGTGGGATTCCTCGCTGACGAAAGCAATCGAGAAGGCGATTATCGAGGCCGATCTCGGCATCTCGCCCTCGGTCGACGACCAGGGCCTGCGCATCTCCTTCCCCGAGCTCACCAGCGATCGTCGCACACAATTGAAAAAACTCGCGGGAGAAAAAGCCGAGCACGCGAAAGTGACGCTCCGTTCACATCGCACCGACGCCATCCACGCGCTCGAAGAAGTCGAGAGCGAGGGCGGCATGGGCGAGGATGAGGCGAAGCGGCTCAAAGTCGAAATCCAAAAACTCATCGACGCATCCACCGCCAACCTCGCGAAGCTCGTCGAGAAAAAAGAAGTAGAGATTTCGCAATAACAATGACGGATAACTTGCATTTAAAACCTAACTGGTATACTCCCTATATATGGCCACAGAAGAATCTACCAAAGTAGTTAGAGCCGCATACGAGTATCTCCTGCAAGTTCTTGTAGCGGGCGGCACATCTCTTGACAAAGTTTCTGACTTTCGTGTGGAAGAATTGACGCAAAATAAAAGTACGAAGGCCTATCAAGTCACTTTGAGTTACGAAGTGACCGGTCAATTCCAATTTGACAAAAAAAGAGAGCTTAAAGATTTTGATGTTACCCCAGCTGGCAAGGTGCTAGCTATGCGCATACGTAAGCAGTAAATGTGGCAAGTGGCTTAAACAGTTTGGAAGCGATAGAAACATATCGTCTCGCCAGAAGACCCGATGGGATAATTGTAGACACGGACGTTTTGCATCTTCTGCTGGTCGGTCTTTTCGATCCAAAGGAAATAGAATCATGTAGCCTGCTGCAGGACGGCGGGAAAAACTTCAAGGAAGAAGATTTCAAACTAGCGTTAGATATAGTATCTCGATTTAAGAAGGTTGTTATAACCCCTCACATTTTGGCTGAGTTATCGAACCAATCTAAGCAAGCATTTCATGGAGCAAAATTTGAATTATATTTTCAATCACTGATTGGCTATCTCAAAAATACTGAGGAAGATCACGTGACCTTAGATTCTTTGCTGCAAATTGATTTGAAAATAATCGAGAGATATGGGTTTACCGATTCGGCCATATTTGAACTAGCAAGAACAACAGGAATGCCCATATTTACTGATGATACGAAGCTACATATTTTCCTTGAAAATCATGTGCCGATAATTAAATTCGGACATCTACGATATTTGGGTCTTTTAAAATAAAAGGGCTTTGAATTTTTAAGAAAAGCCCCTCGCGAGAGGGGGCTTGGTGTTAGAGGGCATTCACTTTCTTGAGTTCGGCAGCGATGCGGTGGAATTTCTTGGAAAATTCTCGAGCGACGAGTTTGTCGCCGTGCCCGATGTCGCTCTTGCGACTGGCAAGTTTGTCGAATGCCTCTGCCTGCTTTTCGAGTGTGGCGATGAAATCCGATAGCTTCACGACCGGTGGTTTGGGCGGGGCGATTTGGTCCTTCGGGATTTTTTCCCAATCCTGATAAGAATCGGATATACCGAAACCCTTTTCCTTCCTTGCGCACGTGCCGCAGAAAGGGTGGTCGCCGGAGAATTGTGTGTGGCGAATCCATCGTGCAGGCTTGTCGCAGTGATATCCTCCGCCGCAACAATACAAAGGTTCAGTTGGCTTCGCACGCATTACTTTCTTCTTCGACATGAGTGGCTCCTTTCGCCAGTTCCGCGGTGAATCTAGCATATCGAGCGATTTTGTAAAAGCATAGTAGAATGGCGACAATGGAAGTCGTCATTTTTATTCTCGTTATCGTCGCGCTGATTGTGGTCCACGAGTTTGGACATTTCGTCGTGGCGAAGATTTGCGGCATGCGCGTCGACGAGTTCGGTCTCGGGTATCCACCGCGCGCACTCACCATTGCGAAAGTGGGCGAGACCGAGTACACGCTCAATTGGTTGCCCTTCGGCGGTTTCGTGAAGATTTATGGAGAAGAAATAGATGCGAAAGAAATGGATGCGCGCGCGTTCAATAAGAAAAACAGATTCTTGCAAGCGCTGGTGCTCGTCGCGGGCATCGCGATGAATCTTATTTTTGCGTACGTTCTTATTACTAGTGCGCTTATCACCGGCACGCCGCGCGCCCTCACCGCGCCCGAGATCGCGCACGCGACCGGTCTCCAGCTCGCCATCGCGGATGTCGTGCCGAGCTCGCCTGCCGCGCGTGCGGGTATCTTGCCCGGCGATTCCATCCTCTCGGCCAAGGATACGGTTGGGGAGTGGCGCGCAAGTGACCCCGAGAGCTTCACCGCGTTTATTGCGGCAAGTGGTGGGAGCGCCGTCAGTCTCACGCTCCTTCATAATGGCGCCGACGAAACAGTCACCGCAGAGCCGCAAGCGGGTGTCGTCCCGGGTGATCCCGCGCGCTACGCGCTCGGCGTCGAGGTCGCGACGATTGGCGTCGTGCCTGTCTCCTTTGTCAGCGCGCTCGGGCAGGGCGCCGAGCTGACGTGGGAAATTACCAAGATGACCGCGCTCGGGCTCCTACACTTCTTCGCGAGCCTCTTCACCTTCTCGGCCGATCTCTCGCAGGTCGCGGGGCCCATCGGCATCGCGGGCGCGGTTGGCGGCGCGGCGGCGAGCGGGCTCGGCAATCTCCTCTCGCTTATCGCGGTCATTTCTATCAATCTCGCGCTCATCAATTTGATTCCCATTCCTGCGCTCGACGGCGGCCGCCTCTTCTTTGTGATTATCGAATCAATTATCCGTCGGCCTATCCCCGCGCGTGCGGCGCAGGCGGTGAACACCGTCGGCTTCGCGCTCCTGGTCCTCCTCATGGTCGTGGTTTCGCTTCACGATATTTATAAAATCGTCGGTTGAGTCATCAATGTCAAGATGTTATCTTGACATGGCCCATTGCATTTTTCCAAAACAAGCGTATTGTAATCGTAGTTGCAGATCTTGCAGGAGAGCAAGCAGATGAATAAGCGTGAGACCACCAATCACTACTTCAAGGACGACCACGACCGCATCATCAGCGTAATCGTCGACGACTTCAATGATGGTAGGCCGCCGCGCGTCGACGCCATGTTGCTCGGTATGCCAGACGCAGGCGGGAAGTGGCGATTCTTCAAACTGCCACCCGTCGAACGACCGCAACAGGTTGCGTGGAATGAAGGGCGACTCGAAGATCTTGAGCAGAAAGCGAAGTATTGCCCGCTCAATGCTGAGTGGGGCGACGCGACAACGTCTTCGACGGTCGAAGTTGAAGCTGAAGTCGGCAATCTGTATAAGATTTTCGGCCAACGAAACGAAAGCGCGGGTGGTCATATGTACTGGGAATTCTTGATGGACCGCATTCGCAAATTACACCGCATGCTCACCAACGTTCTCGTTTCCGGCTCATAGCCGACACGGCCCCTCGGGGCCGTTTTCTTTACACTTTGCCCTTTGTTCGCTCCAGCTCTATACTAGCGACATGAGGCAATCACAACTCTTCACCAAAGCGCGACGCGAAGCGCCGGCCGACGAGGTCGCGAAGAACGCCCAGCTCCTCGTCCGCGCGGGGTATCTGCATAAGGAGATGGCCGGCGTCTACGATTATCTGCCGCTCGGCCTGCGTGTGTTCAAGAAGATTGAGCAAATTATTCGCGAAGAGATGGACGCCATCGGCGGACAAGAACTCTTCATGACCACGCTCCAGGATCCCGAGCTCTGGAAGAAAACGAATCGTTGGGACGACGCGGTCGTCGACAACTGGTTCAAGAGCGAACTCGCGGCGGGCGGCGAGATTGGCATTGCGAATACGCACGAGGAAGTCATCACGCGCATTCTCACCAACTACGTCAGCTCGTACAAAGACTTGCCGCTCTACGCCTATCAGTTCCAAAATAAATTTAGAAACGAATTGCGCGCCAAGAGCGGCATCATGCGCGTGCGCGAGTTCGTGATGAAAGATTTGTATTCCTTCAGCCGCTCTGAAGAAGAGTTTAGACTGTTTTATGAAAAGGCTGCGGAGGCCTATACCAAGATATTCGAGCGTGTGGGCCTCGGCGCGATGACGTATCGCACCATCGCCGCGGGTGGCTCATTCACCACGGGGCTCACCGACGAGTTCCAGACCATCTCTTCGGCGGGCGAAGACACTATTTATGTTGACGAGAAGAAAAAAATTGCAGTGAATAAAGAAGTGCTGAATGATGAAGTCCTGCAGAAATATAATCTTGATCGGGCCGATCTCGTTGAACACAAATCCATCGAAGTCGGCAACATTTTCCCGCTCGGGACGAAATATTCTTCTGCACTCGGCCTTCTCTATACCGACGCAGAAGGGAAGAAGCACCCGGCGATTATGGGCTCCTATGGCATTGGGCTCGGCCGCTTGCTGGGCACGATTGTTGAAGTCTTTGCCGACGAAAAGGGTATTGTCTGGCCGGAGGCAGTTGCACCATTCTCGTATCATTTGGTCTCGCTCGGCAAGCCAGGCGACGAACTCTCGAAGATTGCCGACACTCTATATGAGCAGGCGCAGAAGAAGGGTGCGAGCGTGCTCTACGACGACCGCGACGCCAGTGCCGGGGCCAAATTCGCCGAGAGCGACTTGCTCGGCATTCCGACGCGGATTGTCGTCGGGCGCGATGCCGCGAGTGGCGTGGTCGAAGTGGTCGACCGTGCGAGTGGGAAGGTAGAGAAGAAAAAGTATGCCGAAATTTTCTAAAAATTCTTTTTTCTCAAGCGACATTGGCATTGATCTCGGAACGGCGAATTCGCTGGTCTATGTGCGCGGGCGCGGAATTATTCTGAACGAACCCTCGGTTGTTGCGGTCAATGACAAGACCGGCCAGGTGGTCGCCATCGGTGCCGACGCGCGTCGCATGCTCGGTAAGACGCCGCCCCACATCCGCACGGTTCGGCCGCTCTCGCACGGCGTCCTCTCTGATTTCGAAGTGACGGAAGAATTGCTCACGCACCTCATCAACAAAGCGCAGAACGGTCGTGCGCGCCTCTTCGGTCCGCGCGTGGTGGTGGGCGTGCCGACGGGCGTGACGAACGTGCAGAGCCGCGCGGTGCGTGACGTCACCGAGAACGCCGGTGCACGGCAAGTATTCATTCTCGAAGAACCGGTCGCGGGTGCTATCGGCGCCAAGCTCCCGACCGGCGAAGCCATCGGTACGATGGTGCTCGACATCGGTGCGGGCACGACCGACATCGCCGTCATCTCGCTCTCGGGCACCGTCGCATCGAGGAGTTCGCAGATCGCGGGAGATCGTTTCAATGAAAATATTATCGATTTTGTTCGGAGTGAATTTAAGCTGGGCATCGGTGAGCGAACCGCCGAGGAAGTGAAGGTCGCCATCGGCGCCGTTCTTCCACTTTCTGAAACGCTTTCGCGGAGCGTGCGCGGTCGCGACCTCGCGACGGGTCTGCCGCGCGAGATTGTCCTCACCGATGCACACATTCGCGAAGCGCTCGCGCCCTCGCTCGATGGGTTGATGGACGCGATGAAGGACGTCATCGAGCGCACGCCGTCAGAACTTTTGTCAGACGTACTCGAACGCGGCGTGACCGTCTTCGGCGGCGGCGCACTGCTCCGTGGCCTGCCGCCGGTGCTCGCCAAGATGCTCGGTGTGCCGGTCAAGGTCGCGCCGGAGCCTCTGACCGCCGTCGTGCGCGGTACCGGTATGGCGACCGAGGACCCCGAGCTCTACGCCGATTTTTTCATCGATGAAGAAGACATTCTTAGCGAAGCGTAACGCCTGGCTCTCGCCCTCGGGTGTCTCGTGGGGCGCGGGAGCGCTCCTCTTTGTGCTCGCACTACTCCTCGTGCGTATCCTATTTCCGGGATTCGTTCTGGAAATCACTGCGCCCGTATTCGGCGTGGGTGATTGGATAGCGGGCGAAGTACAAAATCTCTCCTCCGGGTTCGATTCGAATGCAGGGCTCGCACGCGCGAATGCAGAATTGCTCGCGCAAAATGAGGCGCTCTCGCTCGAGAATCGTACTCTTGTCGAGCAGGGTGCCGACACTGCCAAACTCATGGCACCCATGAATTCGGCACACGATGTTATCGCAGGCGTCATCCTGCGCCCGCCCGAATCGCCCTATGACACACTCGTGATTGGCGCCGGGAGTGCAGAGGGCATTGCGCAGGGGAGGGAAGTCTTCGGCCCCGGTGGCGTACCGCTCGGCACTATCTCGAGTGTCTCCACTGATGATTCGCGTGTCACGCTTTTCTCTGCGACAGGCGTTCAGACTCCGGCATGGGTCGGCAGTACACGGATTCCACTCAATCTCATTGGTAGTGGCGGCGGCACCTTTGTCGCGACCGTGCCACGCACTGCGCCCATCGCGGTCGGCGATCTCGTACTCGTGGGAGCTCCAGGCGCAATTCCTATCGGTAGCGTCACGCGCATCGATACCGACTCGAGTTCGCCGACACTGTCGCTCCGTATCGTTCCGGCAATTAATCTCTTCTCGCTCACGTGGATGCGGGTTGGTTCGATAGTTCCATGATTCGCCCGGCGCTCATCGTCCTCGCGCTCGTCGCCGTCATCTGTACGCCCTGGCCTTTCGCATTCGTGCTAGCCATTGTTGCGGCATTCGCGTCACCTCTGGCACCGCTCGCGGTCGGCATCTTTGCTGATACGCTCTATTATGCACACGGCGTGCCTTGGGCAACCGTGCTCGGCCTCTTCGTGACACTCGCGGCTTTCGGCGTGCACGCGCTCCTCGAGACGCGTATCATGCGTGCATGAAGTTTCGTCGCCGTCATACTCCCGATCCCGAGATTGCGCCTGATGAGATTTTTCTCGACGCAGTCAATTCGCCCGACTTCGATCGCTCCCGTTTCGAAGGACGCATCGAGCGACCACTCGGCTCCTCAACCTTCGCCTTTATCGGCGGTGTACTGATATTGTTTTTTCTTATTCTCCTTGCGGGCGCCTACCGACTCCAAGTGACCGATGGCGTGGTCTATGCACTCCAGAGCGCTCACAATTCGCTCGACTCGACAACCATTTTCGCCGAGCGCGGCGTCATCAGTGATTCGCGCGGCGTGCCGCTGGTGACCAATGCTTCGACGCCCGAAGGTTTCGTCAAGCGCGTCTACACGACCTTGCCCGGCTTCGGCGCCTTGCTCGGCTACGTTTCGTATCCAAAAAAAGATTCAAGTGGAAATTATTACGATACCGATCTAAAAGGACTTGCGGGCCTCGAGTCTTCTGAAAATGACACGCTCTCCGGTACCGACGGCACCATGCTCGTCGAGAAGAATGTGCTCGGCACGGTCGTCTCTTCGGGCACGGTTATTCCGGCGAAGGATGGCACCTCGCTCACCCTCTCGATCGATTCGCGCGCGCAGGTGGCACTCTATGATGCGATTTCCCAGCTCTCCGATCGCGTGCCTTTTTCCGGTGGCGCGGGTGTCTTGATGGATGTGCACACCGGCGAACTCCGCGCGCTCGTTTCCTATCCCTCGTACGATTCAACGGTGATGTCCTCGGGCGGTCCAAGCGATGTCATTCTTGGCTACGCGAACGATCCGCGTCGCGTCTATCTCGATCGCGCGGTACAGGGACTCTATACGCCCGGCTCGGTGGTGAAACCGATCGAAGCGTCGGGAGCGCTCACCGATGGCACCATCGATCCCAACTACACGATTAACGATACCGGTTCGATTTCAGTCCCGAATCCGTACGACGCATCGCACCCCAATATTTTCGTTGACTGGAAGGCGATTGGTACCGAGGATTTGCGGCGCGCCATCGCGTTTTCCTCGGACGTCTATTTCTACATCGTCGGCGGCGGGTATGGTTCGCAGAAAGGTCTCGGCATTGATCGTTTGAAATATTGGTATGACACGTTCGGCTTCGAGAGTCCGACCAATATCCAATTGCCTGGCGAACGTACCGGCTTCGTGCCGACACCCGCGTGGAAGCTCGCGACCTATGGCCAAGCCTGGAACATTGGCGATACCTACCACACCGCCATCGGTCAGTATGCCGTGCAGATTACGCCGCTTGAAGAAGCGCGCGCCATCTCGGCAATCGCAAACGGCGGCACGCTCGTTCAACCAACGCTCCTCGAAGGTAGTGGAATCAAGTCATCGCCACTCCCTGTTAATCCTGCCGATCTCGAGATTGTGCGCGAGGGCATGCGCGAGGGCGTGCTCGAGGGCACATCGATTGGTCTCTCTGACATGTCGTTCGCCCAGTTGGCGGGGAAGACGGGCACCGCGCAGACCGGTTCGCACAATCAGTTCTACAATGGTTGGGCCGTCGGCTTCTGGCCCTACACCAATCCGAAATACGTGTACGTCGTGGTGATGGAACATGGGCCGTCGGGCAATTCGCTCGGCGGCATCTACGCCGTGCATCAATTTCTTGAAGAGCTCCATTCAGCGGCACCCGATTACTTCCAATAAAAGCGAGTAGTGTATAACCCGCACGCACATCCCATAGGCTTTGCTATAGTAGTACGTATGCGTATCCGTGCGTTGTCCGCGACCTCGTTCGCCCTTGGCGTTCTCCTTTTCCTTCCACTCGCGGCTCACGCGTATGTAACGCCGGGTACAACACTCGACCCGGGTTGTGCGCCAAGCGACCCTGCCTGCGCCGTCGCGACGAGCACCATCGCCGCTGGTACCGCGGGACAGGTCGCCTACTACTCGGTCAACGGACAGGCACTCTCGGGCATCGCTCTCTCATCATTAAATGTTTCTAGTTTCAATAATGATGCCGGCTATGTGAATGCCGCTGGCGCCCGCTCAGCGCTGAGTGGGCAAAACATTTCGATGTTCAACAACGACGCCAACTACATCACCGCCAGTGTTAGCTCGCTCACGAGTCTTGGTACTATCTCGAGTTCACTCTCGGGCGTCTTGAGTGCAACGGCCGGCGCGCTCTCGGCGGGGCTCGTCAACCTCGCGTCGCAAGTGAGCGGCATCCTGCCAGTCGGCAATGGTGGCACCGGCGTTTCCGCCATCGCCGCTGGCGCGATTCCTTTTGGCAACGGTTCGGGCGCGATTGCGACCAGCACCGCACTTTTCTTCGACAGTACCAACGGGCGTCTCGGTATCGGCACGACTTCACCGACGGCACCCCTCGAGATTTATGGTTCCAACTCATCGACCAATTTGGCCACAGGCGGCGGCGTCTTCGCAGCTCTCACCAACGCCGACCAGACCGATGGAAATTTTGATTCGATTTCCTATCGCGAGATAAATAGTGCGGGTGCCGAGGTGACCGGCACCCGCATTTCTGGCGTGTTCAATTCTCACACCGCCGGAACCGAGTCCGCAGATCTCGCCCTGCTCACGCGCAACAACGGCTCTCTGAGCGAGAAGGTGCGCATCACGGGCGCGGGCACGGTCGGCGTCGGCAGTTCGACCCCTTTCGCCAAGCTCTCGGTGCAGGCGAATAGCACCGACACCAATGCCTATCTTTTTGCCATCGGCTCTTCGACCGCCAGTGCGACCACCACACTTTTCGCTGTTTCCAATAGCGGTGTCGCCACCTTCAGCGGTCCGGGTGGCACGTGTGTTATCGATGGTTCGGGCAATTGCACCTCTGACCAGAGGTTGAAGACCAATATCGCGCCGATCAGCGGCACCGACGCACTCGCGAAACTCTCTTTGATACAGGGCGTCACCTACAACTGGCTCGACCCCTCACTGACCCAGAGTCAGCAAGTCGGTGTCATCGCACAGAATGTATTGAAAGCGTTTCCACAGCTCGTGGGCACGGTGCAGACCTCGCTCGATGGGGTCGCCGGTACCTACTACACGGTCAATTACGCGGGCCTCGTCGCGCCGCTTATCTCGGCGGTAAATAGTTTTGCACAATCGATTACAACCGCGGTATTGAACGCCACCACCATCCACACCGATACGCTCTGCGTCGGCACCACGTGTGTCAATCAATCCCAGCTCCAGCAACTTTTGCAAGCCAACGGTGTGTCGGCGATACAGCAGGATGTGATTGCACCATCCGTGGATAGTGGGGCGGGGGATTCGGTCGCGACCAGCACCGACAACTCAGACTCGTCGCAATCCGCCGCAACCACAACGCCGACCGACGACTCTACTGTCTCTGCCACAGATTCGAGTACTGCATCGCAAACTGACGACAGCGCGACCACCACCCCCGAATAGTATGAGCGTTGTATTTTCATTCACCCGCCGATTCTTCTGGCCGATTCTGATTTTCGTCGTGCTGATTTTGTTATGCATCGCCTACGGGGCTGGGCGTGCGAGCGTGTATCAGGCGAACCCAGGTCTCGCGCAGGCTGAACAGGCGAACTCAATCCTCGCGCACGTCGGCAAGTTTATGCAATTGCCCTCTGAGACGCCAACAATGGCGACCATTAAGGACGCCGCGAGTGCGAAGGCGGCGCAACCATTCCTCGTGAATGCCGAAAATGGCGACGTGCTCATTGTGTTCCAGCAGGCGGCCGAAGCCATTCTTTATCGCCCCTCAACTGATAAAATAATCTCGGTCGGCCCCGTGAGCCCCATCAATGTCCAAAATGCAGGAACAAATAAATAGCAGTCGCCCACCTAGGCCAAGTCTTACTAACTTTTTCTGGCCCGTCGCTCTGGGACTTTTCGTTCTCGCACCACTTGTGGCGTATGCAGGCACTATCTCGAGCTCGCACCAGTACGCATGGAGCAACGACGCGGGCTGGGTCAACTTCGCGCCGTCACAGTCGACGGTGACCGTTTCCGACTCTGGATTGAGCGGCTACGCATGGAGCCAGAATGATGGCTGGATCAACCTCTCGCCCTCGCAGAGTGGCGTGACGAATAGTAATGGCACACTTGGTGGCTTCGCGTGGGATCCGCTCGCAGGCTGGGTCAATTTCTCGGGCGTGACGATAGACTCAAGCGGCAAGTTCCATGGCGAGGCAAACGGTAGTAACAGTTACGCAATCAACTTCGACTGTGCGAATTGCGATGTCGAGACTGATTGGCGCTTGACCACCACAAACACCAATACCAACACGACCTCCTCGTCTCCCGGTTCGATTTCGCCCATCTTCATCTCTGCACCGCTCGCGGCGGTCACGCAGGCCGTGAGTTGGGTGAGTTCACTTTTCAATACTCTGCCCATTGGCGATTTGCCGCCAGGTGACCAGCCGCCCGTGACCCATACCAAAACTCCTGCGGCTGTTGTGCTCGCGCAACCCACTCCTCCAACACCAACGCCCGTTGTAACGCCGGCTCCGCCAGTCACTCCGCCGAGCGCCAATGTCGCCACGACTTCGGTGCCAACTATTTTCCAGCCCATCGCCACCTCAACCTCTGCGACGACCACGCCGGAAGTCACGGTCGCAACCGCAACACCGGTCGCCCTCGTTCCGTCGGCGCCAACAACCTCTTTCTTTTCAATACTTGCGCCCTACGCAATCCCGATCGGCGCTGGCGCTGGTGCGCTGATTCTGCTCGGCATCGCGCTCCTTCTCTAGACTCTCCCCAGTTGCGCTCCTGGCGTACTCGCGTACAATTGCGAGACTCACATCTATATGGCTGATAACGAAAAAGAGACATTATTGTCCCAAGAAAAATTCGATGAGGTCGTGAAAGAACTTCACGAGCTGAAGACCGTGCGTCGCACCGAGATCGCCAAGAATCTCGAGTACGCGCGTTCGCTCGGCGACCTCTCAGAGAATGCCGAATATCAGGAAGCGCGCGACCTCCAGGCGGCCACCGAGGAGCGCATCCGCAAACTCGAAGACCTCGTCCGCCACGCCAAGATTCTCACCGACGGCAAGAAGAAAGATATCGTCGGATTCAATTCGAAAGTGTCAATCAAACGCGCTGGGGCAGAGGAGGCGCACGAATACACCATCGTCGGGAGCGAGGAAGCCGACATGCGCGTGAAGAAGCTCTCGCACGTTTCTCCGCTCGGCGCGGCCCTCATGGGCAAGAAGAAGGGCGATACCTTCACCTTCGAGACGCCCTCGGGCAAGCAGACCTACACCATCGAGAAAGTTGCCTAAGAGCGTGCCCCAGCACTAACCTGGTTAGTGCTGGGCGTGATAGGATGTGCGCATGGCTCTCGAAACGTTACGGGCAGAGCGGCTCGCCAAGATTGAGAAACTGCAATTGGCTGGCATGGAGGCGTATCCCGCCTCGACGCGTCGTACCCACACGGTCGAAGAATTTCTGACCAATCACGACCGCCTCATGCAGGCGGGTGAGGTCGCGGTGCTCGCGGGCCGCGTGATGAGTATCCGCGAACACGGCGGCTCGCTCTTCGTCGACCTCTTCGATGGCTCCGGCAAGGCGCAGTGCTATTTGAAAAAGGATGCGCTCGGTGATGCCGTCTATGAACTCTTCGCGAGCACCGTCGACGTAAGCGATATTATCGAGGTCGCGGGGCAGGCCTTCGTCACCAAGCGGGGCATGCCCTCGCTTGAAGCCGAGTCCTGGCGCATGCTCGCCAAGAGTTTGCGTCAGGTACCGGACGAATGGTTCGGGATTAAAGATGAGGACGAGCGTTATCGCAAGCGCTATTTGGATATTTTATTGTCGAAGGAACTGGCCGGTCGCTTCGTGCGGCGTTCGCAATTCTGGAATACGATGCGCGATTTCCTCCGCGCGCGCGGATTCATCGAGGTCGAGACGCCCGTGCTCGAGACCACCACCGGCGGCGCCGACGCGCGCCCCTTCGCGACGCACCACAACGCGCTCGATATCGACGTCTATCTCCGCATCTCGGCGGGCGAGCTCTGGCAGAAGCGCCTCATGGTCGCCGGATTGCCGAAAGTTTTTGAAATTGGTCGCATCTTCCGTAATGAGGGCATTAGCGCCGAGCACGCGCAGGACTATACGCAGATGGAGTTCTACGAGGCCTTCGCCGACTACGAGCACGGAATGGAGATGATCACCGAGCTGTATCGCGCAATCGCCGACACCGTGTACGACACACGCGTTTTCAAAATAAAAGAATTCGATGTCGACCTGGGCAAAGAGTGGGAGCGCATCGATTATTGCGAGGCGCTGAAAAAAGAATTTGGCATCGATCCACTCGAGACCTCCATTGCCGACGTCTGTCTGACGCTCGACCAGCACAAGATCAAGTATGATCGCGACGGCTTCAACATCGAGCGCGGCGTCGACCTGCTCTGGAAGCATATCCGCAAAAATATTGGCGGCCCGGCCTTCCTCACTGGCGTACCGGTCTATCTCGAGCCCTTGGCCAAGCGGAGTCGGAAGGATCCGCGCGTCGTCGAACGCTTCCAGATCATCCTGGGCGGCTCGGAGAATGGCAAGGGCTTCAGCGAGCTCAACGACCCCGTGGATCAGGCCGAGCGTTTCCGTGAGCAACAGGCACTGCGCGAGGCGGGCGACGAGGAGGCGCAGATGACAGATGAGAGCTATGTCGAGGCGCTCGAATACGGCATGCCGCCGACCTTCGGCTTCGGCGTCTCCGAACGCCTTTTCGCCTTTTTCGAAAACGTTTCCCTGCGCGAAGCGCAAATCTTCCCCCTGATGCGTCCGAAGTAGTTGACAGAGTTATTACAAACGTTATACTTTACTTAGCGCCACAGAGGAGAGTTGCTATGTTATTGAACAACGAATTGGGTGATCGACGGTTGCAATTGCCAGACGAAAATATGTTTCGGTATCTGGCGCCAACTATCGCGGAAATGCCAACCGACGACTCGGTCACTCCAGTTATCTTCCGGACCGCTTTCGAAATCGAGACGGAACGGAGAGCCAGCAAACAATCCTAAATTTCAAGGCCGGGAGCAATCCCGGCCTTTTTATATAAAACAGTTATCGAGGTTTAACCTCGATATTCTTGATAGTATTCATGCGCGTCAGTAATCATTTCCTCAAGAGAGGGGAGTTCCTCGTAGAGTTCAAAAACCGTCATGCCAAGGAGATGTTTTTCTAGTCGTTGCAACTTCAGAAAGTCTGGAAGACTCGAGTATCGGTACCGGATGAGTTCGTTTTTAATCTGCGATACGTTTCCGTCGCCATTTTTCCATGCAGAATCAAAGAGTTTTGCAGGATTCAGATGGACATAGGCAACCAACCGCTTAAGATACAGATCATCGTCGACAATCTTCGATTTAAACGTTCCCGCAAACAATGCGCCCGTTCGTTCATATTTAGTATTAAAGTACATCGTGTAGCCCGTACAAAGTTTTTGCATGAAGCGCGCAATGCCTCCCTTGTCTATCTCTTTAAGTACCAGATGAAAGTGGTTTGGCATCAAACAATATGCACCGATTTCTACAATGGCGTTTCCACGGTCAAAACTCGAATCAAGAATTACATCCGCCAATCTTTTGTTTTTAAGATTAGAGGTCTGTACTGGTTTTTCGCCACCGCTCGTAAAGAGGGCGAGCAGAAAACGTTCATAATCTGCAGAATCTTGATACACCAGCCGTTTATCTACCCCACGGTTGTAGCAGTGATACCACTCATCAATTCCAAATGCCGGTCGCGTAGGCATGACCGCATCTTATCGAGGTTAAACCTCGATATTTAGGAGAATTATACGAGGTGTGGATAACAGTGTTTGGGCTGGTGGGGCAAAGTGGGATATACTGCGTAGCAGTGGGAAATCGTCCCGCTCCCGTCTATGTTCCTCGGCGAATACCTTCACACTTTTGATTCAAAAAATAGAGTTTCTCTCCCCTCGAAGTTCCGAAAGGAACTCGGTCGTGTGGTGGTGGTGACGCGCGGGCTTGATCACTGCCTCAATGTGTACTCCAAAAAGGCGTGGGAGAAGGAGGCGAAGAAATATGCCGCACAGACGAGCGGGAGCTCTGCCGAGCGCGGGCTCGCACGCCTCTTCCTCGCCGGGAGCGCCGAGGGCGAGGTCGATAGTGCTGGTCGCGTGCTGATTCCAGAAAATTTGAAGTCGTTTGCGGCCATCCGCGAGAAGGCGATTGTGGCGGGTGTCGCAGATCGGGTCGAGATCTGGGAGGAGACAGCATGGAAGAAGTACACCGCCGCTATCGAGCGCGACGCCGAGAGCTACGCCGAGAAAGTCGGCGAGCGTCACTAATATGCCCGGTATGGAAGAAAATCTCCACACACCAGTCCTGATGCAAGAAGTCCTCGATGCACTCGCGGTTGCGCCGAGCGATGTGGTCGTAGATGCAACCTTGGGTGGGGCAGGGCACTTCGCTGAGCTACTCGCGCGACTCGGTGCTGATGGCGTTATCGTCGGCTTTGACGCCGATGCCGAGGCGGTCGAGCGTGCTCGCACCGCGTATGCCGCCGATCGCCGGATTGATCGCCCGACGACGCACGTGGTCAATGACAATTTCCGCAATCTCGCGCGCACGCTCGATCGACTCGAGATTGCACACGTTAATAAATTTCTCTTCGACCTCGGTTGGAGCGGCTATCAGATTGCCTCGTCGCGCGGATTTTCTTTCCAGAGTGATGCGCCACTCCTGATGAATTATGGTGAGGGGAGCGAGACGGCGGCCGACATTGTGAACAGCGCTTCCGAGACCGAGCTCGCCGACATTATTTTCACCTACGGCGAGGAACGCTTCGCACGCAAGATTGCGCGTGCCATTGTCGATGCACGGAAGAAGAAGCACATTCTTACCACTCAGCAACTTGTTTCGATAATCGAATCCGCGGTGCCTCGCGCGTACCGCGAGGGGAAATTGCATCCGGCAACCAAGACATTCCAAGCGCTCCGTATCGCCGCCAACGACGAGCTCGGTGCGCTGAAGGAGGGTCTCGCCGCGGCCCTCGCGCGTCTCGCGCCTGAGGGCAGGATTGCGGTCATCACGTTCCATAGTCTCGAGGATCGCATGGTGAAGAATGTGTTCCGCACAGCCGCACTCGCGGGGCAGGGTAGTGTGACAACCAAGAAACCGATTGGGCCGAGTCGTGCCGAGGTGGTCGCGAATCGTCGCGCGCGAAGCGCGAAGCTCCGCGTCTTCGAGCGCTCGGCCGCAGGCACCTTTATTGATGAAGAAGCTCTTGCCATTCCTGCGTATGCATAATTTCCATTGTTCGTTCTCCCCAACCTCCTATCTCGCGACATTGGCGGGAGCATTGCTCGTCACGTATTTCGCGCTCGTGGCGGTGGTGATGAGTTACGCGGCGCTGACAGTCGAGTTTTCGCAACAGGAGCGCAACGATGAGGCGGCAGTCGCGACGCTCGAATCGCAGTATCTCGCGCAGATTGCATCGGTAACCACCGCAGACTACACCGCGCTCGGCTATGCCAAGCCCACGGCACAACTGTTCGTATCGGGTACGCCTGCCACGGCATTGCGGTAGAGTGAGACAATGAGAGGGCAATTCCGTTTCCGCATCCGCATCGTACTCTTTGCGGTTGTATTCATCGCACTGCTGATTGTCGTGCGACTCTACTTCGTCCAAGTGGTCGATGGCGCGAACTACTCTTTGAAGGCCGATCACCAATTCGCCTCGGGCGGGAGCGGACTCTTCGATCGCGGTTCGATTTATTTCACCACTAAGAACGGTACACTGGTCTCCGCCGCGACTCTGGAGACCGGTTTCCTCGTCGCGCTCAATCCACAGACCATACAAGACCCTGAGGCGGCCTATGCGGCAGTTTCGGCGTCTGCGTCGACGTCGATCTCGCATGATGCCTTTATCGCGGCCGCCGCGAAGAAGAACCAAGTGTATATCGAGGTCGCGCATCACCTCTCGGACGCCGCAGGCAAGGCGCTCGTCGCGCGGAACATCCCGGGCCTCGATGTCTTGCGGGAGCGCTGGCGCGTCTATCCGGGTGGTGACTTGGCCGCGAACGCCGTCGGCATCGTCTCGTACGGCTCGGGCGATGACCTCACCGGTCAGACCGGTCTCGAGTCGGAGTACGACACCGCGCTCGCACGTTCGGGTGATGCGCTCTACAAGAATTTCTTTGCTCAGCTCTTCTCGAATGTGGGCGACGTACTCATTGATGCACGGAGTGCGCGCGAGGGCGATGTGGTGACTACCGTCGAGCCCGAGGTTGAGACACGACTCGCGCAGGATCTCGCGCAAGTGAATCAAAAATATTCGAGCAAGGAGTCCGGCGGTATCATCATGGATCCAGCCACGGGCGCCCTCATCGCGCTCGCGACCTATCCGACCTATGATCCAAATGATTTGACGAGCGTACCGCCCGCACTCCTCGGCGATCCGCTCGTCGAGCATGTGTACGAGTTTGGTTCGATTATGAAATCGCTCACGATGGCCTCCGGGCTCGATGCAGGCGTCATCACGCCCGCGACGACCTATAACGATACGGGCTGTATCCACGTCGACTCGGCGACGATTTGTAACTACGACTTGAAGGCGCGCGGCGTGATCCCCATGCAACAAATTCTCTCGCAGTCCTTAAATGTCGGTGCATCGTGGATCGCGACGCAACTCGGGCAGAGCGCATTCCGTTCGTACTTCACGGCACTCTTCGGGCAGAAGACGGGCATCGATCTGCCTTCAGAAACCAGCGCCCTGCTCGGCAACCTTTCCAAGCCGCAACAAGTCGCCTTCGACACGGCCTCCTTCGGCCAGGGGATTGCGGTCTCGCCCGTGCAGATGATCCGTGCGCTCGGCGCCTTGGCGAATAATGGCTCGATGGTCCGGCCACATGTAGTGAGCGCCATCCAGCTCGACAATGGCGTGACGCGCACGCTCGACTGGAGCGGCGAGACACCCGTCTTCTCGCCCACCGCCGTGCGCGAGGACACCACCATGCTCACCAGCGTGGCTGACGTATTCTCTCGCCAATGGCAAAGACCGCATTCCGACCACCAGCTTCGCGGCCAAGACCGGCACCGCCCAATTGACCAATGGCCAGGGTGGCTATTACAAGGATCGCTACTTCCACTCCTTCTTTGGGTACTTCCCCTCGTACGCGCCGAGGTTTATTATCCTGCTCTACACCAACGATCCGCAGGGTGTCGAATATGCTTCTGAAACGCTTACCTCGACCTTCATGGACTTGACCCACTTCCTCATCGACTATTATCAGATACCGCCTGACCGCTCGGCCACAACGACAACCCCATGAAAAAACTCTTGAAAGTCCCCTTCACGCTTTTCCTCTCGTTTCTCGCGCGGGGCGTCGTGCGCCGGTATCACCCGCAGATCGTGATGGTGACGGGGAGCGTGGGGAAGACCTCGACCAAAGATGCGGTCGCGGCGGTACTCTCCGCTCGTTTTTTCCTTCGCCAGAGCGAGAAGAGTTTCAATAGTGAGTTCGGCGTACCACTCACCATCTTCGGCGCGAAGAATCCATGGTTGAACCCCATCGGTTGGCTCGGTGTTTTCAAGACCGCGCTCGCACTTCTCATTCTGCCGAATCATTATCCCAACCTGCTCGTGCTCGAAGTCGGCGCCGACCGCCCGGGAGACCTCAAGCGCATTATGCGCATTGCCACTCCGAAGGCTGTGGTCGTGACGAAATTGCCCGAGATACCGGTACATGTCGAAGCGTATGCCTCACCCGAGGCTCTGCGCGAAGAAGAATTCTTGCCGGCACAATATTTGCCCGCTGGCGCGCCCTTGGTGTTCCTCGGCGACGACGAGCACGCGCTCAAGATGTCGGCCTGCGTGCCGGCGCAGGCGCTCACCTACGGTACCGGGAGCGACGCGAATCTCCGCATCAGCGCTATCGATTTTTATATTGAAGACGGCGTCGTGGCGGGTATGCAAGCGCACGTGGAATTAAATGGAGAGAAAGGTGTCGTCGTGGTGAAGGGTTCGGTAGGGAAGACACAAGTGCTCCCAGCCGCCGCGGCCATCACCCTCGCGAGCGCCTTCGGCATGACGCTCCAGGAATCCATCGTTGCGCTCGAGAGTTATGAGCCGCCGCCGGGGAGAGGGCGGCTTTTTGTGGGCAAAAATGAGTCGGTCATCATCGACGAGTCCTACAACTCATCGCCTGCGGCGCTCGAAGAGGCGCTCGAAACACTCAAGAAGTTTCCTGCAAAAAGAAAAATCGCGGTGATGGGCGACATGCTTGAACTCGGTCGGTATTCAGTCATGGAGCACGAACGCATTGGTGCCCTCGCGGCCTCCTGTGCCGATATCGTCGTCAGTGTCGGTATCCGTGCGCGTCGCATACTCGATTCAGCGACCGCCGCCGGATTACCGGCGGCGCACTCCTATGCCTATGACAACGCCCAGGACGCCGCCACCGCGCTCTCGTCACTCATCGAGCCCGGCGACGTGGTGATGATAAAAGGTTCGCAATCTATCCGCACCGAGCGTATCGTCGCCGCGCTCCTGGCTAACTCCGCCGACCTCTCCCGTCTCGTCCGGCAGGATACGGAGTGGACCCGTCGGGTGTAGAAATTAGTGCTTTTGAGCAAAACGGGCGGTAAGTCGAACCAGTTCCGGAAGCAGCATTTCATAACAACGAACTCGTTTTAAAAGTGGTGCATGCGAGGTTGTTTCGGTGCAGCATGTAAAAATGCAGCCGCGGTGCGCCATGTAATCTTCTGCGGTATGGTCGTGATTGTCGTAACACACTCCACTGAGGATAGTCTCGCTGCCGCTATCTCCATAGGAGTCGTCGGGCAGAATAGGGAAGAATTTCTTGCCGACAGCAAGTATCGGCTTTTCAAAACGACGGTCGCCGAATGAAAACAGATAGAAAGCATTCCACACGTCATCATCCTCATGTAAACTCGCGAAGACGGTCGGGCGGTACTGCCGCATATCGTTCATAAGAGTTTTAACTTCCCCGGACTTCCGTCCGTGGTCGTGCACCCAATTTCTATTGCAATTCAATCCGTGGCGGTTGTAGCGGTAGTTTCGATCAAAACCCCACGGATTTACCAGCGGATACACGACGAGACTCACGCCGTACCTCCGAGCTGATTCCGCAAGCACTTTGTATCGTTTGAAGAGCGCTAAGACCGAGGCAGGTTCTTCTCCATGGCAGCCAGCCATAAGCATAAGGAGTGGGGCGTCGGCGTGCACGATGCTTTCCATTTTCAACAACTTGAAGCGCTCCCCTTTGACGGGAAGCAATGAAGTCAAAAAATATTTTTCTATTTGCGGTCGCGCACGTAGCAGTTCCCGATATTGAGGATGTAGTTTCGTGATACGGGGCGCCATGATTGTGACCTCACGGGGAATCGAACCCCGGTTCCGGGCTTGAGAAGCCCGTGTCCTAGCCGCTAGACGATGAGGCCGTTTACAGACTCTACTATAGTTGCCTTAGTTTTTGAACCCCGGTAACTTTTCAAGTATTTTTCACGTTGGTGGGCGGCAACTCGTGTTGCGAATGATTCGGTATACAAAAGTTCGAACGGACGACGATTTTTTTGTTGAGCTGACGCGCCCGGCATTATGTATCGCGAGGCGTTGCTCGATATTTTGAGTCATGCCAACGTACAATCGGCCATCTTTGAGACTGCGAAGAATGTAGACGAAATGCATAGAGAAGCCCGTGTCCTAGCCGCTAGCCTGCCCGCGGACGGGCCTCCCGGCCAGGGACGATGAGGCCGCTATCCGGCCGCACCGGGCCGTTGGTTGTTTTATAACAAAAAACTGGGGATAGTGAAGTGCCCGCGACTGCTAGGATAGGGTCATGACCTTACTTTTCATTTCGCTTATTGCGGGGATTCTCACCGTGCTCTCGCCGTGTGTACTGCCGCTCTTGCCGGTCATCGTCGGCGGATCGCTCGCGGGTCAGCGGAGTCTGCGTCGCACATTGACGGTCACGATTGCCCTCGGCCTCTCGGTATTCCTCTTCACGTTCCTCTTGAAGGTCTCGACGGCATTCATCATGGTGCCCGCAAGTGTCTGGAATTGGCTCTCGGGCGGGATTCTCTTCCTCGTCGGCATCTTCTTCCTCTTCCCAAATCTCTGGGACCTCATCCCCGGCACCGCGAAGGCGAATCGTGATTCGAGCAAGCTCATGTCGAGCGGTTTTATGCGCCAGAACTTCTGGGGCGATGTGCTGGTGGGCGCGGCGCTCGGGCCGGTCTTCTCGAGTTGCTCGCCGACGTATTTCATCGTGCTCGCGACGGTATTGCCGGTGAGCCTTGGGCTGGGCGTGCTCGACATCCTCGCCTACGTGCTCGGACTCTCTTTTTCGCTCCTTGTGGTTGCCTTTGTGGGGCAGAGGGTCGTGGATTGGCTCGGTGTGGCGGCGAATCCCTCGGGCTGGCTGAAAAAAATATTGGGAATCATTTTCATTCTCGTCGGTATCGCCATTGTTGCGGGACTCGACAAGCGTATCGAAGCACCGCTCTACGCCATCTTTGACGAGACGACGATTGAGCAGAGCCTACTGCAGAAGCATATGCCACCAATGCCGATGCCGATACCTACGGGCCAGGACCTCTCTCGGCTCACCGTACCCGGGCTCGACTATGGCTCGCTCGCTACCACGTCGCCCACACTCCTCACGCTCGCCGAGAAGGCGGCGATGTATCAGAAGGCTCCCGAACTCGTCGCGCCGGATGCGTATCTCAATACCAATGGCCAACCAATCACGCTCGCGCAGTATCGCGGCAAGGATGTCGTCCTCCTCGATTTCTGGACCTACTCTTGCATCAACTGCCAGCGCACGCTCCCGTATCTCACCGCGTGGTACGCGAAGTATAAAGATCAGGGGTTAGTGATTATCGGTGTCCACACGCCGGAGTTCGCCTTCGAGCACGAGGAGAGCAATGTCGCGGCGGCGCTCAAGCAGTTCGGCATCACGTATCCCGTGGTGCTCGACAACGAGTATCAGACCTGGAATGCCTATAGCAACGAATACTGGCCGCACGAGTACGTCATCGACATTGACGGCTACATCACGCACGACCATGCGGGCGAGGGCGAATATGCCGAGACCGAATCTGCGATTCAGTCTGCACTCGCCGAGCGCGCAGAGCGACTCAAGATGCCGATGGCGACGACTACGGCAGTCGCGCCGACGATTCCCCTTGCTGATCTCTCGGCTATCGCGAGTCCCGAGACGTACTTCGGCGCAGAGCGCAATGAATACCTCGAAAATGGTCAGCAGGGCACCGTCGGCGTGCAGAGTCTCACTGCTCCAGCCAATCCCGAGTTGAACAATCTCTATCTCGACGGCACGTGGGACTTTGAGTCGCAGTACGCAACCAATCAGTCGGCGGGTGCGAAAGTGTTCTACCAGTATGATTCGAAAAATGTATATTTTGTTGCTTCTGGCGCGGCCGGAGGCACCAAGGTCGAGATTCTGCAGGATGGCAAGTCGATGGGTACCATCGATATCACGACGAGTAAGCTCTACACACTCGTCAGTAACCCGACTGCAGGCATCCATACGCTCGAGCTGATCGTGCAGTCGCCTGGGCTCCAGGCATACACGCTCACCTTCGGGTAATTGATTAGTGCACCAAGATATCGTATAGTCCTTTTCGGAACACCAAGGAAAGGGTAGTCTCGTGGTTGGGAAAAAATCAATCTTCGGAGACGTACAGCTCTGTATTATTTTCGACTGTTGGCAGACCGATTCGTTGCGATTCGTTGATGACGAAGTTGCATACGGTACCCGGGTCATGCTCGACAATGTCCTGCGCGAATCGTTCGATGCTCCTGTGCGGAAATCGGTTCTCGGTGGATACGACGAGGCCCCGATGAGTGGATACAACTACTTCGCCATGATTGGGTCCGTGACGGTCAATATCGAAACGTATCCCGAATATGGAGCCATGCGCGTCTTCGTCAGTTCTGACATGCAGGATCAGATTTCTGCCGAAGCGGCGCGATCAAAGCTTCACCAGAAATTGCAAGAAACACTGAGAGCGAGCGGCTTGACCCAAGAGGTCAATATCCCGGTGCCCTACGACGACCGCTTCGCGCGGATCATGCAGGCCCCGCCGACAAAAACAGAATGAGTACGCGCCCCGGCCTCCGGGGCGTTTTTTGATACATCGAAGCCCCGCATAATCGGGGTGCGAAATATGCGGGGCTTGGTTGGCCTCACGCGATTCCTGTCTCGGACATAGTATAGGTCTTCGAGACTGTTCTCCGGAGCAACGTCCGGCAGAGCATGACGATTGAGGCGAGACACAACAAGCAGGCAATACTACCTACGGGTTTGACGAGCGGGATGATAATCACGCTGTCGGTGTGTCCGGCATACATATTCGTCATGAGCTGGAATTCGATCCGGTAGAAAATAGTCATACCGAGATCTATCATGTCGGCGCAGATCCAGGTGATAGACCCGAAAAGTGCGACGAGCAATATCCAGACAAGAATAGCGATTGGCCGCCAGAATCCGAAACCACAGCTCTCGATTTTTCCAAAATCTTTGAGGTAGGGATACGGGTTTTCCGGCGTCGGCGATGTAAAGAGCGTCGATCGGAACTTACATTTCTTCACTTTCTAACTCCTTCTTTGTACCTATTGCTAGGTTAGCATATCTATTCTTTTTTGTCAAGCCCGCCCACCGAGCTGATCGGGCAGGCATAAAAACGGGCGGGACTAGTGTCCCGCCCTTACTTCAAGAAGCCGTATTGGCCTTTGGCGTTACAAGTTTTCGCAATGCGTGCGGTCGCTTTGCGGCGCGGGCGCACACGAGTCTTCTGGATCTTTCCTTTTTCTTGCGCACGCCGCATCCAGAGTCCGTAGAGCGCGATGACACTCCGGTAGAGTGCTTCACGCTCGTGGCCGAGGCCTTCCTGTTCGGCGGCGGCTTGTACCATCGCCGAGTGGAACTCGATACCTGCCTCGCGGAGTTCGTTCATTCGCTTGGCGATGGTGTGTGCCGTCGCGAAACGAAGTCGCACGTCATATTTTTTACCAATCTTGTACGTCGCGAGACGTAATCTCGCGAGGCTGATCGCAATGGTCAATGACGCCTCCTTTTTTGATTACGCCGCTTCGGCGTCAGGAAAGAAGTGTGCTTGTGCCGCGGCGAGAATTTGAGCACGATAGTCAGCGGGTAGGGCAGTGCGCTTCAAGATTTTGTCTGCGCTCTCTCCACCAATTTCAGCATGTTCGCGGCTGAGAATAACTTTGCCGTCTCGCAGAGGGTCACTAACGGCCGTTACGTAGAGTCCGTTGCCGATACCGAATTCGATGCGTTGGTCATCGATGACTCGTTTTTCCAACTCCATGGGGTGCTCTCCTGTTGGTTGCGCGATATACTTTTCTGGATTCATAGTACCACGTAATAATTAAATAAACAAGCGGTCGACGATTGCCTTGACCGCGCCGCCGTCGGCCTTGCCCTTGAGGTCCTTCATCAGCGCGCCTGTAAGTTTGCCCCTAAGCGCGGCCAAACCCGCCGCGCCGGGCGAGCCGCCCTCGGCGGCTTTAGCCATCTCCGCCATCTTAGCCTTCACTGCCGACTCGATATCGGCTTCGCTCATTTGCGCGGGGAGGTAACTCTCGATAATCGCGAGCTCGAGCTTCTCGGGCCCTGCGAGGTCGGTGCGACCGGCCTTCTCGAATTGTTCGATCGAGTCCTTGCGCTGATTGCTCGCGCGCTTGAGCACCGTGATGGCCTCGTCGTCGGTGAGGAACTCGTCGGGTTTGCGCTTCTTGGCGATGACTTCATTGGTCATTGCAGTGACGAGCGAGCGGAGGGTACGGAGCTTGACCTCATCATGCGCCCGCATCGCGTCGGGGATGGATTTCTTCAACATTTCGTGGATAGCCATACCGGGATTATACTATACGTATGGAAATGCTCACTATCGCCGTTATCGTCCTCGGTTTCGTTATTCTCTGGTTCCTCTTGCGCAAGCCAGAAGGGAAGGCCGATGACGGCGCAGGCATGGTACTCCTCCAACAGCAGGTACAGGAGCTCACGCGCACGCTCGACAAAAAGGTGACCGAATCCTCGCGCGCGATGCAGGAAGATGCTCAGCGTCGCCACACCGAGTCCTCGCGATTGATTAAAGAGATTACGCAAGAAATCACGAGCGTGAAAGAGATCGGCCGACAGACCCAGAGTTTCGCCGAGCAATTACAGAACCTCCAAGATATTTTGAAGAACCCCAAACAGCGCGGCATCCTCGGCGAGTACTACCTCGAGACCGTGTTGAAAAATGTCTTGCCGCCTGGGATGTATCAGATCCAGTACCCCTTCAAGAACGGCGAAATTGTGGACGCCGCCGTCTTCATCGGCGAGAAGATCGTGCCTGTGGACTCCAAGTTCTCGCTCGAGAATTACAATCGCCTCATCCACGCCTTGCCCGAGGACAAGCCCGCGCTCGAAAAAGCTTTTGTGAATGACCTGAAATTGCGAATACAGGAAACGGCGAAATATATCCGGCCGGAGGAGAACACGATGGACTTCGCCTTCATGTTTATTCCTTCTGAAGGTATTTATTATGATCTCCTGACGAACCAAGTGGGTGGAGGAGAAGATGAGAACCTGATCCAGCGCGCGGCAGGGAAGTACAAGGTCATCATCGTCTCACCGACGTCGTTCCTCGCGTATTTACAGACCGTCATGCAGGGATTAAAAGCGCTCCAGATTGAAGAAAAGGCCGTCGAGATACAGAAGCGCGTCGGCGAACTCGGTAAACACATCGGCTCGTATGAGGAATTTTATAAAAAACTTGGCACGGCGCTCGGCACGACCGTCTCGCACTACAATGCCGGCTACAAGGAATTAGGAAAAATAGATAAAGATGTCTACCGCATCGCCGATTCGAAGATTGACATTGAGCCGTCGCTCTTCGAGAAGCCGAACGCGGAGCTTGATTGAAAAAAGTTTTTATGTAGAATCCTAACCGGATAGTGGCAATTCTGCCGCTCTCGTGAATCCGGGAGGATTCCATGTATCATTGGTAGAATTCGTTGTGTACTCGGTATCGTTGGA
>CAWEXP010000007.1:0-54883 GCA_963813065.1 Candidatus Kaiserbacteria bacterium
GCATCCGCTGATGGAGAAGTAGGACTCGACGCCGTGCCCTTCAACGATCCGCGGATGGAGGAGTGGCGCGATGCGCTGAGGCGGGGTATTGGGTACCTCCACACACCGACCAATCTATTTCTGCGCGGTGGCATCGACGACATCTGGGTCACGCCCGCAGGCGAACTCATCGTGGTTGATTACAAGGCGACGAGCAAGAAAACAGGTCCATCGAGCGAAGATGATTTGTATGATTCCTACAAGCGGCAGATGGAAATCTACCAATGGCTCTTCCGTCGCAATGGTTTCGCGGTGCATCCGGCGGGCTACTTTGTCTATGCGAACGGGAAGAGCGACAAAGAAGCGTTCGATGCGAAACTCGAATTCGATATTGAACTGATTCCGTACACCGGGAGCGATGCCTGGGTCGAGCCGAAACTCTTTGAATTGAAAGACATGTTGATAAGTGATGCTATCCCTGCGGTCGGCACCTCCTTTGGTGGTGGCCCGTGCGACTACTGCACCTATCGCGAGAACGCGGGCAAAAAATTGCAAGAATTGCACAAAGCAAATAAAAAATAACGTATGGAGGTCAAGATAGACCCGAGCTGGAAGAAGCATTTAGAGAGCGAGTTTGAACAGCCGTACTTCGCGGAGCTCGTCGCATTCGTGAAGAAAGAATACAAAGATGAGGTGGTGTATCCGGCGCCAAAATATATGTTTCGCGCGTTCGACCTCACGCCCTTTAAGAAAGTGAAAGTCATCATCTTGGGCCAAGATCCGTATCACGGAAAAGGGCAGGCGAACGGTCTCTGTTTCGCGGTCAACGAGGGCGTCACACTTCCGCCTTCGCTCCAAAATATTTACAAAGAAATCGAGAGTGATTTGGGACAAGCACTCGTGCATCGTTCCGGCGATTTGAGCCGTTGGGCCGAGCAGGGCGTCCTCTTGCTCAACGCGACGCTTACTGTCCACGCGCATCTTGCCGGGAGTCACCAAGGCAAAGGGTGGGAACAGTTCACCGATGCCGCTATTCGCGCGCTCTCTGAGGAGCGGGAACACCTCGTCTTCATTCTCTGGGGCAATTATGCCAAGCAAAAGGGCGCGCACATCGACCGTTCGAAACATTTCGTCCTCGAATCCCCGCATCCTTCGCCTTTTTCCGCGTCAAACGGCTTCTTCGGCTCGAAACCATTTAGCAAAGCGAACGCGTACCTTGTCGAACATGGTATCGAACCTGTAGACTGGCTCTAATGAAAACTTCCTGGGACCTCTCCGTTTTTTATACAAGTTTGACCGACCCGAAGATTGAAAAGGATCAGAAGACTGCCGATAGGGTCGTGGCTACTTTTGCGAAAAAATATAGAAAAGACAAAAAACACCTGAAGGATGCGAAAGCACTCGCGAAGGCACTTGAGGATTTCGAGAAGCTTATTGAGTTGCCCGATAGTCGTGCCGCCTTCTATGCGGGCTATCGCAAAGAGCTCGACGTCTCTGACAAAGCGGCCGAGGCTCTAGGCGCCAAGCTCGACGAGCGTGGCACCAAGCGCGGCAATCTCGTTCTCTTCTTCGCGCTCGAGCTCGGGAAAGTGCCGAAGGCGATGCAGAAAAAATTCCTCACAGCCGAAATCTTGAAGCCCTATCGCTACTGGCTCAAACAGCTCTTCGAGAGTGCAAAGTACAATCTCTCTGAACCAGAAGAGAAAATATTGTCGCTGAAGAGTGACGTCTCACACGGCCGCTGGATCCAAGCGACCGAAAATATCTTGCACAAGAAGACGGTTGCACACGAGGGGAAGGAATTGCCTCTGCCCGAAGCGGAATCGCTCTATGCGAATCTGCCGACCGAGCAACGCCGCGAACTCTATCGCAGTGTGCGCCAGGTCTACGCTGACACGGCTGACATTGGCGAGAGCGAGTTGAACGCCGTCTACACTGATAAAAAAATAAACGACGAGCTCCGCGGGCTCAAGCATCCGTATGATGCGACCATTCGCGGATATCAGAACGACCCGAAGAGTATCCTCGCGTTGGTCGATGCCGTCACGAAGGCGGCGCCCATCGCGCACCGTTTCTATGCCGTAAAAAAGAAACTGCTGAAACTCGACCGCCTGACCTATGCCGATCGCTCGGCCAAGGTCGGCGAGGTGAAGACGAAAGTGCCCTTCGAGCGCGCGGTCGCTATTGTGCGCGAGGTGTTCACCGACCTCGATCCGCAGTATGTAGAAATCTTCGACCGGCTTCTCGACAGCGGCCAAGTCGATGTCTACCCGAAGAAAGGGAAGACCGGTGGCGCCTACTGCTCATCGTCGGTTGGTGTCCCAACCTTCGTGCTCCTGAATCATCTCAGCGATTTCCATTCGTTGAAGACGCTCGCGCACGAGATGGGTCACGCCATCCACGCCGAGCGGGCCAAGAGTCAGCGGCCGCTCTACCAGGGCCACCCGATCTCGACCGCCGAGACCGCGAGCACCTTCTTCGAGACGGCAGCGCTCAAGCGACTGATTGCCGAGTTGCCCGCAGAAGAGCGCGTCGTCGCGCTCCACGACGCTATCCAAGACAACATCGCGACGGTCTTCCGCCAGATTGCATTCTTCCGCTTCGAGCTCGCTCTGCACCAGGCAGTCCGCGCGGATGGCTACGTGCCGAAGGAGAAAATCGCGGAACTGATGAACAAAGAAATGCAACAATACCTCGGGCCAGCGTTCAAGCTCGAGCCGGAGGACGGTAACTTCTTCGTCACCATCGGCCACATTCGCCGATTCTTCTACGTTTACTCCTATGCCTATGGCCAGCTCATCAGCTCAGCTCTGCATCGCAAGCTCGATGCTGATGCGGGGTTCATCAAGAAGGTCGACGGCTTCCTCGCGGCAGGGGAGAGCAAGTCGCCCTACGACATCTTCAAGTCTTGCGGCCTCGACACGCAGAATCCCGCCATCTTCCGCGAAGGTCTCAAAGCAATCGAAGCCAATGTGGCGGAGCTGGAGCGGTTGACAAAGTAAGTAATTGGTGTAACCTTCACTCAGGTTAGAGGAGCGGCCGTTAACGGCTTGATTGGCAATCTCGCCAATCTGCTGGGCCGATTCGCAGTATGAAAAAGTTGTTCTCCTTGTTGTTTTATCCTGTTTCTATGGCAAAAGGATACTTCAGCGCTCTTGCTTTCGATGCCGCTGGTCATAATTGGCTGGTAGCCGTACCTATCGTCCTTGCATTTGTTAGTGGAGTTCTGTCTCTCGCACCTTTTGTCTCTCGCGAGAACTAGAGGAGTGGGTAACAGATTTTCGCGCGCTCGGGTGAGCGCGCTTTTTTATACCGAGAATGCGTGGTATGGTTTTGCGTATGACCGTCGCAGAGGTGCGCAAGCGCTACTTAGATTTTTTCGCCAAGCGGGGACACAAAATTATCCCGTCGGCGCCAATCGTACCCGAGAACGATCCAACGACGCTCTTCACGAGTAGTGGGATGCAACCGTTGGTGCCGTACCTGCTCGGCGCGGAGCATCCCGAGGGTGTGCGGCTCACCGATTCTCAACTCTCATTTCGCGCTGAAGATATAGAAGAAGTCGGCGACAATCGCCACACGACCTTCTTCGAAATGTTGGGGAATTGGAGTTTAGGAGATTATTTTAAAAAAGAGCAATTGCCTTGGTTCTACGAATTTCTTACTAGCCCGACCGAAGGTTTAGGGCTGAGCGCAGAAAAACTGTTCGTCTCCACTTTCTCTGGCGACGAAGAGAGCGGGATGTCTGCCGACACTGAATCTAAAGAAATCTGGGAACGCATCGGGATTCCTAAAGAGCGCATCTACTCGTATGGCGCGAAGAAAAATTGGTGGAGCCGCGCGGGCGTACCGAGCAACATGCCTGCGGGCGAGATTGGCGGGCCGGACTCGGAGGTTTTTTACGATTTTGGTCTCCCGCATGACCCCGCGTTTGGCCCCGAGTGCCACCCCAACTGCGATTGCGGCCGCTTCGTCGAGATTGGCAACTCCGTTTTTATGCAGTTCATCAAGCAGGCCGACGGCACCTTCAAAGAATTGCCGAAGCGCAATGTCGACTTCGGCGGCGGGCTCGAACGCCTCACTGCGGCAACGCGCGGCAACCCCGACATTTTTCTCGTCGACGTTTTCGATTCTGCGCGTGCGGTCATTGAACAGCGCTCGGGCATCCAATATGGGGACACGCCGTGTCCGACTTCAGAAGTCGGACACGGCGTGTCCAACCTTCGGTCGTTCAGGATAATTCTCGACCATATGCGCGCCGCGAGCTTCATGCTCGCCTCGGGCATCACGCCGGCGAACTCCGAGCAAGGCTACGTGCTCCGCCGCCTCATCCGTCGTTCCATCCGCGAAGCGGACAAGCTCGGGATTAAAGACGCAGTGCTCGCCGACGTGGCGGAAGGGTACGGCGCTGCATATGCCACTGCCTATCCATTTGTTTCCGCGAATCACGACTTCATCCGCGACGAACTCGCGAAAGAGGAGGCGCAGTTCCGAAAAATTCTGAACTCGGGACTTTTTGCGCTAGAAAACGAAATTAAGAAAATTATCGACATTAAAACTGAGTGGGTTGGGGGCCTAGAAGAGGACGCTCAGGGTAACAACATTGCAACTAGGATGTTGCCTCGCGATGTTGTGTTCGATTTATATCAGACAAAGGGGATTCCATTTGAGTTAATCAAAGAAATCGCAACCGAGAATAAAGTATTTATCGATGAAAGAGATTTTGAGGAACGTAAGTCGCAACATCAAGCCGAGTCCCGTGCCGGCGCAGCGCAAAAGTTCGCGGGAGGATTGGCAGATCATGCGGAGAAGACGATTCAGTACCACACCGCGCACCACCTATTGCTCAAAGCGTTGCAAATAGTTCTTGGCAAGGATGTCCACCAGCGCGGGAGCAATATCACCAGCGAGCGTCTGCGCATCGATTTCTCGTTCTCGCACAAAATGACGCCGGAAGAAATTAAAAAAGTGGAAGACATTGTGAACGAGAAAATTGCCGAGGGAATTCCGGTCGTGCGCACCGTGATGAAAAAAGAAGATGCGGAGAAACTCGGTGCCGAGCACGAGTTCGGTGCCTCCTATCCCGAAATGGTCTCGGTGTATTCGGTCGGCCCGCTCGACAATGCATTCTCGATAGAATTCTGTGGTGGCCCGCACGTGGCGAACACGAGCGAGCTCGGCCATTTCAAGATTGTGAAGGAAGAAGCGTCATCGGCTGGCGTTCGACGAATCAAAGCAGTGTTAGAATAAAAGGATGAGTCTGTTCGGCACCGATCCACAACCTCGCACCCAATCAGCCGTACTGATCCTGATTACTGGTGACACCGTTACCGGTGCCTGCGTTTCGTATCGAGAAGGGGAATTGCCCGCTTTGCTGTATGTGAAGGATGTGCCGCTCCAATCGCGTGCCGACGAGGCGTGGGAACGTGCGCTCGAACGCGGCCTCGACGAGCTCACCCACGCGCTCATCACGCTCGGCGCGCCACTCCTCCTGCGCGCGACCGGCACTGGTTCGGCGGGCATGATTATTGTCTCGATTGACGCACCCGGCGAATCGGCTGCTCTGCGCGTCGAGAAGATAGAAGAGCAACATCCCTTCACTTTCACCCAGCAATTACTCGCGAAGCACTTGGCCAAGAATCAGGCGCCGCCCGGCATGGTGCTCGCCGACGAGAGCCTCATTGGCGCGATACTCAATGGCTACGAAGTGCCCGCTCCTTTCGGCAGGCGGGTGACCGAGGCCACGGCGCTCGTGCTGGAATCGCGGATTGCGCGCGAAAGCGCCGAGGTGGTTGCAGAGGTGATTCGTCGCGCGTATCACACTAAAAATATTTTCATCATTGCGGGTACCTCGGCACGGTACCAAGCTCTGCGTGCGGCCTTCGCGGTCGAGCGCGATTGTCTCATCGTCGATTCGCTGGGCCCTGACACGACGCTCGCACTCGTGCGTCACGGTATGCTCGCCGGTCTCCACCGCTCGGCGGTGCTCCCGGGGATCGCCGCACTCGCGCGCCAGTATCCCTTGCCGCATCTTGTCTTCAATCTCGCAGGCGAGTCAGGTCCCGCACTTCCGGGTGCCGAAGAGCTCGCAACATTCTGGCCGCCCGAGCACGCACCCAAGATTGTCGCGCTGGCGGCGCATCATCTCGGCGCGTTTATTCGCACCGCGAGCGAGGAACGACCAAATCTTGCACTCGCTCTGCTGACGCTCTACGGGCAGACGCGTAGCTCGGCGACGAATTAGTTTTATCCACCGTTCTTTCCTGCGCACGATTCTTGTAATTCCTGTATACTGCAGGACATGCGTACTCTCGACGACATCATCCCTCCCTCGCGCCGCGCCGCGAGCGAGGCCACTTCTGCTCCCGCTGGTTCGAAGTCATCCCGCCCCCGTTCTCGGTTTCCTTTTACAACCATTATCATCGCAGGCATCATTATTGTTGCCGCAATCGGCGGACTCTTTTATTTCTCGGGAGCCAAGGTTGAGGTGACGCCCACCACCGTCTCGACCGCCGTGCAGAGCTCCTTCACCGCGACCCAGGGCTCGGGCGATTTACCCTTCGTCGTCGTCAGTGTGCAGAAGGTTGCAACCCAGAGCGTGACGGGGAGTGGCACCAAGCTCGTGAATACGAATGCTTCCGGAACCATCACCGTTTACAACACTCAGTCGAAGACACAGAAGCTCATCGCCAACACCCGCTTCGCAACGACTGCGGGACTCGTATTCCGCATCCACAGCGCCCTCTCGATTCCTGCCGGCACCGTGAGCAAGCCCGGGAGCGTTCAGGTGACGGTCTATGCCGATCAGCCGGGTGCTACCTATAATGTCGGCTCGACCTCTTTCACTCTGCCTGGGTTCGCGGGTACCGCGCAAGCGAGCGAGGTGTATGCGCAATCAAGCGCACCGATGACTGGTGGCGCGTCAGGCCAAGTGCCTATCATTACTCCGGCGATTGATTCGGCAACGCAATCCGCACTCACCACGGCGCTTGCGCCCGAGCTCACCGCCGCACTCGAGACCCAGGTACCCGAGGGGTATGTAATCCTCACGGGCGCGGCGACCACGACCTATCAGGAGCTCACGCCCGAACTCTCCGCCACGACGGGCAAGGTCGATGTGAAGGAGCAGGGAACTATCTCGGCCGTCGCATTCCCGAACGCGGCGCTCGCCAAGGCAATTTCTGCGTCGGTCCCGGGTCTCGGCTACAACGGCGAGCCGGTCACCCTCTCCTCGACCGATGGCCTTGCGATTGCGCTCCCCGGCATTCCTGACGCCTCGAAACCGACCGTTTCCTTCACCCTCTCGGGCACGGCGGCGCTGGTCTACACGGTCGATCCGACCCGAATTGCCTCGGCCGTAGCGGGGAAGACGCGTTCGGCGGCCGAGGTCGCGCTCTCCAATTACCCGAGGTCAAGCGTGCGGTCCTCGTGCTTCGCCCCTTCTGGCGGGGGAGCTTCCCCGAGGACCCGGCCTCGATTACGGTCGTGGTCGACCAGCCATGAGAAAGCGCGATTTGACGTTTTTTGGCCTACCTGCTAGATTGATGACTGCATCTGCATGAGAGAAAGCGAGGATACCAAAACGGCGGTAGGCGTCGTGGAAGAAGTGTTGCCGAACTCTTTATTTAGGGTTCGATTAACGGCTGAAGAGTCGGCTGACGCACCTCTCGTTCTCGCGTATCTCGCCGGCAAGATGCGACTCAATCGTATCCGCGTCTTGGTCGGCGACCAGGTGGATATGGTGATCGATCCCTACGGCGGCCGCGCGCGCATTGTGCGCCGACTGACCTAGGTTTAACGGTTTCAACACTTACAGATAAAAAATGAAAGTCCGCGCGTCTATCAAGAAACAGCAACCAGGAGATATCATCGTCCGTCGCGGCGGGCGCCTCTACCGTATCAATAAGAAGAATCCTCGTCGCAAAGCGCGCCAAGGCTAATATTTTTAAATAGTTAAATCCTTATCAACATGCGTATCTCCGGCGTCACCATCCCCGATAACAAACAGCTCGCATATTCTCTGCCGCTCATCTTCGGCATCGGTCCGACGCGTGCCCGCGAGATTTTGAAGCAGGTGGGCGTGCCGGCGACGAAGAAGGGCAGTGAGCTCACCAGCGATGAGGAGCAGAAGATTCGCACGCTCGCTGAAGGGTTCACCATCGAGGGCGAGCTCCGCCGCGAGATCGGTCAGAACATGAAGCGTTTGAAGGATATTCGTTCGACGCGCGGGATGCGCCACGAGCGCGGCCTGCCGGTGCGTGGCCAGCGGACCAAGACCAATTCGCGTACCCGCCGTGGCAATGTGCGCAAGACGATGATGTCGGGTCGCCGCACTTTGGAGAAAACCTAAACATGAAGTACCAAATTACAAGCATCAAGTGCCAAATGAATTCAAAGCTCGTTTCCGGGTTTGGTTCTTGGTGCTTGAGTATTGAGATTTCTAAATAATTATGGGAAAGAAACGAATCATCAAGAAGAGCGGGCGCGGCATGGATGCAGGGCGCAAGGAGCGCGCCCTCTCCAAGGTCAGCAAGCGCCATCTCGAGAAGGGTGTCTTGCACATCGAGGCCACCTTCAACAATACGAAGGCGACCCTCACCGACGAGAAAGGCAACGCCGTCATCTCGAGCTCGGCGGGCGCGCTCGGCTTCTCCGGTGCGCGCAAGTCGACGCCCTACGCCGCGGCCAAGGTTGGCGAGCTCATCGGCGAGAAGGGTGCAATGATTGGGCTCAAGGAGGCGACGGTGATTATTCGCGGCGTCGGTGCCGGCCGCGAGAGTGCGCTCCGCGCGTTCGTCGGCAAGGGCATCACCGTGCGCTCGATTAAGGACGCGACGCCGATTCCGCACAACGGCCCGCGTCCGCCTAAGCCGCGTCGCGTGTAATCACATTTAAATATTTAAACTTTTAAACATGATTACCGGACCACGATACAAAATTGCTAAGAGACTCGGCGCGAGCGTTTTCGAGAAGACGCAGTCGCAGAAATTTGCGATCTCCGAAGGAGCGCACCGAAAAGAACAAGAAGCGCGGCCAGGGCGCGGGCGCGGTGGCGAGTACGGCAAGCAGATTCTCGAGAAGCAGAAGGTGCGCATCACCTACGGCGTGACCGAGAGTCAGTTCGGCAACTATGTGAAGAAGGCACTCGAGAGCGAGAAAGGCAATCCGCTTGAGCGCCTGCACGAGTCGCTGGAGCTCCGCCTCGACAACGTCATCTCGCGCCTCGGTCTCACGTCGACTCGCCGTTCTGCGCGCCAGATGGTCGCGCATGGTCACGTGCTCGATCGACGGCAAGCGCGTTCGCGTCCCGTCGTACCAGGTGGCGCTCACCGACAAGATCTCGGTCCGCGAAGGCTCTAAGAAGCATGGCTCGTTCGTCGGCTTCGAGGAGCGTTTTGCGGAGCGCACGCTCCCGTCGTGGCTCTCCTGGGACGCCAAGAAGATGGAGGGTAAGGTCGTGAACCTGCCCACCGTTACCTCGGCGGATCCGGCGGGTGACCTCGCGATGGTGCTCTCGTTCTACACTCGTTAATAATTTATAAACCAGGTAATACGATTGAGTTATGGAATACCAAATTACACTTCCCAGCAAACCGCGCGTCGTTTCTGAAGAGGGCCTCCAGGGCGTCTACGAGATTGATGCGCTCTATCCCGGCTACGGCCACACGCTCGGCAACAGTCTTCGCCGCATCATTCTCTCCTCGCTCCCGGGCGCGGCGGTGACGCAGGTCAAGATCGAGGGCGTCCCGCACGAGTTCGCGACT
Source organism: Candidatus Kaiserbacteria bacterium (assembly GCA_963813065.1). Taxonomy (GTDB): domain Bacteria; phylum Patescibacteriota; class Minisyncoccia; order Phycocordibacterales; family Phycocordibacteraceae; genus C7867-001. The sequence continues at coordinate 9,744 of CAWEXP010000007.1, forward strand.
CTCGAGGGCGTCCGCGAGACCGTGATGGAAATTTTGCTTAACCTCAAGCGCGTTCACTTCGTCCTCCACGGCGATGAGCCGCAGACTATCGCTCTTTCCGCGAAAGGCCCGAAGGCGCTCACGGCCAAGGACTTCAAGCTCCCGAGCCAGGTCGAAATTATGAATTCTGATCAGGCTATCGCCGACCTCTCGGGCAAGGCAGAGTTCGAGCTCGAGGCAACGATCGAGCGCGGCCTCGGCTACGTGCCGCGCGAGACGCTGACCAAGGACAAGGTCGACATCGGCACCATCGCACTCGACGCGACCTTCACCCCGATTCGCCGCGTGAACTATGAAGTCGAGAACATGCGCGTGGGCGATCGCACCGACTTCAACCGTCTGCGCATCCTGATCGAGACCAACGGCACCGTCGCTCCGCGCGCCGCACTCGAGAAGTCGATCGAGATCATGATTCACCAGCTCAAGAGCGTGATCGGTTTCCAAGAAGAGCCCGTCGTCGAGACCTCCTCGGCGAAGTCGCTCGAGAGCGCGGCATCCGACGCGAGCAAGATCAAGGTCGCTGACCTCGGTCTCTCGGCGCGTATCGTCTCGGCGCTCGAAGAAGCGGGCGTCAAGAGTGCGGCTGGTCTCGCACGCAAGACTGCGAGCGCCCTCAAAGAGCTCGACGGTATTGGCGACAAGGCAATCGGCGAAATCTCTTCTGCTCTCGCTGAGCGCGGTCTCACCCTCAAGGGCGAATAATCACCATGGCTTACACTCGCGTTAAACGCATCTTCAATCGTCCGCGCAATCAGCGCAAAGCGCTCCTCAAGAGCCTCGCGCGTTCGCTGGTCATCCACGAGCGCATCTCGACCACCGAGGCCAAGGCCAAGGAGCTCCGCCCCTTCATCGAGCGCCTCATCACTCTCGCCAAGAAGGGTGGCCTCGCCAATCGTCGCCTGCTCAAGAGCCGCCTCGGCGATTCGGCCGCGGTGAAGAAGCTCTGCGACGCCATCGCGCCGCGCTATGCCGACCGTAAGGGCGGCTACACGCGCGTGGTCAAGCGCACCAAGCGGGGCGCGAACGACGCCCGCAAGCTTGCGTATATTGCTCTCGTCTAGTATGCCTAAAGCTATGAAAGACGTTATCAAGCCCACCGAGCACACCATCGACGCGACCAACCGCACGCTTGGCCGTGTCTCCAGCGAGGCGGCACACGCGCTCCTCGGCAAGCGCTCGGTCCACTTCGCGAAGAATATCGCCCTGCCGATCAAGGTCACCATCGTCAACGCGCACAAGCTCCATCTCCCCGAGCGTCGCACCAAGGGCAAGGTCTACACGCGCTACACCGGGTACCCGGGCGGCTTCTTCAAGACGTCGATGGCCGACATGGTCGCGAAGAAGGGCATCGCCTTTGTTATCACCAAGACCGTCGACGGCATGATCCCGCGCAACAAGCTCCGCGTTCCGCGCATGAAGAATTTGATAGTCAAAAATTAATATGGCAACACACATTATTTCCGCAGTCGGGCGCCGCAAGACCGCCATCGCCACCGTCCGGATGGAGAAGGCCGCCAAGGCGAGCCTCGTCGTCAACGGCAAGACGCCCCGCGACTACTTCGAGACCGAGGAGCGCGCACACATCGCCTTCGAAGCCCTCGCCACCGCCAACAGCGCCGAGCACTACGCGGTCATCGCGCACGTCGAGGGCGGCGGCAAGTCCGCGCAGGCAGACGCGGTCCGCCACGCCATCTCTCGGGCGGTCATCAAGGCCGAGCCGAACACCCGCGCGGTCCTCAAGTCCGCGAAGTTCCTCATGCGCGACCCGCGCGCCAAGGAGCGCAAGAAGCCAGGTTTGGTGAAAGCCCGTAAACGTAAACAGTGGTCGAAGCGTTAATCCACTTTTTGAAAAACTCCCACATCCAGGGAGTTTTTCTTATGTCATGATGGGCGCGTGGAAATTCATTTTACTGACCACGCGTTGTTTAAAATGGGTCAACGCAAGATATCTCTTTCGTCGGTGCGGCAAACGGTTCTCTCGCCCGACATTCGTCGACCTGGCCACACCGCTCCGCATGAAGAATGGTATCGGCATTATGGCGCTCGTTATCTCAATGTTGTGGTGGTGCGAGGGCCTTCGCGCATTGTCGTGATTACCGCACATTGGATAAAGAGGTTGCCAATATGATATAATGGTTGCCATGAGGATAACCTACGACAAGCAGGCGAACGCGCTCAATGTGTCAATCCGTCCAGGCACGGTAGCTAAGACCGTAGAAGTAGCCACAGAGGTCTTGCTCGATATCGACAAGAAGGGCAGAACGCTTAATCTCGAGATTCTTGGCGCGCGCGAGAAAGTGGGCATCCGCAATTTTGGGACCGTTCGCGTCGGCGATATTCCGGTTAAGCTTCAGGCCTTTGCAGAGATTTAAAGCGCAAGCAGGGGTGTTTGCTTAGATACAATATAGATTGATGGATGCAAAAATCAGAAGTAAAACTATTCCCACAAATAAGCCAGTGTAGGAAATATAATTTGCCCGAACTACACATTCTTTTATTCTAGTGTTTTCCGGATCTGAATTGAGATTGAAAGGCTGAGGGAAGCCATGGGACTCCCATTCGTTAAGTTTAGTTTGCACATAGTCGCTAGCCTTGATTGCAAAGAAATAACTGACCGCGTGAGAAATTATTGAAATCACAAGTGCTACCCACGAGCAGACAATTAACCAACGATGCTGGAGAGGCGCTCCTTTCGAACCTAGGATAAAATCGATCGAAAGTACAAATAGGCCGGTTCCTATCACGAATATAATATTGTCCAACCCTCTACCATTAATCTCCTTTGATTTATCCATTCTGGCCCATTCCATTTGTTTGTGTTCTTGCGGAGTCATGTGGGCACTATACCATAAAAGTCATTGACAGAATCATCGCATCGTGTATACTACCCCTACCGACCAAAGCGACGGAACGGCCCGGTGACAGTGAGGCAAAGATCCCTCCTGCGAACAGTTCCCACGCTCGCGCGGACGACGCCTTGAGCAAGCAAAGTCCAAACGAGGTGAACCAACCACAAATGCTCCCCCGGTGACCGAAAGGTCCCGGGGTTTATCTTTTTCATACAACGGGCTTGCACCTTGCGGATAGGTTGCTATTCTTCCAGTAGGGAAGTAGGTGGAATACATCAAACGAGATTCCCCAATTCTAGAGACGGGGAACGAGGCACGCCTCTGGTGGATCTGGTTAAGCCGTAAGGTGCAGCCAAATGGTTCGACCCTCGCCATCGCGCGAGAAGAGCTTCCATCAAAGCCTAAACCCTTACTTCCGTTCCTTTCCCGCCGGCGCTCTGCGCCGGTTTTTGTATATTGACATCAGAGAGGCGATATGCGATTATACACGTCGGCAATTCGTTATTTGAGGGAAAGAAAAATGGCAGCAACCTGCACAATTAACACCCGTGGCCGTTCCTGGAACCCCAAGGTGATTAAGGAGTTCGACGAATGCCTCGATTTGTTCGTGGACACGTTGGCCGAAGCGGGCATCAGCACTGGTGACTTCACACTCGAAGTGATCGAGGGCACCCGCGGTTCCGCACAGAGGAAGGGCGTCACGGTCTGTCGCGACGATGGCATTCTGGCCATCCAGCCCGGATCGAACGACAGCGCCTGGAAGTTCCAACTTCGGATTCCGCCGAGCTCTACCATGGCGGAAGTCCTCGCGGCCCTCAAGGCCGTGCGCGAGAAGAAGTTGGATAAGCTCGCTAGGGAACCGGCGAAGCCAGCGGCACCCGCGCAGGAATCCGAACGATTGCCCGAGGGCATCTGCGAGGATTACGACACGCTCGCTCTCGCGAGCTACGGGGCGTTCACCTACGTGAACGAGCCTATTACGCTCGACCGCTGGAACAACTGCGTGCAGAAGGCATTGGGGTATTCGTTCGACCTCATAGCCCAACTCACTCAGGCGCTGATGAATCGCAAGATTCTGAAGCAGTCGATGTTTTGCGGTGAGCTCTGTGTCGGCCTGTTGCCGAGCACATTCGCCGACTTCCTTGTGGAGCACAAGTTCGTCGCTCTACACCCGCCGGCGAAAGCGGTTGGTCCCGAAATCGTCGTGGAGTCACCCAAGGCCGCCGCGCGTAAGGAGGACGTCTTGAAGGAAGTCGACGGTGCCGGTCAAACACGGCCCGCCGACGAGGAGCGACTTCAGGGGCGCACGCAAGCAACCGCCCCCAAGGCACGTACCGATTCTGAACGAAGCGATCCACAAGGTCGCTCCGACTCCCGAGCCAGTGGTCGCGCCGCCTGCGCCCGCCGATGGCCTCACCGAGGCCGAGGCAATGCTCCGCGCGCAGCTGGACCAGATCCAGCAGATTCGCGCGCGTCGCATCGCTCTGGCGGAAGAGGAGGCCGCACTGCTCGCTCTGGTTCTGAAGTAACGTAACCACACCCGCCGCAAGGCGGGTGTTTTTTATTCTAGATTTCGGTATATTGGAGGGATGGATTGGAAAGGCGACGACATAGACGAGGAGAGCATTGTGGAGCCGGAGCCCGAAGAGGGTGGCGATGCTGTCGTAGCCAAAATAAAGAAGATGAAGGATGAGCTCGCCGAGGTGAAGAAGGAGAAGCAGGACTATCTCGACGGCTGGCAGAGGAGCAAAGCGGACTATGTGAACTTACTGAAGCGGACCGAGGGAGATGCGAAAGTGTCAGAGTTGAAAGGAAAAATAAAATCGGTTGAAACCTTGCTGCCCGCGTTTGATGCGCTCGAACGCTCCAAGGAGCATGGCGAAGTACCCGAAGGGTTCATGGCCATCGCGAAGGAACTTGAGAGCGCCTTCGCCGCGCTCGGGATCGAGGAGGTGGGGAAGGTCGGCGAAGCATTTGATCCTGCATTCCACGACGCGATGGGGCAGGACGTGGTGGAATCGGCAGAAGAAGATGAGAAAATAACTGCCGTATTAGAAAAAGGATGGAAGATTGGCGAGCAGGTGATTCGCCCCGCAAAAGTCAGAGTCGGAATGTTAGGACATCCGATGTCCTAATTGCACGGGGACATCGGATGTCCGGCCCCGCTTGCAGGAGTGAGTGAGTTTACGTAAAATTACTAACGAATAACAATTTTAACCATGGCAAAAATACTTGGGATCGACTTGGGCACCACGAACTCCGCGATGGCAATCGTCGAGGGCGGCGAGCCGCGCGTACTAGAGAACGCCGAGGGCGCGCGCACCACGCCTTCGATTGTTGCGATCGGGAAGAACGGCGAGCGCATCGTCGGCACCTTGGCCAAGCGCCAGTCGGTGACGAATCCGCTCAACACCATTTTCCAAATCAAGCGTTTCATCGGCCACAACTTCGACGAGGCTGATGTCCAGAAGGACAAGGCGGTGGTTCCGTTCGAAATGAGAAAGGCAGAAAATGGTGGCATCGAGGTCAAGATGAGCGAGAAATGGTATCGTCCTGAAGAAATCTCCGCGATGATATTAGGGAAGCTTAAGGCCGATGCCGAGACCAAGCTCGGCGAAAAGATTACCGAGGCCGTCATCACCGTGCCCGCCTACTTCAACGACGACCAGCGGAGCGCGACCAAGGCCGCGGGCGAGATCGCGGGGCTCAAGGTCTTGCGCATCATCAACGAGCCGACGGCCGCCGCGCTCGCGTATGGATTTAATAAAAAGAAGGACGAGAAGATCGCGGTCTTCGACTTCGGCGGCGGGACCTTCGACATCTCAGTGCTCGAAGTGGGCGATGATGTCATCGAGGTCAAATCGACCGACGGCGACGCCCACCTGGGCGGTAAGGATATCGACCAGAAGATTATCAACTGGCTCGCCGACGAATTTAAAAAGGAGAGCGGCATCGACGTGCGCACCGATGCCCTCGCGCGCCAGCGCCTCGACGAGGCCGCCGAGAAGGCGAAGATTGAGCTCTCGACTGCGGTCGAGACCGAGATCAATATTCCGTTCATCACCTCCGACGCATCCGGCCCGCGACACCTTTTGATTAAAATGTCGCGAGCTAAACTCGAGGAGCTCTCGGCCGAATTCATCGACCGTGCGCTCGCGATCACCAAGCGCGCGATGGAAGCGTCGCCCTTCAAGATTGGCGATTTGCAGGAAGTGATTCTCGTTGGTGGCCAGACGCGCATGCCTGCGATCCAAGCGGCGGTCGAGAACTATTTCGGCAAGAAGCCGAACATGACGGTGAACCCCGACGAGGTCGTCGCGATGGGCGCGGCGATCCAGGCCGGCATTCTCCAGGGCGACGTGAAGGACATTCTCCTCGTGGACGTTATCCCGCTCTCGCTCGCGATCGAGACGGCGGGTGGCGTTGCGACCAAGCTCGTCGAGCGCAACACCGCAATCCCGACCAGCCGCTCGCAGACCTTCTCGACTGCGGCCGACAATCAGCCGGGCGTCGAGATCCACATCACGCAGGGCGAGCGCGCGATGAGTGCCGACAATAAGTCGCTGGGCAGGTTTATGCTTGATGGTATCCCGCCGGCGCCACGTGGCTTGCCGCAAATCGAAGTCAGTTTCGACATCGACGCCTCCGGTATTTTGACCGTGAAGGCCAAGGAGAAGACGACGGGCAAAGAGCAGTCGATAAAAATTTCTGGTTCGACCGGCCTCTCGAAAGAGGATATCGAGCGGATGCAAAAGGATGCCGAGGCGAACTCTGCGGAGGACGCAAAGCGCAAAGACCTCGCCGATGCGCGCAATCTCGCCGACCAGATGGTCTATGCCGCCGAGAAGGCGATTAAGGACAACGGCGAGAAAGCGGGCGCTGAGGTGGTGAAAGAGGTGCAGGATAAAATCGACGCCTTGAAGACCGCACAGAAGAGTGATGACCTCGCGACGCTCAAGTCTGCGACCGATGCACTCTCCTCGACCATGTCGAAAATTGGCGAGGCGATGATGAAGAATCAAACCCCGCCGGCCGGAGGCGGAGCCGCAGGCCCCGATCAGAATGGAGGGGAGGCTGGAGCGACCGACGCGGAATTTAAAGAGAAATAATTGCAAAATATATAGTGTGTGTTAATATGCCTGAAGGTTCACTAGAGGAGTGTTCTCAATGGATTCATTGACCGCGTTCGCCATTGGTAAATTTGCTGGGTTTGTTCTACTGCTCATCGGTGGCGGTGTGTATTTCTTTTCGGTAAGACAAAAACCAAAGTAACTTACTAGGAGAAATTCCGAGCGAGACGGCGCGAGCAATCGCGCCGCTTTTATTTTGAATGTGGTATACTACGAGCATGACCACGCTGACCATACCAAAACAACTTGCCGCCCTCGGTGATTTGGTGTTGATTCCTCGCAAAGAATACGAGGAGCTTTCTTCACGACCACGTGTGCGCGAATTTACTCCGACAAAGTCGGAATTACGCGCTATTGCGCGCGGACGTAAAAATTATCGACTCGGTAAAACAATTTCTCTCGATGAACTCGAACGGCGATTGGCGCGTAAGGGTTGATCCTTTTGTTTGGAAGAAACTCGATCGGATTCCCCGCAAAGATGCGGAGCGTGTTCGATTGGTTCTCCGAGAGTTGGAAACTGATCCGTATCTCGGAGATGTGCAGAAGATGAGGGGGAGCGAAAATACTTGGCGCAGACGTGTCGGATCGTACCGACTCTTATATGAGGTTGTTACACAAGACAACGCAGTAATCGTGCATGAAGTGGTGCGTCGCGGCTCAAATACCTACTGATTTTTGCATCAAAAAACGCAAAAGCGTATACTGCGATAATTATGGCAAAAGATTATTATCACGTGCTCGGGATAGACAAGAAGGCAAGCGCCGAGGAGGTCAAGAAGGCCTTCCGTAAGCTGGCGCAGAAGCACCACCCCGACAAGGGCGGTGACGAAGCGAAATTCAAGGAGATTACCGAGGCCTACTCGGTCTTGAGCGATGCCAAGCGCCGCCGCGAGTACGACGCCTATGGGCAGTCGTTCCCCGGCGGTAATCCAGGTGCGGGCGCCCAAGGGAATCCATTTTCGGGCTCTGGTCCGAGTGGTAATCCATTTTCGGGCTTTGACTTCTCACAATTCCAGCACGCGGGTGGCGGCTTCGGGCAAGGCGGCGCCGAGTTCGACTTCGGTGATATTTTCGGCGATGTCTTCGGTGGCCGCGCCAATCGTGCGCGCACGCCGCGGGGCCGCGACATTTCTATCGACCTCGAGATTCCCTTTAAAGAATCCATTTTCGGCACCACGCGCAAAGTGCTCATCGCAAAAGTTTCGACCTGCGAGCTCTGCAAGGGTTCGGGCGCCAAGCCCGGTACCGAGCTTGAAACGTGCAAAACCTGCAACGGTTCGGGCCGCATCCACGAGACGCGCAATTCTATTCTCGGCCAGTTCAGCACCGTGCGCCCGTGCGACGCTTGCGGTGGCACGGGCAAAGTGCCCAAGGAGAAGTGCCCGGAGTGCAAGGGTCACGGCACGCGCCGACGCGAAGAAGAAATCACTATCACCATTCCTCCGGGCATCGAGAGCGGCGAGATGATTCGTTTGCCTCAGCAGGGCGAGGCGCTGAAGGGCGGCGTCGCGGGTGACCTCTATGCAAAAATTCATGTCCCCAAGCATCCGACCTTCCGCAAGGAGGGTTCGAATCTCGTCATGCGTCTGCCGGTTAAGCTCACCGATGCTCTGCTCGGCGCGAAAGTCGCCGTCGAGACTCTGGAAGGGAAGACACTCGAAGTCACCTTGCCACAGATGAAGAAGACCGAGGAAATCTTGCGCGTGCGCGGCCGTGGCGTCCCCCTCGACTCTCGCTCGGGGCAAGCCGGAGACCTTTTGATTTATGTTGAAATAGTTCTACCGCAAAAACTTACCAACAGGTTGAAGAAATCGCTCGAAGACTTGCGCGACGAAGGGGTATAATCGGCGCATGCCCGTCCAGACGACGCTCACGCAGGTCAACACCATCGCGACGCATACCGCACTCTCGACCTGGAATTCGGCCGAAGAATTCCTCGCGGTCCTCGTGCTCTTCGGTATTTTCTTCCTTATCGCGTGGTACGTGGGGAAGGGTACGTTCTTTTCTATCCTCATCGCCTTCTATCCTGCGTACGCGCTCTACTCGATTTTCCCCTACTTCTCCTCTCTGCCCAGCACGCCGCCTCTGACGGCGCTTGTCGCGCAGGTCGGGACCTTTATTGCGTTCACGGTCGTCGCGTTCATCATCCTGCGCCGCGTCGTCGTTTCTGATTTCCTCTACGTCGGCATTATCGGCATGAGTATCCTCAGCTTCCTCGGCGCGGGCTTCGTCCTCGCGCTCGCGTACCACACCTTCCCGGTCACTTCGATTTACCAGTTCACCCCGGCCGTCAACGCACTCTTCGCGCCTAAGCAATACTTCTTCTGGTGGTTCGTTGCTCCCCTCATTGGCCTCCTCTTTTTCGCACATTAAAAAAGCCCCGCGTGAGCGGGGCAGGAAATTATTTTGTTGAAGTAGTTTGGGGAGCTAGGAGAGCGACCTCAGCTTCAATCACGCTTGCGATATTACAGGCATAATCAAGCGCAGCTACTCGACGGTGCTTCCATTCAAGAATGGCCTCACCTATACGTTCCCAAAGATCGCGCGGAGTGATCTCAAGAGTGCGACACAATCCGATTGGTAAGATCGGAGTGATACCGCGTACTTGATGAGTACGTCTGCCGAGATGGTCTTCAGAAACAATCTCGACCAAAAACCATTCTCCGTCACGGCTCAGTCCCCAAAACTTACTTATAAATCCAAAGGGTAGAGCGTCATCTGATTCTCGTAGAGACGTTCTCTTGGATACAAGCGACCCTATGCGATGTTCTGCAGGGAAAATGCCTCGTGTCTTGAAGGAGAACGTAGTATCAGATGCTGGTCGATAGTTAGGAATGATATCTCGAAGTTTGCTGTACTGATCTTCTTCACGCACCGCGCCCTCAATATCACCAAGCTCTTTGAGAGTCATTTCGCGCGCAAGAAACAAAAAGCTGACTTCTCTTGTGAAGTAAAACAAGCCAATCTAGTTCGGTAAGCGGTTCCTGGCGGGCCAGGATACGAATACCGTCTAAGTGCTGTCTCGGAAACATGCACTTTCTCCTTACTTAGAATCGAGCGGCGGGCCGCTAGATTCGGCGCTATTCCACCATTGGAACAGCTTTCCATACAAAAGTCTACATTGCTCTCGAATATCTGTCAATTTTGTGCGACCCGCATAAGGAGCATGGTAAAGTGCATCGCATGGCACTCGTAGAGGGATTATGGGAAATTAAACCGATCGCTCCTGAATGTTTTGACGATTTCTTCTCAATTCTTGCCGAGAGCAATGAAGAGCCCCTCACGGATGCTAGCAAAGATCAGTTGCGAGCTGATTTTACGGAAGGTCGCTACCTAGGTTGGCTACTGTATTCGACAGATGCACTCGCGGGAATGGCGATTGTTATGAGTTCCTACTCCGTCGCGCACGTCCGGTCTGTCCTCTATCTTGATGAGCTATTTATTCGCGAACCTTTTCGTGGCAAAGGTTTCGGCAAAAGCCTGTTTGAATACGTCGTGGCCTATGCCAAAGAGGAAAAATATATGCGTCTTGAATGGCGCACAAAGAAAGATAACGTGGTTGCCCAGAGCCTCTATGCGCACTACACCACCGACACAAACTGGATTTGGTACGGAATGGCGCTTTGATGATGATAAAACTCATAATTGACTACGGCGCCGAGCGAGAAGTCCGTCGTGTCGAACGGCTCGTCCCGCGCATCCCATGGTTCAAAGAAAACGGCTATGCAATAACACTACCTGAAGGAATAGCTGAAGATAGTACGGAAACCGACATTAATACGGCGATAAAAAACGAATATTCAGAAGCATCTTATCTTGCCTACGCACACTCAGTGCAAGAACCATGGGAAAAGTTTTTGCCGCGTCTAACTGAAATCCGGAGTACCCTCCCTTTTGCCTTACGCGATGCGTACACGCTCGTACTCACGAGATACGGCACTGGCGGTAGTTATGATGCCATCTCGGGCACTATCGTTATCAATATTGTCACACGATCCCAAGAACGCGCGCTCGGCACCCTTATTCATGAAGCCATTCATATTGCAGTTCAGCCGCTCATCGAAAAATATAAAGTCTCGCATTGGCGAAAAGAACGCCTAGTTGATCTTATCGGCGAGAGATATTTCGCGAATCTACGAAAAATGCAGAATCTTAAAGAAGATGTTTCAGTGGTGGATGTAGCTTTCGCCAACTTTTACCCCGATATTGAGAAGATTTGTAGCGTGGTATAGTTTCCCCTATGACCCCCATTAGAAAGCTCGAGGACTCGCGTTCAAACGGGGCGAGCCTCGCAGAAGAACTGAAGGCGCGCGGGCTGGTAGAGGTGAGCTCGAAGCCCATTGAGGAGATACTGGGCACGCCGCGGACGGTGTACCTCGGCGTTGACCCGACCGCGGATTCTATCCAGGCGGGGAATCTCGCGGTCGTGCTCCTGATGAAGCGCCTCGCCGACGCCCGCCCGAACGACGGTTCAGTCGGGCGGGCAGGGCACAAGCTGATTTTCCTCGTCGGTGGCGGCACCGGCATGATTGGCGACCCCAAGGAGCGCGGCGAGCGCGCCATGCTTGATGCCAAGGTCGTCGCGAGCAATACGCGCGCCATCACGAAGCAGTTGAAAGGTATTCTCGGCCGCACACCTTTCAAGATGGTCGACAACGCCGACTGGCTCCTCGCGGAAAAATTGGTGCCCTTCCTGCGCGACGTGGGGAAATATTTCACCGTCAACGATTTGATAAAGCGCGAACTCATCGCCAAGCGCCTCGCGACGCCCGACGAGAGCATTTCGTACACCGAGTTCACCTACGCGCTTCTGCAAGGCTTCGATTATTTCACTCTGCATAAAAAATATGCGTGTGATTTGCAAATTGGCGGCTCCGACCAGTGGACCAACATCCTCTCGGGCGTTGACCTGATCCACAAGCGCACGGGTGACCTCGTGTACGCGTTCGCGATGCCGCTCGTCACGGATACCGCAGGGAAAAAATTTGGCAAATCAGAGGGCAATGCCGTCTGGCTCGATCCCAAGAAAACCTCGCCGCTCGCGTTCTATCAGTTCTGGATGAACTTGCCGGATGAGGGCATCGAGAAATATTTGAAGGTCTACACCTTCCTGCCGCTGGTCGAGATTGAAGCGCTGATGGAGCTCCACAAGCAGGCGCCGCAGAAACGCCAAGCGCAGGAGACCCTCGCGCGGCTCGTGACCGAGATTGTTCACGGCCCCGCGACGACCGCGCAGGTGATCGCCGCAACCGATGCGCTCTATGGCGGCCGTTCGTTTTCGACCCTTTCGAAACTTGAGCTTGATGTCGTTCGTGCCGAAGCACCTTCCATGCAAATATCGAGGTTAAACCTCGATACCGGATACTCGCTGGCAGAAGCTCTTGTCGCGGGTGGTCTCGCTACCTCCAAGAGTGACGCACGTCGCCTCATCGAAGGGAAGGGCATCACGCTCTCCGGCCTGCCGGTCGAAAATCCGGATTTGAAATTATTTGCGCACGACCTGCCCGGCGGCATCGCACTGGTGCGCAAAGGCAAGCAGGGCGTGCTCGTGCTCATCGCTCGCTAGCGGAAAATAATTCGATAGACGAAGAAACTCTCGAAGGCGATAAGCGCCGAGGCGATAACTTGCGCCAGGATGTACCAGAGGCCAAAGAATTGGACGAGCGCGTAGAGAATCGCCGTATTGAGTGCGAGATTGAAGATGTTTATCAAAAGGAAGAAGAATCCCTGGCGCGTGGGCGAACCGCCGGTGCCGCCAAAGGCCCAGAGTTTCTGTAGGGTGAAGTTATAGGCGACCGCGATGATGAACGCCACGATTTCCGACGCGAGGTACCAGAGGCCGAGGCCAGCGGTCAGCGCATAGAGCACGACGAGATTCACCAGCATGGCGGTGGTGCCTACGACGATGAAGCGGAATATCCGCGCGTGCGACTCGACGAAGAGCGTTACGATGCGCCAGACACAGCGGACGCCGTGCCGCCAATTTAACTTTTTCCCTTCGCTCGCGCTCCGCGCGTGGTAGTGAATCGGCACCTCGACAATGCCGTGACGAGCCACGACGCGCGAGAGTTCGATGACGTCGAAGACGAAATCGGAACCCGGTTGCGCAAGGAGCTCGGGCACGAGCGAACGCGGGAAAATTTTATAACAGGTCGAGAGATCGGTGAGGTGCGTCCCGAAGGCGATGTTGAAAAGCTGGTTCACCGCCCAACCACCCCAGTAATAGAAAAGGGCCGGGCACATTGTTGTGAATCATCTGGCGAGAACCGAAGACGATGGATGCGCCTTCTTGTGGTGAGCCTGTCGAACCAGATTCGATTCGCGCCAAGAGGGCAGGCGTGTCGGCGGGATCATATTCGAGATCCGCATCTTGGATCATCAGGTAGTCGCCGCTCGCTCGGGCGAAGCCATCCTTGAGCGCCGCGCCCTTGCCGCCATTTTTTGCTCGGGTGAAAAGAATAATGCTCGGATATTGACGCGCTACTTCGCGCAGAGATTGTTTGGTTTCCTCGTTGCTCCCATCATCAACAATAATCACCTCGCGTTCCCAACCCGAAGGCAGAGGAACTTTTTGGACACGGCTCACAAGCTCGCCGATACTGTGCGGCTCGTTGTAGCAGGGGATGACAATGGAGAGCTTCATACTTCTGCACCGTGCAGAGCGAGCACGAGCCACGCGAGATTAGTCAGTATCACAAGGATCAGCGTACCCGCTCGCGCCCAGGGCGGCAAGTGATTGAGTCCCCAGACCGCGAGCAGGAGCGGGACCGGCGCCATCACGTAGAAGAGTCGGCTCGAGACTCAACCCCCAGCCGAAGACGATGAGCGAGGACGGGAGCGCGAACGCGAGAAAGCGCCGCTGTGCCGCCGGGAGCTCGGGCAAATGCCAGATCCCGACCGGCACCAGGAACCACGCGAGGCCGAGCAGAGCGATGGTGCTCTTGATGAGATTCTGCAGGGTGAACTGCGTGGTGAAGCCACGAACCGCGCCCACGGTGTACCAGGTGAGATAGGTGTAGTGATAGGCAAAATAGACCCACACTTGTACGGCAAGCGTTGGCACGAGCGTGATCAGCGCAAGCAACGCAAGATTTTTTATGCGCGCTCGCCACGGCACGTTTTCAAAAAGTAAAACAAAACCGAAAATAATCCCCGCGACGACACTGTATTCCTTCCACAAGAGACCGATTGCAATGACTGCACCGTTGAGAACCAAATGTTTGCGCAATGGCCAGCGAATATAGAGAAGGGTGAACACGAGCGAAAGCAAGTAGAAAAATTGCGCACCAGTCTCGGTGTAGAGATCGAGACCATAGCGCAGGAGCGGATACGAGAGTGCGCCGAGAAGCGCGGCAACGAGCGCGCGCCAGTAATCCTCGAAAAAAGAATAAGCGAGCCAGTAGAGCACGAGCACGAAGGCGAAATAGAAAATCAGGACTTCGAGCAGGAACGCGGTGGGAAAGCCGAGGTAGGGTGCCGCGAGCGCGACACCGAGCGGCGCGAGCGGCTTCAAAATCCGCTGTGGATAGATTGGTGCGGGGAGGCCCGAGAAGATTTTTGCCGTCGAAATGTAATCCACATAGTCACTATTGGGCGCGGTGCCAAGCACCCCAATCTTAAAGGTGGCCGCGAGCGCGCAGACAATCAGCAGGAACACCAGCGGCCACGCATGGGCCTTCAGCGTCGTCATCGCGCCATCATACCACCCAGTCTCAGTGGCACCCGCAGGTTATTGACAAATAGCATAAGAGCGTGTATATAAAATGAGGACAAAAGAAGGAACCTACTATGTCAGAGTCATGGCGCACTGCCGCACAGCGGTATCGCAACCCGACGCCGCAACCAGCATCACACAAAGCGTCTCCGCAACCTCGTCAACCTCGGACCTCAACGTCAGTCGACGTCCAGGGCCTCATTGAACAGTTGTCACTTTTCCTTGACGGCGACGAAGGTGCTACCGCACGCGAACTGCTCGCGGCAAGCAAGTCACATATCAACCTCGGTGAAGATAAGCCGACTATGGGCTACGGGCGAGTCTACTTTCTCGACGGCACTGGCCTTCATTGTTCAACCGAAGCGATGGGCATGTTGATCGCATATTCCGGATCATCGAGGCCTACGATACGTGACCTGCCGATTAAAGACCTCGTCGAGGGTATCGCTGCGTGCGACTACCCCTCAGCTCCTCTCGCCAACATGCTCTCGTGGATCCGCGGGCGACTCGATGGGATTGCCCAACACGCACCCGCATAATCTTTCTTCACCCTCGGGGCAGCACACGCTGCCCCTTTTTCATAAAAAGTATCTGTGCATCGTGGGGGACGAGACTAGAACGGTTTTGAGTGCATAGAAAAAAGCCGTCGGGTTGTACCGGCGGCTTTTCGAAGCACGTAGCGGGCTTACGATCTCTTGCGGCTGGCCGACGATGAACCACCAAGAGTGATAATTGTCCCGAGCCAATAACCGAAGTTGTACCAGCCACCGTTGTTGTGAACCTCGTAGATCGAAATGTTGCTGTCGAACAACGAGAAAATGAAAGTGAATGGCATGACGAACCCTTGCCAGAGGCCCATCCAGAATCCTGCCGTACTTCCGTGAACATCTGGCACATGCGCCATCGGATTAGGACCTGCGCACGCGGTCAATATCAGCGCCGCGCCAATAATGCAAGCGACACTTAGAACGGTGCGAATTTTCATCGCTATCTCCATTGAAGGGACACACGGGCGGGACTGCTACCCAAAGACCATTGTGCACATGAAAATATTTCTGTCAATTCTGTGCGCCGGGAAGGATTCGAACCTTCGTAGGACTATGTCCGACAGGTTTACAGCCTGTTGCAATTGACCACTCTGCCACCGACGCATTACGCACGAAGTAACTTCTTAAAAGCTTCTCCGCCCTTGTAACTTTTTATTTGTTTTTCGCGAGCATACGCCATTGACTGCTCGGCGAGTACTTCTTTATATACCACAGACCAAGGTTTATGCCACTTCGTTGCCGCGCTGTAACCCGCATTATGTTCACTCAAACGACGACTGAGATTGGAGGTACAGCCGATATAAAAACGATTCGTTTTTTGACTCTGGAGAATGTAAACCGTCCACATACCTTACAGCCTGTTGCAATTGACTTCACCCCGCCAACGGCGGGGCAAGCTCTGCCACCGACGCGATGGGGAAGAGTATACCAGTTTCTCCCATTTCTGCTATAGTTTTCCCATGGCGAAGCCCATCATGCTCTCGGGGATTAAGCCCTCCGGCACGATCCATATCGGCAACTATTTCGGCGCGATGCGCCAGTTGGTCGAGCTCAGCAAGAGCGGGAAGTACCAGCCCTATATTTTCGTCGCGGATTATCACGCGCTCAACACCACCCAAGACGCCGACGCGATGCGCGCTCAGACCCGCGAGCTCGTGATGGCCTATCTCGCCGTCGGCCTCGACCCGAAAGAGGTCGTCCTCTTCAAGCAGTCAGAGGTATCGGCGCACACCGAACTCGCGTGGATATTCGACGCCATCACCACGATGCCGTATCTCATGCGCGCACACGCCTACAAGGATGCCGAAGCGAAGAATAAAGAAATCACCGTCGGCACCTTCAACTATCCGATGCTGATGGCGGCCGACATTTTACTCTACGACACCGCACTCGTGCCCGTCGGCGCGGACCAGAAGCAACACGTCGAGTATGCGCGCGACACCGCGGAGAAGTTTAACCGCATTTTCAAACAAGAAGTGTTCAGCTTGCCCGAGCCGTACATCCTGCCCGATGTCGCCGTCGTCCCCGGCACCGACGGACAGAAGATGAGCAAGAGTTACGGCAACATCATCCCGCTCTTCGCTAGTCACGATGAGCTCGCCAAGTGCGTGATGAGCATTGTGACTGATTCGAGCGGCGGCCGACCGGAAAATGTCTATCAAATCCACAAGCTCGTTCGCGGTGCAGAAGAGCTCGACTCGATATATGAGGAACACAAAGGCAGTTACAAAATTTTGAAAGAATTACTGATTGCGGACCTCGACCGCTACTTCGGCCCGATGCGTGCCAAGTATGAGGAATTGAAAAATAATCCCGACATCGTCGAGCAGGTTCTGCTGGAGGGGAAGCACGCGGCCCGTGCCGCGAGCGAAGCAAAGATGGAGCAGGTGCGCAAAGCTATCGGGGTCGCATAATTTTTATACTATGGAACGCACACTCATTGGGGAATTGGGGAAACACGTCGGCGAGACAGTGCGCATCAGCGGCTGGGTGGATGTGCGGCGCGACCAGGGGAAGATGGTGTTCTTCGACTTCCGCGACCGCTCGGGGATTGTGCAGGGCGTGACTCTGCCGAATTCGCCCGCGCTCGAGACCGCGAAAACGCTCCGCAAGGAATTCGTTGTGAAAGTGTCGGGCACAGTCAATAAGCGCCCGGAGAAGAATGCGCAGACAGAGAAGCAGAACGGCGATATCGAGCTCGAGATTAAGGGCATCGAAATTCTCGCCGAGGCCGAATCACTACCCTTTGACCTCTCGGTCGACGGATTCAATCTCGACCTGACGACTCAGCTCGACCATCGCGCGCTCGTCTTGCGCCACCCGCGCTTGCGCGCCATTTTCAAAATCCAGAACGTCATCATCGACTCCTTCCGCGAGTTTATGAAGAGCCAAGGCTTCTTCGAATTCCAGGCGCCGACCATCACTCCCGCCGTCGCTGAGGGCGGTGCTGAAGTGTTCCGCGTTGATTACTTCGGCCAACCGGCGTATCTCTCCCAGTCGCCCCAGCTCTACAAGCAGATTGTGATGACCGCCTTTGAGCGCGTGTTCTCGGTCAACAAAATTTTCCGCGCCGAGCCCTCTGCGACGACGCGCCACTTGACCGAGGTGGTCTCGCTCGATGCCGAATTCGGCTTCATCGAGTCGTGGAAGGATGTGCGCGACATATCCGAAGAGACCGTGCGCTACATTTTGAAAAAAATTGAGGAGACCTGCTCTGCCGAGCTCGCCTTCCTCGGTGCTGAGGTGCCGGTGATGATTGAGAAGACGCCGACGCTCTCCTTGGCCGAGGTGCAGGAGCGCATTTTCCAGGCGACCGGTCGCGATGTGCGTGGCGAGAAGGATACGAATCCCGAGGACGAGCGGACCATCTGCGAAATTATTAAAAAAGAAACCGGTTCCGATTTCGTCTATGTCTATGGCTATCCGACGCGTCAGAAGCCTTTTTACGTCTACCCGAATCCCGAGGATCCCGAGTTCAACGAAGGCATGGACCTCCTCTGCCGCGGCGTCGAATGGCTCTCAGGTGGCCGTCGCATCAACAATTACGCTCAGCTCTTGGAGCATGTCGAGAAGTGGGGCATGGACCCGAATAAAATTTCAATGTTCCTCGAGGCGTTCAAATATGGCGCGCCACCGGAAGGCGGCTTCGCCTTCGGCGCCGAGCGCATGACCATGCAGATTCTCGGACTGAAGAACGTGCGCGAAGCCAGCATGTTCCCGCGTGATCTCAATCGTATCGACGAACTCTTGTCGCTCTCTACCGATGGCTCGACTCCACTCACCATACATGGACCCGCTGACCAAAAGTAATTTCGAAATAAAGACCGATGCGTACCAGGGGCCGCTGGAGCTCGTGCTCGACTTGATCGAAGCGCGCAAACTCCTCGTCAACGATCTCTCGCTCGCGCAGATTACCGACGACTTCATCGCGCATGTTCGCGCACAAGAGACGTTCCCGATGGAAGAAACCGCCGCGTTCGTGCAAATCGCGGCGATGTTGCTTCTCGTCAAATCGAAGTCGCTCATTCCCGATCTTGAACTCTCGGACGAGGAGAAGGAAGATGTCGACGACCTGAAGCGACGCCTCGAAGCATACGAGAAGGTGCGCGAAGCGGCACGCGAGCTTGGCAAGATTTTTGGCAAGCGGATGATGTTGCCAGCGGGGGAGCGGAAGGTGGAACCGTTCT
Organism: Candidatus Kaiserbacteria bacterium; assembly: GCA_963813065.1. GTDB lineage: Bacteria > Patescibacteriota > Minisyncoccia > Phycocordibacterales > Phycocordibacteraceae > C7867-001. The sequence continues at coordinate 28,710 of CAWEXP010000007.1, forward strand.
TTGCGCCTGCGCGTGACTTCTCGACCTCTGCGCTCGCCGAAGCGCTCGCGCACGTGCTCGCGGCGCGTGAGGCGGTTGAAGAATTGCCCGAGGCGCGCGTGAAGCCCCTGGTCACCATCGAAGAAATGATGGCGCGACTCGCGCGGCGTGTCGAGAACGCGCTCTCGCTCTCGTTTAAAGATTTCACTGGCTCGGCCAAGGAGAAGGTCGAAATTGTCGTTTCCTTTTTGGCATTGCTTGAATTAATAAAACAGGGCGCGGTTGCCGCCGAGCAAGCCTCGCCCTACGGCGACATCCAGATTAGCCAGACTGCGCCTTCGGTCGTGCCGCACTACGGCTGATTGACAATTACCCTTAGTAAGGTTAGTGTCATTCCAGACTTCCAACCAAAGGAACGGAAGAAATGTTCGAAAGACTCGACAATAAACGCCTGACCCGTGGGCAAACTGCGGTCTTGCGCGCATACTTCGACCAGCCGGTCGACGAGTACGATTTGCCCGAGAAATTGGGTTGCGCCGTTCGCGCGGACTGTTGTGGCACCAACGGGTTAGTAGTACGGAATCGTTGGGTGCCGGGCACATCGGCCCTGCAACAACAATTCGCACTCTTCCGCGACCTGGTCGATGACGAAGCGATTCTCGTGGGCCGTTGGTCAGAGAAAAATCCTGAGCCGGAGACTGCAGAGTTCGCGATGCTTATCTTCGCGGCACGTGACGATCTGCGTAAGAAAACGTGGCGAAATCTGCGGACGTCAAGCGGTCTATGGGCGGCTGCTCTTCTCATCTTCAGTGTATTCGCCATCGCTCATCCTTCACCGCCTGGCATCTGGATCTTCCTCGTCCTTGTCGTGGGTATCGTGGGATCGTATAACTGGTTCGGCATCGCGCGGAGGCAATTCAAAATTGCGAATCTGCCATAGAAGTGATTATCGATAGTATGCGGCGCCAAATGCGCCGCTTTTTTGTACACGGGCGCTCGTTGCCGCGGGGGCCAGAAACGGCTAGTATGGAGGGAATGTTGACGCCGCCGAATGCTGTCGAAGCGCTCCTCTTCGCCGCCGGAGAACCCTTAGAAAAAACGCGGGTCGCGAACCTGCTTGGGATTAAGCGCGCCGAGCTTGAAGTCGCTCTCGAATCGCTCGGCGAACAGCTCGATGGCCGCGGCATCGCGCTCGTCGAGACCGAGCTGACCATCGAATTGCGCACCTCGAGCTCGGCGGCCGAAATTGTGAAGCAGTATCGCGCGAGCGAACTCTCCCGCGACCTCGGGCGCGCGAGCCTCGAGACGCTCGCAGTGATTGCGTATCAGTCCGGTACCACGCGCGGTGAGATCGACTGGGTGCGTGGCGTGAATTCCTCGGCGAGCATCCGCACGCTCCTCATGCGCGGGCTTATCGAGGGGAGAGAAGATCCCGCCGACAAGCGCCGTATGCGCTACACTCTGACCACTGAGGCGCTCGCGCATCTGGGCGTTACCCGAGCCGCTGACTTGCCACGCTTCCAGGAGCTCGCGAAGTCGGCGCACGAAGTCATCGCGGAAAGTGTTGCCGTTGAAAATTAATATGGACAGCTCCGACCTCCAAGCTATTGCTCAGCGCACGCGCTCTCTGCGCGAGGCGGGCATTGCGATGCTAATCGCCTCTGGACTTCTCGCGCTATTCCTTTTCATTCCGCTTGCACCAGAGAAGTCGGTTGCAGTCGCGCCCGTCGTCGCAACGTCGACCACGCCCGACGCTTTCGCCGCTGTCCCGATTACCGCGCGCGCGGCGATTGTCTACGATCTTTCGACGGGCAACATTTTGTATGCAAAAAATGCTGATGCGCAATTGCCGCTCGCGTCGCTCACCAAACTCCTCACCGTGTACGGTGCACTTGCTGAACTCTCACCCGCGACACCCATCACCGTCTCTGTCGCCGATACTCAGGTCGATGCCCCGCGTGCCTTTGCAGTAGGGGATACGCTGGCGCTCGCCGACCTCGCGCGCATTACCCTGACCGCCTCGCTCAATGACGGCGCCGCCGCTATCGCCGACGCTACTGCCTCGCGTGAGAACGCTTCGACTGCTGCCATGATGGCGAGCGCCGCCTCGGCACTCGACCTCGCGCAGACCTATGCCTTGAATGGTAATGGCCTTGATGTTTCCACGACGGTGTCGGGAGGGTACGGCTCGGCGCACGATATCGCAGTCCTCGCCGGCGCATTGGTTGCCAAAGCGCCGGACATCGCCCTCGCAACGACTGAATCTTCAGCTTCCGCCACCGACGCACATGGCAAATCGTTTACGGTCACGAACACAAATCCGGGTGTCGACGGCATACCGCACCTCCTCCTCTCCAAGACCGGCTACACCGACCTCGCGGGCGGTAATCTCGCACTCGTCTTCGATGCTGGTCTCAATCATCCCATCGCCGTTGTGGTGCTCGACTCGACCGAGAAGGACCGATTCACCGACGGCGAGGCGCTCGTGTCAGCGACGCTTGCGCACTTCGCGGGCGTTGCCTCACTATGATTGCCGACCTCGTCAAAGTATTTATTCCGGCCGCGGCAACCTTCGTCATCGGTATTGCCTGTGCGCCTATCCTCACGCACTATCTCTACAAGCATAACGTGTGGAAGAAAACGGTGTCGAGAACAGCGCTTGATGGCACGCCTGCAGTCGAATTTGAAAAACTCCGCAACACCGTGCATGCGGGCACCGAGACGCGCACGCCCCGCATGGGTGGCATTCTGGTCTGGGGAAGTGTGGCGCTCGTGACACTCACGTTCTTCTTCGCGGCACAGGCACTCCCGTTTGCCTTCGCACAAAAAATAGATTTCTTGAGCCGCAACCAGACTTGGATACCATTCTTCACTCTCATCGCCGGTGCACTCATGGGCCTCGTGAACGATGCACTCGACATCCTCCCTGGTGGCGAGCGTGGCGTGCGACTCTCGGTGCGGCTCTTGTTCGTGGCACTCATTTCTGGCTTCATCGGTTGGTGGTTCTATGCCAAACTCGGCGTGACCGCCATATCGGTGCCAATCAACGGCCAGCTCATGCTCGGGTGGGGTATTGTGCCGTTCTTCATATTGGTCTCGCTCGCCTTGTACGCAGGCGGCGTGATTGACGGTATTGATGGACTTTCGGGCGGCGTCTTCACCGCGATCTTCAGCGCCTATGCGACGATCGCGTACTCGCAGGGCCAGGTGAATCTCGCCGCCTTCTGTGCCGCGATGGTTGGTGCTCTGCTCGCATTCCTCTGGTTCAACATACCGCCCGCGCGTTTCTGGATGACCGAGACGGGCACGATGGGGCTCACGATGACGGTTGCCGTGGTGGCATTCATGACCGACCGCCTCGGCGGCGGCTATGGCGTCGTGGCACTGCCGATTATCGCGTTCCTCCTCTTCGCAACGGTCGCTACCAACGTACTCCAGATTCTCTCAAAGAAATTCCGTGGCAAAAAACTGTTTCGCATCGCTCCATTGCATCATCACTTCGAAGCGATTGGGTGGCCCTCCTACAAGGTGACGATGCGCTACTGGGTACTCGCGATTATGTTCGCCATTGTCGGCATGACCATCGCTCTGCTCAAATAATATGAAGCGCGTCAGCGGCGACCGAATTTTTTTTATTCTCGTAGTCGCACTCGCGATCGGCGGTTTCGCCATTTTTTCTTCAGCATCACTCGGACTCCTCGCGCGCGAGAGCGGTTCGGTCTCGCGCGATATCCTCCTTCAGGCGGGGCTTGGTCTTGGTCTCGGCGCACTGGCGCTCCTCGCGGCGCGCGCTATCCCACTCGCGTCACTCAAGAAACTCTCGCCGTGGGCCTATGGGGCGGCTCTTGCGCTCACCGCACTGGTCTTCCTGCCCGGCATCGGGACGCACGCCGGTGGCGCCACGCGGTGGATCAACTTGGCTTCACCACCGTCCAGCCGGCAGAGTTCTTGAAGATTGGTGTCGTGCTCATGCTCGCCTGGTGGCTTGCGCCGCGTGCGCGTCAGCTGAAAGATTTTAAACGCGGACTCCTGCCATTCCTCGGTCTCCTCATCCCACCCGTAGCGCTCCTCGTCCTCCAGCCAAATAATTCGACGACAATGCTTCTCCTCGCCACCGCGATGGTGATGTACTTCGGCGCGGGCGCTCCCTGGCGCGACTTCGGCATCCTTGCACTCGCAGTGATTATTGGCTTCGGCGCCATCGTGGCAGTGCGTCCCTACGTGCTCCAACGCGTCGAAACCTTTCTTAATCCCGCCGCCGATTCGCTCGCGAGTGGCTACCAGATTCAGCAATCCCTCATCGCGGTCGGCTCCGGCGGTCTCGTGGGCAGAGGCTTCGGGCAGAGTGTGTTGAAAAATTTAACTACCTCCCCGAGCCCGATGGCGACTCGGTCTTCGCTGTCTTCGCTGAAGAAACCGGGTTCGTCGGGAGCCTCATCCTGCTCGCGCTCTTCGTCGGTCTCGCGGCACGCGGCATCGTGATAGCGGGGGATTCGCGTGACCTCTATGGTGGCCTCGTCGCGCTCGGACTCTCGTTCCTCATCATCCTCCAAGCCTTCATCAACATCTGCGCGATGCTCGGCATCATCCCGCTCACGGGCTTGCCCTTACCCTTTGTCTCGCACGGCGGTACCGCACTTCTCGCCGTCCTCTTCTCCTGCGGCCTCGTCCTCAATGTTGCCGCGCACCGTAAGGCGTAACGTTGTATAATTGCCGCCATGACCATCGTGTTTACGGGGGGTGGGACCGGCGGGCATTTCTATCCGCTGATTGCCATCAGCGAAGCGCTCAAGGACTTGGTCCGCGAAGAGCGCGTGCTCGAGCCCAAGCTCTATTTCCTCGCGCCGAACTCTTTCGACCCGCGAGCGCTTTTCGACAACAGCATCATCTTCATCCAAATTCCGGCGGGGAAGATGCGCCGCTATTTTTCTTTCGCGAATATCACCGGCCTCATCACCACGTTCTTCGGCACGCTCTCCGCACTCGTGACGCTCTTTCGCATCTATCCAGATGTCGTCATCTCGAAAGGCGGCTATGGGAGCGTACCGACTGTCCTCGCCGCGCGCATTCTGCGCATTCCACTCATCATTCACGAATCAGATGCGAAGCCGGGTCGCGCGACCCTCATGGCCGCCAGATACGCTTCGAAAATCGCCATTTCCTTCGATTCAACCGCCGCATTTTTTCCGAAAAAGTTCCAGAAGAAAATTGCACGCACTGGTATCCCGATTCGCAAAGCGCTCATGCGCGTTGAGGCGGAGGGCGCTCGGCAGTATCTCGGGCTCGAGAAGGATGTCCCGACCGTGCTGATTCTCGGCGGTTCGCAGGGCTCGGTGCGTATTAACGATGCCATCGTTTCTGCGTTGCCCGACCTCGTCTCCTTTGCAAACGTGATTCATCAGACTGGCGAAAATAATTTCAAAGAGGTCAAAGGTGTCGCCGAGGTGACGCTCGCCGGCAATCCGCACGCGGACCGCTATCATCCCTTCGACTACCTTTCTGAAGTCTCGCTCCAGCGGGCGGCCGGTGCCGCAGACGTGGTCGTCTCGCGTGCAGGGGCGACGTCTATTGCCGAGATTGCGCTCTGGAAGAAGCCTGCGGTATTGATTCCGATTCCCGAGGCCGTGAGTCACGATCAGCGCACCAACGCCTACGCCTACGCCGGCACGGGCGCCGCGGTCGTCATCGAGGAGGAGAATCTCACGCCGCACGTCATCGCCTCCGAGACCAAGCGCATCGCAACGAATCCCGAATTGGCAAAACAAATGGGTGCCGCGGCCGCCGGCTGGACCGACAAGGACGCGGCCCGCGTGCTCGCCAACGCCGCCCTCACCATCGCGCTTTCCCATGAATAAAAAAGTGGTCACCCGTTTCGCACCGTCGCCGACCGGCTTCATGCATGTCGGAGGTGTTCGCACCGCGCTCTATTCCTGGCTCTATGCGCGTAAGAATCAGGGCATTTTTATTTTGCGCATCGAGGACACCGACAAGGCGCGCGAAGTCGAAGGCTCCATCCCGCACATCATTGAATCCTTGCGTTGGCTCGGCATCGAATGGGATGAGGGCGTCGACAAGGGTGGCCCACGTGCGCCCTATCTTCAATCAGAACGGCTTGAATTATATAGAACATACGCGCAGAAATTACTCGACGCCGGACACGCGTATCCCGATCCCTATTCTGAAGAAGAGCTCGAGGCTCTGCGAAAGAAAGCCGAGGATGAGCATCGCGCATTTCTCTTCCGCGATCATAGGCCGAGCGCGGTGGGCCAGTGGGATGGGCAATCGCCGCTCCGCTTCCGCACGCCGGTCCTGAAGCGCTATGCCTGGCAGGACGCCGTTCGTGGCGAACTCTCCGCGGGAGAAGAGGCCCTCGACGATTTCATATTGATGAAAGGCGATGGGTATCCGACCTACAACTTCGCACACATCGTCGACGACATCGAGATGCAGGTCACTCACGTCATGCGCGGCGAAGAATTTATTTCGTCGACCCCGAAGTTTCTTTCACTCTACGAAGCACTCGGTGTCGAGCCGCCCATCTTTGTAACGCTCCCCGTCATCCTCGGACCAGATGGCAAAAAGAAATTGAGCAAACGCGATGGTGCGAAAGATCTCCTCGATTATCGTGCTGATGGGTACATGCCCGAGGCGCTGATGAACTTCCTCGCGCTCCTCGGCTGGAATCCAGGTACTGAGCAGGAATTCTTCTCGCCCCAGGAACTCATCGAAACGTTTACGCTCGAACGAATCCAAAAGTCCGGCGCGCACTTCGACGAGGCGAAATTACTCTCCTTCAACCAGCATTGGATGCGCACACTCTCGGATGAGAAATTCGCGGAATGTTTGGACATCGAATGTCCAACATCTGATGTTGGACATTCGATGTCCCTAAATTCAGCAATGCTTTTTAAAGCCATTCCGCTGATCAAAGAGCGCGCACGCACCTTTGCCGAGGCCCGAACAATGCTCCTAGGCGAGCTCGCCTGCCTCTTTTCTGCCCCTACCCTCGACTCAGCCATCCTGGTCGCCAAGGAGCAAAAAGACCGCCCTGGAGCCACAAAATCGCTCCTCGAGAGCCTCCGAGAGCCCTTGGGAGCCTTGCCAGCGGGCATCTCTGCCGATGCGGTTAAACAGGCCCTCATGCCCCTCGCCGACGCCGAGGAGGCGCGGGGCAAGGGCGGCCGCGGTGCGCTCCTCTGGCCACTCCGCTATGCGCTCTCGGGGCGAGAGAAATCGCCTGACCCTTTCACCCTTATTGCACTCCTTGGTAGGGAAGAGTCAGTCGCCCGCGTACAAAAAGCAATTGCTATACTGGGTTGATGCGTCGCGCGCTATTTTTTTTCTTTCTCTTACTCATCCCGTCGTTTGCGCACGCCCAGTCCGCCGCTGATCTCCAATCACAGATTGATGCGCACAACGCGCAGATAGCGGCACTCAATGCCGAGATTGCGGGCTACCAGAAGCAACTCGATGCCACCGTCGCGACTAAGAGCACTTTGCAATCAACTATCAATTCGCTTGCGCTCTCGCAGAAACAGCTCGCCGCGCAAATCCAGGTAACACAAAATAAAATTGCCTCGGCGAATCTCCAGATACAGCAACTCACCTCCTCGATTGGTGATAAAGAGTCAGCCATCGCCGCCGATCAGCTTGCGATAGGGAAGGGGCTCGAGAGCATCGCCGAGCGCGACGCGACGCCACTCGTCGCCACGATTCTCTCGAGCAATACCTTCGGCGACGCGTGGGAAGCGGCCGATGCGGCCATCCAGTTCAATCGTGCACTCGGCAGTGATGTACAGAATCTGTCTGACACGCGCACGGCGCTCGCGAGTAATCGTGATGCCGTCTCGGCGACCAAGGCCCAACTTGTCTCGCTCGCGAGCGACCTGTCTCTACAAAAGAAATCAGTAGATGCCACCACCGCGGCGCAGAAATCACTCCTCGCCCAAACCAAGAATACCGAGGCGAACTACCAGGCACTCATCAAGAGCAAGCAGGCCGCCGAGAAATCTTTCGAGCAAGAACTCACCGATCTCGAGAGTCAATTGAATCTCATCGTGAATCCGGGCTCTCTGCCAAAGGTTGGCTCGGGCGTACTCTCGTGGCCCTTCTCGCTCGCGTATATGCAGAATTGTGCGACGCGCCAAAGCGTCTTCAAGAATCTTTTCTGCATCACGCAATACTTCGGCAACACGCCCTTCGCTACCAAGAATCCGCAAATCTACAACGGCATGGGCCACGACGGCATCGATATCAGCGCCGCCATTGGCACACCCATCGAGGCTGCGCTCACGGGCGTGGTGCTCGGCACGGGGAATACCGATGTGCGCGCACCCGATGGGCGCATGTGCTACTCCTTCGGCAAATGGATCATGCTCCAGCACGGCAATGGTCTCAACACGCTCTATGCGCACCTTTCAGAAATCGACGTGACGAAAGGGGAGTCGGTGACGACCGGCGAAGTCATCGGGCTCTCGGGCGAGACCGGCTACGCGACCGGGCCGCATCTCCACTTCGGCGTCTATGCCTCACAAGGCACCGAGATCATGGATCTCGGCAAGTTCCGCGGCTCGGGCGGCACGCCCTGTACCGATGCGGGTGCGGTCCTCCCGGTCGCCACCAAAGATGCCTACCTCAACCCGCTTTCGTACCTTTAGCATCCCGCGCACGCCAGAGGGCGAGCGATGCGAAGGTGCGATAGGGAATCCAGCGTTCGGAAATCTCCACCAGTTTTTCGCGCGAGACATTTTTTGGTAATTCATAAATAGTTTCGATAGAACGAGCGAGGCCTAAGTCGCCAGGGGAGAAGACATCGGCGCGACCGAGTGCGAACATCAGGAACATCTCGGCGCTCCAGGGGCCGATACCCCAAATCTCGGTCAGCCGAGATTTTGCCATTTCCTCAGGTATTTGCTTGAGTTCTAAGAGGTCTATTTTCCCCGAGTTCACCGCATCGGCCAGCGACTTGAGTGTCTTGAGCTTCGAGCCAGACAAACCCGCGGCGCGCATCTTGGCCTCTGGCGCTTTTAGGATTGCCTGTGGCGTTAACTTCCCTCCTGCGCAAACTTTTTTCACGCGCACCCGTATCGTATCGGCCGCCGCCCCGCCCAATTGCTGAGAAATGACCGTCGATGCCAGGGCCGCAAAAAGGTCGGCGCGAGTCCTCTTGGCCGGCAGTTCCTCGGGTAAGGCTCGGATATGGGCAGAAACGGCCTTGTGCAGGCGCGGATCCGCCTTCTGTAGGTGTTGAAAGGCTCTGGTGCGGGTGTCCATAGGTGGTATTCTACAGGAGCCATGCTCAAACTCATCGTCTTGATCATTATCGGCGTTCTGGCGCTCTCATTCTTCGGCATCTCGCTCCAATCCATCATCCAGTCGCCCGCGGCGCAGACCAACTTTGCCTACCTGGGCCAGCTCATCGCGAGCCTTTGGCACTCGGTGACGACAGTCTTTATTCACACACCGAATTAAGTTTGCCTCATGTCCGAAGGATTGCCCGATCAGGATGCTACACAGCGCAAAGAAGATCACGACACCTACACGCGCCGACAAGCGCTTGGCGTACTCGGTATTGCGGCACTCGGCGGCGCGAATTACCTTGGCCGCCACATGCAAGAAGACGCTGATGTGCCACCCGGCACCATCATCGACCTGCCTAAGCGCGGACTGGAGGCGCACAGCGACCGAGAGATTGATCTACGCAAACTCGAACCAGAAATGATTGGGAAGTTTGTTGGCCCCATGTACGCAGAACCGCTCAATTTGCCACTCCATCGACGCGCACATAAAAATCATATCGGTAAACACCATGAGGGAGAATTGGTTGCCGAGATTCCGCCGATACTCACGATCAATGGTCCGGACATATTGAATCGACTCACGGCACAGAAGATCGCCCGTTGGACTGCTATCCTCAAGAAACGAAACCCTCCGCGCACACTAAGCTCCGAAGTGAGCCGACTGGCTGAGGAACGTATTAGCAACTACGAGATACGCTGGAACGATCGTGAGAAGTTTCCATCACGCGATGAGGCAATTCGTCGAACTTCGTTGCCAAAACTGTTGGGTGAGATAGATGGCCGCATTGCACCTTTGAAAAGTGCTCTCGCCGAACCCCAGACACGTGCACATCTGATAGGGAAATATGGTCTTCGGCATGCACCTGAGGTGCTCGATACCGCGCTCGGACTCGCCGATCGTATCGACTCCAATTTTCTGCAGGCGTATTCGATGACCGAGATTTGTCCCGGAATTACCGATGGTCTCTTCAACGCACAATTTACAAACGTAGAGCTCGAATCCCTTGGCCAAGAAGGCATCGCCAATTGGCCGTCGAGCGACCAGTGGCCCTCCTTCGGTCCATTCCAATTCACCTCGCTCGCAATCGACGATAATCCACTGGTCGGCGCTGGCGTGGTCAATAGTGCGCTCCCGTCCGAGCTCCAAATACCGACCACGCTCGACGACCTGTATAACATCGAGGACCACTACGCGGCCGCGTATCTTTTTGCCATCAACAATTTGATTCACGCCGCGGCACATCTGCCTGAAGAATTGGCGCAATTGGCCCAGCTCGACCCGGAAACCCTAACTGAGTTCATCTCCACAAGCCATAATGGGCCCACCGCGGCTCTTTCTATCCTCCGAATGTATCTTCCGTCACAAACGGGCCCACGACCTGCAACTTATCTCGAATGTTGTCAGGCGTATGATGCGGCGCATCTCAAGCGCGATAGAAATCTGCACGAGAGAGAGGGGAAGCATTATCAACCGCATATTATTGTCTCCATGGCGGATTATGCGACGAAGACCGTGAACAATGCGGCGGGTCTGCAGGAGTATCTAGCCACGCACGGCTAATCGCCCTAGGCTTTGTTCGTAAAAGATATATTGTGCGAAGTCTGTCTATTGAGGAAAGGCGGCCTCTAGACGGTGCCCTGCTGTCGGCTTGGCTCGGGAAAAGTTCGATCTATCCACATTCCACTTGCGCACAATTGTGCGTATACTTCTATGGCAAAGACCCCTTGTTGCGAGCCTTGGGGTCTTTGCATTTCCTGAGCGGGGCAGACGGGCGATCTAAAACTACGGGTATTTGTGGGGGAGTCACTTCCCTACTCCACCTGCTCGGATGGGCACGGATGTGACCTGAGGAATGCTTAATTCTCTAAGTGAGGGATCTGTTTGACTCGGGAGAGACATTTGTACAGATACTTTTCCATCCACTTTATCCAACAAGCGATCATTAGAATCCGTCCAGGAAAGCAGGACCATAATAAATACTCCGATAATCGCAGTAACCATTGCCGCGGCAGTAAATACAAGAAGAACAAAACCACCCACAATCCAGTTTTTCTGTTCTTTGAAATCTTCTTTAAGACCTACAATTGTATTTACGATTCGGGCAAGCTCTGCCGGGTTAATCGGAGTATCGCCACCAACGTAAGATTTCCCTAGACTCTCACCCGACGACGGTAAGTTATTGAAGTCCGCCATGAACTTGGAAAGATCCGAAACGTTCGTCCTTTGTAGGCTTCTCATCGTTTAGAAGCACTTCTATCGAATATTCCCCAGGCATAGAGAAGTCTACAAGAGAGAAATAAGCAATGAATTGAACCCCTCGACCTTTTTCGAATCCTCCATTTAGTTCTGCGGAACGGTGCTGGGCGCCATCCGGATTTAATATTTTTACCGTTACTTTGCCTTTCGTGCCTACAGGCACATCAGTTTTTGTATAAAGCTGTCCTGCAATCACGAAATTCAATGCAACAGATCTTTCCCCTTCTGGAATTTTTATATCAGTAAAAATCCCTATAGCACTCAACTTCTGGGTTTTCTCATCAACAAACGCAGCGTCCGCAACAAACAAATACTTTAGGCTACTGGGCATATGCTTCAAGTATAGATTAGTTATTTGTCTAATGCCATAGGTGTATGATAGAGCCTATTATGAACATCAACGACATCCCAAAGAAAGTGATGGACTCGGCAACCATTGGCCACAACGCTAACCTTTTTTTAGTGGTATTCACCACTGGGAATGAGAATCATGGGTTTGCTCTACTGCCCGAAGGAGCGAAGGCATTTTACCAAAATCTAGGCAATCACATAGTCGAATACGAAAAGACTGTGCGACCAATCAATACGGCAGGTCTTGCTCCAGAAATTGTTTCCCCATTTCAAAAGCAATAAAAGACAGGTTTTACTTCGTCGCGATGATGACGACTTGGACGAGGCTGATGAGGGTGCTCAAGAAGCCGGTCCAGAAGGCGTAGATCTCGAGTTTGTCGCCGAATCCTTTTTTACGAGCCATATATAAAGAGTGTAGCAAATTATTTCTTGATTGCGATGATAATCACATCGGCGAGCGAAATGATGGTGCTGAAGAGGCCGGTGAAGAACGCGTACATTTGGAGGCGGTCGGAGCGACGCGACTTCTTCTTGTGGGATAGTGGCGCGCCGACGAGGCGTCTCTGGCTGTAGTCGAGGCTCATGGTTGGCGTGGCGTATGCGCAAGCACGTAGTCATAGGCCTCGTCGACCGAATCGACGACGTGATAGAGCTCGCGATCCTCGGGGTTGATGTTGTGATGCTGTTCGAGGATGGTCGTGTCGATGAAGGCGAGGAGCGGTGCCCAGTATGCCCTACCGAAGAGGATGATCGGGACAGGCTGGATCTTCTTGGTCTGGACGAGCGTGAGGATTTCAAAAAATTCATCGAGCGTGCCGAAGCCGCCGGGGAAATAGATGTAGACCTGCGAGGCGTAGGTCAGCATCACCTTGCGCACGAAGAAATGATCGAAGCTGAACTCGTCGGTGAGATATTTGTTGTAGGCCTGCGCACTCGGCAGATTGATATTCAACCCTACCGATGCCCCACCAGCCTCGAAGGCGCCCTTATTTGCCGCCTGCATGATGCCCGCCGCCGCGCCGGTGATGACCGCAAACCCTTGCTTGGACAATCGGCTCGCGAGCTCGGATGCGGCCTTGTAGTCAGCGTCCTCGGGCAGAGTGCGCGCAGAGCCGAAGAAGGATACGGCGAGCCCGTAGCGGCTGATGAGGTCAAAGCCTTCGACGAATTCGCTCATGATACGGAAGATGCGCCACGACTCGATGCGCTCGGGCTTGCGCACGAGGCATCGGGCGCTCGGCGGGCAGAGTCGCGTGACCGTCTTGGATAGTCCCGACGAGGTCGGCGGCACGGGCGTGCGAAGAAGGATCAGGATTCATGTGGGTAATTCTAGCAGATTACGGCACGCTACAGCCGCTCGCGCGTTGATAGCCAAAGGCCTCGGCTTCGGCAGCAGAGTCGAAGTAGACTTTATTTGCCTCGGCAATGCGCCCCGCGCCCGCGCACCCAATCGGATAATACTTCGTACTATTCTTCGAGGCGACGAAGAGCGCGGTCGAGGAGCTGATAGTGGGTGGCGCCTGGGTGATTGAGATTGGCTCTGCCCCACTGCCCTCTTGCCCCGCGAGGAATCCGAGCCCGAAGGAGGCACTGGAGGCGAGGAGCAGAATGGCGAGCAGGAGGAGGTCGCGCGGCACCCGGGCGAGCGCCGTTTTGCATTTTTCCCGCACATTTGCTATAGTCATCAGGTAAAACTATACCACTATGGCATCAACTAAAGCCGGCGGATCAGCAAAGAACCTCAACGACTCGAACCCGAAATATCTCGGTGTCAAACTCGCGGACGGTGCCTCTGCCCGCCCAGGGATGGTGATTGTCCGCCAGCGCGGCACGCGCATCGAGGCCGGCAAGAATGTCCGCGTCGGCAAGGACCACACCCTCTTCGCTATCGCCACCGGCAAGGTGAGCTACCGTACCCGCCGCAAAACCTCCTTTGACGGTCGCGTTTCGCAGAAGAAAGTCGCGGACGTGATTGCGTAACGAACAAGAAAACCCCGCGCTCGCCTCTCGGCGAGCGCGGGGTTTTCTTTTACTTATTCCGCTTCAATAGTGATGGAAAACTTGCCGAATGTTTCGCCCGCAGAAACAGGGATGTCGAACGCGCCGAGCTCCTTGATTGGCTTCTCGAGCTTGATGGCATCTTCGGGGAGATCGATATGCGCCTGCTCCTTGGCCGCGAGAGAAATCTCGGGAGCGCCGACGGCGTCGTAAAGGTGACCCTTCTCGTTTGCCTTGGCTTTCACCACGATGCGCGCTTCGGCGAGGCTCGCGATATTTTGCTCGAGCAATTTTGCATCCACCTGCTTGCGCTCGGCGGCCTGCGTGCGGTGGAGCTCGGCCTTCTTCAGCTCTGCGGGCGTCGCGGCGACCGCGAGCTTCTGCGGTATCAAATAATTAAACGCGTACCCGTCCTTGGTCTCGATGACCTCGTGTGCGCGGCCCATCTTCTTCACATCCTTCAGCAATATGACTTTCATGGTGCTACCCTACTCTATTATTTTCCGGTAGTCAAAAACTGCACCGCGCGGGCGTATTGCGGGTCGCCACTGGTGTCGGCGGTGAAGTGCGGCGTGGAAGTCGCGATGCCAATCTTAATATCCGGCGTGACGCCGTTGCCCATGATCCAGTGGCCCGCGGGCGTAATCCACCGCGCGACCGTCACCTTGAGCGAGCCGCCATCAATGGTAACCAACTGTTGGACCGAGCCCTTGCCGAAGGATTGCGCGCCGATAATTTCTGCAGAGTGAGAATCTTGGAGCGCACCGGCCAAAATTTCTGATGCGGAGGCCGAGCCGCCGTCGACGAGCACCGCGACCTTGGTCCCTGCGGGCAGGTCGCTGTAGCCGAGGCTCGTGTGCGTGTCGCTCGGCTGTTTGCCATCGAAGTCTTCGGTCACGATAGTCGCCCCCTTGGGCAGGAAGTGACTCGCGATGTCCACCGCCGCATCGAGATACCCGCCTGGGTTGCCGCGCAAGTCGATGACGAGCAGTTTCGCGCCCGAAGCCTTGAAGCGCGCGTAGGCCTGGTCGAAGAGGTCGGCAGAATTAGAGGTGAATTCGTAGAGCGCGATATGGTAGACGCCGCTCGCGGCATCGATACCATCCTCGGTCTCGGGGACTTGGATAGTCTGGCGCACAATTTTAATATCGAGCAATTTCCCGTTACGCACAATCGAGAGATCGACGGTAGTGCCAATGGGCCCACGAATGTTGCTTACCGCTTCATCGACCGACATGCCATCGGTCGCTTTACCATTGATTGCCGCAATCTGGTCGCCCGCGAGGACGCCCGCAAGCATCGCCGGGGTCCCCTTCAAGGGCGCGGTCACGGTCAGCACATTATTCTTAATATCGATCTCGGCACCGATGCCCGCGAAACTGCCGGAGATAGTGTCGGAGAATTGTTTCGCTTGCACGGGCGGGAAGAAGACGGTGTACGGATCGCCGTAGCTCGCCGCGAGTCCTTGGATCGCGCCGTAGATGCGCGTTTGGACCGAGGGCATGGTCGACGATGCGTGCGTGATGACGTAGTCGGCATTGAGCTCGTTCCACGCCTTCCAGAAATCGGCGAGGTCGGCAGATTGGTCCGGCGTGGCGTCGAGCCCATCGCCAATCAAGGGGACGTGCGAAATAACCGACGACGTGCCGCTCCCGCCGCCGCTCACGAACATCCCGAGACCGAAAGCGACCGCCGCCACGAGCGCGTAGGATACGCCCTGTATCAAAATCTTTTTCAACGCCATTCTTGGAGAGTATAGCATCTTGCCCTACATTAAGTCATGGACTTATTTCTCGACACGGAATTTCATCCGCCCATGATTCTCCTCGTATTCTAATTCCTCGATTTTCAATCCCTCCATCGGATTAAGAAGGCCGCTGGTCTTTCCTCCGTCGCAACGGATGATTGGCACACGTTTCTCGCGTAGCACCTCCGCAAGATGTTTCGCATAATTTGAATTCCTGCCGCTCTCCTCGCGAGCGAGGTGCCATAACGTATCGAGCCATTCATCAAAACGTCTTTCTCGCGCTTCGCGAGAATCGGACTCGGCAACATAATATTCTGAACTAGGGTCGTTCTTAGTGTCGTCAAGAATATGATCGAAATTATCGTCCCTGAGCATCTCGGCACGCACTTCGTCGCGGGAAATATTTGGATTCGCGAGGCCGAGCATGCGATATTTTAGATACGGATCGTCTCCTTCCCGTGATGGGTTGTAGATGACATCCACTCCTTCCAAGTCTTCCGGTTTGAGATCGTGTATCTCGCCACAGATGGTGACACCAATATTGGTCTCGGGAATACGGTGCATCGGCTTTATCTCCCACGCTTTTGGGAATGCATATATGAAGCCGTCCGCACCGAAATAAAAACCAACAGTCTCGATCCGACCGTCATTTGGCGCGACATCGCCTTCGAACCGGATACCAGCACTACTGAGTTGTTCTCGGCGGGTCTCCCATGCAACTGGGAGATGATTTATCCCGATGTTGGTGGGGGCCATTACAACGTTCGTTCCGTGTTCTTGCGCCAATCGAGAAATTTCGTGAGCAAATTTAACTACATCGTCAACCGATAACTCATACTCGTCCAACATAAGGGTCTTCCCTCCACGTTCCGAGAGCAATTTCTCCGCGATATTCAGAAACTCTTTAACTGTCTCGCAGTAATGCAAGAAGACGACATCGTCCTCAAAAAACCGATGCTTTTCGATATTATCTTCTGACGGCTGGGGAATTCCATTCGGGACCGCTTCCATACACTTAGGATAGCACTTTACCTGATGCTATACTTTTCACCATGATCTTCCGGCACGAGCACAAGGGCGGAGTCTGGATCGATATCGAACAGCCGACCGACGAGGAGATACGGAAAGTCTCGCGCGAGCTCGGCATCAATGAGCGCGTCGAGGCCGAGCTCCTTGCGCCGACGCCGCTTCCACTCGTCACCGGCGACGCCGATTTCATGCTCCTCGTGCTCCACTTCCCCACTCACGATATCGAGGCCGAGACGACCAAAGACCAGGAGGTCGACTTTGTCGTGGGGCGGAAGTTTGTGCTCACCGTACGCTACGAGGTCGTGGCGCCACTCCACCACCTGCGCAAATTGCTCGAGACCGAACAGCTCGTCGGCGGTGGCACCGACTTCCCCACCGACACCCTGCTCGAGATACTCTTCGCACACCTCTTCAGCGCCGTGCGTGATCACACCAACCACATCGCGACGCGCCTCGGCCACATCGAACGCGACATGTTCAATGGCCGCGAGCGCGAGACCGTCCGCGAAATCTCGAACGTCAGCCGCGAGTTCCTCCATCTCGAAGCGGCGCTCGCGAGCCAGGAGGAGCCGCTCTCACGCTTTTTTAAGGCGCTCGGGGCGCGCCATTTTTTCGACGGGACGCTTGCCGAGCGCTCTGCCCGCATCCTCGCCGAGCGCGCACAAGTCGCACGACTCATCGGCACCCACCGCGCGGTCGCGACCGAACTCCGCGAGACCAACGCCGCACTTCTCAATGCGACCCAGAACGAGATCGTCAAGACGCTCACCGTCGTCACCTTCATCATTCTGCCGCTCGAGCTTGTGGTAAATATATTCGGCTTCGACTTCGTCGATGCACCCTTTGCACATCTGCCGCATGAATTCTGGATCGTTATGGCAATACTCCTTGCTATCGCGGGCATCTTAACGATCTTTTTCGCGCGTAAGCGTTGGATTTTCTAGTATGGCTTGGTTCTCTCGATTCTTCACGACTCGCTCTGCGCAGGAACGACCGAAGCCGCAACTCTTTTTCCACAACACACTCTCGGACAAAAAAGAACTGTTCATCCCGCTCAAGCCCGGTCGCGTGAGCATGTATTCTTGCGGCCCGACGGTCTATAACCGTCAACATATTGGCAATCTGCGCGGTAACGTCTTTTCCGACACCATCGCACGGACACTGGAGGGTGCCGGCTACTACGTGCGTCGCGTGACCAACATTACCGACGTTGGCCACTTAGTGAGTGACGAAGACGAAGGAGAAGATAAAATGGCGCTCGGTGCCGCGCGCGAGAAAAAATCTCCGGACGAAATTGCCACACGCTACACCAAACTTTTTAAAGACGATCTCGCTGAGCTGAACGTCGCGATTGAAGATATCGAATTTCCTCGCGCAACCGAATACATCAAAGAGCAAATTGCGCTCGCCAAGACGCTTGAAGAAAAGGGTTTTGCATATCGTTTGCCTGACGGCCTCTATTTCGATATCGAAAAGTTTCCTGGCTATGGCAAGCTGGGTGGCATTCATGCGGACACGCGCCCCGTCCGCGCACGCATCGGCGCGGTAGCCGGAAAGAAGAATCCTCATGACTTTGCACTCTGGCGCACTGCAAAGCCACACGATCTCCAGCAGTGGGATTCGCCCTGGGGCCGTGGCAATCCGGGCTGGCACATCGAATGCTCGGCGATGATTCGCGCTCTCCTTGGCCCCGAAATCGATATTCATACGGGCGGCGAGGATTTGGTGAGTGTGCATCACAATGACGAGATTGCACAATCGGAAGCCGCAGGGAGTCGGACGTTCGTGCGCTACTGGATGCACAACGCCTTTCTCACGATGAACGGAGACAAAATCTCGAAGTCACTCGGCAATGTGGTGTATCTCTCGGACGTTGTTGCGAAGGGATACGCGCCACTCGCGCTCCGCTATTTCTTCCTCCAGGCGCACTATCGCACGCCGATGAGCTTCTCCTGGGACGCCCTCGCCGCCGCAAATGAGGCATTGAGTCGACTCGAGCGCATCGCGCGCGAGGTCCAGGCCGATGCGCGCGGCAGGAGCAAGGATTCGCCCATTCGCGACCGCTTCCTCGCCCTTATCCGCGACGATCTCGCGACGCCCCAAGCCATCGGCTCACTCTGGGAATCGCTGAAGAGCGAAGACTATACGCCAGAAGAAAAGTGGGGTCTGATTGAGGATGCCGACCTGCACCTCGGTCTCTCTCTCATTAATGATGATGTGACCGCTGAGCCTGTACCCGCTCCCGTATTGGAACTCCTCGCCGAGCGGGAAAAGGCTCGTGCCGGGCGAGATTTTGCCTCTGCAGACCGTTTGCGCGCCCTGATTGAGCGCAGTGGATATCGTGTGGAAGACGGCCCGAACGGCGCGGTGTTGACCAAACGCGTTCGATGATAGAATCGGGCGATGAGTGCCGCTGATCGTGTCCCGCCCCAGAGTCTCGAATCCGAGCGTGCCTTGCTCGGTGCACTTCTCCTCAAGCCCGACGCCATCCATGACGTCTCGGACCTTATCAAGGCCGATTCTTTTTATGCAGAAAAACATCGTTTGATTTTCTCGGCGATGCGCGAGCTCGCGGAACGCGGCGAGCCCATCGACCTCCTCACTCTTTCAGAGAGACTCACCGGCCAGGGACTGCTTGAGCGCGCGGGTGGCCGGAGTTACTTGGCTGAATTGGCTGCTTCTGCTCCTGCTCCTGGCAACTTCTCTCACTATGCCGATCTCGTCTCGCGCAAGTTCCTGATGCGTTCGCTCATCGACGCGTCCTACAGCATCACCGAGAGTGCCTACGACGAAGCGCGCGATACGCTCGAAGTGCTCGACACCGCCGAAAAAGAAATTTATGCCGTCGCGAATAATTCGACCGCACATAAGTTCACCGCCATCGCGGACAAGCTCCACGAAGTCTGGGATCGCATCGAAATGCTGTCGAAGCAGAAGGATGGCATTCGCGGCGTGCCCTCCGGCTTCCCCGACCTCGACCACCTGCTCTCCGGCTTCCACCCTTCGGACCTCGTCATTCTCGCCGCACGCCCGTCGGTTGGTAAAACTTCGCTCGCGCTCGATATTGCGCGCAATGCCGCGGTGCGCCACAACGTCCCCGTCGGCATCTTCTCGCTCGAAATGAGTTCCGAGCAGATTATCGACCGTATGCTCGCGGCCGAATCGTTCGTCAACTCGTGGAAACTGCGCACCGGCCAGGTCAAAGAGGGCGAAGATTTCGATCGCATCCGTGATGCGCTCGAAGTGCTCTCGAAGGCACCCATCTTTATCGACGACAAGCCAGGTAATAACATTCTCTCGATGCGCGCAGTGGCACGCCGCTTGAAGCGCGAGAAAGGCGTCGGCCTGATTATCGTCGACTATCTCCAGCTCATGGCGCCGACGAATACGAAAAATTCCGACTCGATGGTCCAGCAAGTCACCGAGATTTCTCGCTCACTGAAGGGGCTCGCGCGCGAGCTCGAAGTCCCGGTCATCGCGCTCTCCCAGCTCAGCCGCGCCGTCGAGCAGAGAGGCGGCCGCCCGCGCCTCAGCGACCTGCGCGACTCGGGCTCCATCGAGCAGGATGCCGACGTCGTCATGTTCATCCACCGCGACGACAAGACCAACAAAGAGAGCGAGCGCCCGGGCATCGCCGAGATCCTTATCGAGAAACACCGCAACGGCCCGACCGGATCGATCGAACTCTTCTTCGACGAAAAGCGCACGACCTTCCAGCCCGTCGACAAGTCGGGCTACGGCGAGCTCGCACAAGAATTCGCATGAACCGCGACACCACAAGCGGATTACTCCGTTTTTTCTGGGCCTTCTGGCTCTTCCTCGCGTTCTACAAGTTCGCGGCGGCACTCCACTATTCCCTCCTCTCGCCACTCGGCGAGCGCCTTCTGCCGCTCTGGATTGTCGGCCTGCTCATTGGCGGCGAATCATTCTTCCAGATGCTCTTCGACGTGCCTGCGGGCTATCTCGTCGACCGTTTTGGCCGGCGACGAATGCTCGCAGTGGGTTGGATTTCGTTCGTCATCTCGGCACTGCTCCTGATGCAATTCTCGCTCGTGCACTATGTCCTCAGTATCGCGTTCTCAGTCGTCGGCTGGCTCTTCTTCGCACCGGGGGCCAACGCGTATGTGCTTTCCTATGCAAAAAAAGAAACGAGCGGCCGCTTCATCGCACTGCGCGACACTTTTTATTCTGTCGGCGTGGTGCTTGCGAGCATTTCGCTTCCCTTCGTGCTTCTCTATGCGCCGTTTATCATGGGAGCGATTCTGCTCGTGCTCCTCGCCTTCGCCATCGTTGCGCTCTCTGCAAGTCCGGTCGATGCGCCGGTGGTGCACGGCCAGTCCATCCTCCCCGCCGAGCCCTACCACATCCGCCGAACCGCGATTATAAAAACATTCCGCGCGCTCAAGCGGCTTAATCCGGCCAGTGGCACACTCGCCGCCTACTCCTTCGCTGGTTCTATTTTCTATGGTGCAATCTGGTTCGTGGTGCCACTCGCTATCGTGAGCCAGCCGGAGAACGGAAGCTTCCTGGGTGTTGGTCTCGCTATCTTCGACATTTCTGTTGTTGTCTTGGGCGTCGCGCTCGGGACGCTCGTCGATCGCGGCAATAAACGCTTGCTCGTCTTCTGGGGTCTCCTGCTCTTCGCGCTCATGGGCCTGATACTGGGCGCAACACTGGGGCCGCTCTTCCTCCTCTTCGGCTTCCTCGCGACGGCGGGTGATGAGACCGCCGGTCTCTCGCTCTGGAGCTGGCTCCACTCGCTCGATAAAGAACATGCGCACGATGGCGCCATTGCGGGCGTTATCTCCTTCTCTGAGGACTTCGGGTACGCTATCGGCCCGGTCATCGCCGGATTCGCTTTCGTTGCCTTCGGCGCCGGTTGGGCCATCGCTATCTCGGCCATCCCGCTCTGCGTCGCCTGGGTGATGTACACCATCTATATCCGCCCCATCGCCACCTTCCCCACTTCTCTGCTCGGCATCCCGGCAATGCCCCGGCGTCGTCGCCACAAATCATGAGTGACCGCATCGAAGAACTCGCGAGTGCCTTCGCCCGTCTGCCCGGTATCGGACCGCGTCAGGGTAAACGCTTCGTCTATTATCTCCTCGCGACGGGCGCAAGCGAACGTTCGAAACTCGCCGAACTCATTTCTGCACTGGGAAAAGAAGTGCGCCAGTGCCCGGACTGTTTACGATTCTTCAACGGCTCTTCCGCACTCGTCTGCGGGTATTGCACCGACAAAACGCGCGACGATGCACAGCTCATGCTCGTCGAGAAGGATCAGGACCTCGCCGCCATTGAACGCGCAGGCACCTATCGCGGTCGCTACTTTGTGCTCGGCGGCGTTTTGACGCTCTCGGGTAAAGGTGCCATCCGTGAAAAAGAATTGGTACGGCGCGTGGAAAAAGGTTTGAAGGCTAAAACCGCCGCAGGCGGTTCGCCCGGCGCACAAAGTGCGCTTAGGGAAGTTGTGCTCGCGCTCTCGGCGACGAGCGAGGGCGAACACACCGCCGACCACGTCCGCGAACTCCTCGCCCCCTTCCGCGACCACTTGAAACTCTCCGCGCTTGGCCGCGGCCTCGCTACCGGAAGCGAGCTCGAATACTCCGACGCCGAGACCCTCCGCGCGGCGCTTAGCAATCGCAAAGAGGCATAAAAGAAAAACCCGGGATAGTCCCGGGCTATGATTTCAAACTGGTTTGCGCGGAAGACATTCCTTCTCTTTGACTGAAAAGATGCCAATACCTCCACCAAGCAATATGATAAGGACTGCTATAGGTGTCCATATCGATTGCTTGAATATCTCGAAGGCACAAGTCATATCGATACTTACCAATATGCAAGCCAGTGCGATAGAGAGAACATATACGAACGTGTAGCGGTCAACTGTATTCGCATCCCGTATCCCCCAGATTTGGAGATATCTTCCGGCCAAGAATGCGACAGTCGCCATGACTGCCAGAATACCGATATTGAGCATTGGTTTCTCCCGTTTATGCTCCGAATGTACAGTACACAAACTTATTATAAACGTCAAACCGCTCTTCCGAGCGGCTTGTTCAGCGAGGTTTAACCTCGATATTTTTAAGCGGAAACAAAGGTGAGTGCCTTGCCCTTCATATCCGCGCGGCCGGTGCGGCCGATGCGGTGGACATAATCCTCGTAGGTCGAGGGGAGGTCGTAATTGATGACGTGCGAGACGGCCGGGATATCGAGGCCGCGCGCGGCGACATCGGTCGCAACGAGCGCCTGGATCTTGCCGGCCTTGAAGTCCTCGAGAGCGCGGATACGCGCGTTGTGCGACTTGTTGCCGTGGATGCTCTCCGAGTGGATATGCATGCGCGAGAGGAGCTTCGCGAGCTTCTCGACGCCGTGCTTGGTGCGACCGAAGATGAGCACGCGATGGAACTCCGGGTTCTTGAGCATTTCAACAAGCACGTCGAACTTGTCCTTGCCGCGCGGAATGCGGACAACGTCCTGATCAACGTTTTTCGAGGTGTCGCGGGTCTTGACCGAGATAATCGCGGGCTTGTTGAGGAAGTCGCCGATGAGTCGCTCGATATCCTTCCCCATCGTGGCGGAGAAGAAGAGGGTGTGACGTTCGCTCCGCATCTTGCCGAGGATGAAGCGCATATCGTCGATGAAGCCCATGTCGAGCATGCGGTCTGCCTCGTCGAGCACCACGGTGCTGAAGCCAGAGAGGTCAAGCGCGCCGCGCTCCATGAGGTCCTTGAGTCGCCCGGGTGTGCCGATGACGAACGAGGGCTTGTGGCGAAGTTGAGAAATCTGCGGCTGGATATTCGCACCACCGACCGCGACCATGCCGCGGAAGCCGAGTCCGCGCGCAAACTTGGCGAGCTCCTTCTCGATCTGCACGGCGAGCTCACGCGTCGGTGCCATGATGAGCACGCGCTCTTCGTCGATATTCTTGATGACTTTGTCGATAAGCGGAATGAGGAAGGCCGCGGTCTTGCCGGTGCCGGTCTCCGCGAGCCCGACGACATCTTCGCCGCGCAGGAGGTGCGGAATCGCGCGATCCTGAATCGGGGTCGGCGAGACGTACTTGTGCGACGCGATATTTTTCTTGAGTCGCTCGTCGATGTCGAAATCAGCGAAGGTGTGCTCGGGCACAAAGTGCTCGACCTTCTCGGTAATCTCGGCCTTGTTTATAAAACGACTGAACTCTGCCTCGGTCTCGCCGAAAGAGCCGAAACCTCGCCCACGACCACCACGCGAGCCCCCGAAGGAGCCCCCGCGACTGGGAGCGCGCGAGGGGTAGCCACCGCGCGAGGGGAAACGGCCTGCGACGCGACTGGCTGACCCACTCCGGTGGGGCCCGAAGGAGCTAGCGGGGCGTTTGCCCTCGCGCGAACTTGAGTTATGAGAAAACGACTCGCCCTGCGAGCCATGCCCGGCAGGAGACGGGCTCCCGCCTACGCTTTGATGATTCCAACGCCCGTATTGCATTTTTGTTTTAGTTTATCGAATCGATTCTAATTTTGAGGAAAGGTTGGCGGTGGCCACGGCGCTTGTAGTAGCGGCTCTTGGCCTTGTATTTGACGACGTCAATTTTCGGCGCCTTGCCCTCGAGGAGGACGGTGCCCTTCACCTCCGCGCCCGCGATCGTGGGGGCGCCGATAGTCGTGTCGGAACCGTTGTCTACGAGCAGGACTTCGTTAAAGACAACAGTGTCGCCAGGCCTAAACGCCGCAACGGCGTCGGCCGAACCGCCTTTGGCGGTTTTAGGCAATTTCTCAATGAAAATAGTGTCGCCCTTGCTGACGACATACTGCTTCCCGCCGGTCTTGATAACCGCAATTTCCATGTAGAGATACACTAGCATTCTCCTATCTAAAGAGCAAGCGCTTAACGATAGGCGTCTTTGCGGTGCCTTATGCGATAGATACGCACCTCGTCCTCCACAAGGGTATACAAAATGCGGTATTCTCCAACGCGCAATCGATATCCGGCAACGGCGGTCGTAATTTTCTGATGTTGAGAATTGCGGAAAATGGATTGTGTGCGAATTCGTCAAGCAATACATTGTCGATTGTGAACCGAACATCTTCCGGCAACTTTTGATATTCTCGATTTGCAATCGAGTTGAGTGTAATGCGAGCCATCTCAACGAGATTCTACCGCGTGGAGGGCTTGAAGGGATAGAACTTTTTCCCCTTCTGCTCCTTGACGAGCTGTTCAAGCGTCCGCGAGGCTTCTGCGTCCTCCCACAATTCGAGCAATTCGTTATAAATATCAGCGTCAAGAACCACGTAGCTGTCACTTCCGCGCCGATCGGCAACCACGAGAGGCGACTTCTTTGCCGCGGCAAGATGTCCCGCCAGTCCAGCACGAAACTCGCTCACCCCTATGGTCTTCGGCACTTTGGTCAAAATGGCATTCATGCGGCTATTGTACACGTATCTGTACGTTATGCAACCATCCTTGTGGATAATAAAAAAGCCGCGGTTTCCCGCGGCCTGATTTTAAGTTAGGACATCGAATGTCCTAGTTTGCATTCACCCTATCCTTCGGAGTAGACCACGGCGGCAAGATGACATCGAGAAAAGCAATGGTCATGGCCACCACGTATCCTAATGTGATGAGGGCGTAGGGCCAGAGCTCTGCTACCGAACCAGCGGTCGCTGGACTGCCCTGTCGGAGCCAACTCGCAATCAGGCCAATGCCGATGGAGGCCGCACATAGGACCAATGCGCCAATCGAGGTCTCTCGCCACGGACCGTGGAAACGAACCATAGACAGGAAGCTGGCCACGCTCACATACAACGCCAGCATCCCAATGAACCACGGAGCGAACGAAAGGTAGTCGCCGAGTGTCCAAGGCAACATGTCCGCAGTGGGCGGAATTGGCTCGAGTTGCCAGAGACGAAACAAACCATACTGAGCACTAGCGACGCCGGCGAATCCAACGATACCGAGTACACAACGAATTCTACCAATGATCATGGAATCCTCCCAGATTCACGAGAGCGGCCGAATTGCCACTATCCGGTTAGGATTCTACATAAAAACTTTTTTCAATCAAGCTCCGCGTTCGGCTTCTCCAAGAGCGACGGCTCGATGCCAATCTTCGAATCGGCGATGCGGTAGACATCTTTATCTATTTTTCCTAATTCCTTGTAGCCGGCATTGTAGTGCGAGACGGTCGTGCCGAGCGCCGTGCCAAGTTTTTTATAAAATTCCTCATACGAGCCGATGTGTTTACCGAGTTCGCCGACGCGCTTCTGTATCTCGACGGCCTTTTCTTCAATCTGGAGCGCTTTTAATCCCTGCATGACGGTCTGTAAATACGCGAGGAACGACGTCGGTGAGACGATGATGACCTTGTACTTCCCTGCCGCGCGCTGGATCAGGTTCTCATCTTCTCCTCCACCCACTTGGTTCGTCAGGAGATCATAATAAATACCTTCAGAAGGAATAAACATGAAGGCGAAGTCCATCGTGTTCTCCTCCGGCCGGATATATTTCGCCGTTTCCTGTATTCGCAATTTCAACG
>CAWEXP010000008.1:0-137901 GCA_963813065.1 Candidatus Kaiserbacteria bacterium
GGAGTCGACATCGTGATAGGAGCCGTCGTAGAGGTCGACCGAGATGTCGACCATCGGGAAGCCAGCGAGATAGCCGCGACCCATCGCCTCGCGGAGACCCTTCTCCACCGGATTGATGAATTCCTGCGGGACAACGCCACCGCGAATGTTGTTGATGAATTCGAAATGGTCCTCGCGCGTGACGTTCTTCGCAATCTTGGCTTCCGGATCAATCGGTTCCATCCGCTTCATGCGAATCTTGACGTGACCGTACTGACCCTTGCCGCCCGTCTGCTTGATGTACTTCCCTTCTGCCTCCGACGAGCCGAGGATGGTCTCGCGATACGCGACTTGCGGCTTGCCAACGTCCGCGGTGACGCCAAACTCGCGCTTCATGCGGTCGACGAGAATTTCGAGGTGGAGTTCGCCCATGCCGCTGATGATGGTCTCGCCCGTTTCGTCATCCGAGGTGACGCGGAAGGTCGGGTCTTCGTCCGAGAGTTTCTTGAGCGCGAGGCCCATCTTCTCCTGGTCAGCCTTGGTCTTCGGCTCGATGCGAGAGCGAGACGACCGGCTCGGGGAACTTAATCGTTTCGAGAATAATCGGCGCATCCTCACTGCAGAGCGTGTGCGAAGTCTTCGTATCCTTGAGTCCAACCGCGGCCGCGATTTCGCCAGAGAATACCTTCTTCACCTCCTCGCGCTTGTCTGCCTGGAGTCGGACGATGCGACCGACGCGCTCCTTGGTGCCGGTGGTGGCATTATAGAGATACGAACCCGCTTCGAGCGTACCCGAGTAGACGCGGAAGAAGGTGAGTTGGCCGACGAATGGGTCGGCCTGGAGTTTGAAGGCGAGCGCGGTGAACGGCTCTTCATCGCTGGCATAGCGCACGAGCTCTTCGCCCGTTTTCGGGTTGAGGCCCTTGACCGGCGGCATGTCGAGCGGGCTCGGGAGATATTCGACGACGGCATCGAGAACGAGTTGGACGCCCTTATTCTTAAGCGCGGAACCGGTGAAGACCGGGAAAATCTCATTGTTGATGACCGCTTTGCGAAGAATCTTCTTCAACTCTTCAGTCGTCGGCTCCTTGCCATCGAGATAGCTCGCCATCGCCGCGTCATCGTGTTCGACGATGCGCTCGACGAGCTCCGCACGGAAATTTTTCGCCGTCTCGAGCAGGTCAGAGGGATTCGAATTCTGAACCTCCTCGCCCATATTCCCCACGAAGCGGTATGCCTTCATGGTGAGCAAGTCGACAACGCCCTCGTGCTCGGATTCCTCGCCGATGGGGATCTGCATACGCACCGCCTTCTTCGAGAGGCGATCGAGAATCGAGGCATAGGAACGCTCGAAGCTTGCGCCGACGCGGTCCAATTTATTAATGAAACAGAGACGCGGCACGCTCGCCTCGTCGGCATAGCGCCAGTTGGTCTCGGACTGCGGCTCGACGCCCGCGACACCGTCGAAGACGCAGGACCGCGCCGTCGAGGACACGCATTGAACGCTTCACCTCGACCGTGAAGTCGATGTGGCCCGGCGTGTCGATGATGTTGAACCGCGTCTTTTTCGAAATATCTTTCTTGTCCTTCTCGGCGATCTGGCTCCAGAAGCAGGTGATGGCGGCGGCAGTGATGGTGATACCGCGCTCGCGCTCCTGCTCCATCCAGTCGGTGGTGGTCTGCCCCTCGTGCACCTCGCCGATCTTGTGTTGCGAACCGGTATAGAAAAGGATGCGCTCGGACACGGTGGTCTTGCCCGCATCGATGTGGGCGATGATGCCGAAGTTGCGCACACGTTCAAGCGGGTAGTCGCGGTTCATAAATAGGAATAAAAAATAAACGCCGGGGCGTTGTTCACAACAATAGATGAAAACTGCCAGAAATGCAAAGGCGATGATTTATACTGCGGAGTAGCCGGCGGCTCGGAGCTGAACCGGACTCGGTAATCTGAGTTCAAAGGGTTCGACTCCCTTCGCCGGCTTCCGTTCGTTATCCACAAGAGATATTGACTTTCTTTTCACGAAGACTATACTTTGCCCATACCGAGTCCGGTTCCGTCGAGCCCATAAAATTCAACAAAAACACCATTGCTCGCAGTGGTGTTTTTGTTTGTACGAATGTGCCGAAACAGTGGCCTCTGTGCCGCCGTTTTTAGTACCGCTCAAGCAATTGTTTCGCGAGTTTTTTCGAGTCGTGGCGAATGAGGCCTTGGGTGAGACCAGCGGCACTTAAGAAATCGCCAACAACAATGTCGTGTGCGTATCTGCGCAATTTTTTTGCATCCCGCGGGGAGAACGCGACTGGTGCTGAGTGTTCTTTCTGGGCATAGTCTGCAATGAGCTCAGCAGGAATGGGTGTGGTATTCACCAGTACCGCGTCGAACTTGGTGCGCCCGACGCCGTAGGAAATCAGCTCTGCGAGAAAATCGGCGAGCGCGAAGTCATGCGTTTCTGAAAACTTGGTCATCAGGTTCGCGACGTAGACGAGCTTTGCCTTCGAGGCCGCAATCGCAGAGGCTGTGCCGTCCACGAGCAAATTAGGAATAATCGAAGTGTAGAGATCGCCCGGGCCGAGCACGATAAGGTCGGCTGCGATGATTGCCTCGGCCGCTTCGCGGCAAATGAATGCGCGTGGTTCGAGCCAGAATCTTCTGTATCGAGCGCGCGTCCCTGAGCGAACGCCTATCGAGCGCTGATTCGCCGCGCACACCCGTGCCGTCGCCTCAGACGCGCACAAAGAGTCGCGTCATCAAGTGAAATGGGGAGCACCGCGCCCGAGAGTCCGAGCATGGTGCCGACACGCCGAATACCTTCGACTGGGCCCCAGAGTTTCTCGGCGGCGAGGAGGAGGAGATTGCCGAGACTGTGGTCGGCAAGCGCACTCGGCTTGTGACCGTTCGTGAAGCGATATTGGAATAACTCGCGCAGAGTGTCGTCCTCGCTCCTCGAGAGCGCGACGAGGCACCGACGCAGGTCGCCTTGCGGGAGTGAGCCGAATTCGTCGCGCAGGATTCCGCTTGATCCCCCACTGTCGAAGACAGTGCAGATTGCCGTCGGCGCGACCGGATACACGTGCAAGCCGCGATTGATGATGAAGCCGCCAGAACCGCCACCGATGGTAACGATCTTTTTCCCGAGTAATGGGCTTGTGCTTTTTATACTAACGAAAACCGCCGCGCTGACGCGGCGGTTTCATATGAAATCCTTCGACTGCGCTCGGGATAATTTTGATTACAAAATTACCACGCGAAGTGCGCGAAGGCCTTGTTCGCGTCGGCCATGCGGTGCATCTCGTCGCGCTTCTTCATCGCGTCACCCTCGTTCTTGACCGCGAGCATGAGCTCGTCGGCAAGCTTCACTGCCATCGGCTTGCCCTTCTTGGCGCGGGCGGCAGTGATGAGCCAACGATACGCGAGTGCGAGGCGACGCGCCTGCGGGACCTCGCGTGGGACCTGGTAGTTAGCGCCACCGACACGGCGCGAGCGGACCTCCATCAGCGGCGAGACGTTGCGGATAGCCGCATCGAAGGTCTCCAAGGGGTCGGCGCCAGACTCTTTAATCTTGTCCATCGCGCCGTAAACAACCGCGCGGGCAGTCTCCTTCTTGCCATCCCACATGACGGCGTTGATGAAACGCGTGAGTGCCTCCGACTTGTAGGTCGGGTCGGGTCGCCAGGTTCGCTTCTTTTTAAGTGGTCGACGCATATGAGAAATGTAAATGTGTAAATATTTAAAAATTACGCCTTCGGCTTCTTAGCGCCATAGCGCGAGCGACCGCGACGACGCTTCTCGAGACCGGCGGTGTCGAGCTTGCCACGCACAATCGTGTACTGCACGCCAATGTCCTTGACGCGACCACCGCGCACGAGCACCACCGAGTGCTCCTGCAGGTTGTGCCCCTCGCCCGGGATGTAGGCGGTGATCTCCATACCGTTGCTCAAGCGGACACGTGCAATCTTGCGGATCGCGGAGTTCGGCTTGCGCGGCGTCTTGGTAGTCACCTTGGTGCAGACCCCGCGCTTGAAAGACGAGGGGTAATAGGTTGGGCGATTGGTGAGCGCGTTGAAGCCACGCGAAAGGGCGAGGACTTTTGTCTTCGTGGGTTTATCCTTGCGGCGCTTCTTCGTAAGTTGATTGATGGTGGACATTTAGAAAAAGAAGACTCGAGAACGAGTCAAGGGCACTATATAGAAGTGTGGCAATAAATGCAACCCGGCTACTCGAGCGGCTCGCGGTACGGGTCGGCGGAATAGGGTTTGGCAGGTGCCTTCGCGGGTGCGATGGGCGTCGCTGGGATTATGGGGTTTGCCTTCGGAGTGACCATCGGCATGGACGGAGAGGTTGGTGATGCAACCGGCGCGACACGCGCTGGCATCTGCGGGGCCTTCGTAGCCGCACCGGCGGAGTAGGCAACGGGAGCAACTTTTTGCAGTGCGGCCTGGAGCGGCGAGAGTCCTGCGGCTGGAGTAGGCGTGGCAGGCATCACCACCTTCGGCGGTAGCGGCGCGGTTGCCAGTGCTGGGCTCGGCACCTTCGGCGTAAGAATGGGTGTAGCGGGCGCTACTCGCACTGCGATCGGCGCAGCAGGAGCTGGTGTAGGAGTAGCGGCCACCGATGCAACGGGCGCCGCAGGTTGCGTCGCCGCCTTTTTCATTTCTTCTTGGAGCGGGACGAAAACTTGTTGATTTAAGTCGGCCATGATGCTCTGCACCGTCGTCGCGGGAATCGTCGCCTCGGTCTGCAAGCTGGTGGCGAATTCTTCTGGAGAATCGACACCCATTAAGAGTGCCGCCAATTCACGCTCGAGTATCGCTCCCTGATCGACATGGAGCGCATATGTATCCATAAGATTGTGCGCAACGACACTATACTCCCCCGTCGCGAGGTAATTACGAATCGGCACCGGAAGTGTTTTCATCACTTCGTTTACATCTGCTTCGAAATTCGATTCGTTTGGAGTATCCGTCATAGAATGGTATCGCGATTATGTTTTGGCGCCCGCATCGCTGAGCGTCTTTTGGAGGCGCTGAATGTCAGTCTGCTTTAGACCCTTCTTGAGCTTGCTGGCCGCCTGACCACTCGAACGCGGGCCCGCGCTTGCCAGATAGGCCGCAGTTCCAGCAAGGAACGCCGGCTGAACAGCTCCGAGACCAGCGGCAAGACCGGCGCCCGTGCCAATCTTGGCTCCTTGTGATCCCGCGTCTGCCCCTAAACCAACAACCTTTCCGCCTAGTTTCTTAAAGGACTCTTCACTGCCACGCTCAACAAGAACGTTCTTCGCGGCAGATACCAACCCGCTACCGCTCTCGAGATTTTTGATATATCCCTCCTGCGGCGCATTTTCGATATCTCCGATCTTCATCGTCTTTGCGCCGAGTAAGCGACCGAGACGAGTGTTCGAACTGCCTATGCCGAGTACGCCCTTGATTTCTTGTTGTTGGGCTTCGAGCGCTTTCTTCTTACGGTTAAACTCTTCATTTGCTTGCCGCTCGGTCAGTGTCTTATTTATGATTGCCTGATCACGTTCATTGGCGTATCCCGCAATCGTCTTATTGTATTCAGCCTTCGCGCGCGCCTCACCACCAGTATTCTGTAGTGACTCACCGTACTTAACTTTTGCTTCAATCGCCTTCTTCTCGATATCGCCATAGGTTGTCTTGTCGGCTTCACCCGCGCCCGCAGACTGGAGCTGTTTACCGAGAGCTCCAGCACCGCGAAGGTCATACGTTCCCTTCGCTCCGTAGTCAACGACGCCTGCGAGACCACGACCAAATTCAGTGCGTCCGAGACGCGAGGAGCGAATGGTGCGTGAGAGACCGCTGGAGGCACGCCCTACAGTGCGTCGCCCGACAAACGCCGTCGCACCGAATGTTAACTTGCCGCCCAGTCCCGTTGCCCAGTCCGCACCGAAGGCACTGATTTGTTTCGCGACGATGGTCACGAGGAGCAGGAGGCCCATCGCGACGAAGTAGGCGAGCATCATACTCCCGAAGCCAGTGAGATTACCACTGAGGAACCCGGTCCAGATGCCCGTGCCCGCGTCCGAAGCACCGGCATTCGTCCCCGCGACGCCGAAGCCAGTCAAGAAATGCGCATCGGTGATAACCGCGAGCGCGACGTACAAGAGGAGAAGCAATACCGGCGCAGTGATCGTCTGCTGGAAGAGCCTATTCCACCATTGGCTCGCCGTCCCCTTCAACTGCGGCACCGCGAGGCCGGCGAATCCGATGGGCGCGATGACAATGAGAATAATAAGAATGATGAATCGCGCAATGAGGATGAACGCGAGCGAAAACATCACGAAGGCGGCGATGAGGAAGAGGATGATACCCATGAAGCCGATATACCAGGGGCTCTTGGGGTTGAAGACCTGGGTGTTCACGAGTGCGTCGCCATAGATACTCGCGAGCCCAAGCTGACTCATGATTGCGTTGCTAATGCCCTCATTATGAATACTGACCGTGCCATATCTCTGCGGCGCGGCTTGTTGGCCATTATTAATCTGCGTATAGAATTCGGTCGCGAATAAGTTCCCGCCGTCGATCACTGCCTCAGATATGAAGAGTGAGAAATTGAGAAACACGGCCGCGACGAGGAGCAAGGGCAACATCTTGGTTCCGCCTCCGTACCAGTCGACGTCGAGAATGGTGCAGACGCCGATAGCGAGGAAGCCGAAGATGAGAATGATGTTGCCAATGTCGCGCAGGACACGCCAGGCGGTGCCGATGGCGGTCAGCTGGTGGACATAGGTGCCCATCTGCACGACGGTGTAGTACATCACGTTGTCGAGCGTCAGCGCCGCGACGCCGAGGAGCCAGGCGAAGAGGCCCATGATGTTGGTCATGATGCCGCCGTAGGAAGTATCGCTTCCGCTCACGGTTGTTTGACCATTGTTATAGAGCGTCGGGGTCGATGCGGCGGGTGTTGCGGTAGAGGCGGGGCTTGGGGTGGCCGGCGCCTCGCAGGTACCGATGGTCTTTCCACTCGGGATAGAACACGAGAGCGTATCGATACAGCCATCATCATCGAGACAAGTGTCGCCCTGGCTCCCCGCCGCCTCAGCACAGGTACCGACACTCGCCCCCGAGGGGATGACGCACACGAAGTCGACGGTCTGATTGCCTACCGTCGTGTCGTTGCAGTCCGAGTCGGTGTGACAGGTTGCCTGTGCATGCGCGGCCGGCGCAGCGCCGGCCGCGCTAAATGCGAGCGCGAGAAAAAGGAGCGGGAAAATAATTCGTGAGCGCCCTACTTCGCTGAAGCTACGCGGGGTAAACATCATGGCGAGGTGGCGCTACAGGTCTGCGCATTCTTGGCGAGGAGGTTCATCTGGTCAATGGTCGTGCCGCCGGAGACGTTCAGCGAGCCGGCGGGTGTCGAGGTCGCCGCGTTCGACTCGGTAGCGTTCGCCTGCGCCGTTGCAAGATCGGTGGTCGAGGGTGGTGCTACGGCGAGCGCCTGTGTATCGGCAGTCAGCGCACCCGAAGCTCCCGTATTGCCATTTTGCAGTGCCGTCGTATCGGCCTCGACCTGGAGTGCGAGCGCACCGGTGGTCGAAGCTTCAGTGAAGGCTGTCTGCGCTTGCGCAAGTACGGGATTGACGATGGTCTGTAGCGCGGTCTGCGCATTCGTCGTCTGCATTGGGCACGAGCTCGCGAGCGCCTGTAAGTTTGTAGAGGCAATTTGTGCAGCACTCTGGATTGTCTTCCAGTGGCTTGTATACGTAGCGAGTTGAGTAATTGCGGTTTGTGCCATCGAGTTCGCACTGCTTGCTATCGAGGAGAGGTTCGAGTCAGTCGAGCTTGTAATCTGTTGTGTTGCCGAAGAGTTCGTTCCACCCCCTGAACTCGAGAGTGCCGAGAGTCCGGTCGAGACGACCTTGGTCGCGAGCGCCGAGAGAACAGTGTCAACCATCTGATCGAAGTCGTGTACAGAAATGAGGTCATCTATCGGAGAACCCACCACCTTCGTGAGCTGATCGTGGATGACCGAGCCCGGCGTCGTGACCGTGCCTGGAGTGCCGTCGGCATTGACGCAGGTCTTGCCGACATTTGCCTGGTTGACCTGCGCAGCCGCGGCGCTCGGGTTGCAGGAAGCACCGTCGGCGGAGGGCGTGTAGCCCGCCGGGCAGGTCGAGGGGCCCTGGCAACCATTAGCGGTGACCGTAGTACCACTCGGACAGCTCGATGTTTGATTAGAATTGGTGCCATTATCGATAACAATGTTGGGCGGCTGAATATTCTTCGTCGACGGTACAGCGGAGCCGCCGCTCAGATCATTGGAATCGCACCATGAGAGGAAGCCGTTGTTCTGCGCGATGGTCTGCTTCTGGTTCGTGACGGCAGTGTTCGCCAGAGAACCGAGCTTACCTGCGGTAGCTTGGTAAATGGCATACGGATTATTCGTGTCCTGCGTCGTGAGCGCGAACCATGCCGCCGCGCCCCCCTGCGACCAGTCGCCGGCGACGAACCGGCTTGGGTTGGGCGAGGCCTTCGCGAGCGTGCACTGGTTCGCCGCAAAGAATCCGGCGAGCGAGGTCTGCTGGAGATAATTCGTCTTCAATGCGGAGCCGATTGCGGCCGCAAAGGGTGAATTATTCGTGCTGGTGAACTGCGCAATAAACGAGAGTCCGACCCGGTCGCTCACGCTCTGCAAGTTGCCGGGGAGATTTTTCACGAACTGCGGCGAGCCGTTCTTGCCGTTAATTGAATCAACAACACTCGCCGTGATTGACTTAAGCACCGCCTGCGCGAGTACGCGTGCAAGCGGGTCGAGGACAGAAGCCTTAAGTTGTTGCCAGGTGGTTGCCTCAGCGGTTGTCGGGTTCGCGATGGCAGAGATGGTGGCCTGGATGGTATTAGCCAAATCAAAGACGGCCCACTGTGCGTGCGCTGGACGTGGCGCGAGCAGAAGCGATGCAGGCATAAGAAGGACAAGAACGAATGTAAGGGCGAGCGCCTTTTTCATGGCGTGGGGGTCGATACGGCGCTACCCGCCGTGACGAACTGTGCTCCTGGGCTACCCGCGGGGAGCGTGACTCCTTCTGACGCAAACTGCTGTTCGATATCGTTGAACTCACGCGCCATATCGATAACCGTCTGCGGATGTTGATCGAGTGCAATCATCGCCGCGAGCGGATCGGTATTCACCCGGCTGAAGTCGCCTATTTCCCAACCGACGCGCGCGAGCGAATTCACTAGTGCGAGATGTTTCGTGGCGAGCTCCTGCGGCACCGGAATCGCCGCGAGTCCGGTGGCGACATCCTGATAGAACGTTGAAATCTTCGCGAGATTCGCGAGGGCGCTCGGGTCACTGTTGGTCAAATAATCCTGGAGATACTGGAGTTGATTCTCGGGGAGCGGTTGGTCATACGTGCTGATGATTGCCTCGGCATTGGCCGCGTAGGCTTTGAGTGCCTCGGGTCCACTGCCAGACACTTTTATATCTACTGCGGTCTTAAAGTCGGGCGCGGGGGCAACACTCGATTCGAGTTGCCCAAGCGCTTGATCGGCAATCGCATTAATCTGGTCAGCGGTCAGGGAGCCGCCATTCGCCTGCTCGGCAGAGAGATAGAGCGCGAAGAAATTTTTGGAGAAGGTGTCGGTAAGTGAACCTTGGGTGGGAGCAGGGACACCGCCCACGGTTGCACTCGAAGTGGGGGTAGTGGGAGCATTAAGTGCGTTCGTATTGGCAACGGGCACAATGAGCCCTTTCGCAACCGCCGCGCCGTCATCCATGCCAAGGTGGAAGTAGTCGGTGGTCGTTGCGTCGAGCGGAATGCCATACAGCACCTTCTGCCAGTCGGGAAGACCGTCGCCGGTTGAATCCTTGTTCGCAACCTGTTCGAGAAGCGCGGTCTCGGTCGAGGCTTGCGCCACCGGCGGCGTTACGAGACCCTGCGCGAGCACGTATGCACCTGCGATGAGGAGCACAGAAAAACCGAGTGCCGCGAATATGTATCGGTTTCGCAGAATCTGCCCCATAGTATTAAACATAAGTATAGCAGTCGGCGACGTTCTCGAGACTCAAGGGAACGCAAGGTGTGCATTAGTCCCCGCGCCGGACTTACGAAAACGCAAGGATAAGAATCACGCTCGCGAGATAGAGGAAATAGAGCGAGAAAAGGAAGTTCTCTTTTTCCCCACGCACAATTGATACCCATGCGACCACACCCGTGATGACTGAAGGTACCCACAGAGCCAGCACGGGAATGAACAGGGGGATTATGAGGGCCGCGAGACAACACATGCCGCCGATAACAAAACGTGCGCGGCGCTCTCCAAGCAGGGTCGGTATCGTCCATATATGTGCCGCGGCATCGCCTTGGATATCTTTGAGGTCACGCACATTCGCCATGAGGGTCACTGACAAGAAGATGGCGAATGCGAGTGGCGCGG
Source organism: Candidatus Kaiserbacteria bacterium (assembly GCA_963813065.1). Taxonomy (GTDB): domain Bacteria; phylum Patescibacteriota; class Minisyncoccia; order Phycocordibacterales; family Phycocordibacteraceae; genus C7867-001. The sequence goes on from CAWEXP010000008.1 coordinate 10,375, forward strand.
GAAAAGCGATGATCGTTTGATTCGCCGACACCAGGAAGAATCCGAGTAACACGAGAGACAAAGTCGCAACACCGATGAACGCAGACGCAAGAATCGGGACACGTTTGAGCCGGAGCGGCGGCGTGGAGTAGATGAATGCACACGCACTGAAGGCAAGTACCCAGAAGGTTGCATAGGAGCCGAGTGCGAGCGCACCCACGAGTGTCATCGCGCCGGAAACGAACACCACGTCGCGCATTGTGCTCGGCGTGAGCATACCAGTGATGAGTGGACGTTCCTTATTCGAGATAGCATCAATTGGCTCGTCGACGATATCGTTGATGGTAATCGCGAACAGCCAGGCGAAGGTGATGGTGAGTGCGGCGACCGCAATCGTTATGATATCGAGAATATTCCACGAGACCCTCGACCCTTCCGCGAGCGCGATGAGTCCACCGAGAATTGCGGCGATGATGTAGTGTGCGAGGCGCTCGGGGCGCAGGTTCCGCAGTGTCGCAATCACCGCATGTTTTTGTGCGCGATACAAAAGTACCAGTCCCGTAAACGTGACGAAGAGATACCAGGTCTGCGCCATTGCCGCATCGAACAGGAGCTCGGCAGTTCGATATGCGCTGTGTATTTCAGATGGGTGTAAGAAATCACGGGCGATGAGTGAGCCCTGTAAGACGAGCACCCATGCGGAGGCTCCACTGCCCGCGCCAACCGGGAAGAAGAGGCCGATGAGGCTTGGTAAAGAGCCCGCGATAAATATTACAAGATAGCCCGCAACGAGCGCGAGCAGGGCACGTAGAGGTTGCTTAGTTCGGACGTAGACATATCCTCCGAGAATAAGGAGTGCGCACGCAATCTCAACACGCAAGCCGAACGTCGCGCCCGAGCCAGCCAACGGACCGAAATACGTCAAGAAATCGTAAAGAAGGGCCTGCGGACTTACCGCAAATATATAGCCAATGGAAGCACCACCTCGGCAGAGATCAATGAGCGGTCCGAGCCAGAGGACTGGCAGAACGAACAGGAGTGCTCGCGCGACGCAGAGTGGTGCGGTTCGTGAAAAGATGCTCACTATGGTCACGAGCATGAGCGCGACAGCGAGATACCAGAGTCCATAACTCAAGAGTGTCGGCAGATCACTCGCGACATAGCCACTCACATTCGGACTCGAAAATACTTCAAGAAAACAACGAATCCAGACAATGCCCGCAAAACCGGCGAGCCAGGTCGCAACGCTCATCGGCGTATTTTCGAGCGAAGCGATGAACCGTTCGAGCATGGGGAGAGTATATCAAGCAATGAGTTGTAGCCAATCAGCGAGCGAGAGATCTTCGGCACGCGCTTTTTCAGGGATAGTGCCCGCATCGAGACCCGCACCTTCGAGATTCTTGCGGACGAACTTGCGCTTGTGCGCGAAGCCCGCATGGAGATAGTCAAAAAACTTTTTTTCGACAACGGGTGATGAGAAATGTTTGCGCGAAATATTTTTAATCGAGAGTACCGCCGAATCTACGTTGGGTGCGGGCACAAAAGCACCACGCGGTACGGTGAACTCATATTTCGGCTCGCCGTATACTTTCACTGAGAGCGCGAGAATGTTTCCTTTTTTCTCTCGCGCAATGCGCTCTGCAACTTCTTTTTGCACGAGCACCACGATGCGACTCGGTTGGCTCTCTGATGCGAGAAACTTACGGAAGATGTCACCGGTCAGGTAATAGGGAATGTTCGCGACGAACGCATAGCCCGCGGGGAGTGTGCTCGGGTCGAAGGTGCGGATGTCGCCCTGCACTAATTTTAATTTCCCACTCGCGATTTCTTCAGCGAAGGTACCGTGTAACTGCTGGAACAGTTCTGGATCAGCTTCAACCGCAACAACGCGGCCCACCCTTTGCAACAAAGGTCGGGTTAACATGCCGGTCCCTGGCCCAATCTCGAGCACAGTGTCGGCGGGAGTGAGCTCGGCAGAATCAGCGATGCGTTCCGCAATCCGCGCGTGCATCAAGAAATTTTGTCCCAAACTTTTTTTCGCGCGTATCATACGATAATCGCATCTTCCCACTCTCCTTCTTCATATTCAATATGGTGGCCACCCATAGAGCGGAGAAATGAAGACGGCTCGGCAACGAAGTCACTCCCATAAATTTTCCGAATGCGCGCGAGCGTGAGTACGAGTCGTGTTTTCGCGCGCGTCATCGCGACATAGAAAAGTCTCCGCTCCTCCTCTTCGTCGCGGTCCGCATCGTTGCCCATGCCTTGGTGCGGGAACAGTCCTTCTTCCATCCCCGCGACGAAGACCGTATCGAATTCCAAACCTTTCGCCGCGTGTACCGTCATCATGGTGACACCCCTAGACGGCTCTTGCGAGCCGTCGGGCGACCCGCCTTCGGCGGGTTTAGCCTTTTTCTCTGGACGATCCAATTCATCCTGGTCGCCCGCGAGCGCAGTCTCGGCGAGAAAGGCCGCGATGCCCTCTTTGCCGGGCAGAGCATCGTGACGCGTCGCGAGCGTCGCCAGTTCCTGTATGTTCTCGAATCGTTCGCGATCTTCTTCGCTCCCCTCGCCCATCTTCACCAATCCGCTTTTTTCCAGCACGAGCTTCACGAATGCTGAGGGCACCAACTTCTCGCTCGCGCGTTCGAGTTCAGCAAGAATTTTTTCAAACGCCTCGACCTTCGCGAGCTCGCCTGCGCGGAGCTCGTCGCGCTTGCCCGTCGCCATCTTTGCGAGCAAAACTTTCCCGATACCGCGTGGCGGCGAGCCCGCCGCGCGGATTCGATCGCTCGCGCGCGCCGGTTCGAGCGCGAGTCGCATCCACGCGAGCGCGTCCTTCACTTCTTTCCGTTCAAAAAATCTCGTGCCGAGCAATTTGTACGGCACACCCGCGCGCAAGAGTCCTTCTTCGAGTGCCCGCGATTGGAAGTTGGTTCGGAATAATATCGCGACGGTCTCCGGCTTCTCGCCCGCGCGCATGAGCGATTTTATTCTCTGCGCGATCCACTGCGCCTCTTGCTCGGCATTCACGGCAACATGCACGAGAATTTTTTCTCCCGCCGGATTATCTGTCACCGATTTTTTCTCTTTTCTATTTTTATTTTCCTCAATAACCGAATTCGCCGCATCGACAATCGTCTTCGACGAACGATAATTGTGTTCGAGGATAATCGTCTCGGCGCCCGGATACCGCTCCTCGAATTCCAAAATATTTTCCATCTTCGCACCGCGCCACCCGTAGATTGATTGATCACCATCACCAACAACAAAAATATTTTTGTGTTTCTCGGCGAGCATGGCCGCGAGTTTTTCTTGCAGACGATTCGTATCTTGATATTCGTCGATGTGGATATACTGCCAGCGCGCTTGGGCGAGCGCGCGGACGTCGGCGTGTTCTTCGAGCAGTCGCACCGGGAGCGCGATGAGGTCGTCGAAGTCGAGCGCTTTTTCTTCTTTCAATACCTGCTCATACTTCCGCCACGCCTCCGCCGCGATCCGACCGCCGAAACTGCTACGGCCAAATTTCTCTGCGAACTCACTCACGCGCAGACCCTCCCCTTTCGCCTTCGAGATTCTGCCGAGTACCGCGCGCGGCGACAATTCTTTTGCCTCGACATCGAGCGCCTTCAGCGCTTGCCCAATCGCGCGCTCCGAGTCATCGCGATCGTAGATAGAAAAATAGCGCGGAAGCCCGATGGCATTGCCGTATTTCTCCAAGAGTTCCCGGCCCAGTCCATGAAAAGTTGCCACAAAAGGCATTCCGTTTGTTATCTGGTGCTTGGAGCTTGGTGCTTCCGCGTCCAACATCTTGTGGACGCGGTCTCGCATCTCGCGGGCGGCCTTGTTGGTGAAGGTGACGGCAAGAATTTCATGTGCAGGCACGCCCTGCCGGATAAGGTGATAGATCCGCGTCGCGAGGACGCGCGTTTTCCCGCTCCCGGCACCGGCAAGCACCGCGACCGGGCCCGAGGTTGCGAGGACCGCCCTTTTTTGCGCTTCATTCAATCCTTCGAGGTAATTCACCTGCGCACTCTACCATTTCGACACTGTACACACCCTCCTGCCAAGCCGGTTGACGCGACTGGTGGATAGGCTAGACTTGCCGAGTCTCCCGCCATGGAAGCATTCAAGAAATGGCTTAGGTAAGCCGTTTTTGTATCTGGAAGCCCGATCGATCGCCCCACATTCACATCCCCCTGATTCCACTCATTGCGCTCCTTTTCTCTTTCCCGCAGTCGGCCGCGGCTTTTTGGCCGTTCTCTTCGCAGGCGGATGCCGCCATGAGCGCCGTTATGCCCAGCGCATCGACACCCACTCTCTCCGCGCCGACCAACACCAACGCCAACGCCTCCCTCCCGCCCGACGTCTCGATGTCGGGCGGTTCTGCACTCCTCGCCTATTCGGGCCCCGCCGGCACCATCGCCGACGTCGCCAGCTCGACCCAGCCGGATACCATCTCGGTCTACGAGGTTCGCCCCGGCGACACGCTCTCGCAAATCGCCAACCTTTTTGACGTCTCGGTGAACACCATTGTCTGGGCCAACAATCTCGGGAGCGTGAAGGATGTTCACCCGGGCGATACGCTCATCATCTTGCCGGTATCGGGCATCCAGCGCGTCATCGCGAAGGGCGACACCCTTAAATCGCTGGCCAAGAAATATGGCGCCGATGCGACCGAAATCGCCGAATTCAACGGCCTCGACCCTGCGGCACCGCTCGCGGTCGGCGACACCCTCATCATCCCCGGCGGCGAGCTCAATGCACCGGCGCCCGCAGGCGCAAAGGCGTCAGCCAAGGCTTCGAGAGAAATCTATGAGCCCTATCTCGGCGGCTCGGGCGCGGCACTCGCGGGCTATTACACCGACCCGCTCCCCGGCGCGCCGGTCACCCAGGGCATCCACGGTTGGAATGCGGTTGACCTCGGCGCCGCCAAGGGTACGCCCATCCACGCCGCCGCCGACGGCATCGCCATCATCGCCAAGGACAATGGTTCCTGGAACGGTGGCTACGGCAATTACGTCGTAATCTCGCACCCCAATGGCACTCAGACTCTCTATGCACACATGAAAGCCACGGCCGTCGCGGCTGGCTCGCCGGTTTCGCAGGGTCAAGTCATCGGCTATGTCGGCATGACGGGCCTCACCACCGGGCCACACCTCCACTTCGAAGTCCGCGGTGCCAAGAATCCTTTTGCCAATTGCCCCGTCGGAAGCGTCTGCAGTCCGCAGTAGCTAGCGTTTTTCAATAAAGAAATTCTTTCCCATTTTCACTTTCAGCGCGCGGGCCTTCCGCGCGTTTCTTGTTATTTTGATCTTGTGCCGTGCTTTTATGAGGAGCAGTCGATCAAACTCGCTCCGCACCACTTCGTCGAACGTCTCGTGTTCCCGGTACAGCACGTCAACATCCCGAGCCACCACGGGATCAAGGTGCGCCTCGGTAATGTAGTCACCAATGACCACCACATAACGATTGCGCTCAGGAAAAATCTCCTCCATGTGGTACTGCCGGAGATCGCTGTCAAAATCTTTTTGAATCACCTTATCGAGCGGATCCGTGCCGCCCACCGTCATGAGGAACTGTCGCCCGCTCTTCGCAATGTCCGCGACCAGCTTCTTCTCCGTCTCGGCGCGCGCGAGATAGAAGAAATAATGCGGATCATAGGTGTAAACCGGCTCGGTCACGGGCGTTTGATTAATAATAAGGCTTTGCGAATGGCCCCAGAACGTGTCGAGATGTCGCGTATTCGAGAAGATGTACGAGACACTCTCCTTCTCGCCGAGCGCGAGAACGCCTGTTTCCTCCCTTTTCGGCAGATAGACTTCTTGCACCTGTTCCGCGACCGAGGCCAGTTCCTTCACCCAGGCAACATTCAACGCCACGTTCTTTTTATAAATAGTGATGGACTCCTCGGCCTCGAGTTTCCGCAGTGCCGCATAGAAACCCTGCTTGGTTACCTTCTTCTCTTCGGCAATCGCGGCCAGGAGCGTAGTGGTTCGCCGCTCGCCGCCCCGCAGGCGGTAGAGAATCCGTTCTTCTATATCTATAGGCTTGAGCAGGCTCATGGGTAGAATAGTATCAGAAAGTAAACTATTTATTTACTATTTGGCCATAATAGGCTATATTTTGTACAAAGTCAAACATTACGCGTATTCTCGGGGCAGACAAAGGGCGGGATGGTCTCGCCCTGAATGGAGGTAGCCATGAAAAATCCTATGATCTTGGTCTACATTGGGCTCCTACTGCTTGGTGTTTTCGTCGCTGGCGAACTCATAACGAATCTCCTCGATCTCACCACCTACGGACATTTTGACTTGTGGGTCGAGTATGGATGCCCGATTGCACTGCTTAGCCTTGCACTGATCCTTGTGGGTGTCCTCTTAGAGAATGCCAAAAGCGGACCACACCCCTGACTAGCGAACTCAAGAGCCCCGCAATGCGGGGCTCTTTTCTATACAAAACCGAGCATATCTATTAAACTTTTAGTTGTATGCAGAAAGCGCACGAGCAAATGCGGGAGCGAATAATTGAAACGCTTGCGGAAGGACCGCGGGAGAAGGTGGCCCTGCGCGATGAGGTCGTCGGCACCAAGCTCACGGTGCAGGGATTCTACAAAGCGCTTGCGAGATTGCGCGCCGAAGAGGTAGTGACGGTTCACAAAGGGTCCGTCAGTCTCGCGGTCGTGTGGATCCAACACCAAATGCGGCGCTTAGAGGAGATGGCGAGCGTGTATGGCATCCCGGCATATCGGAGCTATTTCGGCTCGCTGAAGAATGGCAAGAGGCTGTCTTTCACCTTTAAAAATTTGCGTGAGCTCGATCTCTTCTGGACCCAGGCGGCGCTTATCGCGATTGAGGGCGCGCCAAAGGACACGCCCGTTATTTCATTTCTCCCCCACGACTGGTTCGATGTCGTGCGCCCAAGCAGTTCCGAGATTTGGTTCAAGATGCTAGGCAAACGGAATCCACACGTGAACGTCATCACGTACGCGACCCGAGAAGAAAAGAAATTGAGCGAGCACCCGGGTGTGACCAAGATCGAGAACATGTTTGGCGAGAATCCGCTCCAGCAAAAAGAATCGGACTATGTGAATATGATTGGTGATTTAATTTTCGAAGTGAAGCTCGATGAATCGGTTCTCTCGGGAATCAGAAACGCGATGCGCGGCGAGCCAGTCGACATAAACAAGCTAACCGCGAAGACGGGCGTCTTCAAACTCTCCATCAAGCGCGACCCCGCAAAAGCATTGGCTCTTAAAAAGAAAATCCAAAAGTATTTCTCCATTCGCCTCTTTTAAACTAAAAGTTTAATTATGGTCGTTTGATGACTGTTTCTTTTACTTTTATTCACATTCGCATAAATCTGCCCGTAGGAAGTCTGGGTGATCATTTATTACGAAGGAGGATGACGTGCTCAAGGAAGAAGAATTCGATTGGTGGAGTGAGCGAGTTACGAACGAGATCTACCTCTCGACCCACCGCGCGGACTGGTGGAAGTTTTGCGGAATTGTTGCTGAGTTGCTGGCTCCGCAAGAAAATATGATTGATGTCGGGACCGGCGATGGGCATACGCTCTGGCAAATCGTTTCCCACGCATCGACTATGGACACATTCCGTATCAAACGAATCGATCTACTCGAACCGAGTGGAGCTGGGCTTCATTGTGCTGTACGACGTTGTTGCGAGCTTCCGACGTTCTCCTTCAGCGCATATCAAGCGCGTTTCGATCAGTTTGTAGACTACCAGAGAAGACACGTCGAGACGGGACAGATTCCCAGACAGTATGACGCACTCTTTGCCAGCCACGTGAACTACTACCTTGGTGCCGCGGACACCGTACAAGGACGAGGCAGATACTTCGCGGCGCTTGACGCAATGACAGACCTCGCGCGCACGGTCATTCTCGTGACCGCACCGCGTGAGAGCGACTACTACAAAATGGTATCGAATCCGTTCGGAAATTATGTCTATAGCGCTGTGGTTGCGGCACACTACCGCTCACGCGGATTCCAGGTTGAGGTGACTGGTACGACGATGCGTTTCTACGTGGAACATGTAAACCAGAGTCGACATGAAGCAGTGGTGCTCTGGAAGTTCTTCAACAACACTGAGCGTCAGCCTACCAACGCTGAGCTCTCGGCGTTTATCACGAACGCAAATCGCGTGAAAGATGGAGATGGAAATATAAATTTTCGCGATGACATTCTCGTCGTCACTGCTCAGTGAAACACTCTATACCTTGCCGCCCGATGAAATCGGGCGGTTTTTTATTCAAAACCAAACAAGCCTTTGCAGTGAAATTTATAAGTTGAGATGATTTCTTAAATCTGTATGCGATATTTTAAGACCTTGATCTGTTGCGTAATTCAAACGCACAGCACCGCCAGGCAGTAGTTTCCCATTTTCTTTTAAAAAAGAAACATTTACCACTCGCTTCCCAAGGTCTTTTACTGCGTCAACAGCGGGAACATAGTCCTGATCACCAGACAGTATTACTGCCACATCATAAATATCCTTTAATTTCACGAGATCCGTGGCCAATTTTACGTCGACAGCTTTTTCCTTACCTAATCGTTTTTCAAAAAGATCATAGCGAATCGAGCCAGAACGTCGAAATTCAATTGCTGTAAAATCTCCTGCGATTTTATTTTGTATATAGGTCCAACCATCAAATCTACCCTTCATGTGTACTTGATTCTTCTCTAGTGCAGAAAGCATTCTGTCCATTCGATCTTTTTGAGCCGCATCATTTTGGCCCTTCGACAAATCTTCTGCCCATGGCGGATAGCTTGTTAGAATCTGCTTTAACAAAATTCGATCTTTACGAGCTGTATTTAAGTTGTACGGCGCACAATCCAGATTAGAGACTACATACCAATACGTTCTGACGCGATACGCATCTTTACCCGCTACCTCACAGGCAATCCAGTCGAAAAATTTAGTCCAGTCTGCGTTTTTGGGTAAATAATCCCACTCATTAAAAATAGGCGTTGGGAACAGCTCAACTATCGAATGCCGAAGATTTTCTCCGTCAACAAAAATACAGACTCGTTTACCGTGGTTGTGATCGGTGGGCATGAGCAAAGGCGGCTCGACGGCCGCCTTTGTTATATCACATTCTTTCCCCGAATCCACGGGGGTTACCCGTATGTTATGCGCGTGTTGTCTTTAAGTCAAGATGAAATTATCAGGATGTGCATATCGTTAAAATATAGAAATATCTAAGGAACAATTTCCTGTTGTTCTGTGAGACACCTTGAACCACCTCAGAATAAAAATATTCTGAGGTGGTTCGCATCTGAACCGGTTATCAAGTGATGTGGTTCGTCTAAAATCCCAACTATTCAAATCCAAACAAGCCACGCGGACGATACTGGAGGGCCTCGTGCACGAACGCGGGGACAACCGAGTCGGCGCCCGCGAGGTCGGCGATGGTACGCGCGACGCGCATGGTGCGATGGTACGCGCGCGGCGATAGTTTCATCCGTGCGGCGGCTTGCGTCAACGTCTCTTTGCTCGCGGTGGTGAAGCCGCTCTTCTCGTCGAGTTCGCGGCTCGTGAGGTGCGCGTTTGTTGCACCCTTCTTCCCTGTTCTCTTTTCTGCGCGAGCGCGCGCGGCAAGAACGCGCGCGCGAACTTTTTCTGAGGATTCTCCGGTGGCAAGTTTCGAGAGTGTCTCGTGCGGGACAAGCGGTACTTCGATCCAGAGATCAAGGCGGTCAACAATCGGCCGCGAGATCTTGCGTGCCTGACGCAACGCGGCGCGCACATTCGTGACGGCGTCTTCAGAGAGCGTCTCGGCCGGATTCATCGCCGCGACAATCATGCAATCCGCCGGGAAGGTGATGGTCGCGCGAGCGCGCGAGACCGTGACGATTCTGTCTTCGAGCGGTTGGCGCAGAGCCTCGAGCGCCCGCGCCTCGAACTCGGGGAATTCGTCGAGAAATAAAACGCCCTTGTGTGCGAGCGTCACCTCACCCGCCTTGGGGAATGCGCCGCCGCCCACGATGGCGACGTGCGAGACCGAGTGGTGCGGCGCACGGAAGGGTGGCCAGTACACCGCTTCGCCTTCTTTTAATAATCCCGCAGTCGAGTGTATCGCGGTTACTTCGAGCACTTCGTCGTTGGTGAGGGGTGGGAGGATGCCGGACAAAGCGCGGGCGAGCATCGTCTTGCCGGTGCCCGGCGGACCATAGAAAACGATATTGTGCCGACCCGCGGCGGCGATTTCGAGTGCACGCTTAGCGCTCTCCTGCCCCTTCACATCCGCGAGGTCGATGGCGGGCGGAGGCGGCACCGCGACGCGCTCGCGCACGAGCCGCGGTAATCTTTTTTCACCTTTCAAATGTTGTAAAAGATCGGCCAAAGTCTCGGGCGCATAGACCGCGACACCCTCGGCGAGCAAGGCTTCGCGCGCGTTGCCTGGCGGGACATACACTGTTTTCACGCCTTTTCTCTTGGCGGCCAAGACCTGTGGCAAGACGCCGCGCGTCGAGCGGAGCGTGCCGTCGAGTGCAAGTTCTCCTGCAAACAATGCTTCTTCTTCGAGTGCTTTCAAATCGTCAGCCGCGATCAGATACGCGAGCGCGAGCGGCAAGTCATAATGCGAACCTTCTTTCTTCAAGTCCGCGGGCGAGAGCGAGAGAATTATTTTTTTATTTTGTTGCTTGGGCGGCTTGTAGCCCGAGTGACGAATCGCGGCGCTGACGCGATCGCGCGCTTCCTCGACTGCCTTGTCGGCGAGCCCGACGACGGAGAACGCATGGAGTCCGCGCGTGAGATCGGCCTCGACCGATACGAGTTCGGCCGCCGCACCGACCGGTTGTGCGGCAAGCGTCTTCGCGTAGCCGTGTTTCGGTTGCGCGACTTTTTTCTGCGCGGGTTGTGGAGAGTGCGAGCTCGACACTCATCTAGTATACAAATAAAAAACTATTTCAAATGCTTTTTGCAGGTGGTCGCGGCGGGGTCCGCGTCGAGGCGATCGGCTTCTATCTTTTCTCCCGAGACGATGCACGTGCCATAGGTTCCCTTCTCGATGCGCTCGAGTGCCGAGAGTACCACGTCGTACCGTGCTTCGAGATCGCGCAAGATACCCTCATTATTTTCAAAACTGGCGATGACATCCGCCTGATCGATTTCGTCAGCTTCTGCGCCGCGCGTGCTCCCCATCGGCTCATAATCACCCGGCACGTTCGGATTCTTCCGCCCGACGCTCTGCATTTCTTCCTCCAATTTCTGCTTCTCTTCTTCGAGCTTTTCCTGGTAGTGGGCAGTGTTCATGCGGAACATCATACCAGAAACTATTTCTGCGAGCGCGAGGTCGCGAGGCGCGTCAAGAGCTCGGTGAGTGCGGCCTCGTTACGTGCGATGACGAGCGTCTGCTGGTCCCAGTAGCTATAGATGACGATACTGCGGCCCTGCGGATCGCGATAGACGCGTGCATCATGATTCCCGACGACCTCATCGCGGAATCCGGCCACGGCCGTCGAGGTCGCCACAGGGTACGGTGCGAAAAAGGCAGTTAGATCGTGGGGCATAGTTGGCTCCCAGGCAAGCATCCCGGCGAAAGTCTCGCTGTAGGAAGTAACCGAGAGGATGAAGAAGGGCGAGGCGGTACCGCTCACGTTCACGATGCCCGCCATGCTCCCCGAGGCATTGATATTGCGCAAGAGGACGCCTGGCGCAGGCTCTTGGAGCGCAGAGAAGACGCTGTTGTCGGTCGAGGTCGCATTCGCGGTGTAGAGGAAACGCACTGCGCCCGTGGCGAGCGAGCGCCCCAGTGATTGTTCGATGGCTTGGGTGAGGATCGCACCCGTGCCACTCACTTCCTGCCGCTCGTCGACGAAAATCGGTGCGGTGATGACCGGCGCGAGGATGAGCGGCGCAGATGGCGCAACATAATGCGCATAAACGTAATAGACGCCGCCGAGCCCGGCGACGAGGAGCACAACGCCGCCGATACTGTAGAGAATGCCCGAGAGCCGGTGTGTGGGAGCAGAGACGGGCTTCGGGGCGCCTTGGGCGGCATCCTGCTCGGCGGCGATGATGGTCGCGGTCGAGGCACCGGTCTCCTTCACCCGCTCCGAGAAATCGCCGGAGTAGGTCTCGAGCGGCGAGTTCGCCGGAGTCGGTGGTTCGACCGCAATTGGTGCGGGCTTGGGTACAGAAATAGGTTCCGACTCTGACATGGGTGCCGGCATCGCGGGGAGGATCGGCGCGGGCTTGGGCGCCGGTTCTGACGCCACCGTCTCCGATTGCCCCACGCTCGCCGCCGCGAGCACTGAGTCGAGCGAGGGGAATCCGCCGTTGTTAGGCGCGGGGATAGATTTGGGTACGGAAATAGAAGAAGAAATCGCCGACGCCTCTGCGGACGTGGATTCTTTTTCCTTCAAGAGCGCGAGATCGGGTTTCGTACCGGCTTTGACCGCGGCGATATCGCTCTCGAGCGTGCGAATATATTTCTTCGACGGTTCAGATCCTATCAGAACATCGTCCATGGTCTCTATAGTAGCGCACTCAAGCGCGCGATGACGCGGTTATCCGCCGCACGAGGGCTCGCTAGGAGCGACTCGTGATCGTGAACTTCTTTGGGTCCTCGCACATATCGGTGAAGGCGTGCACGACTTCTTTGAGTTTCGACGAGGTCGACTTGCCGAAGGAGATCGCTTCGACCTGGCATCCCATATTCATGTCGAGATACTCGACGAGCGGAGCGAAGTCGCCATCGCCCGAGGCGATGATAATCGTGTCGAGTTTGGGGGCCATTTTCACTGCATCGATGGCGAGCCCTACGTCCCAGTCGGCCTTCTTAGCGCCGTCGGCGAAGATTTGCAGATCTTTCACCTTGGTCTCGATGCCAATCTTGGTGAGCGCGTCGAAGAAAGCGCTCTCTTCCCCACTCTCGGTGGAGATAACGTAGGCAATAGCGCGCACGAGGATGCGGCCGCCGACGGCTTCTTCGAGCACTTTGGCGAAGTTAACGCGCGCTTTGTAGAGATGTTTCGCGCTGTGATAGAGATTTTGCGTATCGATGAAGACGCCTACGCGTTGCGCCGGATGTTTGATGACTGCCATAAAATAGAATTAGAAAAACGAAATATTAAAAATACATACACACTATACCACCCCGAGCGGGGACCTATTTCTTCAACCCAAGCTTCTTGACGACCGCGTTGTAGCGGCGCTTGTCGTTCTCCTCGAGATAGCGGAGGTGGGTGCGGCGATCGGCAACCATCTGCAAGAGGCCGCGGCGGGAGTGGAAATCCTTGGGGTTCTTCTTGAGGTGCTTCGCGAGATCGTCGATCTGGCGCGAGAGGAGCGCAACCTGCACGTCCGGCGAGCCGGTGTCAGTGTCATGGCGCGCGATTCCCTTGATGAGAGTCGCCTTTTTCTTGGTGGTAAGCATGTCCCGCTATCCTACCACGCCTTGATTATCTGCGCAAGTCCTGCCTAGTATCGAATTCTAATAATGTGCGAAGCTTGGTGGTATCCTAAGCAGATGAACGCCGAAGCGGCCAAGCGACAATTTTTGGAATATATCGAGATTGAGCGCGGACGCGCGGTGAAGACGATTGAGAACTATGACCACTACCTGACACGATTTTTCCTGCACGCGAATATCAAGAATACGGGCGACATTACCGAAGAGAAAATTCGTGAGTTTCGTTTGTGGTTAAACCGGCAGGAGGGCGTCGAGGGCTCGATGAAGCGCCGCACGCAGAATTATTATCTCATCGCCCTGCGCGCATTCCTTAAGTTCTTGCGTAAGCGCGACATCGCGGGCATCTCGCCCGAGCGCATCGAGCTCGCCAAGCTCCCCGAGCGCTCACTCGACCTCATCACGAGCGCCGAACTCGGCCGTCTGCTCGCGGCGACCGACGGCGCCGACGAGAAATCGCTCCGCGACAAAGCAATTCTCGAATTATTTTTCTCCACGGGCCTGCGCGTCTCCGAGCTCTGCTCGCTCGATTCCGACCTCGACCTTTCGCGCGACGAATTCTCGGTCCGCGGCAAGGGCGAGAAAGTGCGCGTCGTCTTCCTCTCCCCTTCTGCCAAGGAGGCGGTGCGGCATTATTTGAAAGCGCGCAAGGATATGGGCGAGGCGCTCTTCGTCAATGTCGCCAAGAGCCGTGCGCGTGGCGAGCGACTCACGCCGCGCGCCATCGAGATGATGATAAAAACGTACGCCGCGAAGGCGGGCATCACCAAGAAAGTGACGCCGCACGTCCTGCGCCATTCGTTTGCAACTGACCTCCTGCAAAACGGCGCCGACATCCGCTCGGTCCAGCAACTCCTCGGCCACGCCTCCATCAACACGACGCAAATCTACACGCACCTCACCGACACGCACCTGCGCGATGTCCATAAAAAGTTCCATTCTCGCGGCAGGAATTAAAAACCGCCGGCGTAATCGCCGGCGGACTAAGGTGGTTGTACGAGTTCTCGGAAGAGGAGCCTCTGGTTCGCCGCTTGGGCGAGCCGACGGCTCATATTTGGTCCCGACACTATCACGAAATGTCCTTGTGTCCGCAGATATTCGACGATTGGGATAAAATCCTTGTCGCCCGTGAGAATGAGCACGGTGTGTGGCAAGATGCGCCACGCATGCTCATTTTCGATGTCCCGGATGAGCGCCGGGTCCGCCTCGGTCTCTACCCACCGCATCGAACAGCCCGCGTCGAAGAGGACTCCGTTGATACGTTGGCGACGGTGCTTCCCTATCGGCTCCTTGCGACGTCCCTTGGCAGAGGCAACCGCTCGATACTGCTCGACCCGGAATCCGTGCCGTTTCAGCGCACGAGGCACCGAAGTGAAGATGCGCGCGAGGCGCCTGATGACGACGTCAGTGTCCGAATGGTTCGTGCCGATATTTTCGAGGTCGGCGAATACGGCAATCGGCTGGAGCGGCGTGCGTGCCACGTTTTTTCTCCTTCTTCTCGTGAGTTAGTCCGTCGTGGATTAAAGCAGAAACCAAGCAACGAAGCAATGCGTAGGAAAAACCGCCGGCGAGTACGCCGGCGGTTCTGCAGTTACGAATTGAGATGCTTTTTAAACCACGCGATTTGCTCGCCGCGCCGCAGGTGGGCGAGCGGAGCTGATATTTCCCTGCCATTCAGCATTCCCTCGAGCGGATCGCGGTATTCCTTACTGCAATAGAAATCGATACTAGCATCCTCAGGAATATTTTTCCGAATCTGCGATGCCACCTTCAGCGCCCATCGCCTCTGCCCGCGCTCGGTCAGCGTGTCGAGTGCCAGATTATACGATTCTATCGTTTGATCCAAGTTGAGCAGGCCGTGTTTCGCTGAAATAGCGTAGACTCGATCGTATTCTTTCAGCGCGAATGCGAGATTGAGTTTGAATCGGTTGGAACAGTAGAGGTAACGGACCTTGCGTCGCCCATCCCGCTTCTGCTTCGAGCAACCAATAATGGCAACACGCAGAGGCTTCTTGTTTTCCACGATGAACCCTCCTTTAAGCTTTCTGCCGCTACCCTACACGACAAGGGTTGCAGGGGCAAGCAGTACCGTATAATGCACCCATGCGCATCGTCTCGTGGAATGTGAATGGCATACGTGCCGTACACAAGAAAGGTTTGTTTGTGCCGTTTATAAAAGAATTAAAACCAGACGTTCTCTGCCTGCAAGAGACCAAAGCCGAGGAGCACGAATCGCCCGTTGACCTGCCGGACTACGAAGAGTTTTTGAATTCGGCCAAGAAAAAAGGCTACAGCGGCACCGCCATTTTCACCAAACACACGCCACTAAATGTCCTGTTCGGCTTGCCCGAGGACTTGGTAAAGAAATATACGCTCGCTGGCGATGACTATGGCGACCCGAACGAGGAAGGTCGTGTCGTCGCGGCCGATCTCGGCGATTTCTATGTCGTCTCGGTCTATACGCCTAACGCGAAGGGCGACCTCTCCCGCCTGCCCTTGCGCCATACGCAGTGGGACCCGGCTTTTCTCGAATACATGAAACGACTCGAGGAGGAAAAACCGGTGATTTTCTGCGGCGATTTGAACGTCGCCCACTCCCCTATCGATCTTGCTCAGCCCAAGCAAAATGAGGGCGGACACGGATATACCAAGGAGGAACGGAGCGGCATCGACAAGATTATTGCGGCTGGATTCGTCGACACCTTCCGCCATTTACACGAAAAAGAAACCGAGAAATATACGTGGTGGAGCAATTGGTCTCATGCGCGCGAACGCAATGTCGGCTGGCGCATCGATTACATTTTCGTCAGCAAATCTCTCGCGCATCTGGTCAAAAAAGCCGAAATCCATCCGGCAATCATGGGCTCTGACCACTGCCCTGTTTCCATCACCATCGGATAAAAAGAAACCGCGATTTTCGTCGGAACGAAAATCGCGGATGCAGTCCCATCATCTCTCTCACCTCAAATAAGGCAAGAGCATGATGCCGACTACAAGCAAAAGTCCTGCGGCAAGTAGGCAGATGACGCTCTTGAGAGCAATATCAATGCCGTCATTCATAAAGACCTCCATCTCAATCAGCCAAGAATAATTTCCGGGCTGAACAGAGCGGAGAAGCCTAAGCTTCTCCTAGGGCACGTGGTCATTTCCTCCATTTTTTGACCTCGTCCATGTTACGTCTATTGAACTCGACCACCTCCGGACACCCATATACTTCAATATGGATGCTCAAAGCATGCTCGGTCATAGGTTCCGGCGGCCCATCGACTTGCTCTCGTACGCGCACAATGTGACTTTGCGCTGCGTCGATGGCGTCTTGTAGCGCCTCGTTGAGAGTGTCTCGTTCAGGTCCGGCCTCGTAGCAACTTTCGGAATCGCACTCTTCCCAAAGGCCGTTACGAGTCACAAAGCCTTTAAATTGAAGTGCCATGCGTTTGCCCTCCTCAGGCGGTTTCGGTTGCAAAGATCATCTCGATGAGGATTCCATTCGCTTACGCGGATCGTTTCCTCAATGGAGGGGAGAAGTTGCTAACTTCCCCCAAGTGCGCGCCCTATGTTTATCCTGCCCAGCGCGGCAGTCTGATTTTTGGTTCTGTTGCCAAGCGGGTGTTCATCCCGCTCCGTTATCTCCAAGAGCTTCGTGTAGTTCCCGAGCTATGTGAGGCCAAGCTTCTTCCACGATTCCCGTGAGTAGTCCGACACGTTCTAAGTCGTGTACCATTGTTTCAACAGGAATGCTGAAGTGAAGACGTCCTGACTTAGCGTAGTACCGAGGATGCGCTTCTGGGTCATGGCGATCTAGGATGTTCCATCCCTTAGTGGGACGATAACAATCTAAGATTTCCACCGTGCATTGCGGGAACAGTTCCCCTAGCCATGCACGAAGACTCTCGCATCCCAATTCGGGATTACCGCGGAAGGGCTCATGATCTCCAAAGTGGGAAGTCCAGAGAGAAACGACCTTAGGCTCGCCGATCTTGTCGGCAACCATCCGAGCCATTTTTTGAAAGATGGCCTTCGTTTCTTCCAGCCCGATATCATGGGTCGACTTTTCTCCAAAGAGAGAGGCCGAAATCCCCCGAGCAATCAACTGATCTAGTCCACCGAAACGAAACTGCTTGGCGGATAGAAACAGATCATTCTCGCAAGTGAGGTCGGGGAGCCAATAGGAAGCATCCACTGCCTCCGCTTCCATCTTGTCGCGATCATTGAAGATGTCTTGAGATCCACGAGGATAGGATTTCTCCTTTACCTCGTACCCAGCCATCTTCAATGTCTCGAGGATGCGCGGGACATACGCCTCGAATACGTCATTGGAGCGATACGTGACGAGTACGGTTTTAGTCATATGGTTGCCCTCCTGAGGCAGGCGCCGAAGCGCGATGGGATGAACTTGATTTCTGCGACTAGTGTATCGGAATGTAGTATAAAGTCAAGAGGTATTGACGACTAAACTAATGACCGATAATATAGGTAGATACTAGCTATTTCTATACTATGTCAATAATTATTGACCAAACGGATAGTAAGGAATTGATTGGGGGGCTAGAAACGTTAGGACTCAACGCCAAGGAGGCGCAGGTCTATCTGGCTCTCCTGCCCCGTCGGGACGTGGGGTCCTCGAAGATTGTGCTCGCGACCGGGCTCCATAAGCAGTTCGTCTACAACGCTATCGAGAAGCTGGAGCAGTTAGGACTTGTCAAGCACGTCATCCAGAACGGGCGCAAGAAATTTAGCGCCAATCCGCCCAGCCGTCTGCTCTCTATAGTTGAGGAAAAGCGCCTTGCGGCGCAGAATATGGCCAAGCGCTTACAGGAACGATTCAGTGGTCAGCACGAACAGGACGTTGAGGTATTCCAAGGGGATTCAGCCGTCCTCGCCCACCACTACGACATGTTGGAGCGTATCGAGCAGGACCAAGAGGCACAGGTTATATGCGGCCCGACCGAGACTTTTCTTAAGATTATCGGCCCGGACGAAAAGGACGTGTTCGAGGAGACGCGCGTGGCTAAGGGGCTACACATCCGATATCTAGGGATGGAATCTATGAGGGAACGACTCATCGAGACGAAAAAATGGCGCAAGCTTTTTGATTACCGCATATTGCCCGGCGGCCAGTCTACCGGCCAACTCGATATTGATATATGGCCTAACAACGTGACCTATAACCTCTTCGGCGACCCCCTTCTCTCCATCACAATTACGAACAAAGCAATGACCGACGGATACCGAGAATTCTTCGAATCGCTCTGGGCGCTCTCCAAGCCATAAAGGACATTTTTAAATAGTTATCCCCACCTGTGTCCTTTACACTGTCCTTGAAAGAACTATGATCAATCTCAGACGGAGGTTCTTTCTTGAACATTGGTTCTTCATCAGTTTGCGCTTTTGCGGCTTCTCTCTACGTCCGCGACGATATCGCGATTACCTGAGGAGACGAATCTGCTTCGTAAGCGCTGTTCTGTTCTTTGAGAAAGACCGCCCACACCTATGTGTCAGGGGCCCCATCATTAAGCCCCTCTCCTTTTGCCTCTGACCGCCCTGGGCGGTCTTTTTGTTTCCCGTGCAACAAATCGAGGTTAAACCTTGAGAACTTGCCTTTAAGGTTTAACCTCGATTTGGCGCGCTAGCAGACGTGATGCTTCTCCATTATCTTCTGCACCTCCTCGTCTTCCTTCTCTTCCCTCTTTTGCTTGCCCGATTCACCAAGCCCCTTAAGCTCATCGTCTGGAAGAGTGAGCAATTCGATCGTTTTTGTATCCAAATAGTCTTCTGTATTGCGCGCAGGGTCTTCGAGCACATCCTCGAGGAGCGCATTGAGGGTCCAGCCAATCCTGGGGCCAGGTTCCACGTGGAACTTCTCCATAATCCGCGTACCGTCCGTCTTAAGCATGGCTACCGATATCGGGTCCCTCAGGGCTTGGTCAATCATCGCCATATACTTCCGCAAGCGAAACGGCTGTTCCTTGGGCCGGCCGGTGCCTATCCGGTCACAAATCCGCAACTTCAAGAGGTCATCAATGTTCTCCCTACCCACGTTTGTAATCAGGCGCCGGACTGCTGAGAGTGTGATTTCATCGGGATCTGAAAAAAACATGTGCCAACGCACCAAATTGCTCACTTTGTCTATTGTTGCACGTGAAAATTTCAAATCCTCTAAAGCCTTCTTTGTTACACGTGCACCAACGACGTCATGACCATGGAATGTCCACTCTTTCTTCTCATCCGACCAACGGCGGGTCTCCGGCTTAGAGACATCGTGGAAGAGGGCCGCGAGGCGAATATCGAAGTCCCAGCCCTTGTCGGCCGCATGTTGCATGGAGCGCATGAGGTGGCCAAAGACGTCGTAGCTATGGGCCTGATTCTGCTCGACGCCAATGCCGCGAACCAGGTCCGGCGAGATGTTCTCGAGGATACCGAGCTGTTGGGAGAGCACGAGGCCCATCATCGGCTTGTCCGACTTAAGAATCCGCACCAACTCATCGCGCACGCGCTCACGAGAAACATGGCCTAAATGCTTTGCATTCTCGCTAATCGCCGCGGCAGTATCGCCATCGATACCGAAATCGAGTTCGGCAACCAGACGCACCGCGCGGAGCATGCGCAGAGCGTCCTCGTTGAACCGCTCCGAGGCGTTACCCACCGCACGCACCAATTTGTCCTTTATGTCCTTTTGACCCTCGTAGAGGTCAATAAGATGTCCTTTACCCGTCCCTAAGACTGGGCCAGGCAGGGACTCATCAAGCGCGAGGGCGTTGATGGTGAAGTCGCGGCGCGCGAGGTCCTCTTCGAGCGACACGCCGAAGTGTACTTCGTCGGGGCGACGCTTGTCGCTGTAGCCACTCTCGGCGCGGTAGGGAGTTACCTCAATAATTTTCAACGTCTCGTCGATCGAATCGGTTTTGACCCCGACGGTGCCGTACTCATTCTCGTAGAAAGAGTCAGGAAATACGCCCTGAATCTGCTCGGGGGTCGCGTTGGTGGTGATGTCCCAATCCTTCGGCTTCCGGCCCATGATCAGGTCGCGGACACAACCGCCGACCAGATACGCCTCGTATCCGGTCGCGCGCAGAGCGCCGCTTACCTTGGAGACTTCGTCCGGAATAGGGAAGTGCACTTGTGGTGAGTCTGGTCGAACCATAGCGCGATAGTACCACGTGAACCCGCTATTTCGTGGTATTGTCCCTCTATCGCCCCGATGGTGAAATGGATATCACAACAGCCTTCGAAGCTGTTGTTCCAGGTTCGAATCCTGGTCGGGGCACTACTTCGCTCAGAGTACTGAGCTTCGCAGTGCAAGCACAAAAAAAGGCGGCCGTAGCCGCCTAGCTAAAGTTAGAAACAAGGTAACCAAGCACCGCAGTGATCCATCATTGTATTGAAGATTGTCGCAAGCAGTAAGCCCAGCGCTATGGCTCCAAAATTGCATACGATACCGGTGAGCGCGTATTTCTCTCTGTCTGTCACTAGTTTCTCCTTGAATTCATCCAACCAACCCTCGGGCTCGTTCTTAATCATTTCTATCTCCCTACTGTCTAAGTGACAATTTACTAAAAAATAAATTAGCGCACTACTTTTAATGCATATTTTCATAACTTTTGCACTTTTTGTTCATTTTATGCTATTCTGGCCCGAGTGATTTTCACCACACAAGAGACACTTGAAGACCGCATCATCCGGCTGGTGCTTGAAGAGAAGGCAAGCATCAAGGCGCTCCACCAACGCCTCGCGGGAGAGGAGAAGCTCTCCCTCCGCGCGGTCTACAAGGCCGTCGACAAGCTGATTGGCGCCGGCGTGCTCATTAAAGCGGGTCAGCGGGTGGTGCTGAGCGCAGAGTGGGCGGGAAGAGTCGTCGAGGGGTTACAGACTTCTCCTTTGTCGGTGCTCGGCGAGGGCGAACGAGCGGTCTACACCTTCGCGAGCATGGAACATCTCGACGCCTTCTGGAAAACGGTAGTTCTACCGCTCGAGGCGGCGGCCGAGGAGAAAGAAATCTTCTTCTACAATCCCCACGACTTCTGGGCGTATCTCCCCGAGCGGCGGGAGAGCGAGGATGCCTATTACCGACATTTTGCAGCAACCGGGAGGCATGGTTTCTTGGTTGTTGGCGGTGAGTCGCTGGCAGATCGAGAGTTTAAGCGCACATACCAGAACGAAAACTTCCAAATTGATACGCGAAATGTGAGTTCTCTCGCACGCCGAGACCATCTCACCATCCTCGGGCCACTGGTTATAACCGTCCGCCTGCCTAAAAAGCTTGCGGCCCATATCGACGATCTCTACGCATCGGGGAAGGCGATGTCGGCGCTCCTGCCGAGCGTGCTCGAGGCTTGCCGGGCACCCGGGACACTACGCTTTGTCCTTGAGAACCATCCGGCGAAAGCGAAGAGAATTAAACAGCTATTGGCTAAGAATTTCTATTTCAAACAGCACGAGGGCATGTTATAGTCTCGAACGAAGCGGATATGGTTTAGTGGTAGAACGCGTCCTTGCCAAGGACGAGACGGGAGTTCGATTCTCCCTATCCGCACAGCAGTCAGGGCCCCAGTTTTCGTCTGCGAGGCCTCGAAAATAGTTCGCAACCGCGAGGGGTATTTTGCTATGCCCGATGCGTTTTGCGGTGCTCGATTAGCACCTCCGCCGGAGACTTGCCGTCGAGGATGCGGTGCGGGAAGCAGTTCCAGGCATCCGTTGCGGTTTCCACTGCGTTACTCATGTTGATAGGGTCGCCATTGTCGAACATCATGATGACCTGTTGCATATCGTCGGTCTCTTCCTCCTCATAAATAGCTTCGAGCACATCGGCAAGCTCGAAGTCGCTCCCGGTCGACTTCGAGAAATCCGCTATTTCGACCTCAAGCTCGGCGCGACGGGCAAGCAATTCCTCAATGGTTTCGGGCATTGGGGATATAATAGCGCACTCGATTAAGACGCGTAAAAGTGCTCGCGCAATTCGTCCTCTGGTATGTAGCGGGAGGCCTGCTTGAATATCGCCACCACCGCGCCAGTCTTGAGCTCCTTGTGGTTCGAGATGAGGAGCGTCTGCTTCTGCCCAGCTCGCTCGCGCACGAGGATGATGTGGCTTCCGCGTTGGCGCTCCACTTCAAATCCAAACTGCGCGAGCATCTTAACGACTTCTGCTCCAGAGAGACGCTTCGGCTTAGGCATGCGCGAGCGCAGGGAGCTCGAAGTTCACGAGCACCGAAGGGTCTGCGGAAAAACCGAGGTCGGAGAGGGCCTCCCCTTCCATAAAGAGGCTGACTGCTTCTTTAATATTCGCCGTAAGCTCATCAAGTGTATCGCCTTGGGTGACGATAGGCACAGAGACGCCCTCAGCGACATAGCCGCCGTCGCTCTCGGAGACCTGGAATTGCAGGATGCCTTTCATATCAGCAGTATACCATATTTGCTCATTTTCAGCCTAATCCGCGAGCGTGATTTGCCGGTCATTCAATATCAACCGATCTCGCAAGTGCTCCAGCAGCTCCCGCTTCTCCTCTCGGCTGCCATTCTTCAGCAGATACTTAGCGTATTTGCGTATGTCCATCTCCTTGGCCTCGATGGTGTCCATAGTGCCATCCACCTCCGCTCGCAGCTTGTTGTACCGGGACACCTCGCGCTCGATGAGGTGCCGCGCCCCGATCTCGTCGAGGGAGATGCGGTCGATAAGAGTGGCGAGCTGCTCAAGCACGCGCTCCTCCCGCAGATACGGGTTCTTGCACTGGGTATCCTTGGCGCGAGAGCAGGAGTAATAGATGTACGATACCGGCTCTCCGGTACTGAGCAGTTTAGATTTTTCTTGCGCTGTGATGCCTGAGCCGCAGTACCCGCAGAGGAGGAGCTTGGTGAAGTTCCATTCCTTGAATCTGGTCTTTGGGCGATTCTCCTCTGCGATCTTTTCTTGTACCGCTTGGAATAATTCCTGAGTGATGAGCGGCGTATGCTTGCCGGTATACCAATTGCTCGAGCCTCGTGGATATTCGAAGACGCCACAGTAGAAGGGATTCTTGAGCATTTTGTATAGGGTAGATAGGTTCATGCTCTTGCCGATTCGGGAGGCGAAGTGCACATCGCGCTTGAGCCACCCGTGTACCTTGCGGCCGCTCCAACGCTCGACACCAACTTTCTCAAACACTTGCTTGATGATAGGGGAGCGGACTGGATCAACGAGTACCTCACAGCGATGATCCTTTCGACCATCATTCAAGTATCCCGTTGGCGCGATGCCAGGCCAGAGTCCCATTTCGACTCGCGCTCTGAGACCGCGCTTCACGTTGACGCGCTTGTTGTCGTTCTCGAGCTTGGCCTGCGAGCCGAGAATCATGAGCAAGAACTTCTCATTCGGGTTATTGCCGAACCGCTGGCCGTACGTCCTAATGTCCACCAAGTGCTTGCTGTCCATCAGGTCCACGATGCGGCCGAGGTCTCCGGCGTTCCTGCTAATGCGGTCTGGTGCCCAGGTTAAGATGCCGTTGAACTTCCCGGCCTTCAGCTCCTCCACGATCTCGTTGAACACCGGCCGCGCCCCGGCTTCCTTGGCCGAGTGCGATTCGCGCTTCATTTCGACAATCTCCAATTTCTCCTTCTTCGCCAAGGCGAGCATCTCCTTCACCTGGCTCTCGATGCTCAATACCTGCTGTTCCTCACTCTCTGTGCTCTTGCGAGCGTAGAGGCAATACCGCACCGTCTGCACCTCCACCAAGGGAGGAGCCGCCCCGAAACCGCCCTGAATCATTGCTGTTTCCATTGTTATTGCCGTTATTGCTAACGGTCTAAGGGATGACGCAACCCCTCGCGGGTGTCCAGCGAGGGGTTGTTGGTATCTTTTAATCAAGTTCGGTAGGTAATGCTATGATGTATGCATCAAGTACCGCTCGCCATGGCTTCAGATCACTTCAGCCAAGTAGTCGATAAAATTTGGCTGGTGCCGCTAGTGCGTGAGATCGTTAACCCGATTATTCTGCTACTCGTCGCAGGCGCATTCGTGATGTTTCTTTGGGGCGTTTTTAATTTCATCAGGAATGCTGGCGATGCGACGCAACGAGAGCAGGGGCGTAATAGCATCGTCTGGGGCATAGCCGGTCTCGTAGTGATGTTTGGCGCGTACGGCATCATTAATATTGCACTAACTACTTTCAATCTCCCAACTATTCATAAAATCTCCACCGTTGCGACGAATCAGATTGGAGGTTCAAGTGGCAGTGCCTGTACTGATGCCGGAGCAACAACTGGTACTGGTGGTACAGCAACCGATATCTCAACGATGGTCGCGGGAAGTGCAAAAGTCGCCGCTAATACTGGTGCAAATTCCTGCGCCGCTCTTGCTGCTACTGGGGGCGATACGTACAGAGAGATCTCGCTCAATCAGTGCTCCTGCACTACTACTCAAGGTGTCGTTTGTTGTGGCGAGTTTCCGGCCAGCCAACCAGACGTCATTACAATAGATCCCACTCTAACTCCCGATACAAGGATTAGCGACCTGATAACACTCACACTCCCGAACGGGACAACCCAAACTTATAACCCACAGCCTTCCTGTTCAGGCGATGCTGTGCTTGCGGCAAAGACCTTTGCGGACGGCATCACCGCAATCAAACAGTTGATGACCACTTGCCCCCATGAAGTTGGCGCAAAATTCATCACGCAAACTACCGTACCCGAGCACTGGTTCGACTATCAAGAATTCGGTGCTACGGGCGGGTACATGAGTACTTCGGTAATTGTGGCTTCCGAAAAAGCCCAGTCGGAAAATAATGCGAACTACAATGCTCCGGATGGTTTGCTGTATCCAGGTATCGGATTGTTGCATCTCGTGCACACGCACCCCACAGCTATGGCGATTCCTTACCTCCCGCCCTCCGGTACGGATATAGAATCGTGTCTCGCTACAGACTCTGCAGCAAAAAGTATTTCGATGGACTATGAAGGCACCTTTGAATATGACGTCGTTGCTCCCAATGGATTGTATTCTTTTAATTGTGACGGAACGAATAAGTACGTGGAGCCGTTCACGCCAAGCGCGCAGCCTTGGACCACGGACGACGAGAATAAATTTCTGTCTACAGAGAAAAATATCGCCTCGCAGATAGACCAAGATTTCCCTGTTGATGAGATACTCAAGTTCCAAGATATTTATGCTGGTCCGATCGACACGGCAGGCAACCTTGCTCCCTCATCCGCCACCTTGGCGCAGAAACAATCTGCTGTAGACGGACTTCTCGGTCTTTATAGTTCGATTGGCATTTCGGTTACGCTCACGCCGTGGGGCAGCTCGATACCAGAGTTCTAGTTGACAACTAGCCATATAGCCTATATAAAGGATTTTGCTCAGATGGAGGTACCAATGCTCTTTACGCGACTGATTTATACGTTCGCATTTTGTCTGCTTTTAGTGGGCTGCGCAAATCAGGAATTCGGACATTGTCCCGGCCCGAACGAAGTGTATACTCATGGATCTTCGTCCGTGGATTCAAGAGCCCGCTTCGAGTGGCTCAGAAAGTGCACCACCGAACCCGCCGCTAATCATTCAAGATAGCGGCGGGTTTTATGTTCAAAATATCGGCATTTGTAGGCATTTCGGAGCCTGCCACATGAGTGTCTAATGTGTCTAGCGTTCCAAAATGCGACATGCCCAAAACGCTCTTTTGACGTTGCATTCTATATCACTTTGACCCCCGACCCCCTGTCAGATTTGTAAGGTTGCAGTCCGCCTTCCGAACACAAACCGAACAGTCAAAATAAGCCTTTTCGTGTTCGGTTTGTTCGCTTTTCCAGTCCGCAACCGCGAGGGATGCACTGGAAACAGGCGAGACACGCTCTAAACGTTAGAATACCCTTATTCTGCTTGCTGGAATCGCTAAAACGAGACAGTGTCCGATATACCCGACCCGTGTCTCATTTGTCTCATTTTGTACCCGACCGCGAGGCCTCGATCCGGGTGAGCGACTACTCGCCAAACGGCCCTTGTGTTGCCTCACCTGGGCCAGTTCAGTACAGTGAGGGGGCACTACTTCGCTCGGATTACCGAGCTACGCAGTGCACGGCACCAAGTTTGTCAGCGGGTCAAATAGTTGGGGATATCGCGGGGGATACTGGGGATAAAGGACATGTCTTTGTTGAGCTCGGGTATAAAATAACCAGCAAATGAGCCGTTTATCTAAAAGCCGTGGACCTCTCCTCTAAGACGCGGAAAGAGGTCGGTGCTCTGGGAGAAGCCATTGCCGCCGAGTATCTTAAACGGCGCGGATTCTCGATAGAAGACAGAAATATCGCGCGGAAGACGGGCGAGCTCGACCTCATCGCGCGCGAAGGAAGCGTTTTACATTTCGTAGAGGTGAAGACGGTGTTGGCGGATGAATTTCCTGATGAGAAATATGCGACCGATGAGTATGATCCTTCGCTCAACTTGCACGAATCGAAAATACGGAAGGTGGCGCGGACCGCCGAGTGGTACGCGATGGAGAAAGGTTGGGAAGGGGATTGGCAGGTGGATGGGTGCCTGGTCTGGCTCCGCAGACGCGACGGCCTCGCGCGGGTCCGCTACCTACCGCAGATTGTTTAATGGTACAGTGGCGAAGACCCTTCTTCGCCAAAGGCTACGAAGGGCACGGCGGGGCGTTGTGTAACGGTAGCACGCGACCTTTGGGAGGTTGTAGTCCGAGTTCGAATCTCGGCGCCCCGACATGAAGACCGTCATCCATCGAGCAGACGAGCGCGGGGTAGGGGAGCATGGCTGGCTCTCGACCCGCTATAGCTTCAGCTTCGCAGATTGGTATGAGCCGACCCGGATGGGCTTCGGCACTCTCCGCGTCATCAACGACGATACAATCGCACCCGCGTCAGGCTTCCCCATGCATGCGCATCAGGATATGGAAATCATCACCATCGTGATGCGCGGGGCAGTGACGCACAAAGACAGTTTGGAAAATGTGGGCACGGTCCCCGCCGGCGACATCCAGGTGATGAGCGCGGGCACTGGCATTGTACACTCCGAGTACAACGCCTCCGCGAGTGCGCCGCTCGCGCTCTTCCAGATCTGGATCGAGCCGAACAAGCATGGTGTCCGCCCACGCTACGCGCAGAAGTCATTTACCGATGCAAAGAGGAGCGATTTCCAACTACTCGCATCGCCCACGGGAGCGAATGGGAGTTTAGGCATACACCAAGACGCCTACATCTGCCTGGCGCGCGTGGACAGAGACCATCCGCTCAACTTTGAATTACAGAACAAGCGCCACGGCGTGTATCTGTTTGTCATCAGCGGCTCGATAGAAATAGCGGGGGAGACGCTCGACGCACGCGACGCCATCGGCATCACCGAAGCCGACAAAATCCGCATCGAATCGCCACAATCTGCCGAGCTCCTCATCATAGAGGTGCCGATGAGCTAAAGAAAACCCCGGCCGTAGCCGGGGCAAGAGATGATGTCTAGAGTTTTAGCTTGCGCACCAGAAATGCGAGAATTTGTTCGCCGCGCCAGCGCCACATTCCTGCCAGAAAGCACCCGAGCAAGAACGCGCTACTGCTCCAAAAGACAAATTGACGGACAATCGCTGACCCGTCATAGACCAATACTTCGGCCACTATGAACGCCAACAGGAACAATTGGAACTCTTGTGGATGTTTGCCGACAAACCAAAATACCAGCATGTATCCATACACGAAAGCCGTGAGGCAAGCCGCAAATAGAATAATCAGACCCATTTACATCTCCTTTCTTGACTTAGCCGAACCATGCAATCACAAGAGAGAGGAAGACCAGGCACACCGCAACCCAACCGAGTCCGCAGATGCACCGTATGACAGCTTTCGCGAACCACGACTTTGGTTCGTCTTCAACAAAAATACAGAGCATGCCGGCCAGAAAGACGAGTCCTTCACCGGACAAGAGTAAACTTTGTGAGAGCGTGTATTCCACATGGTCTCCTTTTCAGTTTTTAGAGTGGGTCGCGATGCAAGCCGGGATACTAGTCGTCGCGAAAGCGATATTTCTTTTCGCGTTCCTTTTCACGTTCCCATTTGTAGCCACCGCATTTCCATGCGGACACTGCCAGAAGAAGAAACGCTGGTATCCCAATTAACCACGAGTCCATATACACGGCGAGCATCAAGATTAATGAACAGGCCCAAACCAGCGCCCGCCATCGCTTTTCCGTCATGTTTTCCTCCGTCAATGAGCCGGGCACCATGCCCAACTTCCGATAAGAAGAATACAGAACAATGTGTGAATTTGTCAGTACTGGCCTGATTCTATAAATTTCTTGGCCGAAATGTGACGTATATGCTTGTTCGTATAGGTGATAAATGTCAGAAATATTGACAAAATAGCTGGTTTAGAATAAGCTGTTTGCGTGAATGCAACGATATTAGAATCGCTCGGGATGGGCGAAAAGGCGGCAAAAATATATCTCGCGGGGCTCGCGCTCGGGACGACGAGCGTACAAGAGCTCGCGCGGAAGTCGGGCTTGAAGCGCCCGACGGTGTATCTGCACATCGACGAGCTGGTGAAGCAGGGACTCTTTGAGCTCGCACCAATCAACAAGAAAAATTATTACCGCGCGACCGATCCCACCACGATCGAGGAGCGCATGCAGAAAAACTTGGCGGCACTCCAGCGCGAAATGCCCAAGCTCGAAGCAATGCGCGGCGATCTGCACGGGAAGCCCTCGGTGCGCATTCTCGAAGGCGAAGAAGGAGTGCGGCAGGTCTATCGCGAGATTGCGAAGGCGCACAGTTGGCGCATCTGGTCCAACGTCGGCGACGCGTACGGCCAGTTCTACCAGATCTATATGGAACTCTGCGAGGCCGTGCGCGAGCAGGGCACCAGCGTGCGCGAAATTATTGCGGACACCAAGGAATGCCGCCACCAGGCGCGGCTCGTTGCGAAAATTGCGGGGCCTACCTATACCGCGCGCACGGCGACCGTCGAAGGGCTCGAGAACGATACGATTATTTATGGCAACACGGTTGCGCTCTTCCGGCTCTCGGGATTGAATATGTTTGTGGTTCGCATTGAGGACAAAACTATTGCTGATTCACTCCGAGCTATTTTCGAGATGGCATGGAAGACTGCGCGATCACTCACATAAGTATGACCATTACTCTGATTGGCATGAGCGGAGCGGGGAAGAGCGCCGTGGCGGAACACCTCGTGCGCCTCTCGGGCGGCACAATGCTCGATATCGATAAGGTTATCGAGAGCGAAGAAGGTGAGGCGCTCGAACACACCCTCGCGCGCCTGGGCGAAGAAGATTTTCTGCGGAGAGAAGAGCGCGCGGCGCTCGCACTCAACCTCGACGAGCACGCCATCATTTCGACCGGCGGGAGCATTGTGCTTTTGCCCGAGGCGATGGCATTCCTCAAAGAGAATTCGACAGTGATTTATCTGCAGACAGACTTCGAGACGATTGCGCAGAGGATCGGCGAAGGTGGTGGCCGCGGTATCGTCGGCTTGGGGCGCAAATCGCTTCGCGAGATTTATGACGAGCGGCTTCCACTCTACGAGCAATACGCCGACATCATTGTCGATACTAATCGTGCATCAGTCGAAGACATTGCAGGCCGAGCGTACGCGCTCGCGCAATCTACAAATTTTTCGTAATCTCCGCTTCGAGTGCGCGGATTTGCGGGGCGAATGCGGAGGCGGCTTGCATAGGCGTTTCTGCAAAAAGAGTTTCGAGTGTGGTGCCCGTCTCGCCGATGTACGCGCGGCGGATGTAGTCAGCAGTGATGGCGTTCACATTGCGCGTATTGGTCGCACCCTCGACGGTGCTCGTGGTAATCGTGGCTTCGAGATTACCCGAGGTGCCCGCGACACCGCCGCCCGAGGAGCCCTCCTGCGCCGCGGCAGAGCCCCCGAGCGCGATGATGTCGGGTGTATCGGTGTCAAAGGTGTACACGCCTTTCACGCTCCCGTAGACAATGGTGGGGTAGAGCGAAGATTGTATCTGGGCGGATTGCAGGAATTGCGCACCATACGAGGCGATGACGACCGGCTCATTCGTCGTCGGCGCAACACTCGCGAGCGGAATGGCAGGGAAGATGGTTGGGAGCGCCGCACCACCTGTGGTGAGCGAAGTCGAACCAGACGCAGAACCGGTAATCGCGAGCAGTGCGTAATCGTGTTCGCCATCGCCCGAGGGTGCCGACTCGGAGAGGACCGCGCTGTTGGCAGAAATCCACGCCGGCGAAATGAACATGAGCGCGGCGCGATAACTGTCGACGGCGGGACTGCCCACGCGAATGTCGCAGGCGACGCCGCGATCAGCGAGGAGGAAATATTGCGCGACGTGTGCATTGGTGAGGATGATGCCGCGCGAATCGATGATGATGCCACTCCCCGATATTGAGCGAATGGAGGAACCTGCAGGCGCGTAACAGACGATATTGACGAGTGCCGAGCGGAGCGCAAGCGCGGTGGCATCGAGCGGCACCGTACTCGCGGGCGCGGGGCTAGCCGGCACCGGAATAACGACAGCCGGAGGAGCGGGCGGTGCAGCCGAAATCTTTTTTATCGGTGGAGTCGGCGTGGCTGGCGCAGGAGCAACAGGGATAGTCGAAGAAGGAAGCGTTGGCAAAAGACTCTGGATGGTGATCGGCGCGGATTTCTCGCTTGGTATCACCACAAGCTCGGGCGACGAGCTCGAACTTTCTGACGCAACGACGGCGACCGGCCGGGGCGGCGCACCCGTAGAATAGACCACGATGAAGGCCGCGAGGAGACATCCTGCCGCGACACCGAAGTAGGGAAACCAGCGCATTACGGTAACGCTACCGCAAAAACCGAAAAAACGGTATGCTCGAAATGTTCGCGGAGTTAGTTTAATGGTAGAACTTCAGTTTTCCAAACTGATAGCGGGAGTTCGATTCTCCCACTCCGCACCATCTAGTGCTAGTTCAAGTGACCGAGGTGCTCCGTTGGTAATAGTAGCTACCCAACGAGCTATACTCTCAGATATGGAGCTCTGGCTCAACTTTGTAGTTGTCGGTCTCGTCGCCCTTTTTCTTTTTATGGTCTGCGTATTCCGTGAACAGAGATATTCTGATGCGCCCCGTCTTCTTTTGCTAGGAATTATTACCGGTGTGCCGCTCGGTTTACTTTCTGACTTCGCGTTGCGGGGAACATATACATACCCGCTCGGATACGGATTACTCTATTTAATCCTTAACGCCGCGGTCGTGTACGGACTCTTCGTAGCTACTGTCTTGGCTTTGCAACGGGTTCGGTTCTTACGTTTTTCTATCTGGATTATCGCAATTATGGCGGTATACGAAATTACTAACCACGTCTTTCCTGTATGGGGTTACAAAGTCTCGCCGTTTCTCGGATGGCTCTCGTTCGTTCTGGTGGGTTATTTTGCGACCGCGATTTTTATTGCGCTAATTGGTCATATGATTTTCGGATACAGATTTCAACTTATTAACGACTTACTCAAGAAATGATCTTTTTACAGAAGATCCGACTCTGTCTCAGATTTTTCTGACCGAAATGCCTCACTTGCTCGATGGGGAAGCCGCGAAAGCGGCCTTGCAGGAGAGGCAAAGAAAGTGTACGGTGCGAGAAGAATCTCGATCTTGAAGGAGGCAATATGCGTGCGCTCTACACTATTGAAGACGCGCTCAAAAAATCGTCTCTGGACCTCAACATCCTGCTGACGCCACCGACACAGGAGGGCGAGATACCTCAGCTCGATATCCGACGCGGACGACAGCACGTCGTAATCCAGGCGCTTGCAGAAACGCTCTTCGGCGTCTCCGCAGACGGGCCGGATACGCTCTACGAATCTGAGGAAGATACGCTTGTCGCCGTTATCGCTCTGCTCGAACAACCGCAATACGACTAATTCTGCGGCCCCAGTCGGGGCCGTTTCTTTTTCTCTGCGCAGGAGTAGGCTTATTGCATGGAACCCCTTGCCGCGCGGATACGGCCCACGACTATCGAAGAAGTCGTGGGGCAGGAGCGCCTTGTCGGCGAGGGCAAGCCGCTCCGCGTCGCGGTAGAGAAGAAGCACCTCTTCTCCTTCATCCTCTGGGGCCCGCCGGGGACGGGGAAGACGACCATCGCGCGAATCTATGCGCGAGCACTCGACGCAGAGCTTTTCGAGCTCTCGGCGGTCTCTGCGGGGAAGGAGGATATCAAGAAAATTATCGAGAAAGGGAAGGCGCCGGGGAGCCGCAGTATCCAGCTCATCGCGAGCAAGCCCAAAGTACTCTTTCTCGACGAGATCCATCGCTTCAATAAGTCGCAACAAGATTTTCTCCTGCCCTATGTCGAGAGCGGGGAACTGACGCTCATCGGCGCGACCACTGAGAACCCGAGCTTCGAAGTCATCGGCGCGCTCCTCTCGCGGTGTCGCGTGTTCGTGCTCGAACCACTCTCTGAAGAGGCACTGAAAGCAATTGTAAAAAGAACAAAACTGAAAGTGCCAAAGGATGCGTTCGATTGGCTCCTCGGCTACAGCAACGGCGATGCACGCAAGGCGATCGGCATGCTCGAAGGGGCGCAAGAGTTATATGGAAAAGTAACTGCCGAGAACTTAGGCCGCGCGCTCGAGTCGCCGAACCTGCGCTATGACAAGAAGGGCGAAGAGCACTACGACACCATCTCGGCGTTTATTAAGAGCATGCGCGCCAGCCAGCCCGACGCGGCTATCTACTATCTCGCGCGGATGGTCGAGGCGGGCGAGGATCCGCTCTTCATCGCTCGCCGGATGGTCGTCTTCGCCTCTGAGGATATTGGCCTCGCGCAACCGACCGCGCTCGTGGTCGCCAACGCCGTCTTCCGCGCCTGCGAGACGATTGGGTACCCCGAGTGCGCCATCAATCTCGCGCACGGCGTCGCGTACCTCGCAAGCGCCAAGAAGAATCGCTCGGCCTATAACGCACTCCGCGCGGCCCAGGCCGACATTCACGAGTCAGGCAATCTCCCTATCCCGAAAAAAATTCGTAATCCCGAGACAAAATTGATGAAAGAGCTCGGCTATGGTGCGGGCTATGAGAAATACGACAAGGAATCCTATCTGCCGGAAAAATTAAAGAAAAAGAAATACCTGAAATAGAAAAGGCCCCGACTATCGGGGCCTTTTAAGACTTGAGATTATGCTGTAGCTACAACGCGATGCTTGCGCTCCTTCAGCCAGTGCGAGATCTTCATCCCGCTCCAGACGATGCCCGTTCCTGCCGCAATCACTGCAGATGGGACAAGCATGAGCGAGAGGGCGATGGCGCTCGAATCGGTGAGGCCTGCCGCCATAAGCTGCGACACGACGCCATCAAGGCCGAGCGCCGAGGATGCCGTCGCGCCCTCTAAGAGAGCGGCACTAAGCCCAGCAACACTAGAGACGATAGCCAGACCGGCGCCGACTTCAATCGTCTTGCCGCGCCGATATGCATCATTCACTTTTTCTTGAGAAGCCATGTCAATTCCCTTCTTTTCAGGTCCGCTTTCTACTTTAGCAGATTCTTGCCCGTTGTCAATAGCTTTCTTCTCTTGTGCGGCCGTGTGCGCGAGACGTTCTTGCACTGCCGCAATCGCCGCCTCGCGTGCCTCGGGAGTTTCTGCGCTCGGTGCTACGGCTACAGCTTCAAGGGGTTCTGGAGCTGGAATTGGTTCTGTCTCGAGTCCGATATCTGCTGTGGTCATTTCACGAAGCGGCTGATTTTCATTCATACGTTACGGTTGCGGGCTAATGTCACTAGTATAGCGTATAAGCTTCTCGAGAATCGCGGACTCGTCGATATCGTCGCGGCCGAATTTTTCTCTTTGCGCTTTCATTAAAGGAATCAATTCTGCGGCGCTTTTCCATTCGAGAATACTCTGACCCTCTTCGTCGGCCATATCGCGCTCGCCCGGGAGCTCGCCGGCATAGGTGCAGAGGAAATAGAGTGTCGTCTTCTGAAAAAGCTCAGCGCCGTCGGTGCCATGCGCGGTGATTGAGCCGAAGTAGTCGTCGATGGTTGCGGTGCAATTGAACTCTTCCTGCAAACCACGGTGCACCGCCGATTCGAGCGTCTCGTTTGGGTTCAACGTCTCCCGCATAAGGATGTAGAAATCACTCACCCCGACGCCTTTCCAGAATCCGCTCGGGAGATCGGCGGGGAAGTGGTGGACGCGGATTAGTCCTTCTGCATTTCGCACCACGGCACCAACGGAGATGTGACGCGGATGTTTCGCATTGCCTTGGAAATAGTTCATGTATGCATCATAGCAAAAGCCCGCGGCGCAAGGCGCCACGGGCTTTTGTACCGAAAACCTATTTAACCGCGCTTGTGCCGTGGTTCTTACTTTACGGCATCCTTGAGCGCCTTGGCGGGGCGGAACTTGGCCGTGCGGGTCGCCGCGATGCGAATGGTCTCGCCGGTGCGCGGATTGCGCCCCTCGCGAGCCGGGCGCGCCTTCGTGACGAAGATGCCGAGCCCCGCGATCGAGACTTCGTCGCCCTTCTTGAGCCCCTCATGGATAGACTCGATGACCGTCTCGACGGCGCGCTCCGCGTCGGCCTTGGTCGAGCCGAGAACTTCCTGCACCTTGCCTGCGATATCGTTCTTGTTCATAGTGCGTATAAGTTAGTAACAAAAGAAGTATAGGATGTGCGCTTTTTTGCGCAATGCCCCTAGACAACTCTCGGGGATAACGCGAAATGAGTAACCTGTTGATAGCACAACGCCACGCACTACCGGGAATTGCACAAATATACGATTCCCGGTAAAATAAGCCACATTATGAAGATACACCTGCCTAACAGCGCCTTTCTCGGGAATTTAGACTCCTTCTTGCGAAAGTTTGATCCGAGCAATCCAAAGGAGCTCCGAATAACCGCAAATCCGAATTGGGTATCGGTGCACCCTGTCGTTCTCACAATGATTGCCGCGCTTGGGCAGATTGTTCCACCTGGAAATATCGCCTTCGAGATTATGGAAGCGAAATCGAAGCACTACTTTCAACGGATGGGACTTTTCACTATGCTGGGACTCGATTCCGGCATGTCCATAACTGAACACGACTCTACCGGGAGATTCATTCCGCTCACCCAAATAAAAAATTCTACCGAGCAAACGAATTTTATAAAAGAAATGGTGCCTCTTCTCCATCTTTCTCCAGAACACACTGAGCCCATACGCTATATCCTTGGGGAACTCATACGCAACGTTCTTGAACATGCAGATTCGCCTCATGGAGCCATCGTGGCGGCACAATACTATCAAAAAACCAATACCATTCGTATTGGTATTTGTGACGTGGGTGTAGGAATTACCAAGACGATCAGACAATCACACCATGCTCTTGACGACCTACAGGCACTACGTCTCGCCTTAACGCCGGGGATAACGGGTACAACGAAAAGAGAGGGTGGTACGCAACAGAATGCCGGTGCAGGACTTTTTTTCGTAAAATCGATTGCCGCCGTGAATGGAGACTTTTTTGACATTTATAGTGGGGACGCTTTCTATAAGCTACTGCGTCAAGATTCGTCCAAGAAAAACGCTCTCAACGCCGATCCCATGGATGATCGTCATTCCGCGATGAATGAATATCCGTATTGGCAAGGGGTTGCAATTGGTATCGACATGAAACTTGACGCGCACGAAAAGTTTACCGCCCTCTTGGGACACATACGAAATGTATATGCGAAAGCAGTGCGCGACCGCAAGAAAGTACATTATAAAAAACCTTTATTCATATGACCTCTATAAAAATAAAAGAACTTGCGGGAGTTTTTGCCGAAAATAAAGACGTGGCGCAACAAGCGCGCATTACAACACTCCTCCCCGCCCTTAAAAAAGGAGAGGCTGTCATCCTAGATTTCGAAGGGGTCGATGGTGCAACGCAATCCTTCGTCCATGCTCTCATTAGCGAACCGTTCCGCATCTATAAAGAAAAAACTTTGGATCTAATCCGTTTCAAAGACTGTAATAGCTCCATCAGGCAAATAATAACTATCGTGACGGAGTATATGCAGGAAGCGGAGTAATTTTAACTAGCGGGCGAACTCGACGACGCGATTCTCACGGATGATATTCACCTTGATTTCGCCCGGATATTTGAGCTCTTGCTGGATGCGCTCGGCGATGGCGCGCGCCATCTTGTGCATCGCGAGGTCCGAGACCTTGCCCGGGTTCACGAAGACGCGGATTTCGCGCCCTGCGGAGATTGCGTACACCTTTTCCACACCCTCGAAGCCCGCGGCGAGGCGCTCGAGGTCGCCCAAGCGCTCGAGATACCGCTCGACCGTGTCGCGGCGGGCTCCCGGGCGGCCACCGCTGATAGCGTCGGCGACCTGGACGATGATTGCCTCGGGCGTTTCGTACGGATATTCGTCATGATGCGACTGCATCGCCTGGATAATGCGTTTATCCATGCCGAATTTCTCGAGAATGCGGCGACCGATCTCGACATGCGTGCCCTGGACCTCATGGTCGACCGCCTTACCGATGTCGTGGAGGAGCGCACCCGTGCGTGCGATCTGCGGGTCAGCGCCGAGCTCGGTGGCGAGCATGCCCGCGATATGCGCCATCTCGACCGAGTGCTGGAGCACATTCTGGCCGTAGCTGGTACGGAAGTAGAGCCGACCGAGGAGCGCGATGAGTTTGGGGTCGAGCCCTACCACACCCGCTTCGTACGCGGCTTCTTCGCCCTTCTGCTTCACCATCCCCTCGACCTCGGCACGCGTTTTCTCCACAGTCTCCTCAATCTTGGCGGGCTGGATACGCCCATCGGCGATCAACTTTTCGAGTGCGAGCTTCGCGATGTGGCGACGGAGCGGATCGAAGGAGGAGAGCGCGATGCGATCCGGCGCGTCGTCGATAATGACGTCCACGCCCGTTGCGCGCTCGAACGCTTTAATATTGCGGCCTTCCTTGCCAATGATTTTGCCCTTCACCTCCTCAGAAGGAATCTGCACCGCGAGCGACATGGTCTCGGCGTTGACTGCGTTGCCCAGGCGGTGAATGGCCGTGGTGAGGATACTGCGCGCCTTCTCCTCGAGGCGTTCGCGGCCGTGGGCATCGAGCTTCTGGATGCGGCCGAGAATGGCCTCCTCGTGCGAACGCTCAACCTCGGCAATTAATTCTTCACGTGCCTTCTCGGCCGAGAGGTTGCTCGCGCGCTCGAGGATTTTGGTACGTTCAGCGATGAGCTCATCGGCGCTCCTCTTGGCACGCGCGGCCTCCTGTTCACGATTCTTCACCTCTGCCTCGTTGTCGTCGAGGTCACTCTGGCGGCCGTCGAGATACTCCTCGCGCGCGGCGAGGCGTTCTTCGAGCTTATTCAATTTCTCTTCGCGCTCCTCGATGGGCGCGAGGCGTTCAGTCTCGAGCACCTCGCCGCGATAGGTGGCATCGGCGATAATCTTGTTCGCGGCCTCCTTGGCCTGGAGCATTTTCTGCTTGATCTCGAGCTCTACCGAGCCGCGAGAGGCGAGGCCGATGAGCACGCGCAGGACATAGCCGAGCAAGATGCCACCCGCTCCCGAGAGCGCGAGCAGTATGAGGATTATTTTTATTGACATAGCCCTTTGGGTTAATCCCGAGCCCTCGTGGCAGGGGAACGAAGTTCTAAAAGAAGGCTAAAACTTCCGTTGCGGAAGTTCGCCCGACGCGCCGTTGCGGCGCGTTTAGGGGAAACAGCCAAGCATCCGTAGCAGTCAGTCAGCGAAGCGGTACGGGCTTAATGTAGCACAAAAAACGATTTCTGCCGAACCTGAGTTGACAAAACGCCTACGATGGTGTATGCTTGTCCTGAGGTTCAAACGCGGAGTTCACCATGAACATCTTGCACTTTGTGAGAGAATTGCTCGCGGCCAGCGGCCTCGTGTACGCCGCCGCGATTGGCATCGCTGTTGTCTTGGCAATTCGTGCGGCCCGTCGTCCACAAACGGACGAGGACCACGCACTTGCCGAGAATCGGGCCATTGTTCTCGGCGTCTATAGCCGATTCCAGCACTGAAAAACGAAAGGGCGGACGCTTTACGCGCCGCCCTTTTTCTATTTCTATCTCAGATTATTTATATACCTGATCGACGATACCGTACTTCTTGGCCTCCTCAGCGGTCATGAAGAAGTCGCGCTCCATATCTTTTTCGATTCTCTCGAGCGGTTGCCCGGTATTTTTCGCCATGATTTTGTTGAGTCGCTCGCGGGTAGCGAGAATGTGTCGCGCGCTAATTTCGATGTCGGTCGCCTGACCCTCGGCACCGCCCGAGGGCTGATGGATCATTATCTCGGCGTTCGGCAAAGCGAATCGCTTGCCCTTGGCCCCTGCAGAAAGGAGCCATGCGCCACCCGAGGCCGCGACGCCGATACAGACAGTAGAGACGTCGGGCTTGATGTGGTTCATGGTGTCAATCATAGCCAAAGTCGCGGTGACGGAGCCACCAGGTGAATTGATATAGAACTGAATATCCTTCTTCGGGTCCTCTGATTCGAGGAAAAGAAGCTGAGCAACAACGAGATTCGCCACCTCGCCCTCGATGGGTCCGCCGAGGAAGATGATGCGGTCCTTGAGGAGGCGAGAATAAATATCGTAGGCACGCTCGCCGAATTGCGACTTTTCGAGCACCATCGGCACCAGCATGTTCGCACGCGGTTCTTGGGAATTCTTCATGAGGGGAGTGTACCAAAAGAGGCAGAAATAAAAAAGCGCGGCGCCCTTGGCGCCGCGTTGTATTAATCTTGGGAAGAACCGTAGCCTCGCTCGTGGATACGCCCGGTGGTAACCGCCGCATCGACGAGGTTTTGCAGATCAGCGGTCAGAGGTGAATCCTCGCCGATGAGCTTCCGCAATGCCCGCAGACCGCCATTGACCAGGACTACGTGTACGCTGAGCAATTCTTCTTCGAGCGTCGCGTGTACTTGGAGGCGCTTGGTTCGGCCATAGAGCCGAATGATTTCGTCGGGAGTTTTGTACTCCAGGCGATACTGGATGGTGCCTGGTTTCCCAAGGGCATCCCGCTCTTTAACTACAATCACGCTCCACTCGACACTGGGATTGCACGATTTCGACATCAACTTCTCCTCTGGGTGACTCTGCAGAGGACCCTACGCGCAAAAATGCGTTGTGTCAAATATTAGTACGTATTCGCGGTCGAACTCGCCGTCTCGATGAGCGCACGCTCGGCGGCGATGCGCTGGCCCCAGGCGTAGAAGGCACCAATAATAATCATGAGGACGATGATGATGATGGAGATGATGACACCCCACGACTGCTGGGCGGGGGAGGGTGGCGGGATGATGGGCGCAGGATTGTTGAGTGACGGTTCGGCTAAAACTTCCGGCTCAACCGGAAGTTCGCCCGAAACTTCGCCTGGCGAAGTGTGTAGGGGAGGCATGGGTGGAGTATAGCAAAAACGCGCGCCGCTGTGCGGCGCGCGTTTTGCATCTCTCGTTATTTTTTCTCTTCGTAGAGTTTCACCGAGCGCTCAAATGCCGCTTCGGCCGAGGCCTTGCCCTCGAACTCTTTTACAATCACTTCTGTCTTTTGGATTTGCTTGTAAGTCGCGAAGAAGTGCGCAATCTCTTTAAGCGTATGCGGATTGATGTCCTCGAGGTCCTTGATGTGGTCCCAGCGCGGATCGTGGGTGGGTACCGCGAGAATCTTTTCATCCGGTGCGCCGCCGTCATGCATATTCAAGAAACCAACCGGTCGCGCTTTGACCAGGATACCGGGGAGAAGCGGATACGTGGCGAAGAGAATCACATCGATCGCATCGCCATCGTCCCAGAGCGTCTGCGGCACGAAGCCGTAGTCGAAGGGGTAGTGCTGGGCGCTGTAGAGCACCCGATCGAGCGCGATGACGCCGGTGGCCTTATCAATCTCGTATTTATTGTGTGAGCCCTTGGGGATCTCGATGATGACGTTCATCTCGGTCGCTTTCCCGGGCGCAATATCCTTCAGGAGATTCATGGTCGGAGAGATTATTCGTCGGACGCGCTCTTGTCGCGCGACTCTTCGGTATCGACAATAGAATTGTCTTCGGTCTGCATCAGCTCCTCCTCAGCAGGGAGCTCGTCCTTCTCCGGCGCGACGACTACTTCGATAAGCTCGTCGCTCTCGGTCGGCAGAACGCCAGCCTCTTTCGCGAGCAGGTCGGGGTCGGTCGGTTCAACCGTAGGAATCTCATCGGCTAAAGCCTGCTCTGCAGGCTCGCCCGACGCGCCAGCTGGCGCGTCTAGGGGAACGGTCACGACTTCGCCGTCGCTCTCGGCGACCTCGGTGCCGCCGGTGGAGACGATGTCGATGTTCCAGCCGGTCAGCTTGGCGGCGAGGCGAACGTTCTGGCCGCCACGACCAATCGCAAGCGACTGCTCATCCT
This sequence comes from Candidatus Kaiserbacteria bacterium, assembly GCA_963813065.1. Classification (GTDB taxonomy): domain Bacteria; phylum Patescibacteriota; class Minisyncoccia; order Phycocordibacterales; family Phycocordibacteraceae; genus C7867-001. Next base: position 51,099 of record CAWEXP010000008.1, read on the forward strand.
CAGAGACGGTCACGGTCGCGCGGTGGCCAGCCTCGTCGAGCTCCACCGTAAGTGGTGTCGCGGGGGAGAGCGCTTCCTTAATAAATTCGCGTGAGTCGTCGTTCCACTCGATGATGTCGATGCGCTCGCCACCGAGCTCGCTCATCACCGTCGAGACGCGCACGCCGCGCTGGCCGACAAGCGAACCGACGGGGTCGACATGTGGATCGAGTGAGGCAATCGCAATCTTGGTGCGACTGCCGGGCTCGCGCGCGATGCCCTTCACTTCGAGCGAACCGGCCGCCAGCTCGGGCGCCTCCTGCTCAAAGAGCTTCACGACAAACTTGGGGTGTGCACGCGAGAGGCGCAGGTACACGCCGCGGAATCCTTCTTCCACATTGTAGAGATACGCGCGGATGCGCTCGCCCGGGCGATAGCGCTCGCCGGGAATCTGTTCCTCGTAGGGGATAAGGCCGGTAGCGCGGCCAAGGTCGACGAAAATCGCCCCACGCTCCATGCGCTGGACGATGCCACCGACAATCTCGCCCTTCTTCTCGCCAAATTCCTCGAGCATCGAGAGCTTCTCGGCCTCGCGCACCTTCTGGATGACCGTCTGCTTGGCAGTCTGGGCGGCAATGCGGCCGAAGTCCTCCTGTGGTTCGAGCGGGAAGACGATTTCATCGCCCAAAACGGCGCCACGCTTGATCAGCTTGGCATCGGCGAGGAGGATGTGCTTCTCGGGGTCGAAGCGCGGGAGCTCGCCCTCGGCAAGCTGTTCCTCTTCGTCACGATGGAAATGCGGACGCTCTTCGACTACCTCCTCCGACTCGTCGGGGAAGCGAACGGTGCTCTCGTCGACGACGGTTTTCACCTGCTCGAAAGAGACGGTGCCGGTCGAGAGGTCAATCCGCGACCGGATGACCTGCCCGCGCTTGCCGTACTCACGCTTGTACGCGGTAGCCATGGCGCTCTCGATGGCGTCGATCATCGTCGCGCGACTGATGCCGCGATCCTCGAATTCTCCCAGAACTGCGTTGATTGTTTTGAGGTCTAACATATGGATTGTGTATGTCTCACCTTGTAAAAAGAAAGTCCGGCGCACCGGACAGTCAGTAGGAATAGGATAGCAGAAAGGAAAGGTTGCGTCAATAACGCCGAGAGGGTAGGGTGAGCACAGAAAGGAAGGTGTTGGATGGACGGGAAGAAAATAATTTCGGTCATCGAGATGTACCAGCGCAAGCTTTCAGGGTGCGGCGTTATTCAAGAACGAATGGATCCTGGGAGGACCTTTCAAAGCTTATCTCAGGACGAATTACTATCGCATGCTTTCTTTTTGTGTTCGTTTGCGAAGGAATACGCCGCCGATCCGGAAAAATTCGGCAAGGCAAATCGGCACCTTACCGCAATACAGATGTGTCTCAGCTTCGCCGGTTGGTACACTCTTGAAGACTTGATGAATCATAATCGCCCTTGAGCATTGCTCACACCGGGCGGCCGATTACGGCCGTCCGTTTTATTTTGTGAGCTATACTGGTGTGATGCATGTCTCGGAAGGGGAGCTGAAGGAGTTCATCATCGACTCCGGCCTCGTCGCGAAATCGGAGATCGACGATGCTGATGCCGAAGCGAAACAGCGCGGTCAATCACTCGGCGATATTCTCGTCTCGCGCGGCACGCTGACCGAGGACGCCCTGCGGCGCATCCAGGCGTACGTGATCGGCGTACCCTTCGTTAATTTGAAAGACCAGCGCATCCTGCCCGAGATTCTCTCGCTGATTCCTGAGCCCATCGCGCGCACGCACAACATTATCGCCTTCAAGCGGAGCGCCGACTCACTCGAAGTCGCGATGCTCGATGCCGAGGACCTCGCCTCGATTGATTCGGTGCGCAAGAAGACCGGACTGAAGATTTTGGTTCGACTCACCGACACCGAAAGCGTCAAGAATGCGCTCCTGCAGTATCAGAAGTCGCTCAAGGATGAGTTCGGTGACATCGTCTCGACCGAGACCGCGAAACTGAAGAACGTGGCGGGCGATGCTGACCTCTCGGCGAGTGAGTTGAAGAAGATGGCCGAAGATTTGCCGATTGTGCGCATCGTCGACACGCTCCTGCGCCACGCGATTGTGCAGAGCGCTTCCGATATCCATATCGAACCGATGGAAGATGAGGTGCTGGTGCGCTATCGCATCGACGGCATTCTCCATGACGCAATGACGCTCCCGCGCGCGGCGGCGGCGGGCATTGTCGCGCGCATCAAGGTGCTCGCCAACTTGAAATTGGACGAAAAAAGATTGCCGCAGGATGGTCGCTTCAAGATGGAAACTGAGGCGGACAAAGTATCTTTCCGCGTCTCGACGCTCCCCACCTTCTACGGCGAGAAGGCCGTGATGCGTATCTTGCGCGAGAATGGCGAAGGATTCACGCTCGATGTACTCGGTTTCCACGGCGAGGATCTCGAGCGATTGCATCGCGCGCTCCGACAGACCACCGGCATTGTGCTTGTCTCGGGCCCAACCGGTTCTGGCAAGACGACGACGCTCTACACCATGCTCGATATTTTGAATACGCCGCGCGTCAACATTTCAACCATCGAAGATCCTATCGAATATCAGATGAAGCGCGTGAATCAGACGCAGGTGAACCCGCAGATCGGTCTCACCTTCGCCAATGGTCTGCGCTCGCTCGTGCGCCAGGACCCTGACATCATCATGGTCGGCGAAATCCGCGATGCCGAGACCGCCTCACTCGCCATAAATGCCGCACTCACCGGTCACCTCGTCCTCTCGACCATTCACACCAACTCGGCCAGCGGCGCCATCCCGCGCCTCATCGACATGGGCATCGAGCCCTTCCTCCTCGTCTCGACCATTCGCGCCATCGTCGGCCAGCGACTCGTGCGTCGGCTCTGCGACAGCAAAGAGGCGGCCGAACTTTCGTCCGCACTCCGTGCCACTATTTGCCCTGAAGAACATTTCGATTCTGCACTGCAGACATTGAAGGACGAAAATCTCGTGCCTGCGGAGACCGCGCTTGATGCTTTGCCTTTTTATCGTGCGGTCCCCTCGGTCGAGTGCGAGGATGGCTACAAAGGTCGCATCAATATTTCAGAAGTGATGACCATCACACCCTCGCTCCGCGAGAGCATCCTCGCATCTGCATCGAGCGATGTGCTTGAAGAGCAGGCGCGCAAGGAGGGCATGCGCACGATGCTTGAGGACGGTATCTACAAAGCCGCGCGTGGCATCACCTCACTCGAGGAAGTGCTTCGCGCCGTCTCTGAGTGATATGAAATTCACCGTCGTCATCGAACGCGAGGGTGGCCAACGCGAAGAGCGCGTGATCGAGGCGGAGTCGCGCTTCGCGGTCTATGCCAACGTGCAACGCGAAGGCGGCACGGTCATCTCATTTAAAGAGAAAAGTAATTTCAACCCGCTCGCCTGGCTCACTCGGCCGATTGGCCTCGGCGTGAGTCGCCGCGAACTCGTCATCATGACGAAAAATCTCTCCGCGATGCTCGCCGCCGGTCTCCCGCTCTCACGCGCCCTCGAGGTAATCGAGAAACAATCGCCCGGCACCAGCATGCGCACCGTCGCCGCGAGCGTTGGCGCCTCGGTGCGGAAAGGCTCTTCATTCCACGACGCTCTGGCCGAGCATCCGCACGTCTTCTCCGGACTCATGATCGCGATGACCAAGGCCGGCGAGGAATCGGGGTCGCTCGCGAAATCGCTCGCGGTGACCAGTCTCCAGATGGAACGCTCGCTCGAGCTCTCGCGCAAGATTACGGGAGCACTCATCTACCCGGCCATCGTGCTCGCGACGGTCATCGTTGGCACCATCTTGATGCTCACCTATGTCGTGCCGACTCTGACCAGCACCTTCGCCGAGATGCGCATCCAACTCCCACTCGTGACGCAGATTATTGTCGCAACCTCGAGCTTTTTTGTCGCCAACATGGTCGCGGTAATTTGCACACTCATTATTATTATTCTACTGGCCGTCCTCTTCTTCCGTTCGCGCGCCGGCGGCACGACCGGATTGTGGGTTGCGCTCCGCATTCCGATTATCGGTGAGCTCGTGCGCGAGAGCTATGCGGCGCGCACCGCACGCACCCTCTCCTCGCTCCTCGCCTCAGGCGTGCCAGTACTGAGTGCGCTCGCGATTACCCGCGAGGTGGTTCGCGCGGGAAGCTTCACGCGGGTCGTTGCCGAGGCTGAAGCGCGTGTGAAAAAAGGTGAACCTATGTCGAGCGCTTTCTCCGCACACAAGGATATCTATCCCGCCATGATGAGCGAAATGCTCGCGGTGGGGGAGGAGACCGGCACGGTCGCCGAGATGCTCCAACAAGTCGCCGATTTCTACGAGAGCGAAGTCGCGGACAAGACCAAAGACCTCTCCGCGCTCATTGAACCGCTCTTGATGCTCCTCATCGGCACCATGGTTGGCATCTTCGCTATTGCGATGATCGCCCCGATTTATTCGCTTTCATCGGCTATCTAATGCGCGCTATTTTTAGAGGATCCGCCTCGGCTCAGACGCCTCGTCGAGACGGGTTCAGCCTCATCGACACTCTGGTCGGCATCGCGCTGGTGCTGATTCTCTTCCTCGCGCTCTTCGGCGTCCTCCGCGCCTCGCTCGCGCTCTCGAATCTCGCGCGTATCAAGTCCGCCGAGGTCGGGCTCCTCGAGACTCAGATGGAATATCTGCGTGGTATTAGCTATGACTCACTCGGCATCACGGATGGCGACCCTGTGGGCGTGATCGCGGCCGAGACAGAGGCAACGGTTGATGGCGCGCACTACACCATCCGCACCGCCATCGTGATGGCCACGAGCACGGACCCGGCCAAGACTGCCGAGGTGACCGTCTCGACCAATGACGGAGCACACGCGCTCTCGCTCGTCTCCAACTTTGCACCATGAAGCTAAAACAATTGCGGAGCAATTGTTCGCCCGAACGCGCAGAAGCGCGTTTTAGGGGCTTCACTCTTATTGAAACACTCGTCGCCATCGCACTCTCGGTGATTGTGGTGACGGCGCTCGCGAGCATGATTAACTATTTCTACGCGACGAATGCCACGACACTCGCCGCGTGGCAATCGGTCTCGAGTGACCGGGCGAATCTCGAATGGTCGATGACCAAGCTCCGCGAGGCATCGTCCATCACCAGCGCCGGAGACTCTTCACTTTCGTACGAAACGATGCTCGGCGGCGCGACCACCTCGGCTTCCTACACACTCAGCGACGCGACATTCACGTACTATGACGCCAGTGGCACGCCGCTCACCAATCCCGTTGATCCGGCGCAGGTGCGCGCGGTGCTCGTGCGCGAAGTGGTGAACGCCGGCCAGGCGGTCGAGACGACGCTCTTCGCCGGCGCCGCACTCCGCAATTCTCCAAGACCATGAAAAACTTTTCACGCGGTTCAGTCCTTATCCTCGCACTTGTCTTCGGCGGAATCTTCTTCGCGGTCTTCACCGCGCTCGCGGGCTACCTCCTTTCGATTGATCGCGCACAAGATTTCGTCTATCAAAAAGCCGAGGCGCTTTCGACTGCGGAGGCGGGTCTCGCGCTCGAACGTTCGCATCTCGAGAACAATCCGCTCGATACCAGTACCCCAAACCCGAGCACGGTGTCTTATCAAAATATTGAGGGTACTACCGTCGGTACCTATACCATCGCGGTCGTGCCGCACACCGAATGCGGTGAGAGCACCGCGTTCGATCTTAGCTCGACCGGCATACCGAGCGATGCGCCCTCGATCAGCACGACCATTTCTCTACGCTATGTCGAACCATCGGGCACCTATTCGCTCGCGCCAGACTGCGTGCCCCTGTCCGCCTCCTCGACCGCGCCGCAATTCTTAGACTGGCAGGAACGATAATTGCTTTCCTGGAGGGAAACGGTTTTTACTTCTTACTTTTACTCCACAGGAAGTCGAAATAATTTTGATAATTTGTGGCGAGTTCCTTATTCACAATCTCGACAACGAAATACGGCTCGACGAACGACTGGATGCAGATTCGGTCGCCCAGAATCTCGATATTGTTCGTATCGCTCGAGACCAGCGTATTGGTGCGTATCTCGGTAAGACCTTTTGTCCGCTTCGCATAACTTTGTATGGCAGGGAAGTGCTCTTTGGCAATACCGCGCGCTTTAACTTTCTTCGCTTTTTGTATAGCGATAACCTCGTTCTCGACCGAGGGGCCCGCGATGGTATGCCAGTGTGGGGAAGTCCCGAGGTAGCGGAGCGTGTCACCTGGTTTCGCAAGACTATAGGAACGCGCGACATGCCTGCGGAACTCGTCGATACCCTCGTAAACGATAATCTCTTGGTCATTCGTGTGCCGCGAAAGCAAACGAAGCTCATCAATAGCGAGTTTCGCGGCGCGCTCCCGCTCTTGTGCATCGGCGAGGAGTCGCGCAGGCGGAAGCATCTTGTAGAGCGCGACTCCCTTCACACGCGAGAGCGCGACGAGCCCTTTCTCTCGCAATTCCTCGAGTGCGGTATACACAATGTTGCGATGCAAACCCGTTTTCTTGATCAGCTCGCCCGCCTTTGCTTCGCCCATCTTCGCCAGAGCTAGATAAGTCGTCGACTGATTCTCGGTGAGCCCGACATTCTTCAAGTGGTCGAAAATAGCTGTCATAGCGAGGGTGATGGGGAAGTAAATCGGCTCGTAATTACTCACACATTCTGTCATCTCCCAGTATATATCATCATAAAAGTGTTGACAATCATCTCTGTGGCGCGCAAGGTAGGTACAGACACTCTTTGAAAGGAGATAGGAATGCCTGAACAAACGAAAAATCCTGCTACCTGGAAGGATTGGGGTATCGGTATCACCATACTGATGGTTCTATGGCTTGCCGGCATTGGTGGTATTGCCAGTGACGATGGACCCGGTGCGTTCGGCGGGGGAGTATTCCTTACTGCCGCTGTCGTAGGTACATTCGGCTACTGGATTGCTGATCCGTTTATAAAATGGACGTTCAAACACTTGGTTCTTGCGGCTATTCTTAGTGCTCTTGCCTTCGTCTCGGCAGTCATCGCTCTTGCACTCTGGCTGACTAGCCCAATTGCAAACGCAATTGCCGGTACTCTGATCATACTCGCAATTGCGTCAGCATCGATCGTTGGTCTCTGTCGCACCGTTCTCTATTTCAAACGTCTGGACGAACAAACCAGTGACAAGAACACTGAAACATAGTCTCCCGCGCGCCTTCCGAGGCGCGCGATTTCTTTGCCCGGTACCAAATACATTTGGTACCGGGTTTGGTAGAATAGAGACATGTTGATTGTTGCCAACTGGAAGGCGTATGTCGAAGATCTCGCGCGGGCGAAGAAGCTCGCGGTACTCGCAAAGCGCCTCGCCGGAACAACCAAGCACGATCTTGTGCTCGCGCCGACGGCGCCTTTTCTCGCACTTCTTGCCGCACGCAATCGTTCGAGTGTTGCCTTCGCGGCACAAGATATTTCAGCAACGGTCGGAGGTGCCGCGACTGGCGAGATATCGGCGCGGGCCTGCGCGGGGGCAGGTGCGACCTACGTCCTCATCGGCCACTCTGAACGCCGTGCCGCAGGCCTGCCCGGCCAGGGCGACACCGACGCCATCGTCGCCGAGAAACTGCGCCGCGCGCTCGCGCAGGGGCTCGTGCCTATCCTCTGCGTCGGAGAGCGAGAACGCGACACCGAGGGCCACTATCTCGCCTTCGTCCGCGCGCAGATGACCTCGGCGCTCGACGCCGTGGAGCCCAACGAGCGCGCGAACGTTATTCTCGCCTACGAGCCGATCTGGGCAATCGGGAAGTCCGCGGCCGACGCGCTCCCACCGAATGATCTCGCTGAAATGGTGCTCTATTTGCGTAAAGTGCTCGCCGAACTTTTGCCCGGCAAGTCTTCGTCGCGTTCGAAGGTGTTGTATGGCGGCTCGGTCGAACCCGAAGGGATTCGTGCACTCGCCGGCGGCACCGGCGTTGACGGGTTCCTCGTCGGCCACGCCTCGGTCGAACCGAAAATGTTCGCGGGGCTCATTCGCGCGTTGGCCTGAAGAGAATCAGTATTCGTTTTTGAGGGCTCCGGAGGCGGGCAGCCGAGGCCGAGCAAATTCGCCAGCAGGCGAATTATGCGTACCTCAAAAATGAATGGTGATTCTCGTAATCCGCTATAATGATTCAAATGAAAAGCGTCCGCGAGATTCCTGTTTTTAAAAACATTCCCATCCTGGTGCGCGCGGCGCTCAATGCGCCGGTGGCGAACGGGGTCGTCGTCGGCGAGAGTTTCCGCCTCCAGCGAGCGGTGCCGACACTGCGATTTTTACAAGAGCGCGGTGCGCGCATCATCGCGATAAGCCATATTGATCCGCCCGGCACGACCGAGGTCGGCATGACGGCCGCAACACTCGAGCCAGTCGCGAAGAAGCTGGGCGAACTCTTGCCGCAGGTTTCTTTTTTCCCCGAAACCATCGGCCCTACCGTGCGCGAACGAATCCGCCAGATGGCGCCGGGCGACATTCTCGTCCTCGAAAATTTGCGCCGCAATCGCGGCGAGGTGATGAACGATCCCGCCTTCGCGCGCGAGCTCGCGGCGCTCGCGGATGTGTTTGTCGAGGATTCTTTTGACACCTGCCACCGCGTGCACGCATCCATTGTCGGCGTGCCGCCGCTCCTGCCGAGTTATGCCGGTCTCACCCTGCTCGAAGAAGTTGCGGCGCTCACCGCGGCGCTCAAACCGAAATCTCCCTCGCTCGCAGTTATTGGTGGCGCGAAGTTCTCGACCAAGGAGGCAGTCATTGAGACCCTGCTCGAGCATTACACGCACGTCTTCATCGGTGGCGCACTCGCGAATGACTTCTTGAAAGCGTCGGGTCACCCGGTGGGGAAGTCGCTCGTCTCCCTGGCCGGGCAGGCGGGTGCTGATCCAGAAGAGATTAAAAAATTGCTTGGTAACCCCAAGCTCATTCTGCCTATCGACTGGGTGACGAAAGATGATTCGATTCTCGACGGCGGCGCGGGTACCAGCGCAATCCTCGCCGACCTCGCGCAGAAATCGAAATCAATTCTCTGGAATGGTCCACTGGGAAATTATGAAAACGGTTTCACCGCCGCCACCGACTCCTTCGCGCGCGCGGTTGCGAGCTCAAGGGCGCACTCGGTCGTCGGTGGCGGCGACACCATCGCTTCAATTCAAAGTTTGAATCTACTCTCGCAATTCTCCTTCGTCTCCACGGGCGGTGGCGCGATGCTCGAATTTTTGGCAAAGGGGAATCTGCCGGGCATCAAGGTGCTCAGCTAAGTTCCGTACAAATTGTGGTGCGTATCAATATCCGTCAACAGGATAGTGTTCTCGCCGAATCTTTCGTAAATCAAACGCCAATCGCCGGTGATATTTATACTGCGCTCATTCTGTCGGCTTCCTGAAAGCGCGTGGTCGTTCAGAAGAGGGTGCCGCGAATTCTTCAAGAAAAGCTCGAGACGGTCAGCCATCGCATTGCGAATATGCGGAGAAAGTTTGGCGAACTTTTTCGAAAAATGCGGGCGGCGAGCAACGCGCATAGTTATGTCCGCAGTTCAGCGATAAAGTCTTCCATGCTTGATACGACGAACCGCTCCGGGTGTTCTCGGTACTCGCGGCTGGTGCGTTCCCATTCGCGCAATTTCTCGGGACGGGGAGTGAGCGAAACCTCAAAACGACCGTCGGTGACGAACTGCGCGAGCTGGGCATTGATAACCGTGGTGAGCGGAATGCCGAGCTTTTTCGCCGTATTTTTTGCCGCATCGCGGAGCTTCTTATTGGTCTTAAAGGTCAGGGTTGTTTCCATACCAATATACTACTTTTAGTATTACTTGCCGTCAAGTGCTTTTTTAATATTCTCGAGAATCTTTTCTTTTTCGCCTTCGGCATATGCCACCTTGGGCCAGAGTTCGAAAGTGCTCCCGTCGCGTCGCGGGATGAGGTGAAAGTGGAGATGGAAAACGTCCTGTCCGGCAGTTGACTCGTGATTCGACTGGATGTGCATCCCGCTCGCGCCTGCCGCGTCGCGCACGGCAGGCGCAATCTTGCGAACCGTATGCATAGTCTGCATGAGTGTTTCTTCATCAACATCAAAAATGTTTACGGCATGTTTTTTAGGGATGACGAGCGTATGACCTAACGTGACCGGCGCACGATCCAAGAACGCGAGGGTATGTTCATCCTCGTACACCTTGGCTGCAGGTACCTCACCTGCGACGATTTTGCAAAAAATGCAGTTCTCCATTGCGGATAGTATACAATGCGCGGACATGTTCCCCCTCCACGATCCGCTCTCTACCACGCTCCGCGATGAACTCGCCGGATATGACGACCTCCTCTCGGCACTGCTCGCGCGACGCGGCGTTACTACGAAAGCCGAGGCGGAACTTTTTCTCAATCCGTCATATGACAACCATTTGCACGATCCGCTCCTGATGACGGATATGCGGAAGGCGGCGGAGCGACTCGCGGCGGCGATTCAGTCGGGCGAACATATCGCCGCGTGGACCGATTATGACTGCGATGGCATTCCCTCGGCAGTTATCTTGCATGATTTTCTAATCAAGGTCGGAGCGAATTTCGAAATTTACATTCCGCATCGACACGACGAGGGCTATGGCCTGAACACGAGCGGCATCGAGGCGCTTGCTGGGCGCGAGACGAAATTGATCGTGACCGCCGACTCCGGCATCACCGATGTCGCGGCAGTTACACGCGCCAACGAGCTCGGGATAGAAGTGATTGTTACCGACCACCATCTTCCGGCCGAGCAGTTGCCGCCCGCGTTCGCGGTGGTGAATCCGAATGCACGCGCCGACGAACCGTATCCCTTCAAGGGCCTCTGCGGTGCCGGCGTCGCGTGGAAACTCTGTTGCGCGACACTCGCCGTCTCGCCTGAATTGCGTGAAAAAGTTTCGCCGGGGTGGGAGAAATGGCTCCTCGATATGGTCGGCCTCGCCACCATCGCCGATATGGTTCCGCTTACCGGCGAGAATCGCGTCCTCGCGACCTATGGTCTGCGCGTCCTGCGCAAGTCGCCGCGCATCGGATTGCAGAAACTCTGCCGTGTCATGCGCGTGGAGCAATCGCGATTTACCGAAGATGATGTCGGTTTCATGCTTGCGCCGCGTGTGAATGCCGCGAGCCGTATGGGCGATGCGCTCGAAGCGTTCAAACTTTTTGTTACTGCTAACGAGGACGAGGCCGAAGCGCTCGCAAAGAAACTCGACAAAGCCAATCGCGAACGCAAAGCGCAAGCGGGCGCAATCACGCGCGCGGTGCATGCGCGATTGAAAGACCGCGAGCTCCGTTCCGTCATCGCGCTCGGCGACCCCGAGTGGCGACCAGCGCTCCTCGGCCTCGTCGCCAACACCATTGCTGAAGAATACGAGCGGCCTGTGTTCCTCTGGGGAAGGGAAGGCTCCGGTGCAATCAAAGGCTCGGTGCGGAGCGGGAGAGTTCACGCACTCGAACTCATGAACGCGACCGTCGACACCTTCTCACAATTCGGTGGGCATGCGGCGTCGGGCGGATTCACCGTTCGCGACGACGCCGTCTTTTTTCTCGAGGACAAATTGGTTGAAGCCTTCGCGCGCATTGAGCAAAACCCGGAAGAAAGTCGCTCGCGTCGCACGCCGATGCCGTCATCAATCCTGCAGAGGCAACCTTGGATTTGTTGAAAAAAATAGAACAGCTCGCCCCCTTCGGTCGTGAGAATCCGAAACCGCTCTTCCTCTTGCGCGATACGACCGTTCATTCGCTCGCCCGTTTCGGCAAAGCGCAGGAACATTTGAAATTGAAAATCGCGAGTGATGATTCGCGGGGCACCATCGACGCGGTCACTTTTTTTGTGAAAGGAAACATCGCGAAAGTCGCCGCGACGCTCGCGCCGGGCAGTCGCGCGAATCTCCTCGTGCATCTCGAGCGCGACACATTTTCGAGAGGCTCGCCGGTACGCCTGCGCTTAGTTGACATTAGAATGGCGTGACCCCGCGAATGGGCACAGCGTTCAAAGGCAGCGCTGGGCCAAGTCTTACTGCCTTTTCGCACTACGCCCATTCGCGGGTATACTGTGCCGATGCAATTCACGATCCATGCCGACGGGGGAGCGCGGGGGAACCCGGGGCCGTCGGGCGCGGGAGCGACGGTGCGTGACGAAAAGGGAAAGCTCGTCGCAACCGTTTCAAAATTTCTCGGGCATCAGACCAATAATTTTGCTGAGTACGAAGCGGTGATTCTCGCCTTCGAACAACTTTTAAAAGTGGTGCCAGAGAAAAAGCGCGCCGAGACCGGCGTCTCGGTGAAGATGGACAGCATGCTCGTCGTGCGCCAGATGGCGGGGGAATGGAAGATAAAGCATCCGTCGATGAAGATCCAGCAAGCGCGACTCGCGCCTCTGGTCGCGCGTTTCAAATCGGTTTCATTTCAACACGTGTATCGCGAAAACAACGCCGATGCCGACGCCCTCGCCAACGAGGCAATGGATAGGACTGCCTGATAAAATAATCGAGTGAAATTCCTGCTCGCCATCGTGGGCGGCTTCGCGGCCGGCGTTTTGATGCGTTCGCTGTTCGTGTTCGGCTGGCCGGTGTATGTGTTTGTGGGCATCCTCTTTGTGTTGTGCGCCGTAGCCACTTTTTTGAAACCCCGCCGAGCGTCTGCGCTCGGCGGGGTGTTCTTTGTATTTCTCACGCTCGGCATGTGTCGCGCCGCGCTTGCCGACACACCCTTGCCGAAAAGTTTTGTGCAAGATTTGAAACATCGCGTTTCGTATGAAGGAGTCGTCACGAACGATCCGGATCTGCGTGATGCGAATCAGCGCATTGAAATTGCTGTTTCCTATGGTGGCGCGTCAACAAAAGTACTCGCGGTCGTGCCGCGTTCGCCCGAGGTCAGGGTGGGGGAGCAGGTTGCGGTGTCTGGCACGCTCCTCGTGCCCGAAACATTCTCCGACGACAATGGCCGCACGTTTCGGTACGACAAATATCTCGAGCGCGATGGTGTCCGTTTCATGCTCGACTTTGGCTCCGTACGGGTGCTCGCGCCAGCACCATGGTATTCGATTCCCGCGCTGTTCGCCCGCATCAAACACCTCTTTCTCGATGGCCTCGCTCGCGCACTGCCCGAGCCGTATGCCTCCTTGGCTGGTGGCATCGTTATCGGCGGGAAGTCCGGACTGGGAACTGAGTTGCAAAATGCATTTGTGAAAAGCGGTCTCGTGCAAATCATCGTGCTCTCGGGCTACAACGTGATGATTGTGGCTGAGTGGGTGATGGCGGGACTCGCGTACGCGCGACTGAAAAGGAAGTGGTCTGCGCTCGCGGGTACTCTCGCGGTGCTGGTCTTCGTCGGCATCGCGGGCGCCTCGGCGACGGCACTCCGCGCGATGTTGATGGCCTTCATCGCGCTCTATGCGCGCGCAACGGGCCGAAGCTACGCCGCCGGTCGCGCGCTCCTCGCTGTCGTGTTCCTGATGCTCCTCTACAATCCGCTCTACCTCGCCTTCGACCCGGGCTTTGGCCTCTCGGTCGCGGCGACGGCGGGTCTCATCTGGCTCGCGCCACCAATGGAGCGATGGTGGGTGCATTTTTTGAGAGTAGGCCAAGTGCAGCGACATCCCACCACACCTTTAGGTGCGGCGGGTTTGAGCGAAACGCTCTCAAAAAATGTACCCATCAGCGCGAAAGGTTCGTTCTGGACGAATGCGGTAGCGACCACCTGTGCCGCGCAAATCGCGGTGCTCCCACTTCTCTTGTATGACACCGGCAACCTCTCGCTCGTAGCGCTCCCCGCTAACCTCCTCGCGATGCCCTTTGTCCCTGCCGCAATGGCACTCTCGGCCCTGGCGGGCATCGCGGGCATTCTTTTTTCATGCGCACCAATCATCAGCATCGTACTTGGGATGCCCGCATATCTCGCGACGCTGTATCTCATCGAGCTTGCACAGTGGAGCACCGCGCTTCCATTCGCGGCGTTCACCCTGCCCCCATTTCCTTTTTGGCTCGTGGTCGCGAGTTATGCGGCACTCATTTGGCTCGCCTCGTCAAAACGTTTCTCGATGACGCTCCAATTAAGATTGGCGAAGAACGCGTCGATATAACTTTTCTTCTCGGCGGGGACATAGTCCACCATGTACGCATGCTCCCAGAGATCGAGCGCGAGGATAATCGGCAAGCCCGCGAGTTGCCCCAGCTCATGATCGGCGACGAACGTCGTGTGGAGCATCTTCGCGACCGCGTCGTAATAGACCACCACCCAGCCGATGCCGCGCGTGCTCGCAACTTCTCGGATATGCGCGAGGAATTTCTCGCCGCTTCCATATTTCTCGGCCGCTGCTTTGGCGAGCGTTGATTCGGGGCTCCCACCCTTCTCTCCCTCGAACTGTGAAAAATAGTGTTCGTGCATGCGCATACCATCGAATTCGAAGGCGAATCGCCGACGCATCTCGGCAATCGCGTACTTGTCGCCCTCGCTCGCGGCATCGCCGTAGGACGCATAGCCCTTGAGCGTTTCGGTAATAAGATTCACATTTTTAACGTAGCCCTCGTAGAGCGCCAGATGCACTTTGATCTGTTTCTCCGACAACCCCGAGAGTGCTGGCAGGTTAAATGTTTTTGGTGTGTACATATACCCAAACGATAGCACGAACACGAATTGACAAGAACCCCGCACACGACCATGATGTCCGACGGGCGCCCCCTTTGAGGAGCGCGGTACAAACGAGAGAGGAACGTATGGGGCTGAAACCGGAAACGTATAGGGAAAAAATTAAACGCTTGGCCGCCGAGGCAGCAGAACGCAATAGTGAGCTGGTGCCCGATCCGGAAGGATGTGTCTTGCGTCCCCGTTCTATCACGGAGATGCAAACCGCTATCCACGAAGGAAAGATCGAGGTCAGTATGAGCTCATCAGAATAAACATGGGCGGGCGCTCTAGCGCCCGCTTTTTATATTTTTACAGAACCTGAAGACATTGACAGTTTTGTTGCATAGTGCTAGTCTATTTTTAGGCCGCCAACCCCGCTCGACGGGCTCAATCCGAACACTCGAATTTCATGCGCCTCGGCGCTTTTTTCGTTTCCGTACCGCAGCTAATGCTTCCGCCGGAGTTTTGTATTGGAGGCATTTCAGTATCCTCCGGTTCAGCTTGTCCTCGAGCTTTTGTATAAATGCCTTTGAATAGCGAGAAATGTTTGCGCCTTTCGGTATGTCTTTGCGTATGACGCCGTTTGTATTCTCAACCGTTCCTTTCTCCCAGGAGTGATACGGCCGACAGAAATAGATGCGCACCCCCAGAAGAGTGGCGAGTGCCTGATGATCTCGGAACAAAATATCGTTGTCAGTGGTGATGGTGCGGAGCTCGGGGAATCTCTGTTGAATGCGGAGGAATGCCCGGTGCACGTTCGCCACTGACACATCGAGAATGCGTTCGATGAACGTGACGCGGAGCTTCCGGTCGACCACCACGAGCAGGATGCCTCTGCCAGTCTTGCCCGAGACAATGAAGTCAGCCTCGACATCTCCGCTCCTCGAACGAGCGTTGATATGCCTGGGCCGTTTGTCGATGAAGGTTCGCTCTGAAAGAGCCGCGACTCTCGGGTGATACTTTCTTCGTTTCTGCTTTCGCGCGTTCCGATGCGACTCAATTCTCCGGCCATACACGCTTTTGATGAATCGGTACACGCCGTCTTTCGAGATGGTCGGCAGACGCTTGGCATACTTCCGGACTCTTCCGGCGATGTTCTCGGGCGATTGGTCGTCATACAACAGCTCTTCCACGAGTGAACGCAGACCCGCATGCCCGACGATCTTCATGCCTTGATACTTCGCGTACTTTCTTCGTGCATACGCCTTGTGTGCAGCCTTCTGTACATCATACAAACCTCGCACTCGATTCCTCTTCAACTCTTCCGAGATGCTGGAAACACTGCGGCCAAGAGCTCGAGCAATCGCACGGAGCGAATACTTCTTGCGCTTCAGTATTGAAATCTCAGACCGCTCGCTCGTGCTCAGCTGCTTCCAACGTTTCTTTTTTCATGCACGCACAATACCGCGAGTGTTCGGATTCATATGAGAATGCGCGAACCGACATCACTCCTTTGGGGTGTCGCTTGCCGGAAAAACAGGAGGTGTCTATGCGTACCAATGTCGCTGTAGCCCATCGCTACAAGCTCGTTCCAACCGACCCCAATGTGACGATCCCCGCGCTTCGCAATTTGAAACCTGGCGAACGGATCGTGTATCACACCGGATGCCTCGACTCCGACCGGAGCGACCACGACGTCAACCTGGTCGCCAACACTGCCTTCGCGCTCGCCCACAGTGGGGAAATCCACATTGTGCAGCGCCGGGTGGCTCCGCCTGATGGCGGCCGCGAAGAACGGACGTACCGACCGCGCGGCAGGGCATACGGACGGGGATTCCGCTACGCTGCCGTCACGGGCAACGGCAGCGGCTTCCAGTACATCGCTATCGGAGCAAAATAACTACGTACCCCGCGCTTCGGCGCGGGGATTTTTTATTCATATTTGCTACACTAGCCTCCATGAACAATGGCGAAAGAATAATGCGTATCGCAGAAGAGCCACTCGATCCGGTCTTGGAACGAGCACACAACAAGGCACTAGCCTTCATGCACGACAAGGCGATACCGTCGGACAAAGAAGACGCGGAGCGAGCGGAGCAGATCAAGACGCATTTTGGTGTTGAAGATAAGGGGCGACAGATGGCGCGCATCTTCGAGGCAATGGTGTGCGATTTGTCCTCGTCCTACACCCTACCGAATGACAAATATAAAATGCCGCAGCCAGGCTGGTTCGGGTATCGCGGCGTCGCCATAAAAACTTCTGATTATGATGACTTCCTCAACCACACCGACTTGGTGCTTGAGTTCGACGGTGGGGCCAAGGATCCGCGGCGCGTCCAGATTGCAGTCGATCTCACCTTTGGTGGACACGACGAAACGATACAGAAAAAATTAGCAACAACTCAAAATGAAATCACCTCCGGCGGCGGCCGACAGTTACGCTATTTTGAATCTGAAAAGTCGGGGAAGAAACGTAATCTGCATCATTTGCCGAGCGCAGTACTGGGTATTGGATATCCAACTATATCCGGATTGGCAAAACTGTGGGTCAGTGAGGACCCGAAGGACGAACAGAAACTCCGCACCAGTGCGGTACGCAAGATTATTGCCCAAGAGCTGCTCGAACAAGTCGGTGCTCATCGCGTGGAATTAGAGAAAGAATTGCGGGCACATCCCGAGCGATCGGCAGAACTCCACGACCTACTCGAACAATATACGCTCGCTCACCATTTCGCTAAAGACTTTTTCAATCGTGTCGCTGATGCGAAGTATAAAGACGGGGAAGACGAGGATCCGGTATTCCGCAAGCTCATGGCCGGGAGGAAGACCGAGGCACGGGAGCTGGAGGCCGCAGAGTGACGCTGTGACCCGAACGACACTGCTCGTCTGTACCACCATCTGCATCGCGACGAATATCGTCATCTGGCGAGACATTTTTATGCCTCACCTCGAGGTCCGCGTGCTCGGTGTGGGGAATGGTGATGCCATCTTGCTGACCACACCGAGCAGGAAAACGATTTTGATAGATACCGGCCCCGACGCATCAATCCTGCGCGCGCTCGGCCAGGCTTTGCCGGAGTGGCAGAGGCATCTTGATGCAGTTATTTTGACGAGCTCGGTCGCAGACGCGACCGGTGGTTTACCAGAAGTAGAAAAAAAGTATACCGTCGGCGCCATATTGCAGGCGCCCCAATTGCGAGAGGGAACCCGACTCTCGCTCGGCGGAGGCATTTTCATCGAGGTGCTCTGGCCGAGCCTTGCGGCAGAAAACATGAAGCCTGCCGACAGCGCGCTCGCAGTGCGTATCAGTGGCGGCACGAAATCGTATCTGATTGAAGAAAATCTCTCGACGCGAGTACAAAAATGGCTCGATGTCCGAGCCGATGTGACTATTTCGACTAGCACCCCCGCAGGGGAATATTAGATAACGCCGGCTTTCTTGAGGGTGGCGTACGCGCCGTTCTTTTTGACGTGCTTCATGCCTTTGACCGAGAGGTCAACGATGAGCGTCTTGCCGAGCTCCGCGACATAGATGCGGCGGCGCTGGAGATTCGCCTTGCGGCGGACCTTGCCGGTCGGATTGAATTGCGTCGCGCGGGTACGATTGGAGTACCGCCCGCCTACTTGCGTGCTCTTGCCGGTGACTGCGCAGGTGCGTGCCATAGTTGCTCGATACTAGCATAGGTTCTATGCTCTGCAAATGGTCCTCGCTTTAACCGTCGTCATCCTCATCCTCTCGATTATCGCGCACGAGGTCGCGCACGGCTACGCCGCCGACGCACTTGGCGATCCCACCGCGCGGCTCGCCGGTCGCCTGACGCTCAATCCGCTCCCACACATCGACCTCGTGGGCTCTATCCTCGTCCCTGCGCTCCTCATTTTTTCGGGCTCACCCATCCTCTTCGGCTGGGCGAAACCGGTACCCTACAATCCGTACAATCTGCGCAATCACCGTTGGGGCGAATTTGTTGTCGCCATCGCGGGCATCGCGACCAATGTTGCACTCGCACTCATCTTCGGTTTTATTGCTCGGTGGGGTGGGGGATTCGGCCTCTCCGCGGCGGCGGTCTCACTCGCGGGCACCATCGCCTTCGTGAACCTCTTCTTGGGCATGTTCAATCTCATCCCCTTCCCGCCGCTCGACGGCTTTACTGCGCTCCGCTCTGCACTGCCCTGGAATCTCGCGCGCGGCCTCAACACCTTCGAGCACCAGATTCGCTCGACCGGCCCCGTGGCGCTCCTCCTCTTCCTCCTCGTCTTCTCCTATATCCTCGCCAATCCCTTCTTCAATCTTGTTTCTTGGATTTTCAAACTTATTGTGGGCGGGTAGTTCCAACAGCGACCTAAATTCTCTGGCCACCAAGAAGGTAGTATCATGCCTGCAATGCTTCTTAGTGCAAAATCTTCGTTCGGTGGATTCTGGACGGCGACTATCTTTGTCGTTACAGACGCGTGGAAGAATAACCGTCGGCTATTTATCCTGACAACACTGGCTTCGGTGCTGGTTGCGGTACTCCCGTATGCAGTTAACGGCACCCAAGCTTTGTTGCTGAATGAACTCGCCGCTTCTGTAACGCACGGTTTTGTGCCACAGAAGATAGTGTTGCTTATCGCTGTCATCGGAGTTTTATTTCTTATGCGTGATGCGGTATCGCTTGTGTATGCGTATCTCGATCGAATTCTCTACCATCGAGGAGCAAAACTTCGTCAGATGGAGTTTTCTGCGAAAATGCTCGAGCTCGACCAGGCGACTCATGAAGATCCAAAGTTTCAGGACGAGCTGCAAGTCTTAAACGAGCATAGCTCGACCTATGTAATACCGAACTTCCTGGACTCGCTTACCAGTAATGCGCAGAACGTTTTTGGTTTCGCAACCGCCGCCTTAATTGTCCTTGCGATTGACTGGAGACTCTTTTTCCTCATCGTCATATTCAGCATTCCCCGCTTATACGTGGAACTGAAGTACGGGCGGCAGTTGTGGGGATTCTTCCACTCGCAGTCAGAAGACCGACGCCGTTTCAGAGAATTCAGTCGGCAAATTGATTCAGAGAGCATCGCCGAGCTTCAAACGTTCCAGTCCGAGCCCTTCTTTCTTGGCCGGATGGACTCGATGCTTGAACGATGGTTTAACGGCCAGATTGCCGAGGATCGAAAGAAGTTCTGGCTTTCATCGCTCGCACAGATTTTTGCTACTACTGCAATCGTTGTTGCTTTGGCCCTCCTGGTCTACCAGAGCCTCAACGGCAGGATGCACGTGGGAACACTGGTGTTCGCTATTTCCTCGATAGTCGGACTCCAGGGTTCGGTTTCAGGATTTTTCTTAGGTCTCGGCAGTATTTCGCGTTTTGCGCGACCCACGAATGCCTACCAAGCAATTATGAAGCGAACACGCTTGGTGCAGCTTCCGGTTCATGGTGTGCGGCGAACGTTCATCAAAGCGCCGCGCATCGAGTTTCGGAATGTTACGTTTGCGTATCCGAGTAGGCCTGACCGCCCCATCTTAAAAAACTTCAATTTAACCATCGAACCTGGTGAACGTCTCGCGATTATCGGTATCAACGGCGCGGGCAAATCCACACTCATAAAACTTCTATGCCGGTTCTATGATCCGACAGAAGGGCAGGTGCTGATAGATGGTATTGACCTTCGAGAGATGGATCTTGCCGATTGGTATCGCATCCTGTCGTTGCTTTCGCAGGACTTCAATAGGTACCGATTTCGGGTTGATGAGAACATCGGTCTTGGTCGCAGTGACTCGTCTCCAGATCGAGCGCGAGTGGAGGACTCCTCTATACGCGCGGAAGCGGATGAATTTATATCGAAATGGGAAGGTTCCTACGAACAGCAGATTGGCACACAGTTCGGTGGGGTAGACCCCTCAGGAGGTCAGTGGCAAAAGCTGGCGCTTGCCCGAACGCTCTATCGAGGTGCGCTGGTGACCATACTTGATGAACCAACGGCACACGTGGATGCTTCTGCCGAGCAACACATATTCGAGCGATTGTATGGGCAAGTGAGCCGTGACCAGACGCTCATCATCATTTCGCACCGTTTCTCGACGATACGTAATGCGGATCGGGTCTGTGTTATCGAAGATGGTCACGAAGTTGAGGTCGGCTCCCATGACGAGCTCATGAAGCTCGACGGAACCTACGCCCGTCTCTTCACGACTCAAGCAGAACAGTACCAATAGGCACTTTGAGGCAACAACTTGCTCATCATGTTCTCCTACATCCTCGCCAACCCCTTCTTCGACCTCGTGTCTTGGATTTTCCGGCTCATAACGGGAGGGTAGGAGGGTACTTGACACAAGTCGAGTTTCGTGTATACTGTGCGCAGGCCCTAACGCGTTCGCGTTGTGGGCACCACCCATTCGGAGGAGTTCTTCATGCTCTCAATATCCAAGTTCGCGATTCTCGCGTCCGTCCTGTTCGCGCTCTCGGGCTCTGCCCAGGCGGGGAATTGGTTCCAACAAATGTCGACGCCACCAGCGTCGGAGTGGATCACCCGCGGCGACATGGACATGGCCATGTTCGTCTTTAAGGGCCACTTGACCCCGTCCACGCCGTGGCACACGGACTTCATCCAGGGCCCGACGTTCTCGAACAAATACAGCGACGTCGCCCGGTTCTCAGTGAGCGGCGCCTCGGCAACGGTTCGCGTGCAATTCGAACGCGAGGAGCATGGCGATCGCTGGGTCAAGATCCAAGTGCTCCACACCAGCCCCCACATGGTGAGTGGCCACGCCTACTACATCAAGAATGGCGCCTGCGATCACACCGTTGGAATGTTCGCAGACTGCGACGCCATGGAAGCGCGGGACTGGAAGGAAGTCTTCGACGCTGGCGCCGACTTCGCCAAAAAGCACGGGGCCACCTTCTAACGAAGGCCACGAACAACGCAAATAGTTAATACCTGGCGCGGGACCCCTCCCGCGCCATTTTTATTTGGTGTGAGATGCGAAACGCCGCTGTTTTAGTTCTTGCCAGACGATAACGGCGAGGCTGAAAATGAAGAACAGTTTTCCGACAAACTGGGCGATATCGTCAGGACTGAAGGTGAACATGTCGAAATATGACCCAGGACTACCGCCAATCGGTAATTGGGTCAGGGCGAGGGAGATTAACAAAGCCCATAGGGAAAATTTGAGCCAAGTACGGAATACATTTCGACTGACAAAAATGGCGGCGAAAGCGGGAATAAGTGCAAATGATGCGAGTAAATAAATCGGGTCCAGAATATTGAACGTTATATTCCAAATTGGAGTGCGCAACACGCAGGCGGTAGCATCGGCACATCTATAGAGAAGCTCGACGACAATCATGACGCCGAGAAGCGTGGCAAACGGCCAGACTTGTTTCATTTTATTTGAACGGGGCGTTGTTTCTAAATTTAGGGATTTCATAGAAATTGGTGGATTGCTTTAAACAAAGTTCGAGTAAAGCTCTTGAACATACTATACACGGATTGGGCCGGCTGAACTGCGCCATAAACTGCCGCCGTTTGCGAGAAATCAGGAACGGTCACGGATGGCGTGATGAGCGGCTTTTTCTTTTTCACAAGAGCAATCTTCGCCGCGACGCGCACACGAGCTACAGAAAGTGTGGTCGTGGCGGGAGTGGTTGTGGCCAATTCGTCACTCGTACTCGCCACTTCTTGCTGAATCACCGTGGGAATAGAAATACTCCCGCTCGGCACTGACGAGGTTGGCGGCAAGGTCGAACCGGCACCCGAGGAAGACCCGGTCGACAGCGGGGGAGGAGTATCGGGGACCGGCGGCACGTATGAAGTTATTGCGCCA
Source organism: Candidatus Kaiserbacteria bacterium (assembly GCA_963813065.1). Taxonomy (GTDB): domain Bacteria; phylum Patescibacteriota; class Minisyncoccia; order Phycocordibacterales; family Phycocordibacteraceae; genus C7867-001. The sequence goes on from CAWEXP010000008.1 coordinate 73,474, forward strand.
ATTTGCGGAGTAATGCTGATAACATTCTGCCCGTCACCATTTTCGTCTACCGAGAGCGGGGAGGACGTATCGAGGCCATTTGAAATAGTGAGCGTTGCGAGAGTATTCGCAGTGGTCGGGACATTCGCGATGGTGCTCGATGCGAGAATTGAATCGTCGTCACTGAGCTCCTGCAGATCAATTGAGAAAGTTCCGTCGGCGAGACCATTCATCTTCAGCGTGTACTGCGGGCCCTCGGGGGCGATAATATATTTCACGTCACCGAACTGGTTGTAGGTCGCGCCGGGGATTTGTTCGTCGGTGGTGCCGTCTCCCGCGGGGCCAGTATGGTTGCCGGTAGAGTCGTACAGGCCGAGGGTGAGTGGGGAGTGGAGGATGAAGAGAAGTTTTTTGCTCGCATCCAGTGTAGGAGGTTCAGAAATGGTTATGTATTCTGGAAGTGTGCTTGTGCTATTTTCAATCAAATTAGTGACGATTTCTTGCGTTGGTTGTGCTTCAAGAATATTTTTGTGCTGATATGACGCGTGTTGGTCACGATTGTATTTTGCAAGATTGAGCCAGTAGTGCGTTACATCCATTGTTTTCGCCATCATTAGTGCGCTCGGGACGGGCACAACACTATCTCCATCCTCGGTGAAAATTGGGCGATACTCGCGAATGGGGTGTGCATCGTTCAGCGCGACTGCGGCGATTGGGGGGAGCGTATAGAAATCTATCCCCGCCACGGTGTCCACGCCCCAGCCCGCGATCTGGTCGACTTCGATGCCAGCAGGCGGCATCCAAGCGTCGAGGAGGCTGTGCTCGGCGTTGGTATAGGCGATCAGCGTCGGGTTAATCGGCGCGATGGTGGTGCCGAGGAGGAAACGGTCGAGCGTTGCTTGGTCAGAGATGGTAGAGCCGTAGGCTGATTCTTCATTCTCATATGCGTCGCCCTCGAAACGAATGATGGGGTGGTGCGGATCGCCGGCGATGCTCGCGAGATACGCAGGAGAAGGGAGCAGGTGATACGCAACGGGCGCATTGAGCGCGAGACCTTGCGCCGTTTCTTCTGAGACGATGCGAGGGAAGTAATCGGGAATACCCTGGTCATAGCCGTAGAGGAGCGCACCGAGGTCGAGTGGTACGCCGGATTGCGGCACGCCGACAAAAATAACTTTATCCACCAAGGTCGAAGCTTCGGGGCCGAGCTCTTGCAAGAGCGCTTTCGCCACTAAACCGCCATTGCTGTGTGCGACGATGGTTACTTTGCCAGTCTTCGAGCTTGCGGCGAGGCGGCGAAGCGTTTGTTCTATGTAGGGCGTGCTGGTCGCTTGGCCGTAATCGATGTGCGTACCGGTCTGGGCGCCTTTGGTGAGCAAGTCGTTGAGGGAAAGTCGCCAATCGTAGGCGACCGGCTCCCAGTCGTTGATGGTGCCGTTCTGTTTTAGCGTGTTCATCTGGCTGATGAAGGAGGCGTAATAGTCGGTGCCGCGCACCGAATCGACGAGCGAATCCTCCTTCGCGTAGACATCGTTTACACTCGCGCCGCTCGGGTCGAGAAATAATTTTCGTATCGTGTCGTTCGCAGTGTTCCAGAGGAGCGAGGCCAAACTCTGCTCCGCGCCAGGTTCCCAGAGCTGGTTCTCGCAAGAGTCGTCGCCACACGAGCCCGCCTCATACAGTCGACTCCCTTCGATACCGGGCAAGAAGAGCACGTTCGAGACCAGTGGTGTCGCTGGCAGGGTAGGCGAGGTCGTAGCGGCAGTAACAGTGAAATTCGTCACGCCATAATAAAAGAGCGGGTCAGTTGAAGCGGGCCTCGGGCCCTGCGAGAAGGTTGACGTAACCCAGTCGGGACTCGCCATGCATCCTTCCATATAATTTGAATTGCACCCGCTGACGCCATTCGCCACGCGCATGAGATTTGATTCGTAATAGACGGCCGAGTAGTTGCCGGGCTCAAAAAATTGAACCGACGAGGTTGCGCGCGGCTCTTCAGCACCAATGCCGTCATTTAATACGTCGCTCGAAAGAAAATTTGCGTTCGAAAAAAGAGTTCCTTTGTAGAAGTCGAGGTGGTACGCAAGATTGGAAAAACTCAAGTCGCTGAGCGCATATTCATAATGGGTGAGTATCCCCATAAAATTGTTCTGGGGATAGTTGAACGTGACGGGGAGTACGGTATTGAGCGGAAGCGTCACCGTATCGCCATTAGAAATGGTCGTGCTCCCGATGGTGGTCTGCAATCCAAAGTTCGCGCACGGAGAGTCGGTGCCATCTTGGCAGGCGCTCGCGCGCGGCGGCACCGCGAGCGCGAGCAGGTAAAAAGAAAAGCCGAGAGCAATGAGCGTGCGAGCGCGCATTGCACACATGATACTATATGCATGATGGAATATCAGGTTCCGCAGTTCATAGAAGTGGAGGATAAGATTGTTGGGCCGCTCACGCTCTCGCAATTCATCTACATCGCGGGTGCCGGCGGTCTCTGCATCGTATTCTTCTTCTATCTGCCGCTTATTTTCGCGCTCTTCTTCTCCGCGCCGGTGGTTGCGCTCTCTGCCGCGCTCTCTTTTTATCGCGTCAATGGCAAACCGTTCATCGAGGTGCTCGAAGCGGCGGTGAATTACTACACCTCCTCGCATCTCTTCATCTGGAAACACCAGGCTAAACCCGGCCCAGGCCCGGCCGGGTCGCCCGGCACTGCGCAGGACGCAGTGCTTAGGGAAAAACCATTGCGTGCCACGCCGCGACTCACGAGCGGGAAGCTCTCCGAGCTCGCGTGGCAACTCGACGTGAACAAGTCCCGCGCGCCGCAATCCTCACAATCCTGATATGGCTACCACCCCCGCCACCGCAACCCAAAATTTCGTCCCGGTCCGCGAGATTCGGAACGGCGTCATCATCCTCAAAGATGGAAGCTATCGCGGCGTGCTCATCTGCTCCTCGGTCAACTTCGGGCTCAAGTCGGCGGACGAACAGCACGCCATCATCGGCGGCTTCCAGAACTTCCTCAACACGCTCGATTTCTCAATCCAAATCGTCGTGAACTCGCGCAAAATGGACCTGCGACCGTACCTCGCGCTCCTCGCGGAGAAAGCGCCTGCGCAGAAGACCGAGCTCCTGCGCCTCCAGCTCCGCGAATATGAAGAATTCATCCGCTCCTTCGCTGAGCAATCCAATATTATGGTGAAGTCGTTCTACATCATCGTGCCGTACTCTCAACAAATCGAGATAGGGAAGAGTGCGTCGAGCCTCCTTTCGCGCAAACCGACGGCGGCCGCGAGTGCCGCGGCGCTCGACATCTCCTTTGAAGAAGACCGTGCTCAGCTCGACCAGCGCCTCGCGCTCGTCTCGAGCGCGCTCTCGGGCACGGGCGTGAGCGCCGTGCCGCTCGGTACCGAGGAAGTTATCGAGCTCCTCTATCGCGCCTTCAACCCCGGCGAATTGGAAAATCCCATCCGCCTCGACGCATGAAATATTTAAACATTTAAACATTTTATGTCACTCCTCGATTTTATTAATCGCAAGAAAGAAGACACGCCGGAAATCGTGCCGATCTTGCCGAAGGATATTTATAAGCAGGGGGCGCTTGATCTCGTCGACACCATCGCACCTTCGGCGCTGAAGGTGGGTGCACGAGAGATCGAGCTTGGGGAAAAGTTCGCCCGCAGTTTCTACACCATCTCGTATCCGCGATTCCTCGCCGACAGTTGGTTCTCGCCCGTCATCAACCTCGACAAGGTGCTTGATGTCTCGATCTTCATCCATCCGGTCGAGACGCAGATGGCGCTCCGCAGTTTCCAGAAGAAGGTCGCCGAGGTACAAAGCCAGATTAATGAGCGCGAGGCGAAAGGTCTCGTGCGTGACCCACTCCTCGACACCGCGTACCAAGATCTCGAAAGTTTGCGCGACAATCTCCAGCAGGCGCAGGAGAAACTCTTTGATGTCGGCCTCTATCTCGCACTCTACGGCGATTCGAAAGAGGAAATTGACAAGACCGAAGGTGACATTCGCGGCATCCTCGATGCCAAGCTCGTCTACACCAAGCCTGCGCTCTTCCAGCAGGAGCAGGGCTTCCGCTCATGCTTGCCGCTTGGCACCGACGAGCTCTTGGTCAATTCAAAATTGAACTCATCGCCACTCTCATCAATCTTCCCCTTCGTTTCTTTCGACCTCACGAGCGACCGGGGAATTCTGTACGGTATCAATCGCCACAATTCGTCGCTGATTCTTTTCGATCGTTTCTCGCTTGAGAACTACAACTCCGTGACCTTCGCCAAGTCGGGCTCGGGCAAGTCGTACGCGACCAAGCTCGAGATTTTGCGCTCCTTGATGTTCGGCACCGACGTTATCATCATCGACCCCGAGCGCGAATACGAACAGCTCGCCGAGGCGACCGGCGGCCGCTCCTTCCATATCTCGCTCTCCTCGGAGCACCACATCAATCCCTTCGACCTGCCACCCGTGCGCGAAGACGAGGACCCGAAGGATATTTTGCGTAACAACATCATCACACTCGTCGGGCTCTTCCGCATCATGCTCGGCGGCCTCTCGCCCGAGGAGGACGCCATCATCGACCGCGCCATCAGCGAGACCTACGCGCTCAAGGACATCACCGGCGACGCCAATTTCACCGGCGCGGAGCCACCTTTGCTCGCCGACTTCGAGCAGGTGCTCTCGGGCATGGAGGGGAGCGAGTCACTCGTCCAGCGTTTGAGCAAGTACACACACGGCACCTGGTCGGGCTTCATGAACCAGCCGACCAACATCGATATCAATCAGCAGTTCGTCGTCTTCTCGGTACGCGACATGGAGGATGAGCTCAAGTCGGTGGCAATGTATATCATCACACACCATATCTGGAATGCCGTGCGCCACGAGCTCAAGAAGCGCCTCATGGTGATCGACGAGGCGTGGTGGATGATGAAGAGCGAGGACACTGCCTCATTCCTCTTCACCCTGGTCAAGCGCGGTCGCAAATATTTCCTCGGCGTGGCCACCATTACCCAAGACGTCGAAGACTTCATGGGCACGCAGTATGGTCGCGCCATCGTCAGCAACTCCTCGATTCAACTCCTGCTCAAACAATCGTCGAGCGCGATCGATTCCTTGCAAGACGTCTTTAAACTCACGGAGGAAGAGAAATATCTCTTGCTCGAAGCGGGCGTCGGCGAAGGGCTCTTCTTCGCGGGATCGAAACACGTCGCGATCAAAGTCGTCGCGAGCTACACCGAAGATCAAATCATCACCTCCGACCCATCGCAATTACTCGCGATAAAGGCCGAGAAGGATCGCTATGCCACCGCGGACAAGAAGTAAATCGCCGCCTCCGCCGGAGTGCATGACCTGGGGTGGGGCATTGCCGCTCCTAGTGATTGCTGGGATACTCGATGCGCTCCGCTATTTTTTTCTCTTCTTCTGGTTCTTCGGGCCGGCAATAGTTGCGTCACAAACGAATAGTGTCGTGGGTCTGGCCGTCGGCGTCTTTACGGGCCCTGCGCTCACCATCTTCGGCGTCATTATGTCGATTGCGGTCGCGATTGCCGGATTCCTCATCGTGTTCATCACGCTCGCCTTTACCGACTTCCGCATCTTCGAGCGCGAGACAATGGCGCCGCTCTGGTTCCTCGCTGGTATCGGTGCCAGCCTCACCCTGATGACGTGGCGTCTCTACGCGACACAAATCAAGCAGGAAAAAGCAGAACTCAAAAAATGGGAGGCGCAGTATGCGGCCACGAGTCAGCGCGACCGCACCGCCCAAGTTGCGTATCTTAATGCCCAGAGAGCCGCACAACAACAAGAAGCCGAGAGTGAACAGGAAAACGAAATCCCCGATACCGAACCTGAACCCGCATACTGACCGCGCCGAGGATATATACTATAGGCATGGCTCTCTCTCGTTCGCGAGGCATCCTCCTCATGGTCGCGGCCAGCGTTCTCGCTCTGCCGTTGTCTGCGTTCGCACAGTCGGCACCTCCGGCGTTCACCATCTCCGCGAGTCCGCAGTATCCCGTGCCCTATGGCACAGTCAGCATCGTACCCGCATCAAACCTTCTCGATCTATCGAGCGGCACCTTTGTCGTCTCAGTCAATGGTGCTGAAATCTATCGCGGTAATGCCCAGCCGGTGGCCGTCACCCTTGGTGCGGGGGGTAGTGTGACGAATGTTACAGGAACTTTCATTACGGGAAGCACCAATTACAGTCAGCAACTTACTATCATCCCACAGGACGTTGCGCTCGTCGTCGAGCCCATCGCCTCGGTGCCACCCCTCTATCTCGGTAAGCCACTGGAGCCACTAGAGGGTTCCTCACGCATCGTCGCGGTAGCCAATATGCGCACGAAGGACGGTACCGCACTCGACCCAACCACGCTCTCCTATGCGTGGACCATCGATGGCACCGCTATCACCAGCTCCTCGGGCATCGGTAAGGCTTCGATAATCGCCGCGAGCCCGCTCCAGTACCGCGCGAGTACGGTCTCGGTAGTGGTCACCAGCCCCGACGGCACCCTGGTCGGCGGCGATTCGGTCGCGCTCAATCCACAGGAAGCAAGTGTGCGCCTTTATGCAAACAATCCACTCATGGGTATCCGCTTCGACCGCGCACTCGCCGGCGCTATTGCTCTGACCGGCACCGAGGAATCGCTCTATGCGGCCACCTACTCACTCCCGACGAGTTCGGGGAATCCGCTTCTCCAATGGTTCCTCAACGGCACCTCCGCACAATCCGGCGCACTCATCACCCTGCGGCCGACCGGGCAAGGGGCTGGCACCGCGAACGTATCGCTCACGGCGACAGCCGGAGCAACAACCGCCTCAGCGAATCTCTCCCTCTCCTTCGGCTCCAATTCTGGCACTAACTTATTTGGCCTATGAAAAAAACACTTCTAGCCCTCGCGTTCCTGGCCATCGCTCCTGTCGCTTTTGCGGAGAACACTTCTTTTAGCAATGCCGGCACGCTCGGCGCTTTCTGTGACGGTGCCACGTTCGGTTGTCAGACCGGACTCACCTGCGACACCACTGTCGGCGACACGAACTACCAGACCTGCCAGACAGATCTCAGCGTCAACCTCAACACCACGCCGACCGGCGCGAGTGGTGGTTGCACCACCAACAGCACGGCAGCCCAATGCAAAAACGCACAGCTCAATTCCGCGATACAAAATGCTACCAATAACGTCGTCAACGGCACCTACACCTGCAAGCCTGCTTGCACCACCGGGTACACCTGCACGCCGGGCACCCTCGGTAATACCTGCGTAGCGAGCCAGCAGGGCATCACCCAGAGCATCCAGACTTCGAATAGCGCCCCTAATAGTTTTGTTCCGCTCGCGCCCATCCCCGGCCTGACCCAAGGCGCGACGAGCGATAGCTCGGGTATCGCGAGCTTCCTCAACAATCTCTATAAATATCTCATCGGCCTCGCCGCCGCACTCGCCGTCATCGAGATTATCTGGGGCGGACTCGAGATCGCGACCCAGGACTCGGTAAGCAAGAAGAGCGATGGACGGAAGCGCATCACCGACGCCGTGCTCGGTCTCGTACTCATCCTCGCGCCCGTACTCGTCTTCACCATCATCAATCCGAGCATCCTTAATCTCTCGGTGGGTATGCCGGCGCTCAATACGCCGACGGGGACATGGGCGGGTGGCGCCACAACGCCCATCGATCAAGGAGTCGCCTGCGCCAGTGGTACGGATTGTTCTGCCGCGACCCAACAATGCAATTCAGCGACGGGGCAGGACCAGTCGGCGAACAATGAGCCTCATGCGTGCCTAAAAACAGGAGGAACTATCGATACTTCAATTGCAAAAAACTGCGTTATGTATCTGACGAAAGTCCCTGATGTGTGCCCCGCAGACTGTACTGCGGCTGGGGATACGTATGGTATCGAGTGCACTGGAAATTCTGTTGCGAATGGCGCTGGCCAAGCAGGGTTAACTACTGCTCAGATTCTCGCGGGCGCGGATTCGCGATTTAACGGAAGCTATGACACACTTGTCAAGTTTACGGGGGTGGACGCTGTGCATCAAGCACAGAACTATCCGTGTCAGGGGGGTTCGTCACAAACGCATCAGTCATTTGCTTGCACGGGATCCGCGACTGATTGTGTGTATGCGCTGTGCACCACACCTCAACTGACATACTTAGGAATACAAATCGGATCGGTTTTTACACCAAGCATAGAATCGAATACTAATTATATTGCCTATTCAGGCCAGTGCCAATCGATCAAAGACGATCTCTCCGCGGATGGTGCCACGCGAGCCGATGGTGTCACGTGGACCACTGTATTCGATAACGGTGCCAGCAATGCGCCGGCCGGAGGAACCGTTCTTTGTTCAACCACCCAAGCGGCGGGTCAAAAACCCCAGTGTGTACAAGTTACCGCTACTTGTAAATTGCAATAATTATTATGCGCCGCTACCTCATCATCTCTGCGATAGGATTGCTCGTTATTGGAGTCTTGTTTGCGGTATATGTGTATTTCTTCACGGGTGGATCTGGTGTCGCGGTCACGCCGAGCGGCACTCTGCCGGTGGCGGGGCAGGGGAATCAAACGACGAATACCGGCACAGCCTCAGGCACTACTAATCCAGGCACGCCCGAGAAGGTCTCGGCGCGCCTCGTGCGCATCGATGCGGGGCCAGTGGTGCCGGGCGAAGTCGCCACGGATGTAGGTACAAGCTCACCAGACATCAACGTGAGCTATATCGAACGTGAGAGCGGCAATGTTTTTTCGTACCTTGTGCACACCGGCGTTTTGACACGCACCAACAACACCACCGTCCCGCGCCTGCAGTCTGCGCTGTGGCTCCCCGACGCATCCTTCGCGCTCGTGCAATATCTCTCGGGCGATATTTCAACCCTCAATACCTACGCTCTGCCGGCGACGAACACGAAGAGTGGATTCTTCTTGCCCCAAAATCTCTCGGGGCTGGCGGTTTCCTCTTCCGCGATCCTGGCGCTCGCTTCAGGCGTCAACGGTTCAGTCGCCGAGATCGAACACACCGATGGTACGCACGTCGCGCAAGCGTTCACGACACCTCTTTCTGATGTTCGCGTCGGTATTGCCGGTAAGAATTATGTCGCGGTTACTAAATCTGCCGCCACACTCGAGGGCGACGCCTACCTCGTCGACGCGAGTGGCCGCTTCTCGCGCATCGCCGGCCCTTTGATGGGCCTCTCGGCGCTCGTGAGTCCTTCAGGAAAGTATGCCTTCGTGAGTTACACCGGTGCTGGCACTCTAAAAACTGAGCTGGTAACCGTGGCAACGGGTGTAGCGCTCCCTCTTCCACTCACCACCATCGCCGATAAGTGCGTGTGGGCGGCAGATGATTCTGCGGTCTATTGCGGCGTACCGACTTCTGTTCCCGCAGGTTACGCATATCCCGACGACTGGTACCAGGGTGCGGTTCATTTCTCAGACAAGATGTGGAAAGTCGATGTTGCAGGTCGGTATGCCGAGCTTGTGCTCGATTTCAGTTCCGCCAACGCTGGCTCGCTCGACGCGACGAATCTCGCCGTCGATCCGGCGAATTCAGTGCTCGTATTTCTCAATAAAAACGACGGCTCGCTCTGGAGCTATCAACTTTGAGTTTGGCGGAGTGAGTGGCGAACGTAATATTCCTGGACGATGCCCACAAGGTTCGTCGTGAGGAAATAGAGCGCGACCGCGCTCGAGGCGGTATACGAAATGACGCCAATCAGGAACGGGAAGACGAACTTCAACTGCAGACCCATCATCTTCTGGAAGTCGGCCTGCATGCCAGTGCCTCCCTCTGAGGGCTTCATGGTCCCTGCGAGCGCGGCGCGTGCTTGGAAGAATTGGGTGATGCCCGCAAGCACTGCGAGAACAATTGATTTTCCTGCAACCGAGATGATGCCGAGGAAGAGGAGCGAGGCATGTGCGGGCACGGGTGTAAAAGGGTAGAGCCGTGCAATATCAATAGATGAGAACGGCTCGTAGCGGAAGACCCAGTAGAGCGCAAGGAGGACCGGTAATTGAATAAACGCGGTCAAAATACTCGCAAAAGGATTTACTTTGCGTTCTTTGTAGAGCGCCAGCGTCTCGATGGCTTCTTTTTCTTTGTCGTCTTTATGTTTCTCCTTCAGCGCCTTCAAGTGCGGCTCGAGCTCTTTCATCGCGCGCTGGGTGCGTGCCGCCGAGAGTGTAAAAGGGAGCAGAACGAGTCGGATGCCGATGGTGAGAATAATAACCGCGATGCCTACGTCGCCACCCGGCACAAAGGCGACGAGCGCGACGAGCGCGTTGTAGATTGGATTATAGAAAGCGGCGTGGAAGAAACTGCTGATCATGTATGTGTAGTCTACGGTCTCGGGGTGATTTTAGAAAGGAGGCCTACGAGCTCGGTCTTCAGGTCGCCAGGCGAGAGGTCGCTGGCACTGGCCTTGGGGAATACCACGAGCGCAGGCGGCAGAGTGAGCCCGCGCAGGAGCGCTAGGACGCGGCGTTTGAGCCGATGACGAGTGACCGAGAGCCGCGCCGTCTTCTTCGAGATAACGACCGAATACCCACACACTTCGCCAGAGGGGACGACCAGCGAGAGATGGGTCGAGGATAGTCGCTTGCCTCGAATAACCGCGGGACTATCGAAATCGGCGCGGGTGAGGCGAGAGCGGCGGGGGAACATTAGCGAGAGAGGGTCTTGCGGCCCTGGCGACGGCGCTTCAAGAGAATTTTGCGGCCGGCGCTAGTCTCACTGCGCTTGCGGAATCCGTGCGTCGTGGCGCGCTTACGCTTATTCGGTTGGTAGGTCTGCTTGGTTGACATGAAAAGATGAATTAAAAGTTATACCCACCATACTAACAGGTTCTCCACCTTGCGCCAGGGTTTGCAGACTTCGTGGGACGCGTATAATCAACCGACATGGATACCGGAAATCCGCGCGAACTTTGGGAATATGTACTCACACAAGTCGAGCTCTCTATTTCCCCCGCGAATTTCAACACCTGGTTCCGCGACAGTCATGTCGTGAAGATAGAAGAGGGCGTTTTGTATGTCGGCGTGCCGAGTCAATTCTTCAAAGATTGGTATATCAAGAAGTTCCACGCACTGCTCCTGAAGATTCTCCGCGATCTTTCATACGAATTCCGCAATATTGAGTATCTGATCGTGAAAGACGAGCGCCGGAAGCCGCCCAAGGAGCCACGACATGACCATTCTGTTCCCGAGCTCCCGCTCGGCGATTTCTATATCAATAAGAGCGACAATTTGAATCCGCGGTATACCTTCGATGCGTTCGTGGTGGGTTCCTTCAACGAGCTTGCGTATACCGCCGCTCAAGCAGCCATCAATCGCCCCGGCATCACCTACAATCCGCTCTTCATTTATGGTGACACGGGCCGCGGCAAGACGCATCTTATCCAAGCTATCGGCAATCAATTTAAGAAACTCTATCCGACGCGCAAAGTTTTTTATCTCACTTCAGAGAAATTCGCAATTGATTACACCGATTCTATCCAGGCAGGTAATGCAAACCGTTTCAAAGACAAGTATCGCCAGTACGATCTCCTGATTATGGACGATGTACAGTTCCTCTCGAAAAAAGAGAAGACTCAGGAGGAGTTGTTCCATCTCTTTAACACCCTCCACGACACCAACAAACAAATTGTGTTCTCTTCAGATCGCCCGCCGGTCGCAATTCCGGATATCGCCGAGCGCCTGAAGGGTCGTCTCGCGAGTGGAATGACTATTGATATCTCTGAGCCAGACACTGAATCGAGAATGGCGATTGTGCACCGGAAAGCATCTCTCAATGGCATTATCCTCTCGGATGAGGTTATTGAATATGTCGCCACCAACACCACCGGTTCTATCCGCGAGCTCGAGGGGATGGTGAATAGTATTGTCTGTCACGCACAAGTGAAGGGTATGTCGCCTGATATCGCTGAGGTACGACAGTCGCTCCGCTCATTTACGCGACCACAGAAGACTATCTCGGTGAAAAATGTCGTCGGGAAAGTCGCAGAGTTCTATGGTATCGAGGAAGAAAGTATCTATGAAAAGACCCGGAGGAGGGAAGTCGTGCGTCCACGCCAGATCATTATGTACCTTTTGCGAGAGGATTTTAATATTTCATACCCCACTATCGGTACGAAATTGGGTGGGCGCGATCATACAACGGTTATCCACTCCTGCGAGAAGATAAAGCGTGAAGTAATTGTGGATAGTGACCTCGCGAAAGATATTCAAAGTATTCGTACATTGTTGGTCTAGAACTTATGGAGACTTATCAACAGCATCAAAAGTGGGGTGGGGTTGAAAAAGCAAGTAAATACAAAGCTTATTTGCCTATCCCCAGTATCCACCGCTATAATAAGGGCGTATGATTGTTTCTCTAAATAAAAAAATATTCTCTGAAGCAGTGTTGATAAGTGCACGATTCGCCGAGCGCCGAGCGACCACCCTACCCGTTCTTGCCGCAATTCTTATCATTGCCGCTGATGAGGGAATCAAATTGCGCGCAACCAATCTCGAAACTGCCGTCGATTTGAAAGTGAAGGGTGAATGTAAATCGACGGGAGTGGTCGCTGTCCCGGCGAACATACTTCAACAAATTGCTTCATCGCTTGGTGGAGAAGGAGATATTACTCTTGAGCACACAGGGTCTTCTCTCACACTCAAGAACGGTTCGAGTAAAAGTGTACTAAAAACCATCCCGTACGACGATTTTCCTTCCATACCATTCCCTGAAAGTTCTAAAAATAGACTTCTCCTCTCTGGAGCGATGTTGAAATCTCTTTTCACCACTCTTGTTTCTTGTGCTTCGAATTCAACCGTCCGTCCTGAGCTCGCCAGCATCTATCTCTCTATTGAAGGAGGAATGTTGACCGCAGTCGCGACTGACTCATTCCGTCTCGCGGAGAAGAAAATTCCACTCGCGAGTCGTGGTGCACAAGGGAAGATACTTATTCCCGCAAAGAATGCCGCCGAAATTGCTCAAGCACTTCCCGATGAAGAGATTATTGTTTCCTTCGATGAGCATCAATGCGCATTTATCGGGAGTCATGGCATGTTCGTCACCCGCCTCACGAATGCCACCTATCCTGATTATCGCCAAATCATTCCAAAAGAATCGGTGGTTGAAGCAGTTGTTCTTAAAAAAGATTTTGAAAGCGCGTTGAAGCGAACTACTATCTTTGCTGATTCATTCCAGAAAGTAAAAATAACGTTTGAGCCGAAGACGCATAAACTCTCCTTCTTCGCCCACAATGCCGATCTTGGAGAATCCTCAGAATCAATTCCGGCACAAATGTCGGGCACGAATCTCGACCTCTCGTTCAACCACCGCTACCTCTCTGCGGCACTCTCGCTGACGCATGCCGAGAGTATTTCAATCACTGCCGCAGGTCCGGGGCGTCCCGTGCTTATTAAAGGTGTTGGCGACTCATCATTCCTCTATCTTGTTTCGCCAATGAATAACTAGTCTTGAGTGAGATCAGACCTAAACAGCAACTGTTTAGGTCTGATCTCACTCATTCACTAGAAGAAAGAGGGACCGGGAGCATGACACCACCAGAGAAGAGGTTAGGGTGCGACGCATACCATGCTTGGACGCCATACTCCCAGTAGGAAAACTGTGGATCGCTTGCAGGATTCGAGGGTGGCGCACCTTGCGGATTATTTTTATCAGTCCAGTAGAGCAGATCATGCGGAGTAAGTGAGCCTGAAGAATCGGGAATCTGCCAATTACCTTGGAGGAGTGGCGGCACGCTCGAGAAAATCGGATCGGGCTCGCCGAAGTAGGTCTTCGAATATTTAGAAACGGCATAGGTCATCGCATCGTGCCACATCGGAGCGACAATGAAACCAGCAATCGACTTCACCATGGGGCTGTTGTCATTATTGCCTGCCCAGACGCCAAGTGCGATCGAAGGGGTGTAACCAATCGTCCAAGCATCGCGGGTGTCATTAGTGGTACCCGTCTTCACTGCGACATCATAGCCAGGAATGGTGAGGGGAGAATCGAGTGCATATTCAGGTACCCGTGCCGGTGCATCAGAGAGCATCGCGGATACGTCACGCGCGATATTTGCGGGGATCACCCGTGTCGAATTCGGCGTGTATTGCTGGAGCATAGTCCCTGACGCATCTTGCACCTCAAGAATCCCGGTCGACGGATTGAGGACTCCATCGTTGCCGAAGGCGCCATACGCATTCGTGAGGTCGAGGAGTCGTACCTCGCCACCGCCGAGCACGAGTGTGAGGCCGTATTGCGCGGCATTGCCGAGCGACGAGAGACCAAATGATTCGGCGAGACCGATCGCATTCTGGATACCAACCAAATAGAGTACTTTGATCGCCGGCACATTGATTGATTGTGCGAGCGCCGTCTCGAAGGTCATTGGTCCGCGGAAGGTCCCGTCGAAGTCCTGGGGCGCGTAGCAGGGTGGAGTGTCATTGGTGACGTCAGAAGGGGAACAGGCGGTAGAGAATTGGGTTGGAACATCGAAGACGACGGTGTCGCGGGTATAGCCGTGCATGAGCGCGAGGCCGTAGATAAAGGGCTTCATGGTCGAGCCAGGCTGGCGAGAAGCAAGTGCCGCATTGTATTGGCCGTCAGTTGTGGTGCTGAAGAAATTGTTCGAGCCGACCATCGCTAATATCTGGCCCGTAGAGGGATCAGTCGCTACCAAGGCCTCGTTACTCGCTTTGAAATTCTTTAAATTACTTGCCGCGTAACTTTCCACTACTGATTCCATATGCACCTGGAGATCAGCATCGAGTGTAGTGGTCACTTTGAGTCCCCGCGCGAGGGCGCTCTCGCCGTAGGTCTGCTCAAGCTGGTCGAGAATGTAGAACACAAAATGCGGCGCGATAATGGAATGTTGACCCGCGGGATTCGTCGTCGCGAAAGAAACTTTCTCAACTTTTGCCGAAGCATAGTCGGCATCGGAGATGAATCCCAGTGTATGCATACGATCGAGTACCAAATCCTTCCGTGCATCGAGCGCGGCCCGGTGTTGGCCATAGGGCGAGTAATACGAGGGTGCTTGTATCATCGCAGAGAGATATGCCGACTCAGCGATGGTCAGATCTTTTGACGACACTCCAAAGTACGCCTCACTCGCTGATTCGATGCCGTAGAGGGTGCCGCCATAGGGGATGGCATTGAGGTAGGCTTCGAGTATCTGATTTTTTGAATACGCCTGCTCGAGACGAATGGCCAGAATCCACTCATGCACCTTACGTGTGATGCTTTTCTCGTTGGTGAGAATGGTGTTCTTCACCAACTGCTGGGTAATCGTCGAACCGCCCTGCGTCGAGCCGCCCGGTATGAGGTCGGCGAGTGCCGCACGAATGATGGAGGTGAAGCGGACGCCGCCGTGTTCGTAGAAACTCGAGTCTTCAATGGCAATAGTTGCATTAATTGCCTCGGGCGCGATTGACGCAAGAGGTACGACCTCACGTCGCGCGTCGCGATTGTAGTCATAGAGGAGCACTTGCCCCGTGCGGTCATAAATCTTGGTCGACTGATCGACCTGGCGCGCGGTGAAGGACGCGATGTCCGGCGTCGGCGTGAACGCCGCGCCAATGAGGAGGATTCCCGCAAACAAGAAGCCAAGGCCAAGGACGGCGAAACAGATAGTGAGCAGGATATGCTGAACCCGCTTCGGGTGCTTGCGCATCCTACGATGCTAACACAATTAGACGTCGAGTTGCGAAAAAACTATTTTTTGTGCAAGTGCCGCAATCCCCAGGGCAATAGCGTCGAGCTCGTCGTCGCGGCGCTTACGGGGCGGAAGCGCAATAAGTCGAGGAATCATGCGGGCCACAGCCGCCTTGTCGGCATTGCCGTATCCGGTGACCGCGAGCTTGACCTGTTGGGGTGAACACTCGAGAACGAGAACCCCCGCAAGACCGGCGGCAGAGAGGATGACACCGCGCGCCTCGGCAACAGGCAGAGCGGTTTTCTTATTGTTCGTACTGAAAAAGAGTGTTTCGATTGCGAGGAGGTCGGGCGCATATTTTTTGAGCGCTCCCGCGACAGCGCGATGCACCTCGGCAAGGCGCGCAGGCGGAGAACCTTTCTTGGGCTCGACGCAATCACTCCAGACCAGTTGTGGCTTGCTCGCGTCGCCTTCGACGACCGCGATGCCGAGCCGGTCGTAGCCCGGGTCAATCGCTAGTACTCTCATACCCGCGTGCATTAGTGAAGATGATTTGGACATCTTCATGATCGTCGAGCGCTTCGAGGAGCTGAGAGAGCTTCTCCTCATCAGCGCCTGCGACCTCGGCTAGGGGCTCATTCGCCGCGTAGCCGCCCTCGGCCTTCTTCGAGAAGGCCCAGAGTGCGGAGCCAGGTGCCGCAAGCTCGACACCATGTTGGGAAAGAAGGTGCTTAATCTCCTGCGTCGTACGATTCTTGTTATCAGTCATCGCTTCGACGATAAGCGCCGCGCCTGAGGGACCATAGGCCTCGTAGACGACCTGTTCGAGACTGCCCGCGTCCTTCGACATTCCCTTCGCGATAGCGCGCTCGATATTGTCCTTCGGCATATTTGCCGCCTTCGCGCGCGCGATAACCGCCGCGAGTGCGGGCGCCGCGACCGCACCGTTCGCCTTCTTCGATTCGAGCGCGATGTGGCGCGCGAATCGTGAGAAGACACGACTCCGCGCGCCGTCGGTGACCGCTTTTTGTCGCTTTATCTGCGCCCATTTATTGTGTCCGGACATGGTGAGAGTGTAAACAATAATGAGAGTACCAGCACACAGCTAACAGGCTCGCGAGTATCAGCGTGAGATCCATAAAGACGAGCGGACTGAGGAATGTGACGCCGTTCGTCGCGACTTGCATCCAGAAATGAGTCGGCGATACGAACACGAATCTGCCTTGGGTGACGAGTGATACACCCGAGGGGAGCGCGAGCACTTCGCCAACAATGAAAGCGCCGCCAATCCGTGTCCCGTACCGCCACACGTCGGGCACGAGGGCACCTGCCGCATATGCCAAGCAAGCACCCAGCGCCACATCAATCAGCAAACGGAGCACAAGGATGACGTACCAGAGAACTACGAAGCTCAGTGAAGGGGCGAGGTAGGGCAATACGACATAGTTCGCGATGAGCGGCGTGAGCGACCAGCCGAAAAAGCCCACTACGAGCGTTACGAGGAAAAAGAAAACGAGCGGACGCCAGGTCATAACAGTTTCTGCAGAGCTGATTGCAAATATTCGCGCCCTTTCTCGGTCAAGATGCGTCCGCGCGGCGAGCGCTCGACGAGGCCGAGGCGCAGGAGATAGGGCTCGTAGACGTTCTCGAGTGTCTCGACCTCTTCGTGGAGACCCGAGGCGAGCGCGCGGATACCTGCCGGCCCACCTCTGAAGCTGTGTTGAAGAGTTTCGAGATAGCGACGGTCATCTTTGGTCAGGCCGAAAGCGTCGACACCGAAGAGTTCGCACGCTTCATCGCAGAGCTCGGCCGAGAGCGGGCGTTCACGCACTTCGGAGAAGTCACGGACGCGCTTCAAGAGTGAATTCGCGACGCGCGGAGTCGCGCGACTCCGCGCCGCAATGCGATCAATGACGGCCTCAGGCGCATCGAGCCCGAGGAGGAGGGCCGATCGGCGAATAATATCGCGCAATTCTTTTTCGCTATAGAAATCGAGCTGGTACGTGCCGCCGCCGAAGCGTGAGCGTAGGGGGCCCGAGAGTTCGGCGACGCGGGTAGTCGCGCCGACGAGCGTAAAGGGTGGAAGCGGGAGCTCAACGGTTCGCGCTGAAGGGCCTTTCCCCAAGACGATGTCGAGATGACCGCTTTCGAGCGCGGGGTAGAGCAATTCTTCAATCTTGCGCGAGAGGCGATGGATTTCGTCGATGAACAGCACGGTGCCCGGTTCGAGATTGGTGAGAATGGCGGCGAGATCGGCCGCGCGTTCGATGGCGACGCCCGACGTATTCTTCAAATGGGCGCCGAGGGTGTTCGCGACGAGGTGGGCGAGGGTCGTTTTGCCGACGCCTGGGGGGCCATAGAAGAGAATGTGTTCGGGCATGCCGCCGCGCTTCTTGGCGGCGTCAATGGCGATGCGGACATTCGCCTTGATCTGTTCCTGCCCGACATACTCCTCCCAGCGCGCGGGGCGGAGCGCCGCATCGAGCACTTCCGTCACTACCATTCCACCTTCTGCATCTTGTTTGACGGTCGGTCGAGGACTTGACATAAAAATGGGCTAGTGCTACCATCGTACCACAGAGTTTTGATCCTGTTCATATTCCTCCTGGCAAGGCTTGACGGCTTCGGGCGTTACCCCAAGGACCTTCTGGTCCCGCATTTCGGTGCGGGTACTGGTCTCATCCTCAGGTGTCTCGTCCACGCACCACTCCGGTGGAGCGATCGCCTGGAGGAATATGAACGGGATTGGCCCGTTCTTTCTACGGAGGAAGCTGTGGAGTTCATCAATCCATACAAAAAACGCGTTTCAGGATTATTTCAACGCCACTCTGAACTGAATCCCAAGCCCCGCTAACCGCGGGGCATTTTATTTATCTCGGCAAGTCGACGGTGGTAGCGACTTCGGCGAGGGAGGTGATGCCGGAGAGCGCTTTGAGGATGCCATCTTGCGCCATGGTGAGGTAGCCCTGCTTGCTCGCAAGCTTTGCGATTTCGTTGGCGGGCGGGTTTTCACGGAGGAATTCGGCGAGCTCGTCGTCCATAAATATGGCTTCATAGAGACCAATGCGGCCGTGGTAGCCGGTCTCGCCCGTTTCTGTGTTGGGAACTGGCTCCCACACCGTTTCTACTTTTTCTGGTAGCAAACTTTTGTCAGTGAGCGGCTCGAATACTTTGGCAATCATCGCTTTCTCGGCGTCGGTCAGCGGACGTTCTTTTTTCTTATCCGGATCGAGTTTGCGCAGGAGGCGTTGTGCCATCGAGACGGTGATGGCCGAACCAAACGATTTCGGGTCAGCCCCGAGGTCGCAGAGGCGAGGGAAGGTGCCTGCGGCGTCGTTGGTGTGGAGGGTGGAGAAGACGAAGTGCCCGGTGAGCGCGGCTTGGATAGCGATATTGGCCGTGTCGGCGTCGCGGATTTCGCCGACCATGATGACGTCGGGGTCTTGACGCACAATCGAGCGGAGACCCTCGGCGAAGGTGTACTTGGTCTCGTCGACCTGGGTCTGCACGATACCTTCGAGGTGATACTCGATTGGATCTTCGATGGTGATGACTTTTATTTCCGGATTCTGAATCTCGCGGAGGAAGGAGTAGAGCGTCGTCGTCTTGCCCGATCCTGTGGGGCCGGTGGTGAGGAGCATGCCATTAGCGCGCCGAATCTCGTGCTCAAGCCGCTCAAGGAGCTTGGGGTGAATGCCGAGATTCTTGAACGAGACTTTCGTCGTTTCGGGGTCGAGGAGACGGAGAACGATCGACTCGCCGTAATTGCCGGGGATAAAGGAGGAGCGTACCTCCACTTGCACCGGGCCTCGCGCGATGCTGAAGCGGCCATCCTGCGCGCGATTCGCAATATTTAATTTCACCGCCGAGAGGAGCTTGATGCGCGAATTGAGCTGATGATAGGTGGTGGGATCGAAAAAATAAGCATCGACGAGGAGACCATCGAGGCGTAGGCGCAATCGAGTCTGCGTTTCTTCCGGCTCGAAGTGGATGTCTGAGGCGCGGAGTGCGAGCGCACCTGCCAATACAATCTCGGTAATGTGCGAAACACGATCGAGCGACTTCAGCTCCACCGCCGCATCGAGCGCGGACTTGAGGCTCGCAAGTGTGGTGATTGGCGCATTCGCGACATCGGGCGCGAGCTCGAAGACGCCCGCGCGGCTCTCGGTGGTGAAGGGGAGGTCGGCATAGCGCGCGAGTGCTTTTTGAAAACTTTTTTCCGATACGAGGAACTGCGTAACCGAGAAACCATCGCTCGCGAGATCGGTGAGGAGTCCGGGCAACGCAGAATTCGCGGGATTGTGAACCGCGAGCGAGAGGTTCTTGGCCGAGCGCGCGAAGGGGATTGCTTCGGCGGCCTCAGCCTTCTCGCGTGGTACCGCGCGCAGAGCCTCGGTATCTACTTGGAGCAGTGAGAGATCGGCATATTCCATGCCGTACTTCTCTGAGAGAATGTGCGCAACATCTTCTTCTTCGCGTTCACGCACACCAGCAAGCTCAGCATCTTCCTTTTCAAGATCAAACGGGGAATCCATACGCGGAATGATAGCACCCAAAAACAGGGCAGAGGGGGACACTTGACAATAGTGGTCTAATCTGATACCCTACACACAGACTTTTTGAAGGAGAAAATCATGCGTTCCTTGATTCTCGCAATCGCCGCGCTGGCAGTAACTGCCGGTGCGGCATTGGCCGATAATGTTGCTGTGCGTGGCACGACGTCAGTCATAAAGCCGACGTCAGGGCAACCGATCATCCTGCCCATGCCGGAGCAGGGCTCCCACTGGGCCTGCGTTGCCGTCTCGGGCACCGACACCGAGCAATGCACGGTGACAGAAGGTCCAGTGGTCCCGCCGCCTGCCCCACAGCCCATTGCACAGCTTGCACCCCCACCAGTCGTGGTGATGGCGAATCCCGCCTGCTACATGGTGCCCGTCCGCGTAGGCTTTGTTTGGATAAACGAACCCATGTGTCCGGGCGACCTCATGATCGGCTTCGACCTCTTCGGTGGCCACCATGGCTTCCATGGAGGACATCATCATTAAACTCTTCAGGCGCCCCCGAGCAATCGGGGGCATTTCTTTATGATGCGTTTTATTGAATCGTATTCGAGAGTACAATGGCCGAATGGAACAGCGGATTGAAAATCTCGATGAGCTCGGGCTCGCGGCGCAGGCCTTTGTTGCGCAATTGGTGCCGCGAAGAGAGGGTGCGACGCTCGTCACCCTCTCGGGCGAGCTCGGGGCGGGGAAGACCGCGTTTACCAAGGGGGTTGCGAAAGCGCTCGGTATCGAGGAAGTGGTCACCAGCCCCACGTTCGTTTTGGAAAAAATATACCAACTCAAGAATCAAAAATTTACGCGTCTCATTCATATAGATGCTTACCGTCTCGAGTCTGCCGCCGACCTCGCGTCGCTCGGTTTCGACGAAAGTATGAAGGATCCGGGGAACCTCATTTTCCTCGAATGGCCGGAACGAGTTGCTGGGGGCTTGCCGAACGCCCCGGTCGAGCTCACCTTTTCCGTCCTCCCCGACCATTCTCGCCATCTGCGGATTACAGGTACAATAGGAGGGTGACCAAGAAACGCCTCGTCCTCTTAGACGCCCACGCGATTATCCATCGCGCGTATCACGCCTTGCCAGACTTCACCGGCCCCACAGGCGAGCCGACGGGCGCGCTCTACGGCGTCGTCGCGATGTTGCTGAAGATTATCACCGAACTCAAGCCGGATTATATTGCCGCATGCTACGACTTGCCCGGCCCCACCGTGCGCCACGAGGCCTATGCCGAGTACAAGGGCACGCGTGCGAAAACGGATGATGCACTGGTCGCTCAGCTCAATAGTTCGCGCAAAGTCTTCGAGGCGTTTTCGATTCCGGCGTATGATCGTGCAGGATTCGAGGCTGACGACTTGCTCGGCACCATCGCGCATGAGATGGAATCAAAGAAAGATATTCAAGTCATCATCGCGTCGGGCGATATGGACACGCTCCAGCTCGTTGATGACAAGCGCGTGATGGTCTATACGCTGAAGAAGGGAATTAATGACACTATTTTATACGACGAAGCAAATGTGAAAGAACGGTTTGGATTCAAGCCCGCGCTCATTCCGGATTACAAAGGCCTTCGCGGTGATCCGTCCGACAACATCAAAGGCGTCCCCGGTATTGGCGACAAGACGGCGACCGAGCTCATTGTTAATTTTGGCACCATCGAACAGCTGTATAAAAAATTGAAGAAGAGCGAGACGGTGTTGGTAGAAAAAGGCGTCAAGAAACGCGTCATCGAACTCTTGAAAGCACACGAAGAAGACGCGCTCTTCTCGAAGAGTCTTGCGACGATTCGCACCGACGCGCCGATTGCCTTCGGATTACCGAAAGACTCATGGCGCGAGGGTGTTGATGAGAAAAAAATTCTCGCAATGTGCGACGAGTTCGGATTCCGGTCGCTCAAAACGCGTATTAAAATGACGCTCGGCGGGCAGAAGCAATTTGATGAAGCTTTGGATCCGCATAGGACGAACGGGGTTGGCGAGGGCGTTCCGCCAAAGCCTTCACAAATTCCTCCTACCCGCCTCGCGCAAGCACAAGTGATGCTTTGGCTCATCTCTTCTGAATTCACTGACGCAACACTCGACGACCTGCTTGCGTTTACCAAGAAAGAAAATTTCGACGCCGCATATGCCGAGCTCGAGAAACAGCTCGGCGAGCTGGGGCGCGTGCGCGACGTGTACGAGAACATCGAGAAGCCACTCATCCCGGTTATCCGCGGGATGGAGGAGCGCGGCATTCTCGTCGACCCCGCCGTGCTCGCGGATCTCGCGAAGAAATATCGCGCCGAGCTTGAGTCAATCGAGAAGAAAATTTATAAAGCGGCGGGGCACGAGTTCAATATCGCCTCGCCCAAACAGCTCGCGGTGGTTCTCTTCGACGAGATGCACCTCGTGCCCGAGAAGCAGAAGAAGACGCCGGGTGGCGAACGCTCGACACGCGAGAGCGAGCTGGAAAAAATAAAAGAACTGCACCCCATCGTCGCGCAGATTCTCGATTATCGCGAATTGAAAAAGTTACTCTCGACCTACATCGATAACTTGCCGCCCTTACTCGACCTTGGGCACCGCCTCCACGCACGTTTCGTCCAGACGGGTACCACCACCGGCCGCATGAGTAGCCAGGACCCGAATCTGCAGAATATTCCACTCCATTCCGAGCGCGGCAAGGCGATTCGTCACGCATTTGTTGCAACCGATGGTTTCGAGCTTGTCTCACTCGACTATTCGCAAATCGAATTGCGTATTGCCGCCATCCTCTCAGGCGACGAGAAACTCTGCGAGATATTCCGCCACGGGCGCGACGTGCACACCGAGGTCGCATCGATGGTCTTCGGCGTTGAGGCGGAGAAGGTGGATCAAGAAATGCGCCGCCGGGCCAAGGTGATCAACTTCGGCATTCTCTACGGCATGGGCGCCAATGCTCTGCGCGCTCAACTCGGCAGCTCGACCGCCGAGGCACATCAGTTCCTCGAAGATTATTTCCACACCTTTAAAACGCTGGCCGAATATCTCGAGACAACGCGAGGGTTCGCGCGCAAGCACGGCTACACCGAGACCCTCTTCGGTCGCCGCCGCCAATTCTCGGAGATGAAGTCGCCTCTGCCGTATGTCCGCGCGCAAGCCGAGCGCATGGCGATCAATGCACCAATCCAGGGTACGCAGTCAGATATCATCAAGCTCGCAATGGTGCGCGCCGACGAGATGTTGAAAGAGAAAAAGCGTCTGATGACGCACATCTTTTGCTCCAAGTGCATGACGAACTGGTCTACGAGATACAAAAAGAGCGCGTCACCAATCTCTCGGCGCGTATCAAGAAAATTATGGAATCGGTGTTGACCAAAGAAGAGGCGCGCCATGTGCCCATCCTCGCCGCAGAAAAGATTGGTCCGAATTGGGGCAATCTGAAAGTCGTATGATCTACCTTTTCCACGGTTCTGACGTCGAAAAAGTGCGGCGGCAGGCGTTCGCTTTTATCGAAGCGGCACGGAAGAAGCAGCCCGACCTCGCGTATGTGCGCCTCGCGCGCGAAGAAATGACTGCGGGCGCGCTCGAGGAAGTTGCGAGCGCTGGGGGGCTCTTCGTCAGCCGCTTGCTGGTGCTCCTTGATGACCCCTTCTCGGGCGACACCAATCTCGTCGAGGAATATATCGAACCACTCGCGAAGTCCGACAATGCGATCATTGTTCTCGCGCCGAAATTGCCGCCTGCAAAAGCAAAAAAACTTTCCGCGAAGGCGGCGAAGTCGTACGAGTTCAATGCCGCCGCGCGCGAGGACGCGCGCGGATTTAATTCCGCACTCGTCAACGCACTCGGCGCTCGCAATCCTCAGAAACTCTGGCTCGAAGTCGTCCGCGCGCTCTCGAAGGGTGATGCACCCGAACAAGTCCACGGCCTCTTGCACTGGAAGGCCCGCACCATGTCGCGCGAACTCTCCTTGTCGCTTATTGCGCTCCTTATGGATTCTCGCCGCGCTGGCATCGACCTCGCTGAATCGCTCGAGCGCTGGGCCCTTTCTATTTAAATCTCAGCTACAGTTGCACAATATCCTTTTTCCGAAGGTGGTGTGCAGGTAACTCTCGCGCTGACGGGCGCGCGAATATCGGAAGTACTGGCGCTAACCGGCGAACGTAGTGCAGAAATGTCATGGAGATGCTCGGTCAGAAACTACGCTAATCTATACAAATTTAACAATTCACTTAGAACCTCATCACGTTGACTCCGTTGAGAACACCCACCGCCTTGGCAAAGTTAATTAGCATCTAGTCGTTTCGATCAACTGAGACATTACCGGATGGGCGTCGTAATGGATCGGCCAATGAGGCTGACGCTGAGCCCGGTCTAACTCGTATCGGCCCCGTCAACAGGGGCAAGCATTGGTCCTTTCAGCGCGGCCCGCGAGACGGTCACAGTTTGGCGTGAGATGCCGGGAGCGGACCCGCCCCATCGGTTCAGACGTAACGAGCCTTCGAGTTGCATCGGTGAAGCTATCCACACGCGGGCCTGGGCCCAATGAATACCCAAAAGTCAGAGCGCTTGCTTAGTGCGCCTAGTCGATTACATAATGGTTACTGTGTGATATTATCCACATGCGCGTCTCTGAACTTTGTGGGGAGATCGGATGAGCGTATATGTTGCCCCCAGATTACTCAGCCTTCAAGGCAAACATGAACCGAGGCCATAAGTAGAGCATGTCAAACGAAGAGCGCTTAGATCAAATCCTGTCGCGTGGCGTTATCAAACAGATACTGCCGAGCGAGCAAGAGTTCAAAGAACGTATGCTCAGCGGCGCACCGCTGCGGTTTTACATCGGTGCTGATCCAACTAGTAATGCTCTCCACCTCAGTCACGCCAAGAACTATCAAGTCTTGGAAGAATTTCGCCTACTCGGCCATGAGGTAATTGTCTTGTTCGGCGATTTCACCGCGCGTATCGGCGATCCCACAGACAGGACCGCGGCTCGATCACGTCTCACCGGCGATGAGATACGGAAAAACGTTGAGGATTGGATGAGGCAAATCCGTCCATTAATGGACTTCAGTGCCAAAGAAAACCCTCCGCGAGTTCTCTTCAATTCTGAATGGCTATCTCCTCTGACTTTCGAAGAGGTTGTGAACTTGGCATCCAACATGACAGTGCAAAGGATGCTTGAGCGAGATATGTTCGAGCGGCGCATGGAAGAGCAGAGGCCTATCTTCCTACATGAGTTCCTATATCCTCTTATGCAAGGGTACGATAGCGTCGCTATGAATGTGGACGTTGAATTATGTGGGACTGATCAGATATTTAACGCTCTCGTTGGCCGCTCCCTTCAAAAGACGTACAACAATAAAGACAAGTTTGTAGTGGCCGTGAATCTAATGGAAAATCCGGTGACTGGAGCTCTGATGTCAAAGAGCCGAGGTACTGGAGTGTTTCTGGATGCGGAACCGTTCGATATGTACGGATCCATAATGGCGCAACCTGACGAAATGATAGAGATAATTCTCCTCAACAATACGCGTTTGCCTAAGGACGAAATCGTCCGAGTGTTGGCCCTCGGCCCACGCGACGCAAAAATGAGAACGGCATTTCTCGTCACCACTTTGTTTCATGGTGAGGAAGCTGCTTTCGCGGCCGAACAGAGGTTCGTTGAGGTGATACAGAAGAAAATGGCCCCCACCAGTATTCCAACCATCGGTGTTAGTAGAGAGACACCAGCTGCGTTCGAGATTGTCAGGGCGTGCCTCGACGCCAACGTATCAAATAGCGAAATAGGTCGGCTGTTCAAACAGCGCGCAATCAGGATCGATGGTGATGTCGTAGATGACCGCGACAAGGTGATCAGGCTGTCGGCCGAGGGAACGAAGGTAAATGTCGGGAAACGAAAATGGTTCAACGTCGTCGCAGCGCGTTGCGCTGACGGAGCTAGCTAGCGATTTCTTGAACGAAATTCTGCTCAGAACATCGTGGTTTGCTGGTCTGAACGCTCCATTGCCACTTTGGGATGTCCTATTTATTGGCGGCTCCCTAAAGTACAACATTGCACGTCCTGACTCAGATGTTGATCTGTTTCTCGTTATGCCAAGGCATATCCAGTTAGAGCGTCAGATCAACCCCGTTTACGAATTTCGATTTCGTCACCACATACAAGTCGTTTGCGTATGCATTTCTGCTGACGAAAAACAGGTGTCACACGAATAAATGGTTGTCGTACGATCTTTGCAGATTTTCTCCGACTGTCCACGTTCTTCTATCGCGCCTGACGCAACGAAATGGGTTGTCCAGTGACTTTTTTATACAGATGAACCAGCTATGGGGGCAACTCTTGTCTGAAGTTGGACTTACGGCAACGAAAGGCATATCATGGTCTAATCAAAACCTAGACTTGTTGCTCTTTCAATAGAGGGGCACCGCGATGAACGACCACTTCGTAGCATCGTATTTTGACTTTTCTGCATTGCCGATTGACTTTGTTGGCAAGCAGACTTTGTGGGGGGTCTCGCCGGTCTCGCCACTTCACTTGGGCTATGATGCGTTGTTTGGCATGCAGTCGCAGTTGTGCGAATTGGGTGCAAAACCTCGGACGCTGCTAGCCGACGTCCACGCGATGATGTCTCACGGGTTATCCAAGAACGACGTGGTAGTCCGTGCCAGCTACTACGATCACGTTTTGAGGGACGTGTTTTCCATAGACACAGAAGTAATTCTCGGTTCAGGGTTTGAATACACGGAAGGCTACACAGCAATTTTGTACAAAACCATGCAACACTTTACCGTTGGTCAGTCGAAACAGGCTGCTGGAGCGACAAAGAAGAACACCCGCGACACCATCGACCGTTACGTTTATCCGCTAATGCAGTGTGTGGACGCAGCAATTCTCGGTCCAGACATCATTGTGGCCGAGAGAAGTCAGGAAAAAATCTATAGGCTGATGAGATCGATGGCTGATGAGCCGGTTTTTGACTCAATTTGTGCGTGGTTGTCGTCAGTACACATTGTCTATGTGGAATCAACGCACGATTTGAACGGCGAAAGGATGCAGAACAGCTCGCGGCACACCCGGATAAGCTACCACGACGAAGCTGATGTAGTGGAGGCGAAAGTGAGGAAAATGTTTGCGCCACCAGAGGCGAAACAACAAGGTGAGAAAGGGAATCCACTCTTGGTTGCACAATATCCTTTTTCCGAAGGTGGTGTGCAGGTCTTGGTTGCGGCAACGAATGGACGCGAGCCTCAATGGAGAGATATTGAAGGCCGAAAAATGGCACTCATGCCAGAACCGCAATCTGCAGTGAGAATTTGATGGGGAAAAGCACTTCCGCCCTAAATTTCGAGACTTTATCCGGAGGAGATGATGGAAAATCGTGATTTGGCAAGCCAAGAATTATCTGGGCTATTGTTTTCGGAGTTCGACGCGAACAAACCCATAGAGTGGAAGAATGATAGAATGTCGGCGTTTCTATTGCGAGCAGCATTTAATATTGTTCGCTGTGACGAATACCTAAGTACCATTCCCCTCACTCGGGTTCGTCCGAGCATACATCGCGAACTTTATGGCGCTCTGCGAAACTACGCGTTGAAAGGTGACTTGGGGTTTGAAGAACATGACGAATGGAAGTTTTGGTCCATAAGTTGCTTGATCAACGACGCCCAATATCGAATCGCGGCAACGTTCGATCGATGCATAGCCCACTGGATTATTAAGTTCTTCCGTGACGTGGAGCCGTCGCATCCTCAAAAAGAAAGGGCAGCGCCCATAGAAGATCTGCTCCACTCCTGGGAGTCGGTAAAATTGATGACGCTCAAAATCTCTTTGTCGAGCATGAAACAAGTGTGCGATGCGATGCCAGACGAGAGTGGTTCGACGCTTTCTGAGTCACTCCACAAAAGCATGTTATCAATCGAAAGAATCTCTTCTGCTTTGTGGTTATCTGGAACAGATACTGCAGCAGGTGCTATTCGACATGCTCAAAATGCATACTGCAGACGCATCAGAGAGGTGGCCACATCAGGTGATTGCCTTTCGGCATACAGGCTAATCGACCAATTGTCGGTATGCAGACAGGATGCGAAAGGGAAGATTTATGAGCGAGCGAATAACATGAACGATGAGGAATGTCTTGCTATTGTTATTGGGCGGGTAAACGATTTCAAACATCGAGCAATCGGACCAAATATTGAAGAGGAGCTGAAAGAGGAGGCGAAGCCGTACCTGCGTCACATCGAGCTTGCCATTACAATTCAGGCATTGCGCATAGTGACGCGATTTTTCAAAGCTATGTCTGCGTGTATAGAAAAAGCCTCCGAACTGGGTTTGGAGGCTTCAAAGAACAATCAAGCGCGCACTGGAGAAGTTGTACCGTTCAGTAAAGCATTGTAGCGCTTAAGACATTGAGGCGCCCAATGTTCCTCAAACGCCTTCGCACTTTCCTTCCCGACTCCTACGTGAAATGTCAAAATGCTGACTGCCGGTATCGCCAATGCGCGGCCTCTCAGTGCAACCGCCTTCTTAAGCAACAAGAGCTCACCTTTGGACTTTGATGTGGTGTGCTCATTCTCCAATTCGTCATCAATTGCATCCAGCGCGCGGTCCACTTCGTCGATTGTCAGAAGTATACCGGCCGATCCTACAAACACATTAAGCAACGATGGATGCGCAAGAGCTTTCAATATAGGATGGCGAACTTCCCATTCAAACTGATCGCTGTCGCAGCATGATACCCTTGCATCTAGTGTCGTCATTGCACTCTCCTGATTAGGTCAACCGAGTTCCGACGATCCAGAACCCGGCATTCGCCAACCAAGAAGCCAAGTGCTTGCACCTGAGATGTGGAGTATACGAAGTAATCAATGTAAAGGCAACTTGCCATAGTGCTCAGTATACAGACTTAACACTATGAGCAATATTGTTCAGTATTTACTAGCCGGTCAACTACTTTCTTCTTGCTTGCTTTGAGTATGCCGCCAACCTTGATTTATGTTGTTTGATCAAGCAGGTACGCGCAAATACCTCACTGCCGATGAACGACGCGCCTTCATTCGCGCGGCAAAGCGGTTCGTTCCTCCGGTCGAAACATTCTGTCTGACCCTAGCGCTCACGGGAGGGCGAATTTCGGAGATACTCGCGCTCACGCCCGACCGCATCGACCGAGCGAGCCACACGATCATCATTGAGAGCCTCAAAAAGCGGCGTAGCGGTGTTTTTAGAGCCGTTCCTGTGCCGGACTACCTCATAGACAAGCTGACCGCCGTTCATGGCGTTTCTAGCGGTACAGGCGACACGTCGTTACGCAGCGAGCGACTCTGGCGGTGGAGCCGAACAACGGCGTGGCACTACATAAAGACGGTGATGGTCGCTGCTGGAATTCCCCGAAACGTGTCGAAGCCAAAGGCGCTGCGCCATGGCTTCGGCGTCGCCGGTACGCAGTCAGGCGTACCACTCAATATCATCCAGCGCTGGATGGGCCACTCTCGTCTCGAAACCACGGCGATCTATACCAACGCTGTTGGTGATGAAGAGCGCGCCTTGGCCAAGCGGATGTGGAACGGGATGCCGTAAAGAGTCACATAGAGAACCGCGTTGCACAATATCCTTTTTCCGAAGGTGGTGTGCAGGGTATCCACTGCGACCATTATTTGCAGTGAGATTCAATTTCCAAAGCTGAAGTAGTTGTCGGCGACCCAAACATTAATTCAGTATACTGATTAAACAGAATGAAGGCATTCTGTTCAGTGTCAGCAAACTACATCCGTCTCGAAGGCGGGGCTTTGCTCCCAAAGATAGATAGGAATCTGTAGGCCGGGCACCGCGACGATTAGGGGAAAGTGCGGAAACGCAGCCGTCTTGGGACCAGAAACGACCAAAACAGCTCAATAACCGCGCCAATCCCTGGGGACAAACATCGTGGATCGATGGCGAAGCCACGGACATTGTTGCAATATTGCTCGCGGCGAATCAGTTGTAAGCTATAATGATCCTTGCACCTATGACACCTATGCGGGATGAGTGCATCTACTCGAAGTATGCGCGGTATTTCGATTTGCTTTATCCGCATGACAAGTACGAACGGCAAGCCAACATTCTTGACGCTGTGTTTGCTCGATACAGCAACCGGAAAATATCGCACATCCTCGACTTGGCATGTGGCACTGGTTCGCTTGCGAACCTATTGGTCAAACGGGGTTATGCAGTAACGGGTCTCGAATTGAGCAAAGAGATGATTGCTATTGCGCAAAGCAAGGTTCCCGAGTTGCATGCCGTGCAGGGCCGCCTCGAAGAATTTCCAATACGTGGATCATATGATGCCATTACGTGCGTTTCAGCGCTGAACTACCTAGAATCAGCAGGCGCTCTGGAAGAATTGTTTGCGCACTGTAGCGAGTCACTAGTCGATGGTGGGTTATTGATTATACAGAATGCGCTAGTCCGCGGACGGTCTCACAAGTTTGGGCAGCTTCACGTCAATACTTTTTCCAACGGTTCGATTTCTCTTGCTAAGTTCGGCACCTGGGACCTGGATGAGGCAACGAACGAGTGTCAAGCAAAGTTCTGTATCTTGCTCAAACAGCACGGTCACACCAAATTCGACATAGACCTACACCGTCTTCGTGTGTTCTCAACGGGAGAAATTACGTCTGCTTTACAGAAGAGCGGTTTGCAACCGTACGTGCTTGATGAAAAGACACTTGCACCATATTTGAAATCTACGGCGCCTGCGCTCTTCGTGGGGCGCAAAATTGTATCGTGATAGTCAATTCGCTTTATTTCGGAAATTGGTATTTTCCTCAGTATCAGAGCTTGGGCGAGCGCTGCACTTTCGTTATCTGCGCGATGTATGGCATTTAATAGATATTTGCGGCCTCGAAAAAAAATCGGGGTTCTGACTCCAAACCGATAACGCAATGAAGACAGTGCGCACAGATGTGGTGCGGTGTGGTCTCCACACACAGCACGAAGTTGCACAATGTCCTTTTTCCGAAGGTGGTGTGCAGGTAGCAGATGTCGAATACTTCATGCAGTTGGCGGCGGCGAATGGTGGTCGATGAACAGTATAAGAGTGTTCCTTCTCCGGCCTCGGACACATCCGAGGCCAGTTCGTACTTGCTGCAAGTATCGTTCTTGGGTCCCTGCTGTATTCTGTCGGCCGCATTTTCGTATATGCCCACGATACGCGGCAGAACGATTCGTGGTCCACAAGTGGCAATGCGTTCGAAGTTCCTATGCTACAATTCCGTCATGGCTCACCAATATATGTCGCAGCAAGCAATCACCATCCCGTTCTCAAATCAAATGACACGCGGCAACCCAGATTTTTATGGAGTGGTTGGCTAGTTTCAGCTCAACCGGACTGCACTTCCTCCTGGCACTGTTCGTGGGGGTTATTTCGTTGGTCCATCCAACCCCGTCGCTGGTTTGGCAGACCGTTACTGTATCTCAAGCGTCGACCACCGCACTATCATCTGCCGTGCAGACGCAAGCTACCCAGCCGTCTGCTATGCAGACACAATCTGTTCAATGGGTGCCAATCGCAGCGGCTTCAAGCACGAGCTACTCGCAAAGCGGTTCGATGATCTATTACGAAGGTCAGCAAATCGTCACGGCAGACCCGACTACATTCCATGTTTCGTATGACCCTTTCAGTCCAAACTCATACGCAAAGGACAAGGATCAGGTGTACTTCGGTCACGATGCAGGTGTCGATGTTCCCTCTGTCGCAGCCGGAGCCGATGTAATTGCGGGCGCGGACCCGTCGACATTCACGCCGATCTATGACGCGGCCGGATACTTTACTTTCTATGCAAAGGACAAGAATCGCGTGTTTTATGGTGGTGGGCGTCTTTTCCACACTGAAGCGCTCCCTGCCACTTTCGTCGTTCTACCAAGCGGCGAGCCACCCGATCCAAACGTTGCTTTTTCAAAGGATCAAAATCATGTCTACACATGGGCCGGGATAGTTGTCGATGCCGATCCGGCGTCATTTGTAGTGATTGGAACTGTTCCCTACGCACCAGAGTTCGGCAATAGTGGCCCTGTCTATGCAAAGGACAAGAGCCATGTTTTTGTATCGGATGGACGAACGCTCGCGAGAGTTATCCCGGGTGCTGATCTATCGAGTTTTGTAATCAGCCCTTATTCAGCAACATCCACCTATGACGCGGAGGACAGCAACCACTTCTATCTCGATGGCAGGGTCGTGGCGAATGGCGCCCTGTAACGAGAAGTCGCGATCAACCCACGTGTCAATTGACCTTTCGTTGTAACCCTAAACTACGATTGCACGAAGGTCGCTCGTCATCCCGAAATGCTGACTTCAAAAAAGTCGGTTGCATAAAAGCCTTGAACGTCATTTGGTGCGAGGGAATTGTTAGGGCGTTGCACAATATCCTTTTTCCGAAGGTGGTGTGCAGGTTCGCTGGATCTCTAAATAGCGCTGGGCAACAGGTCGAGTCATTCATTGGTATTGTTGAAAATGGTTTTTTCGACTGGCTTAGCACATACGGCCAATCAGTTGGTGGCGGAGCGTTTGGGCAGGCCGCCGGGATTACAAATACGGCAATAGAGACAGCAAAGGTCGTAGCCGAAATTCTAGATGACGCCATAAAGTCAAAACCGGCGACTCGGCAATATCTCGATTACGAACTCCAATCATTCTGCAACGGCTCGACTTGTAGCGCGTCCCAGCTGGCCCAAGCTGCCAACGACCTCAATCAATACTCCGACGCAAAGGTTGGATTGAATCTCGTAAAACAAGGATTTGCATTGCCTAGCATGACCGAAGTCGAGTTCCTTCAGAATGCGCTAACGCAATACGCTCTTGAAAAGGGCTACAAGGTGGTAAACTGAGTGGGCATTCACTGGGGAAGTTCTCAACCCGTGAGGCGACTTGCGCTACGTAATATCAACATCATTTTATGTTTCTCATTCCGAAAGTCACATTTTATTCGTCCGCGGCATGTCTCGGCCTACTGGCGATAAGCATTGCGGTTTTTGCAATTCGCAGCGACCAACGACTACATACGCTTCCATCGGATCAGGATAGATTTGTAGCTGATTGCCTAGGGGCCAATAGTCTCGTCACCGCATCAGATACGACCTTGTGGGCAACGTATCAAACAGCCGATGTTGTTGGAATTCCAGCGTTAAACTTCAAATATCCTAAGGGTTTCGGAATTCCGCAGTCCAAGGTGGCGGATGGTACTGAGGAAATTCTGTTTTATGACTCGATGGGAGCAATAGGTTCCCCCCTGCCATTTTGCTCCGCACTTGTCGTTGTTCCCATCAGGCTAAAACCGGATCAATCACTAGATTCGCTCGTTGCGGAACAAGCTCTCCCTATCGAAAAATTTAAAGTCACCAATCAGTTCGTCATTAATGATTATCGCGTGGTAAGCCAAGCAGCAGCCCCTAATGCGTCAACAATTGACTACTACGTCCAGATGAATGGCGACCAAGTTTTGGACTTTGTCTTTTCGCGTTCAGGTCCCGACGGCAACTTAAATCAAATGTCAGAATACGCTGCGCTCAGCAAGCAAATCATGTACACGGTGCAGTTCACGCCTTAGCGTGCGGCTTCCCTGCCTAATCAGTCAGTGACTTCTGCTCAAGCATGTGACAAAGCGGCCTCGGTAACACCGAGGCCGCGGAAAAAACAGGGTTACAATCCTTATTGACCAGCTTTCGCCGCCGAAAGCTGCATGAGGTATTCGACAGCCTCTTGCGCCTTGCTCGCGGCGGTGAAGAGTTGCACAATATCCTTTTTCCGAAGGTGGTGTGCAGGGACAGGTGAATACTGGCTGGAATCGCGGATTTCTAGACAATTTCAAAAGACTTAGCATTATATTGCTCCTCAATAGTGGCGCTGGCAGTCGAGTTCGTCGCGCATGATTTGCAGGAGGCGAGTAGGTGCAGACGGTCTCGCTTTCCTGATAGCAATGATAACATTCGCGCCTCGAACTCCCGACGTTCTTTAAAGGAAAGGCGTCCGACGTAGAGTGTTGGTTGCAGCTTGGACAGAGCATAATTTTTGGAGAACTGCTCTGCCTGAGCCTGCCGCTTTTTGTTAGCGGTTCGCCACGCGGCGATAGTGAGGAAGCCTGGATCACTCATGGTGCGTACTCGAAGGGTATATACATCGTCTCTTTCTCCATAAATATCCGCGCGAGGAGCTCGCTCTGCTCGGTAATCGCGGCTTTGAGCGTGCGGCGCTTGCCGCGATGGGGCACCTTGAGCTCAAGGTGCTTGAGTACCGCCTCGACCACTTTGCTTTTACCTTGCGCCGAGAGCCGATATTCGTTTTTGCTGACCTGCTCAAAGTCGCCACGCTTGCCGAGCTCTTTGGAGATGAAAAGAGGAATGACGGCGGCATCGACGGCTGGCACGCGAAACTCCTCGATGAGGTCCAAGACGAGCGCTGGCTTGCCATATCGTTCGGAGTGGTAGAGACCGAGGTATGGGTCGAGGCCGATATAGAGGCAGGCGCGCTCAATCTCATTGTAGAGGATACCGTAGCCATAGTTGAGCGCGCTATTGAACTTGTCACGGCCCTGCGGGATGCGACCGGGGAACTTGAAGAGTAATCTCATGCTTTGCCAATAGCGTTCGGCGATAGAGCCCTCGAAGCCGAGCAGCTCCTCATTTGCGCGATTGCTCGGGAGCAATTTTGCGATTGACTCAAACATCGTCTCTGCCTGCATGCGTTCCTTGGCATTTTCCGCTCCGTACCGGTCGGTGAGGTGACGCATAAAGCGGATTTGGTTGCGGCACTTGCCGATGACAAACGTGCGCGCGAGTTCAAACGATTTGGTCGGGTCGGAGGAAACTGCCAGCTGTGCGCGGCGTAGCGTCGCGAGCCCCTTCGGGTCGCTGGAGAATATGCGCCCGACCGGCTTGCCGAACGCACCGAGATAAACGATGTCCACCTCATGTGCTAACGCGAGCTGTACCGCATGCATGGAGATAGAGGATGGGCGCAGTATGACAATTTTACTCAACCTACGAATTGGGTATTCTTTCTTCACGCGCGGCGGCTTCGGGAGCCCTATTGCTCGGCGTTTCCGGCCCCTCGGCAATGGCGGTTTGGGCCCGGGGAGGGAGATGGTAATCCGCTCGCCCGTCGCGCCGATAAATGTGCCGTAGGTGTCTATCAGCAAATCCATTGGCGAAAAAATACCACCGCACTTGACCGATAGTCAAGAGACTTGCTTTGTCCTCCGCGGGGGGGGGGTTCGAACCCGCGTATGCTATCATATAAAGGTAGTCGTCAAACTTGACTACAAGTGGTAGTGTTCGGCGAGACATGCGCCCGTAGCTCAGCGGTAGAGCAAGAAGCTTTTAACTTCGAGGTCGGTGGTTCGATCCCACCCGGGCGCACATGACTGTTTCTTTTCGAGAGCGGTGTCGAGCTCTGCGCCAGCAAGGCAAGAGGATCATTGAGATTGTGAAGATAACTGACCGGGCCAAATCTTCTGTCTATACGCACATACGAGACATGCCCCTTAGTGCGGACCGGATGCGGGCAGTGCGCGTTGCATCGGGGCGGCATATTCGGCTCTATGCGCTCGCGAGAAAGGGAAAGAGTGCGCGAAAGTTTAGGACATTCAAAAAATGGACGCCCGAGCTGGTGCTCCTCGTTGCCCACTTATTGTTTGACGGCGAAATATATCGCGGCGGAATCTACAACAACCGAAACACCGCGCTTATTGAACGCGTTGAGCAATACATGCGAATACTGTACGACTATGAACCGAAACGGTATACGAATCCCCTGACGGGTGTGCATCGGATTAGTTATCATAATGTAGAATTCGGCGCGTTTCTAAAAGCAAAATCTCGAGAGTTACTTACGAAAGTAAAACGAATGCCGCCCGAGCTAAAACGAGAATTTTTGCGAGCATTTTTCGACGACGAGGGATGCATGGACTATCGGCCCAATGAAAATCGGAGAATGGTACGCGGGTACCAAAAAGATGTCAGAATTCTCAAGCTCGTAAAAACGCTCCTGCAAGATTTCAGAATCTCCGCTCGTATAGTGAGACCGAACGAGGTGGTGATTGTGGGAAAAGAGAATCTAAAACGATTTCAATGCGAGATCAACTTCTCTCGCGGCATTTTTATGAACGGCGATCGCCCAAATAGTCGCTGGAAAAAACATATGGAAAAACGCGAGCTGTTGCGGCTCGCCATTGCGTCATTTAAAAATTAGTACGTGAATGCGTCCACGGTCTTACCCGAAGCGTCGAGGAGTTTTACTTCCTCGTGTTGTGGTCGCCACATACTAGAGCTACGACCAAGATAGATGCGCCAGGTGTTGCCCTCGAAGTCGGCGTCGGTACGGTGCTCCTGTACACAGCCGTTGTAATTGAGGTACGTGGTGAGGAAGGTCTGGCACGCGCCCGAGACGGTGGTGGGCGGCGTGAGTTGTGCCGAACAGCGCGAGAGCTTGTTTACGTAATTAATGCAGGCGACATCGCGCAGATAGTCAGGATAGTTCGCGAGGAGCTCGGTGGAAGGTGTGGGGCAGGTGAGGGGGAGTGCCGGTGAAAATTTCTGATACGTGCTGAAATAGCCGATGCACTTATTCTCGCGGAAAGAGGCGCCGATGGGCGAGGAGCCGGAGACGATAATCGCAGTGTCACCGGGTTTGAGCGTAATATCCTGTACTGCTTGGATGGTGCCCGAGAGCGGAACCTCGGTGCCCTCAGGGATCGTCGAGGCGTTACCACTCGCGGCACTCTCGATGGTCCAACCCGCGAGATTGACGGGTGCGCTCGCGGTCGAGGAGAGGCGGAATCTCAACCGACTCTTTTGCGGGAGTGCTCCCCGCGCCCGAGACATAGCCGTCGAGCAGAACGCTCCCGCGGTAGGGCGACGGAGTGCCGAAGGCAATACCCGCGATTGGTGAGGGGGTGCCACTCGTGCTTCCACTGGTCTCAGTGCCAGCCGAGGAGCCGTTCAGGGTGATATTGGAATTGCCGATGGTGAAAGGGGCCTGGGGGAGTGAGAGGTAGGTGCCGCCGCCGAGAACGCCCGGCTCGGAGAGTCGCGGGCCGCTGAGCGCGAGCTGATGGTTCGGGCCACCAGTAGCCGCCCAGATAAGGAACACGAATACGAATATGCCGATGAAGAAAAAGGCATCGTGTTGCATACCTAAGATGATAGCAGGCGTTTGAGCTCTTCGCGCACGACCGCGGCGTCGCTCCAGGGCGTTTTCTTTCCGTGCGCTTCCATGATGTACGGGTCAGTACCTTTGCCAGAAATGAGCACTGCATCGCCCGGGCGCGCCGCGCGGAGCGCGGCGCGTATGGCCTCGCGGCGATCCATAATGATCTCCGGCTTTTTCTCTTTCATACCCGCAGCCATTTCTTGGATAATTTTCTCTGGTGATTCGTCGTACGGGTCTTCGTTGGTGAGGATGACGTGCGCGCACTCGTGCTCGGCAATCTGCGCCATCAGGGGGCGCTTCCAGGTGTCGCGACCGCCACCCGTGTTCCCAAGCACGCAGATCTTGCGCTCGGTGGGGAAAGCGCCATACAGCGCCGTGAGTGA
The DNA here is from genome assembly GCA_963813065.1 of Candidatus Kaiserbacteria bacterium. Classification (GTDB taxonomy): domain Bacteria; phylum Patescibacteriota; class Minisyncoccia; order Phycocordibacterales; family Phycocordibacteraceae; genus C7867-001. The sequence continues at coordinate 111,166 of CAWEXP010000008.1, forward strand.
GTCGGGTGTGTGCGCGTAGTCGACGACCGCGATGAAATCTTGTCCGGCATCAATGCGTTCGACGCGTCCGCGCACGACCGGGAGTTCTGCGAGCGCTTTTGCAGATATTTTCTGGTCAACGCCAAACGCGTTCGCCATCTTTATTCCCGCAAGCGCGTTCATTGCGTTGAAGGTGCCGGCAATCGGAAGGAGAAACTCTCATCAGAATATTTGAAATGTACACGGTGATTGTCGCTCGCAAGCTCCGCAAGCTCGCTCCGCGAGAATCCGATTGTTTCGGAAACTGTGGCATCAAGAAATTTTTTCGTCTCGGGCACGTCCTCATTTGAAACGAGTACGCGACGGCGTTTGGGCGAGTGTTCGAGGGTCGCGACAATCGCGCGTTTCGCGGCCACATACTTATCGAAGCCGCCATGGCTCTCGAGGTGTTCGCGCTGGATGTTCGTCACGATGAGCCCGTCGAGGTCGAGGAACCAGTGGCGATAATTCAACGTACTTTCAGAGGTGACCTCGACCACTACGTGTGTGCACCCGGCGCGAAGTGCTTTGCGCAGAAACTTTTGCGCGAAGCCGCGGCCCTGGAGCGTCATTTTAAATTTATTCGGCTCCGATTCGTCCTCAATCGCGAAGCGAATGGTTGAAAGCAGTGCCGTTTTGTATCCTTTCGCGCGCAGGATGGCGAAGAAGCATCTCGGCGGTCGTCGACTTGCCCTTGGTGCCCGTGATGCCGATAACCGTCAGCCGGCGAGCGGGAAGCCGTAGGCGAGCGCCATGAGGAACGCAAGCGATGCGTGATACGCCGGTCGCAGTGGCCGCACCACCGACTCCGGCACAATCTGCTTCAAAAAGCGCACGACGACGTCGACGAGTCCGTACATACCTGAGCCGCCGGAGGAGAGTGCCGCGCGCAGTCGCGCCTCTTTGCCGGCAATGTGCTCGGCGATGCCCGAGACTGCGCGCCTCGCCTCGCGTTCGGTGTAGCCGAGCGCGACCAACGTGTCGAAGACTTCGGCATCATCGCCACTGCCGCCGCTCTTCGTATCGCCCATTTTCTCGGCAAGCTCGACCGCGAGCTTTTCTGCCGATTTCTTGCCGAGTCCGGCGACGCGCGTCAAATAAGTAATATCGCGACGCGCGATGGCGCGTTCGAGCCCCTCGCGCGGAGAGCGGCGGAGAATCCCGAGCGCAGTCTTGGGTCCGATGCCCGAGACCGAGAGCAATTTCTCGAAGAAGTCGCGGTCGGCGACATCGCTGAATCCGTAGAGATTCATGCCGTTCTGCGAGATCGCGAGGTGTGTCGCGAGTGTTGCCTTCACTTCCCTCGGCCAGCCCTTCGGTTGAGGCAACGAAAACTTCGATACCGAAGCCTGCGACCTCGACCACCACGCTCGCAAGACCGAGCGAGAGCACCTTTCCGCGAATCTGCCGAATCATGCATCCATAGTACCGCAAACCTTGCATAATTGCCCCGCATCCCGTAAGGTAATCGCACATGGCAATCACCAGCTCAGCGAAGAAAGCAATCCGCGTCAGTGCGCGGAAGCACGTCTTTAACCTCCGTCGCAAGGATGCGCTCTCGCGCACGACGAAATCTTTTACCAAGGCACCTACCACTGCCAGCCTCTCGGCCGCTTACAAGGCAATCGACAAGGCCGCCAAGCAGAACGTCATCACCAAGAACACCGCCTCGCGCAAGAAGAGCCGCCTCGCCAAAGCGCTCGCAAAAGTTTCTAAGTAATTGTGTGTCCCGCCTCGGCCTCGAACTTCGCCGCGTGCCGAGGGTTTTTGAACGAGTTAAATAAGACGGAGTCGAACCCCCGCAGTCGGGCACGATGCTATTGACACTTAGCATTCAACCTGCTAACATATAATCCAGATTGGGCAATTTGCTCGAACTCTGTCTGGCTATCGACAGCGATCTTTGGAGAAATCAATGAAAAAGCTCTTGCTCTCAGCGGGGCTGTGTGTGCTTCTGGCTCCGGTGTTCGCCTCAGCCCACGATGCCCCGAACTGGCTGGGCCAGTACAACCGTGAAGCGGTTGCGGACGCGCGAAATGCGGCCCGCAACACGCAGCCGAGTTATCCCTACTCGTCCCTCGCGCAGGAACGCCGGGCGCTCGACTACGAGGTTGCGCACACGAACATTTCGCACTGCGCCTATCTCAATCAAGGCGAAGATTACGTGGGCAGTTCGTGCGACACCTACGAGATCGAATATCGCTACAAGCGCATCGGCTACATCACCAAAGTGCTCGGCGACGGCGATACACGGGACTTTCTCTCGCGCTTCGGTTTCCACGACGACTAAGTGGCGAGATCATGACATCACCCGGCGGACCAATCATCCGCCGGCTTTTTTATGTAAAGTGTCTCGGTCAGTTGAACTAGTACTAGTGTGTGCTCTCGGTCGGAATCGAACCGACATTGGCCCCTTCGGAGGGGGCTATCCTATCCGTTGAATGACGAGAGCGAAGTGAGGCCAAACGAATTTGAGTAATCTGCTATCCTTGCGCAATGGACGTTCCCGACTATCTCGAAAAGTATTATTGGTGGGCGTACGTGCGTCCCTGGGCCGTGCGGGTCTTCGAGCGCCCGTGGCTCATCAATCTTATCCTGTACGGCAATTATACGAAACTACGCGACGTCACTGTGGCCGAGCTCGCACCGAACCTTGGCGGACGCACACTACAATCTCGGCGTGCTACGGCTCGCTCGTGCCGACGATTGCCGAGCGCGCGCGGAGCGCCGGTGGTCACTACGAGCTCATCGACCTGTTGCCGACACAGATTGCGAATGCGCGACGCAAAGTTGGCGACAACTCTGCGGCACACATCCAGCAGATGAACGCCGTCGCACTCGATTTCCCTGACCATTCATTCGACAACGTCCTCCTCTTTTTCTTACTGCACGAACTGCCGCAGGACTGGCGCGAGCGCGTTATGGCTGAGGCTCTGCGCGTCCTGGCGCCCGGCGGGAAAATGGTCATCACCGACTTCGGCAAGCCCGCAGGGTGGAATATCTTTTTCCGCTTCTTCTGGCTCCCCATGCTCGGCATTCTTGAACCGTTCGCGATACCGCTGTGGCGCCACGAACTCGCCGACATTCTCCCCGCGCAAATGGGCCAGCGCACCTGGCACCAACAAAAATATTTCGGCGGACTCTTTCAGAAACTGGTCGGAACAAAATAGTGTGCCCCCGGTAGGAATCGAACCTACATTACAAACTCCGCAAGCTTGCGTCCTATCCATTGAACGACGGGGGCAATTCGGTGACTCTACACTCTTTTAATAATTTCTCAAAGCCCGAGCCATGCCGCGACGAGGTCGCTGATGGTGTGTTCGTGCGCGGCTTCATCGACCTGCGCGAGGAAGTAGCTGTAGACGGCGTCCGCGTCGACATTTTCGAGCGGGATGACGAGGTGCGGCGAGAGCAGGCTCTCGGTCTTGATTGAGAGTAGGGGAGGCTCGGCGCCCTCAATGTCCTCGAGGACCGAGAAGGAAGTCATGCGCGAAAAAGGGTGGAGCTCATCGCCAATCATCAGGCCTTGCTCAGTGAGCTGGAATTGGTGCACCTTGGGGTGCTTTGCCCCATGGAGCGCGAGGGCCGCGGCGGCGACGACAATCAAGAATGCGAGCAAATATTCGCTGAAGAGGAGTGCGGCTACCGCGAGCGCGACGGCCATGATACCGAGCGCCCAATACCAGTCGGCACTGCGGGGATTGTGCTCGTATTCTCGTCCTTCCCAGGTGAAAAGTGCAGAGCGGGGCATGGAGAAAGTATATCACCAGGTGCCGGTTGCACTCGCTCGAGCAGGGTATACTTATACGAGCGGCACAACCGCTTTAGCATCTCTAACTAAATGCACTGCATGAAGTCATTGCATATGATCGCGTTCGCGCTCCTCGTTATCGGTGGGCTCAACTGGGGCCTCATCGGTCTCGGTGGATTCGCCGGTGCGGACTGGAACGTCGTCCACATGATCCTCGGCGCCTGGCCGGTGGTCGAGTGGATTGTCTACGTCCTCGTCGGCCTCTCGGCAGTCATCCTTGCCTTCACTCACTGCAAGGACTGCAAGATGTGCTCGACAAAGATGTAATCAACAGGATGCATCGAGAAACCGGCCCCACAAGGGTCGGTTTCGTATTAGAAGCGCACCGTGAGTGGGGAACCGAGGCCCGTGATGTAATCGTAGTGCGCGCGGGCATCGCAGAGATACCCACAGTCGCCATTCGTACCGCTCGTGATGTCGCGGAAATATTGACGGGTGCTTGCCGACGACTTGTCGGCGTAGAAATGTGCATTCGAGGCGCCACTGCCAAGTGCGACGATGGCGGCCCACTGCGGTGCACCGGCCGACGTGCCACCCACCACGTACCATTTCCCGAGTCGTACCACCGAGAAGCCGCTCGCGGGGTCGGCATCGTAGCTGACGTCGGGAATGGCGCGATAGCCGCCGCTCTTTGGGATTTTGTAACTCGATTGGAATGCCGGTGCTTTTTCATAGGCACTCACGCCACCGCCCGAACCGCTCCACGCTGTCTCGTGCGCGACAGAGCCACCCGCGGTAAACATGAGTGACGTGCCGCCGACGCCAATCACATTCGGCGAAGCCGCCGGCCACGAAGCGCCCGAGCCTTTGTCGCCCGCAGACGCGAAGAACACGGCGCCATTTTTCGAAATGAAATGCGTATCGAGTATCGTCTCGTCAGAAAATTCTGCACCACCGAAGGACATCGAGACAGCGACCACGTCCGAGCGGCTTGCGGCGTAGTCAACCGCAGAGAGCAAGTTCGCGCCGGAGGGCGTCGGTGCTTCAATCAGCAAAATCTTCGCCGAGGGCGCGATGGCGTGCGCCCATTCGACGTCGAGCGTTGTCTCCATAGGCCAGTTGCTATTCGCGGATTCGCTCGATTTCATTTTGTGCACTTCAAGACATCCATTTTTCGCGGTGCAGGGTGCGAGAGTAAATTGTGTATCGAACGCCGATAGGTCACTCTCAATCGAGGCATCGGCGTAGGCATCAATAATCGCGATGGTGCCTGTGCCACCAGTCGCGGGGAGATTGTACGCGGATTTTATTTGTACCGGTGTCAGTCCGTGCGGCACTTTACTCGTGCCCGCATTGATGTGGATAGGCGGCCGGCCCCGATAGTTTGAAAAATGATACGCGGCGCTCGCGCTCCTCGCGCCGCCGAGCGCGAGTATGAGAATGAAAACAATCGAGAGCGAGCGTGCGAGCATCGCACTCGCCATTATACCTTATTGATATGGTGCTCCATCACTTCGCGCACGACATCCCAGTGGTGCGGGCCAACCATCGTCGTACCCGGGTGCTTCTGCATGTAGCCGAGCGTCGTGTCGAGCGTCTTCTGGTCGACGCCCGCCTTCCAGCTCGGGTGATCCGGATCACCCATGAGGCTCGAATGGAACGCCATCTCGACTTGGTTAATCTGGTGCTCAGTGAATCCGCGATTCATCAAGCTCGGTCGCACCTCATGCATGAATTCGTGTGGCGTAACGCGCAAACGGCTTGCTCCGGTGTCCATAGAATAAGAATTGCTGGTAACGGGACTATCGTACCACGGGCGAGCTACTCAGCATTCAACGCTTCGATTTTATAGACCAACCGCACTAGCGCCGTACTCTGCTTGGGATTGTGTGTATTTATCGTATTCCAACTGTGCAATTAAGCTATCGCGCGAAAAAGCGGAATATGACATGTACTGTTTGGCCGCCTTAGCCGCCTGCTCATTCCAGTTAGCACCGGAATTATCCGCACCATAAACCGCATCGGCAGGTGAGAATTGGTCGTACTCTAACTGGGCAATCAACCCGTCGTGAGAAAATGCTGTGTATTTTAAGTAAGATTGTGCCGCTCGAACTGCATTTTGTTGACTAACCGTTTCGTTTGAAACTGGGGGAGTGTTTTGACTGCTTGTTTGTATTGCTGTTGGAGTGGGCGCGGTCGAAGGTGCGGGTTGTTGCACCGGTTTGCTCGCCGCAGGTTTCTTCTGAACATCTGTGGTTTGTACGGATGTTGTTCCAGTGGCTGGGGCGGTAGTGGTTACGGCAGGGGAGGTGTTAGAACTGCCACTCTCTCCAATCACCACAATGACCAAAACGACAATAATCCAGAACCACCATTGTTTATAGAACTTACCTTTTGTTTTTTCCTGCGAGTCCATAAGGGGGTTTGTTACTATCCAACCCCATAATCGGGCTGGTATGGATATTATATATTGTTTGGCGGTGTCTCGGGGATTCGAATTTTTTAGGCAAGGCCTTGTAAGCGTTCTTTCGTGGGTTTTCGAGCAGCCAGCCGAGGTCTCGGGGTCGCTTGGGTTTACTGCACTACCTGCCCATTTAGATATTTATGGTTCTTGTCTTGGGCGTCGTATTTACAACTGATTCCGCAGGAAGGCCATTGATAATCAGAAGGTTGAACAGTAGTGAAGGTCGCTGGATCAGCTCCAATCAGCAACTGACCGCCCCAATAAACATTGTTTTTATCTTTTGCGTATGAGGTGTTTGGTATGTAAGAGAAGGTTACTATATCAACGCCGGGAATCGGAGTAACAGGTTCGGTGCTGCCGTTTGTAAGGTTACCAAGGGCATATGCCTGATTCTTATCTTTTGCATAACCTCCTCCCATATACACAAACGTGTTCGGATCGGCTCCCGGTATCGGATAATTACCGAAATATACGTGCACCCCATCCTTTCCAAGTTCGTAATTTACACCATCGCCAGCAATATAGACGAATGTCTGAGGATCGGCACCTGGTATCACTTGTGCTCCAGGATATGACGAGGGAAAATAGACATATTTGTCGTCTTTTCCGTACTCACTATTGTTGCCGGCAACCCAAGTGAAGGTGGTTGGGTCGGCCCCTTGCACTATTTGCCCATTTTCGTAAACAGCAGCCTTATCTTTACCGTACCCTTCACCTAAAAAGATAAACGACGCAGGAACCGCGCCCGGGATCTCGCTGTTTTCGAAGTATACATTTTGGGCATCTTTAAAGTATGGAGTTGTTGAGCTAAGTGAAATAAAAGTTGCGGGGTCTGTCCCTGCGACAACGTTACTCCCGTAGTAAACATTATTTTTGTCTTTGCCAAATACATTACGTAAAGCGTCTTCGTAGAGTATTTGAAAAGTGGTAGCGTCGGCTTGTGGCATGAGAGGGGAGATGCCCCCATCGATATATATAGGGAAACCGATATAAACGTGCTTGGCGTCTTTAGAGTAAGAGTCGAGAGGATCGACTCCAAAACTTAAACTCTCGAACGTACCAGGATCGGCACCGTCCACGCGCCCCAGCCATTCACCGTCGACGCCTACCTCATATGCGTAGACATACTCCTTATCCTTCGCAAACCAGGAGAATTGATTTTGCTTGTCGTATACTAACGTAAAAGTGCTTGGATCTGGATTCGCGACTTGGTTATTCGGACCATCATAAACCTCGATTATTGCGCCGCCTTCATAGATGTGTATTGTCTTTAGCAAAGTCTTCAGTTCCAAATTCTTGCGCGTCAGAGGAAACGACGAAGCTTGCCGCGTCGGCCCCTAGTATCGATGAAGTTGCGTTACCGTAGTAAATTTGACCGTTTCTTTCGGAGTAGCCCGATGGATTGCCTAAGGGGAGTTCTGTAACTGGTATCCAACGGAAAGGTTTGTTTTGATCCACGACTGTGCTTGAGGTGGCTGTTGCATTAGTCGATAGAGGCGCTTGATTCGATACCAATAGATTTATCACTCCTGGTACCCATAGTTTGTATGTAGCAATAAGACCAAGGCCGATGATGATAAGCACAAGCAGGATGATTCTAACTACTTTTATCGCCATGCTTGGACCTGTTGGTATCAGAGTTGTCGGCGGCTGTGCCGGATTTTGTTGCTCAGGTGAAGGAGGCATACGTGCTTCAACTCTAGCAGGTTTCGACCGATTCAAAACTCGGTTATCAACTTGCGCAACTTAGGCCTCAAGGTCGCACTAACGCCTCAGGCCTCAGGGTTGGTCCGATACAAAAGTCTTCGGGCGGAGGGGGTGGGACTCGAACCCACAAGGCCTTTCAGCCGCTAGTTTTCAAGACTAGTTCCTTACCATTCGGAGCACCCCTCCGTTACTGATGCTTTTTCGATTTACGCAACCAGCTGTGTTGCAAATAATGCTGTTCAGCGTGGCAATTCGGGCAAATCAACTCCAAGTTAGATAGGTCGTTATTATTTCGATTCTTATCTTTATGGTGCACATGCAGAATTTCAATCCTGTCGTAGCCACACCGCTCACATACTTCGCCTCTTTCGGCGATTAGTCGGAGTTTTAGGGAGCGCTGATTTTTAACTTTGTCTTTCTTCGGTCGCCCGAGATATGAAATCCCGGCCCTATGTTTATTTGCGCATGCCCGACTGCAGGTCTTTGCGTTGGCGCTAGCCAAAATCGGAGTCCCGCATACCACGCACGGAGTTTCTATCCTGTTCGCCTTTCCGTAACATGCCTGACTACAAAAGACCCGACCTTTCTGCAACTCAGCCGGCCGACGATATACCGGCGTACCGCAGATTAGGCATTTTGTATTCGGATTTCTTTTATAATACTCAGACACTCATCCAGTATACCACTCACTACACCGATCAGTTTACGCCGGTACTGATGAATGATGCGCCGGCGTGTGAGGGAGGTCTTTGCGGAACCAGATGAGATAGACGATTTCGAGGATGCCGAGGGTGTTGATGACGAGGAGGGCGACGAACCACCACTTCTGTCCGCTCCGCGCGGCGTGCCAGAGGGCAAAGCCTTTGAGGATAATGGTCCAGACCAGCGCGGCGAGGAGGAATGGCATAAAGAGCCCGACAAACCCGGCAAAAGGGTAGGGGCCATAGATTGGCGAAAACGAGTGTGCGTACATCATGCGGATAGGATAGCATGGGAGTATGAAATATCTAGGGGTGGATTATGGGAGCAAAAAAGTCGGCCTCGCGCTCTCGGACGAGGGCGGCGCGATGGGATTCCCGCACACCATTCTCCCGAACACGCCAAAGTTGATCGAAGAAATATGCGCGCTGATTGCACGCGAGAATGTCGGCGCAGTGGTGATTGGCGACTCGAAAGATTTCGCCGGCGTCGACAATCCTATTATGAGTGCGGCCCGCGCGTTCGGTGGGCAGATCGCCGAACGCGCGGGTGTGCCGGTCGCGTACGAATCCGAGGTGCTCACCAGCGCCGAGGCGCGCCGCAAGCCGGCGAAGGAAATGAAAACCCGCGCGCCCAGGGCGCGCGGGAACGTGGACGCCTCGGCCGCCGCGCTCATTCTTACTAGTTACCTTTCCCATACGCACCATGGATAAACCGCGCATCAGCATCGAAGAATTTTCTAAGATTGAAGTGAAGGTCGGTACCGTGAAGAGTGCCGAGCGTGTCCCCGAGACTGACAAATTATTTCGGTTAGTTGTTGATTTTGGTGAAACGGAACCACGACAAATTATTTCCGGCATCGCCGCATATGTGGCCGACCCACTGTCGCTTATCGATCGCCAGCTCGCCTTCGTGACGAATCTCGAGCCGCGCACCATCCGCGGGCTGGAGAGCAACGGCATGCTCTTCGCGGTCGGCGATGGCGACTCTTTTACGTTCATGGTTCCCGATCGCGCAGTTCCACCAGGAACTTCTGCGCACTGAACGCAACCAAGGTTAAACCTTAAGAGTCTGACCCAAGGTTTAACCTTGGTTGCGTTATACTTATCAAATGCCTTCCGTATTTCGCGCACGATTGCACACCGCGTTTCGTCCGCCCCAGTATCTCGCGCCACCGGCGGTCGGCCTCGATCTCTCGGCGAGCAATTTGAAAGGGGTGCGCCTCTCGCGCGGAACGGGTGGCATCATCCTCGATGCGTATGCCGACGTCCCGATGACCGTGGGCGCCTTCGCGCGTGGCGAAGTGGTCGATCGTGTGGCGGTTGCCTCCGGCATTACGATTATCGCGGGAAAGCTCGGTGTCAGCTCTGCCGCGGTAGGTCTGCCCGAGGCGAAATCGTATCTCTTCGAGACACTCGCAAGTGGCAGTTCTAAAGAAGAATGGAAAGTTGCCGTTGAGCAACATCTCGGCGAACTCGTCCCCCTACCGCCCGTGGAGACTGTGTTCGATATTGTGAACACGGGCCAGGCGAGTTTCGCCGATGCACATGTGGTCGGTATCGGTTTTGCGCACCGCGTCATCGAAGAAGAGCTCGCGGCTTTTGATGCGGCATCAGTTTCCGTCACCGCGTTCGAGGGCGAACTCTTCGCGATGGCGCGAGCGCTCCTGCCAGCGGGGGACAGCTCGACGACGCTCATCGTCGACCTCGGCCGCGCGACCACCAAGCTCGGCATCGTCTCCGCGCGCGTGCCGCGCTTCAGCACCACGGTCGCGATCGGTGGCCACGCCATCACCCTCGCGGTGCAGAAACACTTCGGCGTCACCGAGGAGGATGCGCGGCGCGTGAAAATTGACTACGGACTCACGCCACCATCCGGCAACGAGGAATATCTCTCGGCGATTATTTCGACGATTTCTGCAATTCGCGACGAGGTTGTCCAACGTTTTGCGTACTGGCAGAAGACCGCGGCAGTGGGCTCTCTGCATGAACCCATCACGCATGTCCTGGTCGTCGGCGGCAATGCGTCTATCCGTGGCCTCAGCGAATACTTCGAGAGTGAACTCAAGGTACCGGTTGCCACGGGTGATGTCTTCACCAATTTCGCACCGCGCGCTACCTGGCTCCCACCACTCTCATACGCCGAGTCACTCGCCTACGCCACCGCTATCGGCCTCGCACTTCGCTCCTATGATGTCTGACCTCACCAATCTCTTACCCGAGGAGCGCCGCCGCGCGCTCGATCGCGGCTATCTCCTCCGGCTCGGTACGGTCGCGATTCTCGCCGTGGTACTCCTCTTCGCCTGCGCGGCGGCGCTCCTGGTGCCCACCGAAGTGTTTCTCGCGGACGCCATCAATACAAAAAATGCACGGCTCACAGTTCTCAATAATTCGCTCGACTCCGCAGATGCCGCCGCGCTCTCGGCTCGACTCGCCACACTCGGCAACAATGTGTCTGCGGTCTCGACGCTCGCCACCGTGCCACATGCGAGCTCGGTGATGAGCGAGATACTCGCGATTGTGCATCCGAGCATTGTGCTCACGGGATTCACCTACGTGCCGCCCGTGAAGAAAGCACCCGCAACGATCGCGGTGAGTGGTACCGCCGCGACGCGCGATGCACTCCGGTCGTACCAACTCGCGCTCCAGAGCGCACCGTTCGCGAGTGCGGTCGACTTGCCGGTCTCGGCCTACGCGCAAGATGCGAACATTTCGTTCACCATGACCGTCACCCTTGCGCCATGAGATCTCCCACCACCCAAGCATTTCTCGCGCTCGCACTCCTCGCGCTTACCGTCGTTGGGTACGGCGTGTGGTATGCGACCGTCTCTGCCTCGTCGGCGCAGGCCGCGAATCTCGAGACCCAGATCGAATCGAAAACGCAGGCCGAGAATCGCGTGGCCGCGGCGCGCGCGACACTCGACGAGATCGCGAGCGAAGAATCGATTGTCGACGGTTACTTCGTCTCGCAAGCGGGCGTGGTCTCGTTCATCAGTGCCCTCGAATCGCTCGGCACCACGCTCGGTACGAAAGTGACGATTCTTTCGGTGTCGACGGGCGGAACCAAGAACCAACCACAACTCATCATTGTGCTCTCGGCCGAGGGCTCCTTTAGTGCCGTTATGCGCACCGTTGGTACCATCGAATTCGCGCCCTACGACCTCACCCTTGCGGGGCTCGCGGTGCGTAAGAATCCGACGGGCGATTGGACGGCGTCGCTCACGATTACGCTCGGCTCGACCGTGAGCAACCAGCCCTCAGGCTCGGCACCGGCACCAGTCATTCCGGCGGCGACGAGTACTTCATCGGTCTTCCAGCCTCTGCCGAACCCCCAAGCATCATGAAAAACTTTCCCTTCATCGAGCATCTTCGCGCCTGGCTTCGCCTGGGTGATCGAGCGCATCCCGAGCGAGACTGGTTCGCGCTCGTGACGGTCGTCGCGCTCGTACTCGCTGTTCTCGTCGTCTGGAATCTCTGGGCCTTCGACACGGTCGCCGGCGGTGGCACTATTGGTTCGGCTACCTCGGCACCAGCACCAGTAGTGAATCGTTCCTCGCTCGACACCGTGCAAAAAATATTCAGCGACCGCGCGACTGAGGAATCGAAGTATGCGACGGGTGTGTATCAATTCACTGATCCTTCGCAATAGAACACAAAGTGCGGTAGGGTTTAGCAGTCTCGCCTCTGTAGTTCAATGGATAGAACACCGGACTTCTAAGCCGGTTATGTAGGTTCGATTCCTACCAGGGGCACAGCGGTCAGGGCCCCAGTTTTCGTCTGCGAGGCCTCAAAAATAGTTCGCAACCGCGAGGGCTATTCGCGTTGCAGGAGGTCCAAATATGTCCTATAGTGCCAGTAACACTCTGTTCACACCCGCGTCATATACACTGTTGTTTACTGGGCTAGATGCGCGACAATAGACACAGAAGACACATAAAAATGGCCTCTACTCTCAACAAGGAAAAGTACACGAACGCGCTCCTGTATTTCATTACGGAGTGTGGCAATGAGAAGTTGGGCATTATGAAGCTCAACAAGCTTTTCTACTACCTCGACTTCATCTCCTATCGTGACCGCAAGGCAAGCGTCACCGGCGAAACATACGTCCATCTTCCGAAAGGCCCACTCGCTTCCTCGCTTGAAACTGAAATCATCGCCTCCGCCCAAAAGGCCAAGCTCATCGAGCGCAAGGAGGACGAGAGCGAAAAGTACGGCAAGCGGAACCGCTTCCAAGCACTCAAGGAAGCCGATCTCTCATTGTTTGATGAGTACGAGCAAGGATTGCTCAAGTATCTCTCCTCGACATTCAAGGACTGGAGTACCGATAAAATGGTCGCCCAGACGCACAGCGAAGCACCGTGGGTTTTCTCGAACCCGAGTAAGCCGCTCGATTATAAGAATGCTGACGACATCGAATTCTTTACGGAACACGCAGTAGCGGCGTAGGGATTTCGGCTCCTTCTCGTATGGCTTGGCGCGTGGAGCGGACAGAGAGTTTCGACAGGTGGTGGAAGAAGGAAAAGGTTGAGGAGGCGAACTACAAATACCACAAGCAGGCTCTTGAGGATTTTCAACCGATCTCGCTCCCGCACAACGTGCAGAGCTGCATTTTCAAGAACACGAGCTTTGAGTGCTGGGTCACGCGGTTGCCGGATAAGATGCGGCAGCAGGGCAAGTCAGGCGGATTCCGCGTCGTGCTCGTTCTCGACCTTGAAGAGAAGGTGCTCTGGCTCCAGGGCATATTCCGTCGCGGTCATCTTTCGTGGCAGGGTAGCAGCGGCAAACACGACGATGCATACGATGCTCTCGTGAAGGATTTGGCGCAACAGTTTGTAGAAGCTAAGCACTAACAATTTCCGCGTCAGCGAGTTTGATTATTCGATCATTCAAGATAAGCCGGTCTCTCAGATGCTCCAGCAGCTCCCGCTTCTCTTCCCGGCTACCATTCTTCAGTAGATACTTAGCGTATTTGCGTATGTCCATCTCCTTGGCCTCGATGGTTTCTGAGGTGCCCTCAACCTCAGCCCGCAGCTTGTTGTACCTCGATACCTCGCGCTCAATCAGGTGTCGTGCCCCGATCTCGTCGAGGGATATACGGTCGATGAGGGTGACCAGCTGGTCGAGCACCTTTTCCTCGCGCAGATACGGGTTCTTGCACTGGGTATCCTTGGCGCGGGAACAGGAATAATAGATGTACGATACCGGCTCTCCGGTACTGAGCAGTTTAGATTTTTCTTGCGCTGTGATGCCTGAGCCGCAGTACCCGCAGAGGAGGAGCTTGGTGAAGTTCCATTCCTTGAATCTGGTCTTTGGGCGATTCTCCTCTGCGATCTTTTCTTGTACCGCTTGGAATAATTCCTGAGTGATGAGCGGCGTATGCTTGCCGGTATACCAATTGCTCGAGCCTCGTGGATATTCGAAGACGCCACAGTAGAAGGGATTCTTGAGCATTTTGTATAGGGTAGATAGGTTCATGCTCTTGCCGATTCGGGAGGCGAAGTGCACATCGCGCTTGAGCCACCCGTGTACCTTGCGGCCGCTCCAACGCTCGACACCAACTTTCTCAAACACTTGCTTGATGATAGGGGAGCGGACTGGATCAACGAGTACCTCACAGCGATGATCCTTTCGACCATCATTCAAGTATCCCGTTGGCGCGATGCCAGGCCAGAGTCCCATTTCGACTCGCGCTCTGAGACCGCGCTTCACGTTGACGCGCTTGTTGTCGTTCTCGAGCTTGGCCTGCGAGCCGAGAATCATGAGCAAGAACTTCTCATTCGGGTTATTGCCGAACCGCTGGCCGTACGTCCTAATGTCCACCAAGTGCTTGCTGTCCATTAAGTCCACGATGCGGCCGAGGTCTCCGGCGTTCCTGCTAATGCGGTCTGGTGCCCAGGTTAAGATGCCGTTGAACTTGCCCGCCCGCAGCTCGTCCACGATCTCGTTGAACACCGGCCGCGCCCCGGCTTCCTTGGCCGAGTGCGATTCGCGCTTCATTTCGACAATCTCCAATTTCTCCTTCTTCGCCAAGGCGAGCATCTCCTTCACCTGGCTCTCGATGCTGAGCACCTGCTGTTCTTCGCTCTCGGTGCTCTTCCTCGCATACAAGCAGTACCGCACCGTCTGCACCTCCACCAAGGGAGGAGCCGCCCCGAAACCGCCCTGAATCATTGCTGTTTCCATACATGTGCCGTTATTGCTAACGGTCTAAGGGATGACGCAACCCCTCACGGGTGTCCAGCGAGGGGCTGTTGGTATCTAAAAGGCCTGTCCCCATGAGCGCTACCGCCCTACAAAATGTGAGGTAAAATGGGGGCGTACCCTTAATTTGATTACCACTCGTAATTATGTCTGCTGAAAACCCGTTTGCGAAATCACCAATACGCGAGGTCACTGCTGAAGACCTTGGTATCCCACCGGAAGCCGAGGCGCTCGTTGCTGCCCCACCACCCGTCGCAGAGACCGCCTCTGAAATTCCTGCGGTTGAATCAGAGCGTGCTCAGCAAATCGGCAAGCAGATGGAATCCCTTAGCGCGACTGGGGGCAGGTCCGCAGAAAAACTGCGACGCATTGAGATGGAGGCCGACCGGCATCCCGAATACTTCGGCGGGAATCCGGAACTGTCTAATCAGTTTTGGACGCGCGTGCAGGAAAAGGCCGCAGAACTCCGCACCGGGCCAGAGCTGATGCGTAAGAAAGAAGAGTTTTGGGATAAATGGAAGAAGGGTTCGATGATTACGGCTGGCGTAGGTGTGCTAGCTGGCGTTGCGGGAGCCGCTTGGAGTGCAAAATACGGCTTTGACCACACCTACATGAAAGAAGTTCTCGGGCAATCTCTGAATGTGCCAATGGTTGCCGGATTTGCAACCGCCGCCATTGCGGAGGGTTCAGCTGGTATTGGGAAGCTCATGGAGATGCTTCGAGGCCAAAAGCGCTCCGATCTCCAGGATAATTTAAGGAGGAATAAAATCTAAAGCACCATGGACAACAATCAAAATTTCAACTCCCTCGATTTGCAGCAGATTTTCGAGAGCCTGCCGGACGACAAGAAAGTCGAGTTCCTGAAAGACCTCCAAGAAATCGTATCTCTCGGCGATCAGCAGATTTTCGACGTCGAGCGCATCATCGGCGAGACAATCAAGGAATTTGAAGATAAAAAGGCCGCTACAGCATAGTCACTCCCCAGGAGAAACCCGCCGCGCTAGATAAACGCGGCGGTTTTCTGATTCTAGGTATTTGTAGGCATTTTGCGGCCTGCCGCATGAGTGTCTAATGTGTCTAACCCCTCAAAATGCAACACGCCACAAACGCCCTTTTGGCGTTGCATTCTATATCATTTTGACCCCCGACCCCCTGTCAGATTTGTAAGATTTCAGTCCGCAACCGCGAGGGATGCACTGGAAACAGGCGAGACACGCTCTAAACGTTAGAATACCCTTATTCTGCTTGCTGGAATCGCTAAAACGAGACAGTGTCCGATATACCCGACCCGTGTCTCATTTGTCTCATTTTGTACCCGACCGCGAGGCCTCGATCCGGGTGAGCGACTACTCGCCAAACGGCCCTTGTGTTGCCTCACCTGGTCCAGTTCAGTACAGTGAGGGGGCACAAATAACTGCGTGGTGCCGAGGGGGGGACTTGAACCCCCAATCCCTTGCGGGAACTACGACCTGAACGTAGCGTGTCTGCCAATTTCACCACCTCGGCTTTTGTTGCTCGCGTATGCCAGCTGTGCGCGGTGAGGGATTCGAACCCCCGACCTTTCGCGTGTAAGGCGATCGCTCTAACCAACTGAGCTAACCGCGCGCACCGCTACACTAGCAAGTAATCAACAGTCCTCCAATGTTTCGAACCCCGGTATAGTATACTGTGTTGTATACATCTATGAAACGGCAAGAGCGGGACAAGTCGATTTTACTTAGAAAACGTGGCATGTCTCTCGGTGAGATTGCGCGCAGACTCAAAGTCTCAAAAGCCATCGTAAGTGTATGGGTACGGAGCGTTCCTCTTTCCAAAAAACAACGAGAATCTTTGAATGATCGTGGGTTTAGTATTGGTGCGATAGAAAAAAGAAGGGAAGCGAGAATCGCACATACTCAACAGAGGCACCGAAAAGTAATCGATACAGCGAAAACCAGCATCAAGGAAATCTCAAAAACAGATTTAAAACTAATTGGTACGGCCCTGTACTGGGGAGAGGGTGGAAAGTCTCTGCGAGGCGGTGCGCGCATTGCCAATAGCGATCCTCGCATTATTGTCATAATGATGCGTTTCTTCCGTGAAGTTTTCTCGGTGCCCGAAACAAAGTTTCGAGGACAAGTGCATACGTTTTCACACCTCAATGCTGGAAAAGCAGAACGATACTGGTCAAAAGTGTCGGGCATCCCAACTACACAGTTTTATAAGACGTATTCGAAACCAAGTATTGCGAGTCAGGGAAAGAAAGATAACTTGCCAAATGGAACTTTTGATATTTACGTCTCTGACACAATCATATTTCTCACCATCCAAGGATGGATTGAAAGACTTGCAGAACTCGGGGCTGAAGTTCCGCATCGCGCGCTCAAGATGGAGTAGTATAGGTTGATGAACGAAGTTGCTCGCTACTACGACTACACACTGCCATTTTACAAACTCTTTTGGCATGGCGCGACGCATGCGCTCCACTACGGCATCTGGGATACGACAACGAAGACGCATGCCGAGGCGCTTATCAACAGTAATCGGACACTGGCGCAGAGGGCGCGGATAACGAACGCAGATACGGTTCTTGACGCAGGCTGTGGTGTTGGAGGGAGTAGCCTCTGGCTTGCCAAGCATACCGGAGCGCACGTCACGGGCATCACGGTCAGTTCCCGGCAATGCGAGAAGGCACAGGAGCTCGCGATGCGCGAAGGCCTTGCATCAAAAACACACTTTCTGGTCCGCGACTACCTCGACACCAAGTTTCCCTCGGAGTCATTCACGGTTGTGTGGGGACTCGAGAGCCTGTGCTATGCGCACGATAGAGTCGACGCTCTCGCCACCGAACTCTATCGCGTGCTCAAGCCAGGCGGGCGGTTGGTCGTTGCAGATGGATTCCTCGGTAAATCCGGCAATCTCTCTGAACACGAACGCCGACTCGTGCGGATATTTGAAGACGGATTCGTTCTGCCTCCGATGACTACACCCGAGGCGTTCTCGGTGGCGCTCGGGCGTGCCGGGTTTAAAAATATAGAAGTGACCGACGTGACAGCGTACATTCTCCCAACGGCCCGCAGGATGTGGCGACTGTGCTTCTGGACATATCCGCTCGCGGTTCTGCTGGCGTATCTGCGATTCGTTCCCGAGTTGCTACGAAAAAATCATCGGACTGCCATTGTCCAACGTGAGCTTTTCGAGAAGCGATCGTTGGTCTATTGTGTTCTCTACGCTGAAAAGTAACCAGTACGTTACCTTATTCTCTTCATGCCCGTTCCCATTACTATGGCTCAAGGACCACTTTCAGTCGGCATCATCATGGACGGCAATCGCCGCTGGGCGAAAGAGCGCGGGCAGAGCTCCCTCGATGGGCACGAGGCGGGCGCACGACTCCTGCTTACACTCCTCGACGAGTATCGCGCGATCCGCGACGAGTGGGGCACCGCGCACTATATTTTTTATGCATTCTCGACCGAGAATTGGAGTCGGACCCAGGAGGAAGTTGCGAATCTGCTCGGCATCTTCGAACGCGCGTTTAAGAGTATTGAAGAGCGACTACCGAAACTGCTCGAAGACGGTGTGCGCGTCCGTTTCATTGGCGACCGCTCCCGCTTCTCCCCACAACTGCAGGCACTGATGCGTGGCGTGGAAGAAAAAACAAAAGAGGGCACGCGGGGCACCATCGCCATTGCGGTCTCGTATGGCGGCCAAGCGGACATTCTGCAAGCGAGCAGTCGGCTATTGAAAGAGGGCAAGAAAGAAATGTCTGCCGAGGATCTCTCCTCGGTGCTCTGGACTCACGGCATCCCCGCGCCGGACCTCATCATCCGCACCGGCGGCGAACACCGGCTCTCCAATTTCCTCACCTGGGAATCGGTCTACAGCGAACTCTTTTTCATCGACACACTCTGGCCGGACTTCTCTCGCGCCGAACTCGAAAAAATCTTTACCGACTTCAGGACGCGCGAGCGCCGGCACGGGAAATAAGTGATAGGGTAGAGCCATGAATCTCCCGATTCTCTATGAGGATGCCGACGTGGTCGCGGTCAATAAGCCTGCGGGACTCGTCACGCACCGCGACGGAAGAACGATAGAAGAAAGCGCCGACGAGTGGTTCAAAAAGAAGTATTCCGAGGTGACGCTGGAGCGGCCGTACGTGCATCGGCTCGACCGCGATACCTCGGGTGTGTTGGTGTTCGCAAAAAATGAAGCGGCGTACGATTTTCTCCGCAAAGCATTTACGGATAGGGACGTGAAGAAAGAATATCTCGCCTTTGTATACGGCGTGCCGAAAGAGAAAAACGGCACGATTGATTTCGATATTGGCCGCTCGCGAAAAGATTTCCGTTTGCGCAGTGCCCAGCCAAAGGCGCGCGGCACGCTCCGCTCTGCGGTGACGAAGTACACTGTGCTCGATACCGACGAGGGAGGCCAGCACGCCCTCTTGAAGGTGGAGCCCGAGACCGGTCGCACGCACCAGATCCGCGTGCACCTGAAGGCGATTCATCATCCAATCGTTTCTGATCCACTCTATGCGCCGAATCAGCCGCACGACCTCGGCTTGAATCGTCTCGGCCTACACGCGTATCAGATTGAGCTCCCGCTCCCATCCGGTACTCAAAAAATAATCACCGCGCCCATTCCCAACGATTTGAAGATCGCGTTTGCGCAGTTTCCTCAGCAAAGGTATCTTTCAGGACAGGCACTGAACGGAGTGAATTGATTTGGAACACGGTCAAAAAGTTCTGCTGGAGCGACTTGTCACGCATCTCGTTATCACGCACCCGTTGCCCTGGCGTATCGAGTCGGATTGGACGCAAGAAGTAACTGCCGCCGACGGTACGATCATTGTGAAGTGTCTGACTACGGAAGAAGCACAAGCACTCATCGACTTGGCCGAGAAGAAACGGAAGGAACTGGACGAACCGAGCGAAGCAGAGCTCATTAGTCAATTCCGCGCAGTATTTCCTCGGCAGAAGTGTCGATAAACCAATCACGGCGGGCCAAGTGCCCGCCGTTTTGCTTTTTTATGAGGCCAGTGCTACAGTGCGCGGACTATGAAGGTGATGACGCCAGTCAATGTCGAGGGGCGCGCCAAGCTCGGGATCCGCCCGGGTGACACTGTGCGCGTCACCCAGAAGATTGTCGAGCTCAAGAAGGGCAAGGCCGCCAACAAGAAGGAGGTCTCGACCAAGACCGCGCGCACCCAGGTCTTCGAGGGCCTCGTGCTGGCGGTCAAGCACGGGCGGGAAGCGGGCGCGATGTTCACCGTCCGCGCGACCCTCTCGGGCGTCGGCGTCGAGAAAATTTTCCCGCTCTATTCGCCCGCCATCGATTCTATCGAGATTGTGAAGCGTTCCAAGGTCCGCCGCGCCAAGCTCTACTTCATCCGCGAGAAGGCGGCCAAGGTGGTCCGCCGCCAGCTTAGGAACGCGCGCATGATGCACGTGAAGAGCGACGAGGAGATGCCCGTTGCTGAGGTTGCCGAGGCAGAGGCACCAGTCGCCGCAGAGGTCGCGGCATAAGAGAAACATCCGGTTATCCACCGGATTTTTGTTAAAATAAACTGGTATACGCTTATACTTGAGGTATGGCGAAACGCGGGGCAAAGCCGAAGGGGAGGGAAGTGAGGTGGTCATCAGAATTGGCATATGCAGTTGGGTTGATGGCCTCGGATGGATGCTTATCAAGTGACGGAAGGCATCTCCTCTTCGTTTCAAAAGATATTGAGCAAATCCGGAATCTTAAGAAGTGTCTCGGATTAAAAGCGAAAGGTGAAAATCATCGACCGGGGCGGAAACGAGGAGTCGGCATTTGTTACCGCATCCAGTGGAGCGATGTCATTTTGTATAGTTTTTTGTCAGATGTTGGACTTACTCCACACAAATCACGCACTCTCGGGCCACTCAACATACCCGATGCATATTTCTTTGATTTCTTGCGCGGAAGCTTCGATGGCGATGGTTCTTTTTATAGTTATTACGACCCGCGCTGGAAGTCGAGCTTCATGTATTACCTGTCTTTCAATTCAGCGAGTCTCGCCCATACGCTCTGGATACGTACAGTGCTCAAGCGCCTCATCGGAGTTCGAGGGCATGTTTCAAGAACGAAGCCGGACACACAAAAAAAGAATCCCATAGCAAGTTTACGCTATGCAAAAAAGGAGGCCTTGGTTGTTGTGCGCGCGATGTATGCGATGCCAGATGCGCCACACCTCTCGCGTAAGAAGTTGAAAATCAAGCGTACATTGCGTATAGTGGGAAAGTCTTTGCTTGCACAGTCAGCAAGAGATTGACAAGATAGCGCCCGGGTGGCGAAACTGGCAGACGTACCACCTTGAGGTGGTGGCGCCCGTTAAGGGCATGGAGGTTCGAGTCCTCTCCCGGGCACAACAGTCAGCACGCGGTCTTTAGACCGTTTGGCCCTAAGTAGGCCGTAGTTTTGGTGCGGTACCTTTAGGGGTGTTTGACGACAAAACCGCGCGATATTCATCGCGCGGTTTTGCTATGGTCGCTCTAATTCTCGAGTGCGATCTTTCGGTCCTTCATAATAATCTTTCCTTTCAGATGTCCGAGCAGTTCTCGTTGCTCGGCTGGCGATCCGTTCTCAAGCAGGTACTTCGCATATTTCCGCACGTCCATCTCATCCGCTTTCACCTTCTCGCTTTTATCCTGCATCGCCGCTCGCAGTTTGTTGTATCGGGATACTTCTTTCTCGATAAGATGCCGCGCCCCTATCTCGTCGAGATTGATGTTGTCCAAGAGAGCCAGCAGTTGCTCGATCAATCGATCCTCTCGGATATAGGGATTCTTGCACGCACGATTCTTGGACTTGGAGCAGGAGTAGTACACGTAGAAGTGGAAGCCACCATCAGCGGCATTTTTGTGTTTCTCTTGAGACGTAATGCCACTCCCACATACTCCGCAGATCATGATCTTAGTGAAGGTCACGTCGTGCGTCTTGAGCTTTGGACGGCTCTCCTCCGCAAGCTTCTCCTGTACCGCTTGGAAGAGGTCGCGCGTGATGAGTGGGGTATGCTTGCCGGTATACCAGTTGCCCGAGCCCTTGGGATACTCGAAGACGCCACAGTATAGGGAGTTCCTGAGCAGATTATAAATATTGCTCAAGCTCATGGTCTTATTCGTGCGCGATAAGAAGTGCAGGTCGCTCTTGAGCCAGTGGTATATCTTTCTGCCGCTCCACCGTTCATTGCCCACCTTCTCGAACATCTGTTTCATCACTCCCGAGCGCAGAGGGTCGACGAGCATTTCGCATTTGTGGTCACTCCGTTTGTCATTGAGGTATCCGCAGGGCGCGAGTCCTGGCCAGAGGCCCATCTCGGCCCGTGCTTTCCCTTCAAGGGGCGGGGTACGGTTAATAAAAATAGGCGTAGCCGCCGTGATACGATACTAGTAATTGCTCTATGCGCAGGATTATTTTTGGACGGGGAATATTACTCGTATTGCTCGCGGGTGTCGTATTTGATACTTCGCGCGTTACATTCGCGGCGGATACTGCATCGCAGAATTATCAAGTACTCGCACCGGTTATCACAACTGGTGGAGGATACGCGAGTTCAAACAATTATTCCGTCCTTGGCGTTATTTCCGAATTTTCTCACGACCTTTCAAATTCAACATCTTTTAATCTCGTTCCCGGGTTTGCGGCTTACCCGTTCGTTTCAACGCCGGTCGTAAGTGTTACTGCTGGAGATGGCTCGGCAAGCCTGTCGTGGACCGCCGCAACAGGCGTCCTCGGCTATTCCGTCTCCGGATATTCTATTGGGAAATCGAGCACTTCCGGAGGTCCGTATTCATTTACTTCGATTGGGAATGTTCTCTCCAGTTCCGTTTCGAGTCTGACAAACGGCTCGACCTATTACTTCGTTATTCGCGTGCATGATCCCTACAGCATCGTTATCGCCACATCTTCAGAAGTTTCTGCAACGCCAGCTAACGCCTGCACTGGAGTTACTACCTGCGGTGTATGTGGCAATTCCGCGTGTGTCAACAACAATAATAATAATGGCGGCGGCGGCGGTGGCGGAGGAGGTGGTGGAGGGTCAATTGCACCGCCGACCGTTACTTCTTCCGGCAACGCGACCGTGAATTTTAGCGGGCGAGCGTATCCTCGCAGTACAATCACTCTGCTGAAAGATGCTCAAGTAGTGACATCGACTGTTGCGGATGCTAACGCAGCTTTCCAGATCTCTTTGTCCAACATGTCCGGAGGCAATTATATTTTCTCGGTTTATAGCGAAGATTCCGCAGGAAACCGCTCTAGCCTCCTTTCGTTCCCCGTCAGCGTTACAGCAGGGGCGACTACCAATATCGGCGGCATCTTTATCAGCCCGACGATTGATGTTGATAAAAGCCAGGTAAAACAAGGCGACAATTTAACCATCTTCGGACAGAGTTCCCCACAAAGTTCCATTACCATCACCGTCAATTCTACCAACGAGCTTTTCTTGCAGGCCAAGTCCGATTCTATCGGCGCATATCTCTACAATCTCGATACGAGTCCTCTCGAAATGGGTTCGCACTCGACAAAATCAAAAGCGGCGTTATCAGGCGGGATAAGTGATTTCGGTCAAACAGTCGCTTTTGATGTAGGGACCCAAAATGTTCTGAAGAAAGCTACACAAAAAACTATTGTCGGTGATCTTGCTGGTCACGGGCGTGTCAATCTCGTTGATTTTTCTATCATGGTGTACTGGTTCCATCGTCCGCTTTCAGGCAACGGTCTGAAAGCAGATCTCAACCACGATGGTAAAGTCGATCTCGTCGATCTCTCCATACTGGCGTCCCACTGGACCGGATAATTACCATGACCATAAAAAACAGATTCTCATTATTTCTTGCGGCGCTTCTTTTCTTACTGCCAGCAACGGCTTCTGCGGCGACAATTTCGTTTCAGGCAGTACCAGTGCATGTCGGTGTAGGCGATGTCGTGCGCGTAAACATTCTCCTTGACAGCGCAATTCCGACTAATGCTTTTTCCGGCACCGTGTCTTATTCCGCAGCGACAGTCGAACCAATTGCCATAAGTGACGGGAATTCAATCGTAAACCTATGGGTCACACATCCTACAGTACCGGCTACCGGCGTTGTAATCCCATTTGCAGGAATTACCCCGGGAGGATTTTCCGGTAACGCCGGAACGCTCTTTTCAATTTTGTTTCGAGCAAAAGCATTAGGACTCGCCGATATTTCTATCGGAAATGTTGAAGTGTTGCGTAACGACGGTGCGGGAAGTAAGGAGCCAGTGACGATAAAGCAATTCGCTCTTTCTATAGGGTCGAAACCTTCTGGAGGATATGTAGAGCCCGCTGACACCACACCGCCAGAACCATTTACCGCATATCTGGGTTCCGATTCGCAATTCAGTGGCGAATCATATCTTGTCTTCATGGCGGTTGATAAGGGTTCTGGAATAGACCATTATGCGGTCGCCGAAAGTCGCCTACCGTCGTTCTTGTTCCCACTTTTCCCACTTGCGTGGCATACAGCAGCAAGTCCGTATGTGCTTGCCGATCAAAATCTAACCAGCACGGTGTATATCAAAGCAGTAGACCGTGCCGGTAACGGGCGATTAAGCATTTATCCACCCTCACATCTCTTTACAGTGTATGAAAAGGTTGTGCTTATAGTTATACTTGTGGGAGTCGTCTTTCTTTTCTGGCGGAGATGGGTAGGAAGGCGATTTAATAAGAACTTATGACATCGCATTCTCGAGCATGTGTGGTGGCGCTTACCGCCCTTGTTTTCGTGCTGCCGTCGGCGACACATGCGGCGACACTCGGCCTCTCACCAGCCAATGTTTCTGTTACTGCGGGCTCGAGCTTTACTGAAACAGTGATGGTATCGAGCGCAGATCAGGCACTGAATGCCGTTTCCGGGACGCTGTCATTTCCAACAAATCTTCTCCAAGTAGTCTCGGTTTCGAAAGCGAGTTCAATATTGTCATTGTGGGTCGCGGACCCCTCGTTTTCAAACACCGATGGCACAATTTCTTTTAGCGGCATTGATCCAAATCCAGGCTACATAGGCAGTAGCGGCAGAATTTTTTCAATCCAATTCCGCGCGAAGGGAACGGGTACGGCGACAATAGTTTTTTCTTCCTCGTCGCAAGTGCTTGCGAATGATGGCAATGGTACGGATATATTGCTTAATACTCAACCTGCAACTATAACCGTTGCCGCTTCTACACCTGCTGCAACTCCTACCCCAACTCCTACACCAACACCGACGCCAACATCCTCTTCGTCAACAGTAGGCACCGATCTTCTTGCACAGATCACTTCGTCGACACACCCGGATCAAACACAATGGTACAAGCTTTCACACGCGATCTTTGACTGGACGAACGCTCAAGGTGTTTCCGCCGTTCGACTCGGATATGACCAAAACGCAAACGGCAATCCGATCGTTCTGTATACGGAACCAATATCACATAAAGAATTAGATCTGAACGACGGCATCTGGTATTTCCATGTGCAAGAAAAAGGTTCAAGCGGATGGGGTCCTGTGAGCACGTATAAAATACAAATTGATACTGTGCCGCCTTTGCCATTTACTCTGACATTCTTGAACGGCACGAGCACACAATCCGGTAGCCCGATCGCTGTGCAATTTACCGCAACAGATGAACTCTCCGGCATAGATCACTACCAACTTGCGATTGACGGAAAAGAGTCAACGGCGAGTGCTGATGAAGGGAGTAAACCATATGCCATCACTGCTGATTCTGGCACACATGTGCTTGTCGTGCAGGTATTTGATAAAGCAGGAAATGTGACGAGTGCGCAAGGAAAGTTTTCGGTGGTAGGCGGAACACCGCCGCCCGCACCATCGCCGCTCTTTACTGTCGGATGGTTGGCGATCAATTATCTCTCTCTAGCTCTTATAGCTTTTGCGATACTCGGCACGCTGCTTTTCGGAGCATGGTACATCCGCGTACATTTCTCGGCGTACCGCAGTAATCTCAATCGCCGACTCGGCCTGACCCACGCGCATATTCATAAAGAATTCGATAATCTTAAAGATGCTATCACTGAAGAAGTGCTCAGACTCGAACAGGTAAAGTCGGCACGCGCTCTAACCCGCGAGGAAGAACATCTTGTCGCCCGCTTCAAAAAGCTATTGGACCAAGCCGAAAAAGAGATAGAAAAGGAAATAGAAGACATTCCGAGATAAATCTCGGCGAGACGAGATTTCCTTTATATACAAGCCCGTTTGGCGAGATTATTGTCTGGAGCAGGCGTAGGTCGTGGTCAGTTTGTTTTGAACTATTTTCCTGAACCTCTGAAGGGGCACATTCGACAGCGCATTTTTTGAAAATTCACTCAACGGATTTCGCATACTTGTCCACATAAAACCCTTTTATTTGCAGGTTATTTTCGGTTGCTCACGGTATCATTAGGGTCAAAAGATGAACCAGTACATTTCGTTCTTGAAGTTCGCAGGGGGGGGTCTTTTCATAGTAATTTTCCTTTTCTTTTTTCCGTTTGAAATGGTGCATGCGGCGCAAACTCCGCCACAGATTTTCACTTATCAGGGCCGACTGACAGACAGCAGTGGAACTCTTCTCGGCGGCAGCGGTACCGCATATTATTTTAAGTTTTCTCTCTGGACCGCTTCTACCGGTGGAAGTCAAGTATGGCCGACGGGGACGCCTTCTACGGTTACTGCGACCGTGAAGCAGGGCGTCTTTACCGTCAACATCGGCGACACATCAAACGGATCGGATGCGCTCAATGTAGATTTTTCAAACTATCCGAATCTATATCTGCAGGTCGCAGTGTATTCAAGTCTCAGCAGTTCTTATGAACCGCTTCTGCCGCGGCAACAACTGACCTCGGCGGCATTCGCACAAGTCTCGGGAGCGGTTGTCGGAGCGACAACGCCGTCAATTTTTGG
>CAWEXP010000009.1:0-82148 GCA_963813065.1 Candidatus Kaiserbacteria bacterium
CGAGACACTCGTGCGTGACCTCGCCAGCGGTGGCTTCATCGCCCAGCAGCGCAACGCCGTGCTGGTCGGCGGGACAGGCACCGGCAAGACCCATTTGGCCATCGCCATCGCCAGAAGCTGCATCCGCTCCGGCTCCCGGGGCCGGTTCTACAACGTGGTCGATCTCGTCAACCGGCTCGAGACCGAGACCCGTAACGGAAGGCAAGGTCGCATCGCCGATCAACTCACTCGAATGGACTTCATCATTCTCGACGAACTCGGCTATCTGCCGTTCGCTCAATCCGGCGGCCAACTCCTGTTCCACCTCGTCAGCCGTCTCTACGAGCGCACCTCAATCATCGTCACCACCAATCTCGCCTTCGGCGAATGGCCGAGCGTCTTCAGCGATCCCAAGATGACGACCGCGCTGCTCGATCGCCTGACCCATCACTGCGATATCATCGAGACCGGCAACGACAGTTGGCGCTTCAAGAGCCGAGCTGACGATCACCCGACAACCCGCGCTCGCGCCGTCTCCGCAACCCCGACCAGCTCCGACGGCGCGAGCGCTACCGCCCGAACACGTCGCCCAAGAGGGTCAAAAATTGGGCTCTAACTCCGTACTTTTGATGAAGTTCAGGCGCCGGCTCGCGTTGATTTCACAAAGGAATCAACATGATGCAGCGAGCCCTGCGTCCGTCGGCCCTGGTCCCTCGCGGGTTTGACGTGGAGAGCGCCGTCTGTGACGGCGCCGCGACCGTGATTACCGTCCGTCCTACGAGCGACACGAAGTTTCTGTCCGGGAT
The DNA here is from genome assembly GCA_963813065.1 of Candidatus Kaiserbacteria bacterium. GTDB lineage: Bacteria > Patescibacteriota > Minisyncoccia > Phycocordibacterales > Phycocordibacteraceae > C7867-001. Next base: position 786 of record CAWEXP010000009.1, read on the forward strand.
GCGGAGCCAGTTCCGGGCGGATCCATAGCCGATATCAACGACGCCTCACCGATCTACCGCTGGCGGGGCGGACGGTTCGCCTGGTGGTCGTGGCACGCCGCTTCCGCTGCGTTACTGTTATGTGTGGTCGACGTATTTTCACCGAACGCTTCGACGGCGCTCTGGCGCCGTGGGCGCGGCGAACGGCGCGTCTCGATTTGGTCGTCCATCACCTTGGCCTTGCTCTGGGTGGCCGCCCAGCGGCGAGTTTTCCCGTCGACTATGCTGCCCGTGAGCAATGATACGTTACTTCGGGTGGTTCGAAGGCGCGGGTGTCCACCCTTTGGTGCGCCGAGCGTTATCGGAATCGACGACTGGGCTTGGCGGCGCAATCGTAAGCGTCGTTCTCAGGCCACGGCTCTGAGGTCTTTCTTTCGATAGGCCCACGGCAATAACGCGTCGATATCGCGATTGGGATGACCGTTGACGATCCTGGTGAGGACGTCTGCCAGATACGCGAGGGGATCGACGTCGTTGAGCTTACAGGTCTCGATCAGCGAAGCGATGGTGGCCCAGTGTTCGGCGCCGCCATCAGAGCCGGCGAACAAAGCATTTTTCGATTGAGCGCGATCGGGCGGATGGAGCGTTCGACGGTATTGTTGTCGAGCTCGATGCGACCATCTTCGAGAAAGCGCGTCAGACCTTCCCAGCGCGACAGGGCGTAGCGGATAGCTTCGGCGAGTTTGCTCTTTTGACTGATCAGAGCGAGTTTTTCCCGCAACCACGGTTCAAGGGCATCGACGAGAGACCGGCTTTTTTGCTGCCGGACGGCGCGACGTTCGTCGGCACTGCGGCCACGGAGTCCTTCTCGACGGCGTAGAGCGCGGCAATATGTTCGAGCGCTTGGCTGGCAATCGGCGCGGGTCCGGGGGTTGCGAGCTCGTAGAAGTTACGCCGGACGTGGACCAGCAGAATGCCAGGCGGACGTCGCCCCGGTCTGCGAGCCTGCGGTAACCGGCATAGCCGTCGACCTGCAAAATGCCCTTGAAGCCGTCGAGATGGATGATTGGCCGTTCGGCTTTGCGATCTGGGGCGTAGACGTAGACAACACCCGGCGGATCGGATCCGTCCCACGGGTGGTCATCGGCGGCATACGCCCAAAACTGGCCGGTCTTGGTGCGGCCGCGGCCGGGATCGAGCACGGGTAACGTGGTCTCGTCGGCGAACAGTTTTGGCCGCTCCTTGAGCTTGTCGAGCAGGCGTTGGGTTTCCTCCCGGCGTGGACCGTCTGGTTTTGAGGACCTGATGCTCGGATAGATCGGGCATGAATGGCGCAATGATCGTGTCCATGTCAAATACAAGCGGACACTATCTGGATGTCGGGCGGCAAGGAGGATGATGGAGCGGCGCCCGGGCGCAGGCGTCGATCCTGGACCCTGGACGCGAAGCGTCGGATCGTTGACGAGAGTTTGGTGGAAGGCGCATCGATCGCTGAGGTGGCTCGTCGGCACGAGCTCAACGCCAACCTGCTGTTCGCATGGCGGCGGAAAATGGGCTTTGTGGAGCCGATCCGGAATAGCCGGCGCCGATCTTGCCAGTGACCCTCATCGCCTATGGAGGCGTCAGAAGAATCCGGATCCAGGTCGGGCGGCCAGATTGAGATCGTGCTCGCGAGGGTGATCGGATCATGGTGTGGTCGGACGTTGAGACAGCGGCGTTGTCGCGAGTTTTGAAGGCGCTGTCACGGCGATGATCCCAATTCCGAGCGGCGTTAGGGTATGGATTGCGACTGGTCATACCGACATGCGGCGCGGCATGCAGGGTCTGGCGCTTCAGGTTCAGGAGAGTTCTAAACCGCGATCCCCATGCCGGCGATCTTTATATCTTCCGAGGTCGTCGCGGCGATCTCGCCAAGATCCTCTGGCACGACGGGATCGGGCTGTCGCTATACGCCAAACGACTGGACCGCGGAAAGTTCATCTGGCCGTCGGCATCAGGCGCCGCGGTGTCGATCTCGGCGGCGCAGATGGCGTACATGCTCGAAGGGATCGATTGGCGAAATCCGCAACTGACGTGGCGGCCCAAGAGCGCGGGTTGATGAGCGCGGGCCGAACCGCAAAAATATTGGAGACAGTGCGCATTTTAGGACGCGCCAAATCGCGCGATTTGTGATTCACTTCGACGCATGGATGCCGCTCGCGCCGTTCTTGCCGCAAGAAAACGCCGCCCTGAAAGCGGCGTTGACCGTTGCGCAGAACAAGGGCCTAAAGTCGGCGGAGCTGGCGGTCGCGCGCGCGAAGGCGTCAGAAGACATGGCGCTGATCGCGCAGCAGGAGCTTCGGATTGCGAAACTGGAGCGCCAGGTCTATGGGCAGCGCTCGGAACGCTCGGCGCGCCTGATCGATCAACTGGCGCTCAGCTTCGAAGATCTGGAAGCCAGCGCCACGGAAGACGAGCTGGCGGCAGAAAAGGCCGTCGCCAGCACGACCACGGTGGCCGGATTTACGCGCAAGCGTCCCGAGCGCAATACATTCCCCGACCATCTTCCCCGCGAGCGCGTGGTGATCGATCCGCCGACGGCGTGTGCGTGCTGTGGCGGCAATCGTCTGCGCAAACTTGGCGAGGACGTGACGTGCACGCTGGAATCCATCCCCCGTCAGTGGAAGGTGGTCGAGACGGTTCGGGAGAAGTTCACCTGTCGGGATTGCGAGAAGATCTCGCAAGCACCGGCACCGTTCCATGTCATCGCGCGGGGCTGGGCGGGGGCAAGCCTGCTGGCGATGATTGTGTTCGAGAAATTTGGTCAGCACCAGCCTTTGAACCGTCAGGCCGAGCGTTATGCGCTGGAAGGCGTGCCAATCGCGCTGTCGACCATGGCCGACGCGGTGGGCTCGGTCTGTACGGCGCTCGATCCGCTCCTTCGCCTTGTGGAAACTCATGTGATGGCGGCCGAGCGCCTACATGGTGACGATACGACCGTGCCGGTTTTGGCTGAGGGCAAGACCGATACTGGGCGATGCTGGATCTATGTTCGAGACGACCAGCCCTTTGGCGGCGTCGGGCCGCCTGCGGCGATGTTCTACTACTCACGCGATCGCCGGGGCGAGCATCCGCAGGCGCATCTGGCCGGATATGCCGGCATCCTGCAGGCGGACGCCTATGACGGCTACAACAAGCTCTATCTGGCGGACCGCCGGCCCGGCCCGATCCGGGAGGCGGCGTGTTGGGTGCATGCGCGGCGACCATTCTTCGCCATGGCGGATCTTGAGGAGAACGCTCGCCGCAAAGCCGCAGGCAAGAAGGAAATCCCTCTATCGCCGATCGCGATCGAGGTCGTGCGCCGCATCGACGCGCTGTTCGAGATCGAGCGGTCCATCAACGGCAAGAGCGCCGAGGAGCGTATAGCGGTCCGACAAAACTTGAGCCGGCCGCTGGTTGATGATCTTCGGGTCTATATGCGTGAGCAGGCCGCCGGGCTCTCGCGCGGGCATGACCTGGTCAAGGCCATCAATTACATGCTCAAGCGTTGGCCGGCCTTCACCTTGTTCCTTGAAGATGGCCGCGTTTGTCTCTCAAACAACGCCGCCGAGCGAGGTCTGCGCGGCATCGCACTTGGGAAGAAAATCATGGCTGTTCTAAGTCTTCGTCAACGGGATTGTAGTCGTCTGGTCGAAGGAGTTTTACGACACCTTCACCGACAGCGATGCCCTTGGCGGGCCGATACACCTCGGTGCCTTCGCCGACAAGCTGCACGTACACCACTCGGATCTTTTGCTGCGAAGTCTGTCATCGCGCGCTCCAACGGCAGGTCAAAGCATATCCCAGTCGCACTTCAGATTCACGATCACGCCGTCTCTCCATCGCACGAATGCGACGCTGTCTTGCCAGCCACGTCATGCGGCGGGCAGGCCCGATCCCAAACCTAACCCCGATCCCAAACCCAAACCTAACCCACTCCTACCCGCGATTGCCAATCACCGCCCACAGCCAAATCCACGGCAACAGCACGACGACGCGCCACTCGCGCGTGATCGCGTACATCGCACGGAAATCAGAAACACATAGCTTAGAAGAACAAGATGCGCGCTCTTGTCGACCATGATCTTCGCGCCGCCCCAGACCGCGAAGCCGACCGAGGCGAGTCCGAGAGACAATTGCAAGATTCGCCACGGGCGCGCGAGATACAGAGAGAGCATCGCCGTCGGCAAGAGCACCAACAAGAAGCCAATCACTCCGAGCACCAAGCGCTCCAACCCGATGAAGCCGGTGGCGCTTTGTTTGCAAGACCGGGAGTCGACGAATGGGCGGCTTCTTTTTTTGGCTCACAGGTTATTCGTTACGGGCAGGCGTATCGGCGGGGGATTCGAACGTGGGGGCAATGTTGAAACCGTTTGGGGATCGAGCGCTCCAAGCAGCGAGTGCGCGAGAGCCGATGTCACGCGAACAGGTACAATTTGGCCGAGATCAACGCGCGATAATCGCGCTCCAAAGGGGACATCAATATGCACGATCTCGTTTCGCTCGCTGCGGCCCATCACGCGGCTTGGGGTTCGCGATAGACGCACGCCGCCTGGGCGTGATTCGCCTTCGATCAACACATGCGCGCTACTGTCAACGAGCGACTGCAGATGCGCCCTCTGTTGTTTGTCGGAATGCTTCAAAAGGCTGTGCGAGCCGCGATTCTTTGATTTGTTCGGGCACGTTATCGGGCAGGTTCTGGGCGGGGGTTTGCGGGCGAACCGAGTACTTGAACCCAAAGAGCGCGCTGAATCCCGCTTCGGCGACCAACGAGAGTGTCTGCGCGAAGTCGTCGTCGGTCTCTCCCGAAAAGCCGACGATCACGTCGGTCGAAATCGTGATGTCAGGGCACGCCGTCTTGAGCGCGCGCACTCCGTTTAAAATTGTTCGCGCGTGTAGCGACGGATCATGCGACGTAAAATGGCGTTCGAACCCGATTGCACCGGCAGCTCAGAAATCGCCTTCAAGATCGCGGCATCAATGGCTTTCCAGGCGGCGGCCGAGCGCGCGAAGCCCGTTATCCTCGAGCCGATTATGAAGGTCGAGGTCGTCGCGCCGGACCAGTTCATGGGCGACATCACCGGCAACATCTCGGGCAAGCGCGGCGCCATCGAGAGCATCGAAGAGCGGGGCATGAACAAGGCGATTCACGCCAAGGTGCCACTCTCTGAAATGTTCGGCTACACCACCACGCTCCGTTCGATGACCGAGGGCCGCGGCTCGATGACGATGGAATTCGACCACTACGAGACTGTGCCAAACAATGTGGCGGCGGACATCATTGCTTCGCGCAAATAACTCATAAAAAATCGAACGCACGCGCGCTTGCCGGGGGCAAGCGCGCGTGCTAGTTTCCAGAGCGGAACATCAGTGGAGAAGGTCAATGAATAAAGCCGAGCCGATTGCCGCTCTTGCGAAAAAGTTCTTACAAGACAAAAGAGGAGAACCCTGTTTGCCGATGAAGGTAGTCGGGGATTCAGATTCGAAATGCCCCTTGCAGGAAAGCGTCGCGATTGTTGGTTCAACTACGATGGCTTCCAGCTTGTCCAGTTCAGCGCCGTTATCGGATCGGCACTGGTGAATCAAGCCGACTTCAACTTTAGAGAAGCTCTCGCCACTGCGGGCGAACGAGATCCTTTCTTCGGAACATTGGTGCTCATCAATGGCAATTTAACCCACGTCTTGAGCTACAAGTTTTCGCATCGCCATGAACATATCGACGAAGTGCTCAAAGCACTCCTCGATCAAGGAGCGTTCGAAGATCTCTATCGCCTCGACCTCATTCATCAACTATCGTTCAGGGGCGATGAACCATCGTACATTGTCCAGATGGATTTCCGTTTTGGATATCCTCAAGGGCATGCATGACCCTTTACTCTGCCGCCGGCGCAATGCCGGCGGTTTTTTTATTGCAGTTGTCCCCGCGGGGTATTGCATGCGCACAACTTATTCGCTATAGTGCCCCTAACGCATTATCGCGTGGCTCGACTCGCGTCGGGATTTATTCGTGTCTTTATCCTAAATTATTCACCATGGCAGATTTCAATCGTGCGAAGCCGCACATGAACGTCGGCACCATCGGGCACGTCGACCACGGCAAGACGACGCTCACTGCGTCGATTCTCCACGTCCTCTCGATGCTTACCGCCGAGGGCTATTCGGCACGCGTCGAAGGCGTCGACAAGATCGACTCCGCTCCTGAGGAAAAGGCGCGCGGCATCACCATCGCGCTCCACCACTCGGAGTACGAGACCCCGAATCGTCACTACGCGCACATCGACGCGCCGGGCCACGCCGACTACATCAAGAACATGATCACGGGTGCCGCCCAAATGGACGGTGCAGTCCTCGTGGTCGCCGCGACCGACGGCGTTATGCCGCAGACGCGCGAGCACATCCTCCTCGCCAAGCAGGTGGGCCTCAAGAAGCTCATCGTCTTCCTCAACAAGGTAGACATGGTTGCCGAGGCTGACCTCATCGACCTCGTCGAAGAGGAAATCCGCGAGCTCCTCACCAAGCAGAACTACGACGGCGCGAACACGCCAATCATCCGCGGCTCGGGCCTCAAGGCGCTCGAGGCGAAGGATGTCTCTGATGAGTACGCACAGGGCGTCAAGAAGCTCGTCGACACGATGGATTCGTACTTCGAGGTCCCGGCACGCGAGATTGACAAGCCGTTCCTCATGCCGATCGAAGACATCTTCTCGATCGAAGGTCGTGGCACCGTCGTTACGGGCCGCATCGAGCGCGGCGTCGTCAAGGTGGGCGAGGAAGTCGAGATTGTCGGTCTCCACCCGACCGCCAAGACCGTCGTCACCGGCATCGAAATGTTCAACAAGCAGCTCTCCGAGGGCCAGGCGGGCGACAACGCCGGTATCCTGCTCCGTGGTACCAAGAAAGAGGACGTCCATCGCGGCCAAGTGCTCGCGAAGACGGGCTCGATCACGCCGCACACCGACTTCGAGTGCGAAGTCTACGTGCTCGGCAAGGATGAGGGCGGGCGCCACACGCCGTTCTTCTCTGGCTACAAGCCGCAGTTCTACATTGGCACCACCGATGTCACGGGTGACGTCACGCTCCCCGAGGGCAAGGAAATGGTGATGCCGGGCGACACCGTCACCTTCAAGGTCAAGCTCGTTGCGCCGATTGCGCTCGAGCAGAACCGCCGCTTCGCCATCCGCGAGGGAGGCAAGACCGTGGGTGCGGGCGTCGTGACCAAGATCACTGCCTAAGTCTCAACACACAAAATGCAAGACGCGCGCCCCGTTGCGGGGCGCGCGTCTTGCATTTTTTAGCCCCCTAGTGCATACTCGTGGATACGTTCTATGACAGCGGCACTTACAGAAAAACCGAAGGCGAAGCGCGTGGCGAAACCACGCGTGGCTAAGGTTGCTACTGCCGCCGCTCTCCCCGAGGAGCACAAGCTCCGCATCCGCGTTCGCGCCTACGAACACAAGATTCTCGACGTCTCGGTCAAGCAGATTATGGATACCGCCGCTCGCTTCGACGCGAAAGTCGTTGGCCCGGTGCCACTCCCGACCGAGATCAAGCGCTGGACCGTCAATCGCTCCACTTTCGTCCACAAGGACGCGCGCGAGCAGTTCGAGATGCGCATCCACAAGCGCCTTATCGATATTTTGAATCCCTCGCCGAAAGTTATCGAGGCACTCACTAATTTGAATCTTCCTTCCGGCGTCACGATTGATGTGAAGATGGTTTAACCTGAGCGCAGTCGAAGGTTCGACAAACCGCCCGCAAGGGCGGCTTTGCTATTTCCGAAATAGAGCGTACTGTCTCGGCAGGGAAGAGAGGCACATATGTTCAAACAGCTACAGGCACTATGCCAGTACATGGTACGTCGGTGGCGCGAAATGCGTCTCAGACAGCTCGAGAAACGCTTCCAACAGCTGGAGTGGGATTATAACCACTGGAGCTGGATGCGAGACGGATCCGGCGCACTCATTGATTGTTGCGACGAGCGTCGAGAGGTTTACAGAAGGCGTGTTCGACTCAGCGACCTTCTCGGTCTGCCGGCACCCCAGCCGATCGATAATCCATGGGCATTTTAAACAACCGGGCCCTCGTGGCCCGGTTTTCCATGCTCCCATGATATAATCACCCGCAATGAAGAAGGTGAAACACGCGAAAAAATACGAGCCAACACTCACCGACGTGCTCGAGGCGGTGCAGGTTGGCTTTGGGAAACATGATGAACGATTTGATTCGATGGATAGACGATTCGATACTATAGAACAACGGCTCGATAATCACGACAGATTGCTCAAGTCTCTCCACGGGGGCCAGGAAAATCTGAAAGAGCAGGTGCAGGATATCAACCATCGCCTAATCAAGACCCAAAACCGCGTCGAAGATATTGCCGACATTCTCGAGGTTGACCACGAGCGCCGCATCACGCGGCTCGAGAAGGCCCGCGCTTGATTTCTGCTCCGTTTGCATCTTTTAAGGCCATCGTGTAGAGTGCCCTCATCGCTACGAACCCCATGAGACAGCGAAGCTGGCTTTTACGGGGGTCCTATGGCAGAGGGTTTTTCTAACCCCGCGCCATTTGGCGCGATTTGCTTAAAAAATGAAATTCATCTTGGCTCGGAAGGCGAACATGACCCGTATCTACGGGGAGGATGGTCGTGCGCTCGCAGGCACCATCCTCGTCGCCGCGCCGCTGACCGTGACGCAGGTCAAGTCGGTCGAGGGCAAGGACGGCTATGCCGCGCTCCAGGTTGGCGAGGGGACTCGTAAGACCAAGAACATCGGCAAGGCGGTCTTGGGCCACACCAAGGGCAGAGGCTATGCGGCGATTCGCGAGTTCCGCTCTGATGCCTCCGCAGAGGTTGGGAGCGAGATCAGGGTCGACGCCTTTGCGGTCGGCGATGTGGTCGAGATTTCCGGCTTGTCCAAGGGCAAGGGCTTCGCGGGCGTGGTCAAGCGCCACGGCTTCCACGGCGGTCCGCGTAGCCACGGCCAGAAGCACTCCGAGCGCGAGCCAGGTTCGATTGGTGGCTCGAGCGGTCGCGCCGGTGGTCGCGTCGCGAAGGGTATGCGCATGGCCGGCCGCCTTGGTTCTGATCGCGTCACCGTCAAAAATCTGAAAGTGCTTGCGGTCGATGCAAGCACGAACGAGATCGTCATCTCCGGCGCGGTGCCGGGCAAGCGCGGCACGCTCCTCGAGATTGTCTCAAAATAATTTTCATACTATGGCCAATGCAAAGAAAAAATTGAATAAGAAGCTCCGCAGTCACGGGAAGCCGAAGTCCGTCGTGACGCCAGGCAAGGAAAAGGCCGCCGTTGCGGGCCCGATTGAACTCGCCGTCTACTCGATGGCAGGGAAGAAGATTTCGACCATGACTCTTCCCGAGAACCTTTTCGGTGCCAAGTGGCGCCCGGATCTCGTGCACCAAGTGACGACCGCGATGCAGGCCAACTTGCGCCAGAACCGCGCTCACACCAAGGATCGCGCCGAGGTGTCTGGCGGCGGCAAGAAGCCCTGGAAGCAGAAGGGTACCGGCCAGGCACGTCATGGTTCCTCGCGTAGCCCAATCTGGCGCCACGGCGGTGTCACTTTCGGTCCGCGCTCGGAGCGTGACTACAGCGAGAAGATTAATAAGAAGATGCGCAACCAGGCGCTCATCTCGGTACTCTCGCAGAAAGCGAAAGATGGTGAGTTGATTCTTATCGACTCCTTCTCCTTCGAGGCACCGAAGACGGCCCTCGCCATCAAGGCGCTTGGTGCCATCGCGAAGGCGACCTCGCCCTCCTTGGCGACCAAGCGCGTCAACGCGGCCCTCATCGCCCTCGCCTCGCACTCGGCGAACACCATCAAGTCGTTCCAGAATATCGGGAGCGTCGCGACCGAGGAGGCACGCAACTTGAATCCGGTCGAGATTCTTTCGCACCGCTATCTCATCATCGAGAACCCGGAAGTCTCGTTCGCGACACTCTCCGCTCGCCTTAAGAAATAAGTATGGCTATTTTCTCAACCAAAAAAGAGAGCAAGAAAAAGGAAGCGGCCAAGAAGCCGATTAAGAACGCGCTCGCGAACAAGCACGCGGCCGGTATCGCGCACGAGGTGATCCAGGCGCCGTGGTTCTCGGAGAAGGCGATTCTCGGCACCGAGAAGGGCGTCTACGTCTTCGCGATTCCGCGCACGGCGACCAAGGCTGATGTCGCGGGCGCCATCAAGGAGCTCTATAAGGTCTCGCCGCGCAAGATTAACATCGTGAACCTCCCCGGCGCCCGCGTTTCTCAGCGCCGCCGCGCGGGCCACGCGACGCGCGCACGCCGCCGCAAGGCCTATGTCTACCTGAACTCGGGCGACACCATCAATCTCGCCTAATATTTACTTATGAAATCTTATCGCCCCACCACCAAGAGTCGCCGTAGCATGACCACGCTTCCGTACCGAGAGCTCCTCTCGGGCGATGCGCCGCACAAGCCTCTCATGAAAGTGCAGAAGCGCGAGGGCGGACGCAACAACTTCGGTCGCATCACGACGCGTCACCAGGGCGGCGGGCACAAGCGCCGCTTCCGCGACGTTGATTTCTCGTACGATAAGAAAAATATTCCGGCCAAGATCGAGACGATCGAATACGATCCGTTCCGTTCCGCCTTCATCGCACTGGCGCTCTACGCCGATGGCTCGCGCCGTTATCACCTCGTGCCCAAGGGGATGCAGGTGGGTGATCGCTTCACGGTTGGCGAGGACGCGCCGATTATTTCGGGCAATCGCGTTCCGCTCGGCAAGATCCCGGTCGGTACGTTCATCTACAACATCGAGCTCCGCCCCGGCGCGGGCGCCATCCTCGTCCGTTCGGCCGGCAATTTCGCTGAAGTGGTCGCGCACGATGCGGGCTACGCGCAGGTCAAGCTCCCCTCGACCGAGATTCGCCGCGTCAGCGACCTCTGCTGGGCTTCGATTGGTGCGGTTGGCAATGAGGAATACAATCTCGTCGTCATCGGCAAGGCTGGTCGCTCGCGTTGGCTCGGCATCCGCCCGACGGTGCGCGGTACCGCGATGAACCCTGTCGACCATCCGCACGGCGGCGGCGAAGGACGCCAGGGTCGCGGCCTCAAGCGCGCCAAGAGCATGTGGGGCAAGCCGACGGGCAAGGGGCAGAAGACCCGCACACCGAAGAAGTACAGCAACGTCTTCATCGTCTCGCGCCGCAAGGTTGGGAAACGAAACAAGAAAGCGTAATTTCACAAGAAAACCCCCGCGCGCCGTCTCGGCGCGCGGGGGTTTTCGTTGCAGTTCTTGCATTCTTGCGTTAGGCTCTCGCAAGATGAAGCCATAAGGAGGCCGCAATGAGTGACCATAAAGAGCCTGTAAACCCAAACTTGGTGCAGGTAGAATTCATTCTTGTTGACATACCTGCCAAGACAGGAATCGAGTCCGATATCCAAACGCTTGCACTCGAGCTGGCCGGCAGGTTGCCGAAGCTCGTGGTGCGGTTCTTCGATGAGCGGGGACTGGTGACGAAGCTGGTGCAAGACTATGAAGCTACGCAGTCAGCCTACGGAGTGACCATAATCGAACTGGGGAAGATGAGTTTTGGTGGTCGATTTGCAGTCTCTGAGCAACGCGATGTCGCTCGTCTTTCGCGGAAAATGGACGCACTACGAGGCCAAGCGCGCTCACTCACAGTCGGCATGTTGAGTAGTGTCACGAAAGGGTCTCGCAGAATCGCCATCGAAGATTCGCCCGATCGACCTTTGCGCATGGCAGTCGAGGCCGAGTTCGACCACCTGGTCACCACGGCCAAGAAGGCAAAAGATGTGTTCATTTTCGTCTTCAAACCGAACGATCTTCTTTCCGAGAAGAACGAAGCTGTTGTCAGTATGGTATTTAAGCTCCAGCTGTAGCCCTCTCCCCGCTCTGGCGGGGATTTTATTTGCCTGTAACATGTCCTTGTGGTATAAGATGGCCAGAGCAACCGAAGGAGAAACCAGTGATTATTCTTGAAAAGATGTCTCGCAAAATCTCGTTCTCTGCGGGCAATCATTTCCGTCGCGCCAATTTTATCGAAGAAATTGGCGATAGCTCAATGGTGGTGTGCGTTTGGTCGCAGTGTTCATTATGGGATACAGGCGTCTTCCGTGTCAGGCATGTGCCTGTCGTCGACACGGGCGTTGAAGTGTTCCAGCGTGGTCAGCCGATTCTCGACATCACCCAACAAATCAAGGGATATGCTCCCGCGAGCCTCATCACACCTCTTGAGCACCTCACTACCAATGTTTCCTTGTGGAAACTGAAAGTGAGTCTTGAATCATCGGTCCTCGATGCGGTTGGCAAGGTATCGTTCCCAGACTTTCTTAACATCGAGTTCGAATAACGTGCCTGCCCCGCGCAATGCGGGGATTTTTATTGTTGATACTGCGGTTGAAGAATGGTGCGAATCTGCGAGACCGGGATGCGGAGCGTCTGCGGGCCCGAGGAGTACGGCGCGACCTGGTAGGGAGCGAAGAGGATAATGAAATCCTTGTTGTCGAAGAAGAAATTCTGGAAATTAGCGGCTTCGGGCGTCGTGCCGGGGTTGATGAAGGTCGGGTCAGCGCTATCGCCGATGATGGCGGGGAGCATCTGCCGCGCGAGGGTCGAGAGTGTGCCCAGATAATCGGAACCGCTCAAGAAAATATCGCTCAAGGCGAGTGCTTGTCCGGTCGAGGTGTCGAAGGTGAGGGTCGAGAAGCTCGTGTTGGGGTGCGCGCCGAGCGTATCTTCGTAGGTGGTGAAGATGTAGGAAACCGTGCGGGGCGAAGAAGCGATGAGGTAGGTAATCTGGAGCGATTCTTTGCTTCCTTTATCGAATCCCATCATCGAAATGTCGCGCAGTGAGAGATGGTCGAAGTTGCCCTGCGTCTTGAAGTCGCTAATAATCCCGCTGACGAGCGATTGGATCTTCGCAATGGCGGCGCGGTCGGCCGCGGCACCCGCAGTTTCAGCGAGCGGGGTCGAGGTCGGATAGTTGGCGGCAATGTCGTAGTACGGCGCGTGCTCGGTGTCGCCGCCCTCTGGAAGCGTGAGAACGACGGGCGCCGAGACTGGCGTCGGCTTCACTGCCGCGTAGAACACAATCCCCACCACAATCACGACCAGCACCGCGCCACCGATAATCAGTTCTTTTTTCATGTGAACAGTCTAGCAAATCGGGCGAATATGGGCGCGTGATAGAATAACGAGCATGAAGAAGGTCACAAAATCGATCGCGATTAAGGAGCCCACCCTTACGGAGGTTCTCGCTGTTATGAATGAGCGTTTCGACGTGGCTGAATCTCGTATGGAAAATAGATTTGGTGACATTGAAATCCGCATCGACAAACGTTTCAATTCTTTGAATGAGCGCTCGAACGGAATCGACGCGCGACTTGGTGTTATTGAAAGGCGGGCTGGTAAAATTGAGAACACTCTCGGCGATATACAAGATGATTTGACTTCCGCACTTGCCGCCACCGATAACGATGGTTCTGCGATTTTGAATCACGAACACCGCATCGCGCACCTAGAGAAATTGAGCAATATTAAAATCGTTCCACCCCGGCATCTCGTCGGTCTTGAATAGAAAAACCCCGCCGATTACGGCGGGGTATCGTCTTACTCTTCGTTTGGGTTATAACTGAGTAAACGACCTCTTCTGGTTTGCGTGTTGTAAGTGCCTTTCAGGTATAAGTATTCACGATTTTTATACCGCTCAAGGGACGGTGCATTGACCAGATGGCCGTTACATACGATTTCCCACGGCTCGCCCTCACCAGAGCCTCGCTTAACTATGTCGATGGTTAGACTGTAGACATATTCTCCATCTCCGCCGTGGAAATGGAATTTCTGGGGAACGCCCTGAGCGAGTCCTGGAATTAACAACCCCCATTGCGAAGGACCGTTCACAACGAGATAATTCACTCCATGGGCCATCCGACCCTCCTTTGATACATGATCTCCTCATCGGTGCGGAAATCGAACACCCTGACTCCTCGCGGAGCGACCTACCCATACAGACGCGCATTCTCATATGAATCCGAACACTCGCGGTATTGTGCGTGCATGAAAAAAGAAACGTTGGAAGCAGCTGAGCACGAGCGAGCGGTCTGAGATTTCAATACTGAAGCGCAAGAAGTATTCGCTCCGTGCGATTGCTCGAGCTCTTGGCCGCAGTGTTTCCAGCATCTCGGAAGAGTTGAAGAGGAATCGAGTGCGAGGTTTGTATGATGTACAGAAGGCTGCACACAAGGCGTATGCACGAAGAAAGTACGCGAAGTATCAAGGCATGAAGATCGTCGGGCATGCGGGTCTGCGTTCACTCGTGGAAGAGCTGTTGTATGACGACCAATCGCCCGAGAACATCGCCGGAAGAGTCCGGAAGTATGCCAAGCGTCTGCCGACCATCTCGAAAGACGGCGTGTACCGATTCATCAAAAGCGTGTATGGCCGGAGAATTGAGTCGCATCGGAACGCGCGAAAGCAGAAACGAAGAAAGTATCACCCGAGAGTCGCGGCTCTTTCAGAGCGAACCTTCATCGACAAACGGCCCAGGCATATCAACGCTCGTTCGAGGAGCGGAGATGTCGAGGCTGACTTCATTGTCTCGGGCAAGACTGGCAGAGGCATCCTGCTCGTGGTGGTCGACCGGAAGCTCCGCGTCACGTTCATCGAACGCATTCTCGATGTGTCAGTGGCGAACGTGCACCGGGCATTCCTCCGCATTCAACAGAGATTCCCCGAGCTCCGCACCATCACCACTGACAACGATATTTTGTTCCAGATCATCAGGCACTCGCCACTCTTCTGGGGGTGCGCATCTATTTCTGTCGGCCGTATCACTCCTGGGAGAAAGGAACGGTTGAGAATACAAACGGCGTCATACGCAAAGACATACCGAAAGGCGCAAACATTTCTCGCTATTCAAAGGCATTTATACAAAAGCTCGAGGACAAGCTGAACCGGAGGATACTGAAATGCCTCCAATACAAAACTCCGGCGGAAGCATTAGCTGCGGTACGGAAACGAAAAAAGCGCCGAGGCGCATGAAATTCGAGTGTTCGGATTGAGCCCGTCGAGCGGGAGATAGGAATTGATTTCAATATACACCCTTATGCAAATCTGTCAAAGTTTTAAAATGGGCTAGGGATTCTCGGGCAATTTGGATTTGCCCGAGTTGACGGCTGGGAGAGACTCGTGTATCTTGCCTCTATCCCGTTCGGCGGGATATTTATTTCACTATGGCACGATCACTCAAGAAGGGACCCTACGTGGACGTCAAACTCCTCAAAAAGGTCCAAAAAGCTCAGTCCCGCACCGCGGGGGTGATTAAGACGTGGGCGCGCGGAAGCCGAATCAGCCCGGAAATGGTTGGTTTCACCTTCGGCGTCCACAACGGCAAGAGCCACATTGAGGTCCTCGTCTCTGAGGAGATGGTGGGGCATCGGCTCGGTGAATTCTCGCCGACCAAGAAGTTCATCCGCCACGGTGGCAAGATGCAGAAGGAGCTCGAACAGAAGCGCCAGGAGTCGGAGGTCGCCGCCGCCAAGGCCGCCTCTGCCGCTCCGCCGCTAAGAAATAATTTGTATGAAAGCGACTCTCGAAAGCCACAATCAGTCCCCGCGCAAGGTCCGCCTCGTGGCTGACCTCGTGAAAGGGAAGAAGGTCCCGGCGGCGCTCTCGGCGCTCGCGTTCCTCCCCAAGCGCGCGAGCGAGCCAGTCGCCAAGCTCATCAAGAGCGCGGCCGCTAATGCCAAGGACAAGGGCGAGAACCCGAAGAGCTCACGATAGGTCAATCACCCGTCGAGAGCGCGGAAATGTCGAAGCGTTTCATGCCGCCACGCCTTCGGCCGCGCCTCGGCGATTCGCCACAAGAAGAGCCGCATTAAGGTCGTCCTCGCGTAACTTCTATGACTCACACCGTACATCCCTATGCGCACCGCCTCGGCATCATCCGCGACTGGAAGAGCCGTTGGTTCGCCGCCGACAAGAAGAGCTACCGCGAGAATATCAAGGTAGACGCCGCACTCCGCGCCTTCCTCGAGAAGAAGCTCCACGGTACCTACACCTCGGGTATCGACATCGAGCGCTCGGCGACCGAGCTCCGCGTGATCCTGGCCACCGCCCGCCCCGGCTCGTGATTGGTCGCTCGGGCGAGAACGCCGCCGAGCTCCGCGCCGAGATCACTAAGGTCGCCCGCAAGGTGGCGCCTCTTGATCGCCGCACGGTGAAGTTCGATATCGTCGAAGTGCGCCAGCCGGAGACAGACGCGGCGGTCGTCGCGGCGATGGTCGCCGAAGGCCTTGAGAAGCGTATGCCCTTCCGCCGCGTGCTCAAGCAGACGGTCGAGAAAGTGAAGGCCGTCCGCGAGGTCGAGGGCGTGCGCATCACGATCAGTGGCCGCCTCGGCGGCGCCGAGATGTCGCGCAAAGAGGAAATCAAGCGCGGACGCATCCCGCTCCAGACCTTCCGTGCGGACATCGACTGGCCTATGGCAAAGCTCCAGCTCCGTACGCGTCATCGACATCAAGGTTTGGATTTACCGCGGCAATATCTTCGCCGAGAAGAAGGCGGCAAGCCCGAGCCTCTCGCGGGCCTAATACATTGCTATGCTTTTCCCTAAAAAGTAAAACACCGCAAGTGGCAGACTCAGCGCAAGAGCGCTAGCGTCTCGCGCGCCCGGACACGCGCGGTACCTCAGTCTCTTCGGCTCCTTCGGACTCAAGGCGCTCACTTCGGCGCGTGTCACGAGCAACCAGATTAAGCGGCGCGCAAAGTGCTCACCCGCGCAGTGGCCAAGAGCGGCAAGCTCTGATCGCATCTTCCCGATCGCCCCGTCACGGCGAAGCCGGCGGAGGTGGGCATGGGTTCGGGCAAGGGCGACCCGAAGCTCTACGTCTGAGGTGCGCCAGGTCGCGTACTCTTTGAGATTGACGGTGTCAGCGAGGCGGTGGCCCGCGCACACCTCATCCAGGCAGGGTCGAAAGTGCCCGTGAAGACGAGCATCGTCGTGCGCCGTTAATTGCAGTATTTCAATATATATGGCAAAGAGAGATGACATGCATAAGAAGACAGATCAGGAACATGCGCGCACTCCTCGCGAGCGAGCGGGTGAATCTGCACAAACTCCGCTTCGAGGCGGCGGGTGCGCGCCCCAAGGATTCGAGCGCGCCGCGCGTGGCACGGAAGCAGATCGCACGTATACTGACCGAACAGCGTTCGCGCGTCATCAAGGCCACAAAATAAATATGGAAAACAAAACCCCTCGTCCCCAATCGTTCACTGGCACCGTCGTCAAGACGGCGATGAAGGTACGGCCACCGTGCGCGTCGACCGCTCGTGAAGCATGCGAAGTACAAGAAGTATTTCGTTCGCTCCAAGAAGTACTCGTGCACGATGCGGGCAACACGGCGGCGGTGGGCGACAAGGTCACTATCGTTGCGACGCGCCCCATTTCGAAGTTGAAGCGCTTCGCGATTGCTTCAACGACGCTCAGCACCGGCAAAAAATAATATGTTGCAACCTCAATCAATCGTCATGGTGGCAGATAACTCCGGAGGGCAGATTGCCCGCATCTTCAAGGTGCCCGGAGGTTCTAAGCGCCGCTATGCTGCCATCGGCGATATCGTCGTCGTTTCGATCCAGACCGCTCAGCCGCGCAAGGCGGTGAAAAAGAAAGAGATTTACAAGGCGGTGGTCGTCCGTCAGGTCAAGCCGTTTGCCCGCAAAGACGGTTCCTACATTCGCTTCGACGAGAACGCCGTGGTGCTGATCGAGAAGCAGGGCAAGGAGATGGGCCCCAAGGGTAACCGCGTCTTCGGTCCCGTACCGCGCGAGCTCACCGACCGCGGCTGGCACAACATCGCCTCGATTGCTCCGGAAGTCGTCTAATATTTTTAGTATGAAACTCCACGTTAAAAAAGGCGACACGGTGAAGATTCTTTCCGGCAAGGACAAGGGCAAGAAAGGTCTCGTTATGCGCGCTCTGCCTAAGGAAGGGAAGGTTGTTGTCGAGGGCATTGCACTCGTCAAGCGCCATCTGCGCAAGCAGGGCGGCCAATCGGGACACATCGTCGAGCGACCCGCCGCTATCGACGCTTCGAATGTCGCAAAGATCGAGAAATAATTTATGAACATCACCAAACAACGCCAGCAAACCGCCTACGATGCGCTCCGCGCAGACTTCGGCTACACCTCGCCGATGCAGTCGCCGCGCGTGTTGAAGGCCATTGTCTCCACCGGCGTCGGTAAGAAGCGCGATAAGAAGCAGATCGAGCTCATCAGCGAGCGCCTTGCCCGCATCACGGGACAGAAGGCGGCACCGCGCTCGGCCAAGCTCTCCATTGCATCCTTCAAGGTCCGCCAGGGCGATACGGTTGGCCTCCAGGTCACGCTCCATGGCGCACGCATGTTCGACTTCCTCGACAAGCTCATCCACATCGCGCTCCCGCGCACGCGCGACTTCCGCGGTATTGCGGCCTCGGCCATCGACGACATGGGCAATATTACGATTGGCATCAAGGAGAACACCATCTTCCCGGAGACCTCCGATGAAGACCTTAAAGATGTCTTCGGTCTCGCCATCACCATCGTCACCACGGCCAAGTCGAAGAACGAGGCCGATGCCTTCCTCCGCCACCTCGGCGTCCCGCTCCGCCCGCTCGAAGAGCCCAAGGTGAAAGTACGAGCGAAGAAAAAATAATCTCGTTTTACAAAAATTGAAATGGCCCGTGCGAGCGCGGGTCATTTCGTTTGCATTGTAGTACACGACGTTCTCACGGAGGCGCGCTATGCACAGGCATCCACTAAATACTGCTATAGCAGAAAATAAAGGATAGTGCGTAAAAGGATGGGAAGTTGCGTTTCTGCCAAGTTCGGGGTATGGTCGCGGCAGACGAAACGCTTACGAGAGGTGAATTCGATGAGCATCTTTTCTATTTTAGGAATTGCGGCCTTGGTAATAGGTCTACTCACACATCAAACTCCAAGTACTCGTGCCATCATTCTTTCCGCGTGTCTCGTCTTCTTCGGTATTGGATTCTTCTGGCCATCATTCTTGATGGTGCCACCATACTGGAATTAAGGACATCAAACCCCGCTTCGGTGGGGTCTTTTTATAGGCAGGGGAGCGACGTTTGACGCCGGAAACCCTTGGTGATACAGTGCTCGCACGCTCCTCGGAGCTTTTATTTTGTATGGCAAAGAAATCCCAGATTGCACGGCAGGCAAAACGCGAGAAGCTCGTGGCGAAATTCGCTACTAAGCGCGCGGCTCTTAAGTCTGCCGGTGACTGGGATGGCCTGCAGGCGCTCCCGAAGAACTCTTCGCCGGTGCGGTTGAAGAATCGTTGCTCCGCGACCGGTCGTAGCCGCGGGTATATGCGCGCCTTTGGGCTCTCGCGCATCGAGTTCCGCGAGCTCGCACGCGCGGGCAAGATTCCGGGCGTGAAGAAGGCTTCTTGGTAATTTTCGATACTGCTATGACCACCGACAAAGTTGGCGATTTCATCATCCGTTTGCAGAATGCGAGCATGATTGGCCGCGCTACGACGAGCGCACCGTATTCCAAGCACCTCGAATCCATCGCGCGCAAGCTGAAGGCGCTCGGCTTTGTGAGCGAGGTTGCGGTCGATGCTAAAGATGAAGCGGGCGTGAAGAAGAATCTCATCGTCACCCTCGCGTACGATGCGCGCGGCAAGGCGAAGATTCACGGTGTGAAGCGCATCTCTAAGCCGGGTCGCCGCCTCTATGTCGGTCACACTGACGCCCACTCGGTCGAGGGTGGCACGGGCGCACGCATCATCTCGACGCCTTCCGGTATCTACTCGGATCGCGACGCGCGCTCCAAGCGTGTCGGTGGCGAGAACATGTTCGAAATTTGGTAACTATGAGCCGCCTCGCTAAAAAACCGATTGCCGTAGGGAAAGCCCAAGTCTCCTTCTCGGGCGACACCTTGACCATCAAGGGTGCGAAGGCGACGCTGAACAAGCGCGTGCATCCGGCTATCGGCATCGAGGTCACGCCAGAAGGCGTCGTCATTTCTGCGAAGAATACGTCCCGCCTCGCCAAGGCTCTGACCGGCACCTTCGCCTCGCACGTCCGCAACATGCTCAAGGGCGTCGACACGCCGTTCGTCACCAAGCTCATTCTCGAAGGCGTCGGCTACAAGGTCGAGGTAAAAGGGAAGGAGCTCGTCTTCCAGGTCGGTAAGTCGCATGCAGTCAAGCTTGCCATTCCTGAGGAGGTCTCTGCGACCGCCGAGAAGAATCTCATCACCCTCACGGGCGCGGACAAAGAGGTCGTCGGCCAGTTCGCCGCGAACATCCGCCGCGTGAAGCCGCCGGAGCCGTATCTCGGCAAGGGCATTCGCTACGAGGGCGAAGTCATCCGCCGCAAGCAGGGCAAGAAGGCCGTCTAATATATTTTTATGAATCGCGCATCCACCACCAAAGAAGGACTCCGCCAGCGCCGCCACGCGCGCGTTCGCGCACGCATCTCGGGCACGGCGACGCGCCCGCGCCTCGCGGTCTTCAAGAGCAATCGTTTCGTCTCGGTACAGCTCATCGACGACGTTGCGGGGAAGACCCTCGCGGCCGCGCATGGTCGCGCGACCAAGGGCTCTCAGCTCGTGCAGGCCAAGGCGGTCGGTGCAGAAATTGCCGGAGCGGCGAAGAAGCTCGGCGTCACGACGGTCGTCTTCGATCGTGGTGGTTATCAATATGCCGCGCTTATCAAGGCGCTCGCCGATGAGGCGCGCGCGGGCGGTCTCGCTTTTTAAATAGTATGGAACCTACAAAAGACACACCGGAAATCATCGCGACGCCCGCTGTCGCTGAAGCTATGGCGGGCAAGCCGGCGGCGCGCCCGACCTTCAATCGTAATGCGCGCGGTTCGATTCGCGGACGATCACCGCACGGCCGCGGCTCCGCGGGCGGCCGTGCTCCCCGCGAGCGCAGTGAGTTCGACCAGGTGACTATCGACGCCCGCCGCGTGGCGCGCGTGATGGCCGGCGGTCGCCGTTTCAATTTCTCTATTGCGGTCGTTATCGGCGACAAGAAGGGTCGTGTGGGCGTCGGACTCGGCAAGGCCGCTGACACCGCACTCGCCATCGAGAAGGCAACCCGCGACGCGAAGAAGAATCTCATCACGGTCGCGCGCACCAAGAATAATTCCATCCCGCATGCGGTTGGCGCCAAGTATGCATCCTCGACCGTTGAGATTCGCCCCAGCCCGGGTCGCGGTCTCGTCGCGGGCTCGGCGATGCGCACCGTGCTCGACGCGGCCGGCATCACCGATGTCGTGACCAAGATCAGCACGCGTTCGAAAAATAAGCTCACCATCGCGCGTGCCACCGTCGCCGCGCTCACGACGCCTCCGCTCCTAATTCCACTTTTATGCAACTCAACTCTCTCGCCCCCCGCACCAAGAACTACAAGAGCACGGCCGTCGGCCGTGGCGGCAAGCGTGGCAAGACCTCGGGTCACGGTGGCAAGGGCCAGACCGCTCGCGCCGGCCACAAAATTCGCCCCGAGATGCGCGACATCATCAAGAAGCTCCCGAAGCGCCGCGGCTATGGCGTGAATCGTTCGCGCACCGTGCGTATCGATCGCGTCCACTACACCGTCGTCAATCTCGCCGACATCGAGAAGGCCTTCGACGCGGGCAGTTTCATCACTCCCGGCTCGCTGAGGGACAAGGGCCTCATTCGCGGCCGCACACCCTCGGTGAAGATCCTCGGCACGGGCGCGGTCTCGAAGGCATTCGTCGTCCGCAACTGCGCGCTCTCCGCCTCGGCGCGTTCTGCAATTCTCTCAGCAGGCGGCACCATTCATGGTGAGCAGAGTCGAACCATCAATGATTAACCAATTCATACATAAAGCACAGATCGCGTTCTCCGACGCGGAGATCCGCGCGCGTATCCTCTTCGTGCTCGGCGCGCTCGCCGTCTTCCGCTTCCTCGCGGCGGTGCCGATCCCGGGCGTCGACAAGAGTGCACTCGCCGCGTTCTTTGCGAGCAACCAATTCTTCGGCCTTTTGAATATTTTCTCGGGTGGCGGACTCTCGCGTCTCTCGATCGTGATCCTCGGTGTCGGGCCCTACATCACTGCATCTATCATCATGCAACTCGCGACCATCATCTTCCCTGGAGTGAAGAATGCGTACTTCGAAGAGGGTGAGGCGGGTCGCGCCAAGTTTATTGGGTGGAGTCGCATGCTCACCATCCCCATCGCTATCCTGCAGGGCATCGCCTTCCTCGTCCTCCTCGAGAGCCAGGGCGTCATCGCGCACCTCGGTACCATCGCGCTCATCGCGAATATTGTGCTCGTGGCCGCGGGCTCTATGCTTCTCATGTGGGTTGGCGAGCTCGTGACCGAGTTTGGCATCGGCAACGGCGTCTCGCTCCTCATCTTCGCGGGCATCATGTCGGGCGTCCCGACCGCCATCTCGCAGACGCTCTTTGCCGCGTCAGCCGCGAACATTCCTGCGTACCTCGCCTTCCTCGTCCTCGCCTTTGCGATGGTCTATGCGGTGGTGGTGGTCTCAGATGCCGAACGCTCGATCCCCATCGCCTACGCGCGTGCGGTGCGCGGCTCGGCGATGAGTCAGGGTGCGGCAACCTATCTCCCGATTCGCCTCTTGCAGGCCGGTGTGATTCCTATCATCTTCGCACTCTCGCTCCTCCTCTTGCCGCAGATGGGACTCACGGTGCTCTCGAGCTTGCACCTCTCCTTCGCCGCTTCGGCATCGCTCTGGTACACCGCCTTCCTCTCTGACCCGTGGAAATATGGGGCGGCCTACTTCGTGCTCGTCGTTCTCTTTACCTACTTCTATACCGCGGTCACCTTCGAGCCCTCGCGCGTCGCCGAGAATCTCCAGAAGACCGGCGCCTTCGTCCCCGGCGTGCGCCCGGGCAAAGAGACCGAGAGCTATATCGCGGGCGTGGTGAATCGTGTCACGCTCCCCGGCGCGCTCTTCCTCGGCCTCCTCGCGGTCGCACCATCAATCATCCAAGGATTGACGGGCATCACGACGCTCATCCTCGGCGGCACCGCGCTCCTCATCGCGGTGCAGGTCGTCCTCGACCTCGCGCGCAAAATCGACGCGCAAGTTTCCCTCCGCGAGTACTAATTTCAGCAGTGCCAAACAAGCCCGCGCCGATTACGGCGCGGGCTTGTTTTTATTCTGCATATGTTGTACTCTATTCCCCAGAGCAATCTCGCTCATTGAAGGAGTGCGCGATGCGCAGAGGCTATAACGACGTTGGCATCCTGTCCGACGACCATGGCCAAGTAATTGGCATTTGTTTTGGATGGGATCATACCGCCGAGCATGAGTGGGGTATCCGAGGAATCCTATCTGCCTTCGGGATTCCTGGAATGCCAGAACGGCGACCAGGAAATACTGTCGGTGATCTCATTGGCGCCGATACTCGTGCCGTAACGAAAGTCCCCGCTGAACTGAAATTGTTTGGGTTCAAGAAGGCGGCGTATCTTGTCTATAGTTCGGCGTTTGCGTGGCGAGATCCACCACCGGCGACCGAGAAAGAACTCGATCAACTTCTCGATCTAAGTTCTGTCGATGACGACAAAGAGATCGTAGCTAGTTGGAGCGGCGAAGATTTCGGCATCCGAATCAAGAACGGGTCTTCCAAGAAGGGGCTTATCGTTCTTAGGCAAATCAATACGGCACTTCAGATCAAAGACGCTCTCATTTGTCTTGCGGGCCCTGGTGGCCCGTTCCGTAATCGCGGATTGCACATCCTCATCCATTCGCGGCTTCCTCAAGAAATGTTTACGCTTATGCATGACGCAGATGCAAGTTATCTGGATCTTACAGAAGCGGCCGTAAAAACCGGCATTCGTGCACGAGTCGACGCGGCGAAGAAAGGATATTTTGCCCTCTCTCCACGCTGGGTCGATGAGGAAGAAAAACCAAAGACGAAACACCCCGTTATTTTTTGGTTGAATCCCGAACAACAACATAGTAACAATTATGGGTGGTTCACGGTCGAAGAACTCGATCAATGGATTGCTGGTAAAGGACCGATACCGAAGAATTAATACAGTGCGCCGGCTATATCGCCGGCGCTTTTTCTATATGCCCCGCAGTGATACACTCGACAGATGCAAGACACGCGCACCATATTCTTCGTCGGCAAGCCCGGATGCGGGAAGGGGACCCAGGCCGACCTCTTGAGCAAAGAGACCGGCTGGCCGGTCTTCGCCTCCGGCAAGCTCTTCCGCAACTTGGCCAAGGAAGAAACGCCCCTTGGTCGCCGACTGCAGGAAGAAGTGAATGTACACGGACTACTCGGTCCCCACTGGCTCGCGATGTATCTCTACCTGAATTCTCTTTTTTCTATCGCGCCAGGGCAAAGTGCCGTCTTTGATGGATTTAATAGGAAAATTCCTGAAGCGGAGCTCATCGTGGATTCTCTACGCTGGTTCAAGCGCGGCTTTACCGTCATCAATATTGCGGTTTCAGATGAGGAAGTAAGAAAACGTATCGAATTACGTAAAGCAACCTCAGGGCGACTCGATGATATGAGTGTGGACGAACGACTCGAGGAGTACGAGAAGTTCACTGAGCCAGCTATCGAAGTCTTCCGTAAGTCTGGTGCTTTGATCGAGATTAACGGCGAACAGACGCCGGAGAAAATCGCAGAGGATATTCGCGCGGCGCTCCAGGTATGACCATCAGGAATCCAGAGCAGCGCGCGGCGCTCGTCGAGGGCGGCCGCCGACTCGGCGCTCTGCTCCAGGCTCTGCGAGAGAGGGTGGCGCCGGGCGTGACCGCCGAAGAGCTCGACGCCTTCGCCGAGGCGACGATTCGCGCAGGCGGCGACCTGCCCGCCTTCAAGGGCTACACGCCCGAGGGCGCGCGTCGGGCATATCCCGCGACGCTCTGTGTCTCGATTAACGACGAGGTCGTGCACGGCATCCCGAACGAAGAAAAAAAGATTTTGAAACAAGGCGACATTGTCTCGCTCGACCTCGGGCTCACTCACGAGGGCATCATCGTCGATGCGGCAATCACCGTGCCGGTGGGGGCGGTGAGCGAGGAGAATATGAAGCTGATTCGCGCCTGCGACGAAGCCCTCCTTGCAGGTATCGCGGCCGCCCGAGTCGGCGGCCGCGTGGGCGACATCAGCAACGCGATTGAGAAGAGTTTTAAAAACACGAAGTTTTCCATCGTGAAGGATCTCGGCGGCCACGCCGTAGGCGATAGAGTCCACGAGGAGCCCTTTATCGCCAACTATGGCCACGCGGGCACGGGCGAGGAGCTCGTCGAGGGCATGGTACTCGCTCTCGAACCCATCGCCTCACTGGGCAAGGGCGCCATCATCCTCGCGCCCGATGGCTACACCTACCGCACCCGTGACGGCTCTCGCGCCGCGCATTCCGAGCACACCATTTTGATCGAGAAGGGCGGGGCACTCGTGGTGACTAAGGTATAATTTCGTTATGAAACGCGTCATCCTCGTGCACGGATGGGGCGATTCACCGAAGAAGCACTGGATTCCGTGGCTTTCGAAAGAACTTGAGTCCAATGGCTTTGAGGTGATCGCACCGCAATTGCCGAACACGGAAGAGCCACACATAGAGGCCTGGGTTCCCGCGCTCGCGGCCGCGGTCGGTACGGCAGACGCGGACACGTACTTCGTCGGGCACTCGATGGGCTGCCAAACTATCGCACGCTACCTTGCGGGACTACCCGAGGGAGCAAAAGTCGGCGGGGTGGTGTATATCGCGGGCTTCTTCAAGCGCCTCACCAATCTCGAAGGCCCACCTGAGGAGGCACTCTGGGAATCGTGGCGAGCGACACCGATTGATTTCGAGAAGGTGCAGGCGCGTGCGCCGAAAAGCGTCGCAATTTTCTCTGACAACGATCCATTTGTGCCACTTGATAACCAAGACGATTTCCGCGATAAACTCGGTTCGAAAATCATTATTAAACACGAGCAAGGCCACTTCACCGAAAGTGTCAGATGTCTTGAACTCTCCGACGCCTTGGAGGCAATACTGAAACTTGCGTCCGCCTGAATCGCGGCTATACTGCTCGCATACCTGCCGCAGGCTCCGCCAGCTGGCGGATTAATTTTTACCCTTATGGCACATCCCAAAGAAGAGAAGACCCTTATCATCCTGAAGCCGGACGCGGTGCATCGCGGCCTCATGGGCGAAGTGATTAGCCGTTTCGAGAAGAAGGGGCTCAAGATTGTCGGCATGAAGATGATGCAACTTAAGGATGCGATTCTGGACGCACACTATGCACACATCAAGGACAAGCCATTTTTTGCGGGCATTAAGGCGTATATGACTTCGGCGCCGGTTGTCGTTATGGCGCTCTCGGGCATCGGTGCCGTCGCGGCGACGCGGCTCATCGTCGGCCCGACCAAGGGCTACGAGGCATCTGCAGGCACCATCCGCGGTGACTTCTCGCTCTCGACACAATCCAACCTCGTCCACGCCTCCGACTCGGTCGAGAACGCGGCCATCGAAGTGGCACGTTTCTTCAAAGACGAAGAAATTCTTGACTACACGCGCAACGATTTCAATTACATCAACGCCGAGGAAGTGTTCTAATGTTTTCTATCCACAGACCGCTCCGGGCGAGGAGGTATAATTGCTCTCGGAGTCGTTCCTTATAGAAGCAACTGCTTATATCTAGGGAGCTCTATATTCGCTTGTCCCTTGGGCCAAGCATGCGAGCACCCACTTTACATTTCCAGTTGCACCTTGGAACGACTCCACGAAAAATCCGCTCCTTAGAGGAGCGGATTTTTCGTGTCATACTGTCTCCATGCGTTTAACTATGTGCGGCGGGGCAGGGACGGTCACCGGCTCGAATTTTTTGGTGAGTGAAGGCACCGCGAAGATGCTGGTCGATTGCGGCATCGAGCAAGGAGCCGATTTTTCTGTCGAAGAAATGTATGGGCCGTTCCCCTACGATCCGCGAGACATTTCTGCGCTGGTCGTCACGCACGCGCATCTCGACCATGTCGGCCGGATACCGAAGTTGGTCAAAGAAGGTTTCAATAAAAAGATTTATTCCACGCCGCCGACCAAGGATTCTCGCCGAGCTCATCATGCGTGACTCGGCGGGCATCCTCGCCGACGAAGCGCGTCGGCTCGGTCGCCAGCCGCTCTACCAGGATTCAGACGTTGATGCGGCCCTGCGGCTCTGGGAGCCGCTTGAGTATCATGTCGAGCACGAAGTCGCCCCAGGTCTCTCAATCTACTTGCGCAATACCGGCCACATCCTCGGCTCCGCGAGTGTGCGAATTAATTCGAGCGACCCGTCCGGTGGCCGGGCAGGCGGCACTGTGCTCGTGTTGACGGGCGACATTGGCAATTCGCCCTCGCCCCTCTTGCCCGATTGGGAGCCGGTTCCCGACGCCGATGCGCTCCTGATGGAGAGCACGTACGGCAATCGTTCGCACCCGCCACATGCAGAGCGCGTCGCTCAGCTCCACGATGTCTTAGAGAAGGCGATAGCAAAAAAGGGCGCAATTTTGATTCCTGCTTTCTCGCTCGAACGCACCCAGCTCATGCTCTACGAGCTCTCGAACTTCTTTGCCGATGGTTCTTTGCCCAAGGTCCCGGTCTTCCTCGATTCTCCGCTTGCGATTAGCGTCACCGAGATTTATGAGAAATATGGTCCGACGTATTTCAAAAAGGAGACCGAAGATGAGATGAAACGCGAGGGGAGCATTTTTAATTTCCCATTCCTCAAGAAAACAAAATCGCGGCAAGAATCAGAGGCGATTGCAGAAACGCCGAACCCGAAAATTATCATCGCGGGCGCGGGCATGAGTCATGGTGGCCGCATCGGTGCACACGAGATCAAGTATCTCCCCGACCCGACGACGACGCTCGTTATCGTTGGGTACCAGGCGCCCGGCTCACCCGGCCGGCTCATCCAAGAAGGTGTTTCGAGTGTGCGCATCAACGGTCAACAGGTCGCGGCTAAGGCGCACGTCGAGAGCCTCGAGGGCTGGTCTGCGCACGCCGACCAAGATGAGCTCTTGAAGTTCGCTACAGCCGCACTTGCGCAAAAAAAGCCGAAGGCAATTTTTTGTGCGCTCGGCGAGCCCGCGGCCGAACGTTTCCTCGCCCAGCGCATCCACGACTATGCCAGCGGCAATGCCATCGTCCCCCTTGCGGGGCAGACGTGGGAGGTCAGCACAACGAAGCGTCAAGAAAATTTAAAAAGATTCAATATCAAAAAGATTGCGAAGATACCAAGCGCGATGCCGAGCCATTGTTGAAGGAGGATTGGCTCTTTGAATACAATCGCGCCAATACTGACATTAAGGATGATAGTGAGAATGAGTACCACCGCCGAGGTTATGGCGAGGCCACCGGTCCGGATGACGAGCATGAAGCTCACCATCGTGAAAAGGTTGATGCCGAGCCCGATGTAGAACCAGTTGATCAGCCCACTCACGCCCCAGAGCTCCGCACACACGTCGCCGAGGGTGGAGAAGGTGAGGTTCGCTACCACGAACCCCACCAGCGCCCAATTTATTTTCATACTGGCAGTATAGCAAGCATTTAGGCTATACTTTAGGCATGGGACATGAAGACCCGATTGAGTTCCGTGAGATATCGACAGGCGACGAGGCCACCTGCACAGAGATTGCGGGCCTCATTACGAAGTATTCGTGGTTCGCGGGGTATCCCGTCGACCCGTACAACGAGGTCAAAGAAGCCGAATATATCATCGGTGCATACGCGGGCGAGCGACTCGTCGGTTTCGCGACGGTCACTCGCAACGCGAGCCCAGACCAGGAGGGCAATGGCGAACTCTGGTTTGCTGATACGGTTGTCCTGCTCGAGTTCCGCCGCCGCGGCGTCCTCAAAGAGGTTTATCAACGGGCGATGACTTATCTGCTCGCGCAACCGGGCCGCATCTTCTCATGCACCGAGACCGCGGTTATGAGCGATTTCCTTATCGCCCGCGGTTGGAAAAAGGTTCGCGATACCAAGGACGAGTCGGGAGGAGAGTGCGAGGTGTACGAATTTCCTCGATGAGCGCAATGAACTCGAGCGTTCGCCGTCTCCTCCTCTCGAATTCTTTTGAGATTATCGCTGGGCCCATCGGCAGTATCGGCAATCTCTTTCTCACTGCCTTCGTGTGGCGCGCGAGCGACTCCTTACTCGCTGTTGCGTTATACTCGATCGGCAGTTTTGTGTGTCTGCCTATCGCGTTCTGGATTGATGGTCATCTTTTGAGGGTCTGGAACATCCGTCACATCTTCTGGCTCGGGGCGGCCTGTGCGGGTTTTGCCATGGCCGGAGTTATCTTTCTGGTGCTCAGTCCGGTCTGGTTCTTTGTATACGGCTGTCTCTACGGACTCGGCTGGGGTATGTACTGGTCGAATCGTAATTATCTTGAGCTCCAAGAAACGGACGATGGCATACGCAACTACTACTTCGGCATTCTCTATACGCTCCAACAACTAGCAGGAGTCGTGACTCCGTTTCTTGCCGGATGGTTTATCGTTCTTTCCGTGCAGTTCGGTCTGCTCTCATCCATTCATGCGTACTGGATACTCTTCCTCTTGGCGTTTGTGCTCATGCTGGCATCCGCTTTTGTCATCGCTGGCGGTGATTTTAAAACGGTCCCGCCCGCCCCAATTACCCGATTCACTCGCGGGAGTTGGTTCAACGAGCGGCGTCTCCTCAACATGGGAGGCGGTGCCGTCGACGGCGTCGGATTTCTCTCGGCGCTCATCATCTTGGTATTTCTTGGCAACGAGGGCACGCTCGGCACTATTGTCGCCGTGGTCTCGATCGCAACCGCTTGCTCAATGTATGCATACGGAAGATTCGGCAATGGGCGCCATCGCTACGCGACCATGATGGTGTGTGCCGCCATTTTCCTCGCCTGTGCGCTGACACTCGCGTTCGGCCCGCGCCCGCTCGGCGCCATTCTCTACACGCTCGTTGCCAGCACAGCGACCAATTTTTATTTCCTCGTCTCGGCGCCGATCCTCCTGAATCTCTGCGATCGGGAAATGGCAGGGGATGCTCGCCAGCGCTACTCCCTCATTCTCGATAGCGAAGCATTCTTGAATTTTGGAAGAATTGTGTCGGTGCTGGTGGTGATAGGACTCGCCATTCTGGTGTCACCCACTGCAGGACTTATTGGTGGGGCCGTCTTCGGCGGAACGGCACTGCTTCTTGCGGTTGTGTGGGTGTCTGTGCGACGGCGAAGTGTATGAATGCAACCGAACTCGAAAAAATAAAAAGTTTGTATGCGCAGACCGAGTACTGGCACGGTACGGGCCGCTACTGCTACGCCGAGGATGGTAGCGTCGTCGATATTTTGAAAGGCATTATCAAAGATGGTGGACTTGTCCCGCACGAGGACGATTGGGATAGAAAAAGAGGGAAGATTCAATCTATATCAATGGCTCCAGCTCGCATGTATGCACGCCTCTACGCCTGCATGTATATGCCAAATGGTGAGCGAATCGAAAATGAGTTCGGCTCACGTAATCTATGGGGCTACTACTTCTTCGGCACCGCAAAGGCTGTCGCGCTCATCGAGTACCGGGAGCGCGAGGAGTAGGGTGATGTCAAAGGTGGAGGTGAGGAGTCCGGCACTCGCGAAGGTGCCGGTGAGGCTCATGATGAGCACGGGTATCAGCGCTTCGCCGAAACCCCATCCCACCCAGCGGATGGTACGCATCCAGGCAATAAGACGTACCCCAGAAGGTAAAGAACGATCGCGACGCATGGTGAACAGTATACCTTGCACCGCCATGCATTTCGGAGTAGGGTTTTGCAGGACGTAATCAAAGGAGCGCCTCATGAGTCAAGAAGGGCCGATAGTAACTTTATATCTGGTCAATCCCGTACCGATCAATCCGACGGTTACGAGCCAATCGGGCGACCGCATCGAACATCCGCTCTCATCGCTCGGCACGGCCGCAATGGATGACATTGCGCGACGCATGCGTTTCGACGAGATCAAACCAGGATCAGTGACGCACGCGCCCAGCGTCGCCGCCACGCAAGCCGCTGTGCTTCTCTCTGCCGCGTTTGCAGTTCCCGCAGAAGAAACGGACGAGTTGTCGCCGCAGAAGGCGAACGAGACCGCCGATATTTTTTCTGCTCGGGTGCGAGGATTTCTCACGCAGTTTGTCGAAGAGCATCCGAGTGGCGAATTTGTACTTGTGGTCACGCGCGAGGTAATCGCGAAACTACATTCGATGTGGTATCCCGCATGCGCAAAGTTAATCCCGCTCTGGTTCGACAATGAACACGTGTTCGCGCTCTATGGATAACATAAAAAAGCCCCGCCGCGGTTACGCGGCGGGATTTCTTTTTCCTCGCTCGAATTTTTTACGCGACCTTCTTTGCGATGCGCGTGAAGATCTCGGGATGCTCAGTGGCAAATTGCGCGAGCACCTTGCGGTCGAGGGCGAAACCGTTTTTCTTCAACTTCGCGATGAAGGTGGAGTACGACTGGTGGCCCTCAGCGCGTACCGCCGCGTTGAGACGGACAATCCAGAGCTGGCGGAAGTCGGTCTTCTTATTCTTGCGATGGTCAAACGCGTAGTGGCCAGCGTGGAGGAGTGCCTCGTGCGCGTAGCGCTCCTTCTTGGAGCGGAGACCGCGATAGCCCTTCGCTCGCGCGAGCGTATTTTTGCGGCGCTTCTGCGCCATCAGCCCTCCTTTAACTCGTGCCATATCAGATTAATTACAAAAATAAATTACGCACCGGTGCCGGGGAGGAAGCGATTCCTGTTGCGTGCGGTCATGTGGAGCGTGACCGAGCGGCGCTTCTGGCTCCTCTTCGAGCCGCTCTGCTTCGCGTTGAAGTGGAGCTGGCCCGGCTTGCGCACCATCAGCTTCCCATTGCGGGTAACGCGGATTCTCTTGGAATACGATTTGTTGGTTTTCATTTTGTTGGTTCGATTTTTTGCGGTGTCTCGCCTTTGGCGGACTCCTTTTCGCGGCGGGCTTGGGTGACGGCATCGCGCTCAATGACACCCGCGTAGCCCTTGGGGCTCTTGGCGACCGGCTCCGCCATCTTATAGGCGTAGGGGATACGGAGCAAGAACTTCTCGAGGCGTCCCTTGAGGAACTCCTCGCTCATGCCCTTGTAGCGCCCCTTCAGGAAGAGTTCGGCGCGAACGCGATGCCCCTCGGCGAGCCATTCGGCCGCTTTCTTGGCCTTCAACGCCATGTCGTTGTCGCCGGTGCCGACCTTGATCTGCACCTCCTTGGTCTCGGAGATCTTGACCTTGGACTTGGCGACTTTCTCCTTCTTACTCCGCTCGTACTCGAATTTACCATAATCCGTGATCTTCGCAACCGGCGGGACGGCCGAGGGCGAGATCTCGATAAGGTCGAGGCCGGCCGCCTTGGCCGCCGCGAGCGCCTCGGCGACCGAGAGCACACCCAGGTTCTCGCCAGCCGCACCAATCACGCGCAGTTCCTGCGCGCGAATCTCGTTATTAATGCGAAGCCGTTCGGTACTCAAGCTCCGGTAATGTAGCACGAATCTGCGGTGTATGCTAGGTTTCCGGCAGGAAACCCGCACCTTGGAGAAACGAATGGACGCGCATCCATATATCGGCCTTACCGGCTCCACGACCGACGACCACGTCTTCGCGGCGCTCGACGCCTTTCCGCCGAATCACCCGACACACTTGCTCATGCTCGGCTTCTTGCTGAGCAACAAGTCGGTGCGGGGCATACCGCTCAACCATCCTTGGGATAAGCGCACGCCCAAGCTCGACGAGCTCGGCGATTTACTCCGCCATGACACGCGTGTCATCAACATGGTGCACTATGCCCGCGGGAACGCGAGCGACGAAGAAGCATTCGCTGATTTGAAGTTGATTATGCAGGAATGCGGACTCTGTCTCGACGGATTCCAGCTCAATGGGCCTCTTCCGAGCCCGTCACTGCTCCGTCGTTGTCGCGATTCATTTCCGCGTGCACCGCGCTTCGTCTTGCAGATCAATCGTAAGACACTCGACGACGCGGGCGGCACCATCGAAGCGGTGCTGGAAGAGCTCGAAGTGTACGAAGGCCTCGCGCACTATGTCCTCTTCGATATGAGCGGTGGGTTGGGGAGACTGCTCGACGTTGATCAGACGCTCAAGTTCCTTTCAGCATATCGCCAGAGTGGCCTCACCATGCGTCCGGTCGTCGCCGGCGGCATCGGGCCTAAAACGCTTGATCTCCTTGTGCCGATTATCGCCGCATTCCCCGGCGTCTCGACCGACATGGAAGGTGCGTGCATGGGTAAGAACGGCGCGCTCTCGACGCGCAGGACCCGCACGGCCGTTGGTGACCTGAGCACGCTCTTCGCAAAAAAATAAACCACACGCCCCCCACTCGGGGGCGTTTTTATTAGGTATACTGGGGGCATGCCTGAGCCGATGGAAATCGAGCGCAAGTATCTCGTACGCCCGCCCATTCCGCTCCAGAAGTTAGGAACTCATCGAGTGATTGATATCGAACAATTTTATCTCGCCTCGAACAAGCCGGAAGGGAAGCTCCGCTATCGCAAGTGCGTGGAGCGGGGCGGCGCCACTTTTTTCAGTACGCTCAAACGGCCGGGACCGAATGCGCGAACACGCTTCGAGAGTGAGTCGCCCATCACCGCGGAAGAATACGCGCTCGGTACGCAGACCATGGTTCCCGGTTCGCATCGGGTGCACAAACAGCGAATCGTTTTCACCTATGACGGCCAAGAATTTGAGCTCGACCAGTTCACCGAGCCGGCGCTCGACTACCAGATACTCGAAATCGAACTCGACTCTGCAGACGAGGAGGTGCGGCTCCCGCCATTTCTCACCATTGTGCGCGAAGTGACGAGCGAAAAAGAATTTAGCAATTACAAACTTGCATTCCGCTAGTGCAGTTGGCTTGGCTCGGTCAATTTTATTTCCGCATTTCCCTGATAGGAAGAAATCATGCCAGTGACGGTGATCGTTTTCCCGGCAAAGCGCGAGAGGTCGCCGAAACTTTTCACATTGTCGGCGAAGATGACGCCGGAGAAGGGGCACGTCTTATAACTTTTGCAGAAATCGAGAAAGACGGTGCCCGAGGAGCTCGTGTAGGCGTCGATGAGGACCCCGCGCACGGCGGCGTACTCGCCGACATGCGCGCTCGCCTGGGTGTAGTCGTAGGTGCCTTGTAAAACATTCGCGGCGGCGCCCTGCGCCGCCGCGGTAGTGCCTTTGTATGCAGAGAATAATTTTTGCAATATGCCCTCGTAGGTTGCGACCATTGCGGGGTCAGTCCCGATCTCGAGGAGCTCATCATTCTCGGTCGTCGCCGAGCCAGTCCAGTTGTAGCTCCCGATCGCGTAGGCCGAGTCGGTGACAATCGCTTTAATATGCATGATGCCATTGGCGTCGGCGTGCTTCTCCGTTTCTACCGGGATACCGGCCGCAAGGAGTTCTTTCATAATCGGTTGGTCGTAGCTGTTGGCGCTTTCTCCGGCATCGACGAGTCCGCGCACCTCGACGCCGCGCGCTTTTGCCGTCACGAGTGCATCAGCGATATCTTTGAGCGTGAATTCGTAGATCGCGAAATAAATGTGCGTCTTCGCTCCCGTGATGAGCGCGATGATTTCTTTATCATTCTGTTTTTGATCCAAACTATAGAGCACGCGCGTCGTGCCCGCGGCGGGCGCGGCGACATTTGCAGGAGGAATATTCGGCGCGGCGGGAGCCACACTGCTCTTGCCGAGTATGAATCCGGCGCTTCCCGCCGCCACTGCGAGCACCAGCGCGGCCATTCCCCGTTTGAGTTGCGAGCTCATTACTAAATAGTATACGGCATAAAATTAAAATAATTGACGACGAACTGCTTCGACGGTAGTCTGCCCGCAGATAGCCAGCGAGGAGAAACGCATGGACCGAAAGATAACTGAAGTTTGTGAACAGTTGTTTCAACGGGCACTGAAAGAAGGCGTGTGGACCGCGAACGCCGATAACAGCGATAACGGTAATGGTCCGTATATTGGTGGTTGGCAGAAATATTTCACGTATGCCACACTCCAACAAAACGAGATCACCATCAAGGCAACGCGCACCAACTGGAGAACCTTCAATCTGAGCATCGACCGCGAAGGAACCAACTACCATATTGAAGTGTTCCAAGGTACGGAATGTATCTTCGCCGCTAAGCGCAAAGGATTCATGCGCACAAAAAGCTTTACCGGCTCCTCTGAACGCTTCGCGAGCCGGAGCGTCATACCCGAGACGGCTTGGCAGGTGACTGAGGGAACGCTTCCCGAACCACTACTCGTCGCATCCGTTTGATTCGACCCAACCCCGCCAATGGCGGGGTTTTCTTTGCCAGTGTGAAATACATTTGACAATGAACTGCCCGAAGCGTAGCCTGCGCACAGGTAACCAATCTGGGAGAAACTGATGGACAACAAGATCGTTGACGCCTGTGAGCAACTGTATCAGCGAGCAATGAAAGAAGGAGTGCGGACCACAAGCTCTGATGGCGACCGTGAAAGCGACGGTTCGTATGTGAGGGGTTGGCAGAAATATTTTACGTATGCCACGCTCCAGCAGGACGACAACGTCATCAAGGCCACACACGCCGATTGGAAGACATTTAACCTAAATTCTGATCGTGAAGGAACTAGCTTCCGTATCGAAGTTTCCAAGGGTACGGAAGTTGTCTTCGCTGCCGAGCGTGAAGGATTCTTACGGACAAACAATTTCTCAGGTTCCGACGAGCGGTTTGCGGGTCGAAGTGTAACGCCCGAGACGGCTTGGAAAGTAGTGCAAGGAACATTTCCTGAGCAATTGCTTATTGCGCCACCAGCCTGATTCATTACGTCACCCCGCTCACAAAGCGGGGTTTTTGTTTGCTATGCTAGTGGCATGGCACTCGTATTCGATATTGAAACGGTAGGGGAAGAATGGGATGCGCTCGACGAGCCCACGCAAGGCGCGCTCACGCGGTGGATTAAACGCGAAAGCAAGACGGAGGAGGAATATACAGTCGCGCTCGCCGACATGCAACTCGGGCTCGGCCTCTCGCCCTTGACCGGGAGCATCGTCGCGATTGGCGTCTACGACACGGAGAAGAAAAAGGGCGCCGTGTACTTTTCTGCGCCCGACAAGAAAATAAAAGAGAGCGAGATTGAATATCCCGAGCAGGGCAGGGCAGTCATCAAATATAAAGCGATGGAAGAAAAGGAGATGCTCGAAAACTTTTGGCAGGGTGCGAAAGGCTACGAAGAATTCGTCACCTACAATGGTCGCGGTTTCGATGCGCCCTTCCTCGCCATCCGCTCGATTGCGCATCACGTGAAGCCGACGCGCGATCTCCTCGCCGGTCGCTACCTCTACCAGCAGAGAGGCTGTCTGCACATCGACCTCCAGGACCAGCTCACCTTCTACGGCGCGTGGAATAAAAAGCCCTCGCTCCACCTCTTCTGCCGCGCCTTCGGCATACCGAGCCCCAAGGCCTCGGGCACCACGGGCGACGACGTCGCGCTCCTCTACCAGGAGAAAAAATATCTCGAGATTGCGACCTATAACGCCGGTGACCTTTTCGCCACCGCGGCGCTTTACGAGCGATGGAAGGAGAGTGTACGGTAGTCTCGCCCCGGGGAATCCTTTTTCGGGGGTTATCCCCACCAGCGCAATTTTCTAGAAGCGGTAGAGTAGTGGGATATGAAAATACTTGCCATTTCGGGGAGCTTGAGAAAGGACTCGTTTAATAGCGCATTGGTGCGGGCATTGGCGCAATTGGCGCCCGCGGGCGTGGAGGTTGAGCAGGCAGAGATTGGCAATTTGCCACTCTACAATACCGATCTCGAGGCTGCATTCCCGGCCGAGGCGACGGCGCTGAAGCAGAAGATAGAATCTGCCGACCGAATCATTTTTGTGACACCGGAGTATAACCGCTCGATTTCTGGAGTGTTGAAGAACGCCATCGACTGGGCGAGCCGCCCGTGGGGCAAAAATTCTTTTGCCGGCAAGGTGGCACTCATCGCAGGTGTCTCGGTAGGGAAGACGGGCACTGCGCTCGCGCAGGCGCACTTGAAGGACATTTTGCTCTATCTCGATATGAAAGTGTTGGGGCAACCCGAGCTCTATCTCGGCCCTGCCTCGGCAATCTTCGATGAGCACGGCATGATTAAAGAAGAGTCGACGAAGGAGTTGCTGAGTAAAGCTATCGCGACGCTGGTCGCTCACGCGGCATAGTTCCTGCGAACGGTACGCAATTTCTTTGCTAAGAAATTGCTCAGTCCTCACGCCGTCGCGTTGCGGAGCCCGTTCTCGGAACTATGCCGTGTTCGCGAGTTACACTGCGCGATTATGATAAGGTGTAACTATGAATCGCGAACGGGATCTGCTCTGGTTTTTTGATCTCGCGCTCGTGTTGAAGATCGTCAACGGCGCGCTCGAGATGCTCGGCGCGTTCTTGATACTCGTCGTGCCGCCCATGTTTATTGTGCGGATTATCGAGATTGCGACCGCTGGTGAACTGGCGAACGATCCTGATGACTTCGTCGCGACGCACCTGCGCTCTGCGGCACAGACGTTCGCTGTCCATACGCATTTCCTCATCGCGATTTATCTCATTCTCCACGGCGCCATCAAGATAGCGCTCGTGCTCGGCATCTTCGCGAAGAAACGCATCGCGTATCCGCTCTTCATGCTGGCGCTCGGCATCTTTGGCAGTTACGAGGCATATCTGGGGATAACGCGGCATGAGAATTTGCTTGGGGTGCTCGCCGTTTTCGACTGCATGTTGCTGGTCCTCACGCTCTACGAGTATCGTCGCCGTCTGGTATACTAAACATATTATCCGTAGCATATGTTGATATGAGAAACGCATGGTTGTGGGTGCTCGCGGTGCTGGTTCTGCTCGCGCTCGCCGGAGGGTATTGGTATATGCAGATGAGTCAGGGCGCAGGAGCGAACACCGAGCCAGCTACGGCTGTGTCGACCACGACACCTGATCAGAGCGCGGCAACGAACGTGACTCCCGCCGCCGCACTTTCGGCGCGTGACAATTCAGATGCGTCGCTCAACACGGACCTAGGCGACATTAACAGCCAGATGACCGGTCTCGCCTCTGACTCGCAGGCGGCCGCGCAATAATCCTATGAAGCACTTCAATTCTTCGCTCATCGCGAGCATCGTCGCTGGGCTCGTACTCGCAACGCCTGTCTTTGCGCAGTCGGTCACGGCGACCGCCTCGGTTACCAGTGGCACGATGATGCCCGTCGGTGTCAGCGCACGCGCCGCGCGTCTCGCCTCCACCACGGCCGCGCGCGCGGTCCTCGCAGAGAGCGCGCTCGCGAAGGCAATCGCAAATGCGAACCAGCAAATCGAGATGCGTGTTGCGAGCCTCAATCAGCTCGGCACGCGTATCCAAGCGATGGCGCACCTTACCGCCGACGAGAAAACGTCTATCGCTGGCATTATCTCGGGCGACCTCTCCTCGCTTGGTGATCTGCAAGCCAAGATCGATAGCGACGCGACTTCGAGCGTGAAGGCCGACATTCAATCGATTACCAAGGGCGAGCGCATCTATATGCTCGTCGAACCACAGACCAACATTCTCGCGGCCGCCGATCGCGCCGCGTCGATTGGCGACATGCTGACTGCGCTCGCAGGGAAAATCGAGACGCGTTTGAGCGCGACACCGAATGCGACGGCATCCTCGCTTCTCGCCGACCTCCAGGCGAAGGTCGCAGATGCCCAGACACAGGCCTCCGCCGCAATCTCTGAGACCTCGACGCCTCCAGCCGGACAACGGCAATACGACCATCGCCGCGAGCAACACTTCTGCGTTGAAGGATGCGCGGAGCAAAATTAAAACCGCACAAGCCGACTTACAGGCCGCCGACAAAGATGCGAGCGGCGTCGTGAAGGCGCTCAAGGGTTCTGCCAGTGCCAGTGCAACCACGACCGTACAATAATTACCAAACAAAAACACCGCGCGGCCGGAGGCCGCGCGGTGTTTTTCGTGCTCGTTATTTCGTGCTCGGTGCACCTGCCGCTGTGTTCGTTACGGTCGGCGGAATCATCTGGGTGCGCATGACGCCGGTGTCGCCGGAATACATGACACCGCCGCCCCACCCCTGACTTTGCATCATGCGATAGCCCTCGTGCATACCGCCGCCGATGGTCGCGCGGATTTCGCCGAACTCGAAGCCGCACCAGAAGATGAAGAGCGCGATGACCACGGCAGTCAGGCCGCGTATCGCGCGGTGGTGATGCCACTGGCACTTCCCGTCGCACTTCATTCCATTCTCACCGTTGTTCATGTCCATAGGAGTTCAAAAAGGATTAAGGCGAGCTGGCTCGCTTACTCAATACTACCCCATAGACGAATGTTTGTTTCAAGGATTGCGTAGTAAGATAGGCGGACCTATGCCAGGGGAATTCACCGACGAGCAAATAGTCCGCCGTACGCTCGCCAACAAGGACGAGTTTGCGCTTCTTATCGAGCGATACGAGGCCAAGTTGAATCGCTATCTCCAGCGCCTCGGCCTCGCTCTGCCCGAGGATAGGGAAGATGTCTTGCAGAACGCGTTCATCAAGGCCTACAAAAATCTGAACAGCTTCGACCCCGATCTCTCGTTCTCGTCGTGGATCTATCGTATCGCGCACAACGAGGCGATGAGCTTCTTCCGCTCGCGACAGGCGCGGCCGCAAGTCACCCTCTCTGAGGATTCGGAAAGTCTGCTTACGGAGCTTCGCGACGATTCAGCGGATACGGCGGCACTCTCGGAGCTCCGGCTCTCGAGCGCCGAGCTCGCGAAAGCCTTTGCGACGCTTGAACCGAAGTATCGCGATGTGCTGACTCTCCGCTTCTTCGAGGAACGCTCCTACACTGACATGTCTGATATCCTACAAGTGCCGGTGGGGACCGTTTCAACCATGATTCATCGGGCCAAGAAAGCGCTCCGCTCTGCACTGCCAAAACATTTCATGCCATGACCGACCATTTTCACGAACAGAACATAATTCCCGACCCGCTCGCGCGGCGCGTGCTTGACCGTATCGACGCCGAGAAGGTCGCGCCGCGTCCGCGGTGGGAATTCGTCGGCGAGAATTATTTGTTCTGGAGCCTCGGCGCGCTCGCGGTGGTGCTCGGCGCATTCGCGTTCTCGGCCGCGCTCTTCGAGGTAACGAACGCGAGTTGGACATTGTATGCGGCGACGCACTCCAGCTTCATCGCCTTTTTTCTCTCGGTTGCGCCATTCCTCTGGGCCCTCGTGCTCGTGGTCTTCATCGGCATCGGCTACGCGAACATTCGCCACACGAAGCGCGGCTATCGTTACTCGCTCGCCGTCATTGCGCTCGGCGCGGTGCTTACCTCGATAACACTCGGCACGGCGCTCTATGCGAGCGGGTGGGGTGGGGCAGTTGAGGAATCAATCGGCGACCACCCGCCCTTCTATCGACCGATTATGGTTGCAGAGCGCAATTGGTGGGAGGCGCCGGCACAAGGCGTTCTCGCGGGCGAGGTGCTCTCGGTGGCGAGCGATACTTCCTCGTTCGTGGTGAAAGATTTTTCCGGCACCATTCGCATTATTGACGCCGACGACCTGCGTGCACCTGACCTGCGGGAGCTTATCGTCGGCGCAACGGTGAGGATTATTGGTGCACCAGCGTCCGCGACGAGCACCGAGCACCTGTTCCACGCCTGTTTCGTCTTCCCCTGGAATGCGGACCAAGAAGTGGTCGTCCCACCTCCGGCGGGCGAAAGAAGTCCTGCTCCGGAGCGTAGTGATGAGTGTAAGGGCATCCGCCCTTACGGAGCGCTCCATGCGCTTCATGGAGAATAGTTAGGTTTTTACCTTGCTAGGGGCGATGCGCCGTTGCGAGCCGGTGCGTCGCCCTCTCCGTACCTGCTTTCTTTGCTATGCTTAAATCTATGGTAAAAACGATATCACTCATCTTTGGCGTCATCCTGGCACTCCTCGGACTCCTGGGGTTCGTCAGTAACCCGCTCATTGGGGTGAACGCCATCTTTGCCACTGATGCGGTGCACAACGGTATCTATCTCCTCGTCGGCCTCGCGCTCCTCGGCGCCGGACGCTGGGCCAGCCCACGCGCTACGAGCCTCTGGCTCAAGAGCATCGGCATTTTTATATTTCTGCTGGGATTTATTTCGACGAACACCAACGCCGGCTGGCTCAATATTGCGCTCGGATTTGGCATCTTCTCGGCAAGCTATTGGCGGACTGATTCGGTACCCGTCAACGCGCGTGTGTCTTGAGTAGTGCCGCGAATTGTTCCTGCACTTTCTGTAATTTCGGCGCAATGATCACCTGGCAGTAGCCCTGGTTCTGGTTTTTCTCGTAGAAGTCGCGGTGGTATGCCTCGGCGGGGTAGAACTTCGTGAGTGGTGCAACCTCAGTAGCGATGGGCGCGCCCGTTTTCGCCGAAGCGTTGAGGCCGGCAATGAAATTCTCTGCAGAGTGTTTCTGCGCCTCAGAGGTATAGAGAATCAGCGAGCGATACCCCGCTCGACGGGCTCAATCCGAACACTCGAATTTCATGCGCCTCGGCGCTTTTTTCGTTTCCGTACCGCAGCTAATGCTTCCGCCGGAGTTTTGTATTGGAGGCATTTCAGTATCCTCCGGTTCAGCTTGTCCTCGAGCTTTTGTATAAATGCCTTTGAATAGCGAGAAATGTTTGCGCCTTTCGGTATGTCTTTGCGTATGACGCCGTTTGTATTCTCAACCGTTCCTTTCTCCCAGGAGTGATACGGCCGACAGAAATAGATGCGCACCCCCAGAAGAGTGGCGAGTGCCTGATGATCTCGGAACAAAATATCGTTGTCAGTGGTGATGGTGCGGAGCTCGGGGAATCTCTGTTGAATGCGGAGGAATGCCCGGTGCACGTTCGCCACTGACACATCGAGAATGCGTTCGATGAACGTGACGCGGAGCTTCCGGTCGACCACCACGAGCAGGATGCCTCTGCCAGTCTTGCCCGAGACAATGAAGTCAGCCTCGACATCTCCGCTCCTCGAACGAGCGTTGATATGCCTGGGCCGTTTGTCGATGAAGGTTCGCTCTGAAAGAGCCGCGACTCTCGGGTGATACTTTCTTCGTTTCTGCTTTCGCGCGTTCCGATGCGACTCAATTCTCCGGCCATACACGCTTTTGATGAATCGGTACACGCC
This sequence comes from Candidatus Kaiserbacteria bacterium, assembly GCA_963813065.1. Taxonomy (GTDB): domain Bacteria; phylum Patescibacteriota; class Minisyncoccia; order Phycocordibacterales; family Phycocordibacteraceae; genus C7867-001. Next base: position 42,929 of record CAWEXP010000009.1, read on the forward strand.
GTCTTTCGAGATGGTCGGCAGACGCTTGGCATACTTCCGGACTCTTCCGGCGATGTTCTCGGGCGATTGGTCGTCATACAACAGCTCTTCCACGAGTGAACGCAGACCCGCATGCCCGACGATCTTCATGCCTTGATACTTCGCGTACTTTCTTCGTGCATACGCCTTGTGTGCAGCCTTCTGTACATCATACAAACCTCGCACTCGATTCCTCTTCAACTCTTCCGAGATGCTGGAAACACTGCGGCCAAGAGCTCGAGCAATCGCACGGAGCGAATACTTCTTGCGCTTCAGTATTGAAATCTCAGACCGCTCGCTCGTGCTCAGCTGCTTCCAACGTTTCTTTTTTCATGCACGCACAATACCGCGAGTGTTCGGATTCATATGAGAATGCGCGTACTCGGTACCCGTGTCGGGGCCCTGGCGATTGACCTGCGTCGCATCATGCGACCCGAAGAAGACCGTGAGCAGATTGGTATAGCTAATCTGGTTGGGGTCGAACTCAACTTTGATGACCTCGGCGTGGCCCGTGCGGCCGCTCGCGACCCGTTCGTACGTCGGCGCTTCACTCGTACCGCCCGCGTATCCCGGCTCAACGCTCTCGATACCTCGCAACATTTTAAAAACAGCTTCTGTGCACCAGAAGCACCCACTCCCGAAAACGGCTGTTTCTGTGTTCATGCACGTATCGTAGCAAATAAAAAACGGGCCCCGTGGGGCCCGTCGAAGGTTATGTGTGGTGAGCATCTGGTAGAGATTGCATAAGATCAGCGAAGGAACCGCCATCTTCTTCATCATTCCAGTCGAGGAGTGCGGCGGCCGTGAGTTGCATGGCCGTGTCGCTCCCGCCGCGCCGGAAGAGCCACTTCACCGCGTCGGACATCTCAATGCCACTGTCATGGAAAAGGCATCCGATGCCCTGAAAGAAATGACGATCCAGATAGTCGTCCAGGAGTGGACCACCAACAACCGTTTCGATCTTGTCGAACACGCGTCCTTCGGCATCGTCTCCGAAGCCAGAGGTGAGTGCATGCCGCACTAATTCGTGGCGCATCTCGAGCGAGGATTTTTCTTCGGCAAAGTCGAGTGCGAATTCAAGCGCGTCACGCCAGTCCCGCATCAATGCTTCATCGAACGCAACGGCATAAATAATCGCGTCGGCATCGAGTTCGGAGAGATACGACGCGAGCTCGAACGCTTTTGCATCGTCGCCGCCATCGCCGAACACCTCGTAGAATGCCCGTGCGGCTTCCGAGAGTTTGTCCGGGTTGAAGTCATCGCGCGACCAGTCGCCGACTTCCATGACCAGCTCTGTGATGCGCTCCTCGAGCATGGCGAAGTGCGCCTGCATTTCGTCGAAATACGCGGTGTCGCTTTTCGAGAGAGGGCCGGCGATTCGTTCGAGTCGCTGGCGCTGTACCTCAGTCAGGTGATACCGCTGTTTTGCTTCGGCGAGCACGACGGCGTCGAACATGTTTCTATCGAACATCGGGGTCTCCTTTGGAACCGTTCGTTCTGGGCAGGACTATAGCTCAATACCAGCCGACTGTCATGCTAGACTGGTGGCATGTTTGGCGATCGGCCCCGCGTCACCCCTACCGAATGGAAGGAGTACGTCCGACCACATTTGAGCAATCAGGGACTTACCGACCACCAGCTCGACCGGCTCGAGAGTCTGTTCGAGCAGAGTTTCCAGGCCAATCCCTCAATTCCCGACTGGAAGCCGGGCATCGACCAGGCCGCGCTGGATCAAACCATGCAGTATCTTCGCGCACACAAGGAGGAATCGCTGTTTGACGATCATCAGCTCGACCTCGTGCAGGCTGAGCTCTTGAAGTACATCAGTATTGCGACGTAGTTATTTCTTCTCTTCTTTTTCGAAGTCGAGACAGACCGAATTGATGCAGTAACGTTTGCCGCCCTTCTCGCGCGGACCGTCATCGAAGACATGGCCCAGGTGCCCACCACAATTCTTGCAGTAGACTTCGGTGCGCATGCCGTCGTGGTCGAGGCGCGTGCCGACGTGCGCGGCGACCGCCGGGTCAGTGAATGAAGGCCAGCCCGTGCCAGAATCGAATTTTGCTGAAGAATCGAAAAGTACCGTACCGCATTGCTTACAGCGATACACGCCCGCCTCATGATTGTCGAGGTATGCGCCCGAGAAGGGCGCCTCCGTCCCGCCCTCGACCAGCACTGCGCGCTCTTCTGGGGTGAGTTCTTTCATGTCCAAATTATATCATTTGCGCCTTAAGCGCTCGGCGGGTAGGATAGAGGTATGAAACGAATTGGTGTGGTGCTGATACTCGTGTGCGCATTCCTCGGGCTCGCCGATTCTGTCTATCTCACCCAGAACGAAGTCGCGGGGACGCCGCTGCTCTGCAATATCCAACATCTCACCGGCTGTAACATCGTCGCGCAGAGTGCCTATTCTTATATGTTCGGCGTTCCGACCGCCGAGTACGGACTTATCTTCTACGGTCTGCTCTTCGTGCTCGCGGCCGTGGAGTTGGCCGTCTTCAACTGGCTCTTGCGTCGTGTTCTGCAGGTGATGGCGATTGGCGGCGTCACCTTCTCGCTCTACAGCGTTCTCCTGCAATTTTTCGTCATTCACGCACTCTGTATCTACTGCCTCGCCTCGGCCGTACTCGCGCTTCTCGTTTTCATTTTCGCCTGCTTCATCGAGCCGCTCCCTCCGCCACAGCGAACCTAGCCATGCGCCTTTCATTACTCATCCTACTCGCCGCGCTTGCACTGCCGGGGAGCGCTTTTGCGGCGACTGCGCACGAGGCGACCTTCCTCGCGGGGCGTTCGCTCTTCATCGCGAGCTCGTCGCCCGCAAATGAATACCTTGCAGGCGCGACCATCACCGTCACGGGAGCAACCAAGGGTGATCTCACTGCGCTCGGTGGCACCAACACCATCGCCGCGCCGGTCGGTGGTGACCTGCTCGTGCTCGGCGGCTCCGCAACACTCCGTTCAACAGTCGCGGGTGATGTGCGCGCAATTGCGGGTACATTCTCTGCCGAGCAATCAATCGCGGGCGACCTGGTGGTGCTCGCGGGTTCGGTGCAGGCGGCGGGGCACGTTGGCGGGAGTATCTTCATCGCCGGCTCAACCGTGTCGCTCACGGGCGGCGCAGGAGGGCCAGTGACCATTTACGGCAATACCGTCACGCTCGGTGGAACTTTTGCTGGTGATGTCACCATCGTTTCGAGTGGTGCAGTCTCGCTCGAGTCCGGCACGCACATCAAGGGCAATTTCTCGTACTCAGCATCAGAGGCGGCGCAGGTGCCTGCTGATGCGACGATTAGTGGAACGATTACCTACCAGGGCTCCTCGAATCTCCCGACTTCGAGCGAGGCCCATGCGCTGGCGCTCGCGAGTGTCGGCGTTTTCCTCCTCACCCGCATCATCGCGTCGCTCATTCTCGCGGGTCTCTTGGCCGGCCTCTTCCCGCGACTCGCGATTGACCTCACGCGCCGCGCCGCGCGGGGCAGTGCGCGTTCGATTCTCCTCACCACGCTCCTCGGCTTTGCCGTACTCGTCGCAACACCCGCGCTGATCCTCCTGTTCTCGATCAGTTTCGTCGGATTCGGCGTCGCACTTCTCGTGCTCATTGTCTACGCACTCCTCGTTCTTTTGGCACTAGTCTACGCCGGCATACTGATTGGTGCGCTCGGTGCGTGGCGCTTCGCACGTCGCGAGACGGTCATCTGGCGTGACGGTGTCCTCGGGATGCTCGTGCTTTCGCTCCTCCTCCTCATCCCCATTCTGGGTGTTGTCCTCCTCGCATTCCTCGCAACCTTCGCGGCCGGGGCACTCGTCCTACAATTTTTCCACGTCGCTTTTCCCCAAGAACCAGAAACGGCCGAATTGCTATAATTCCACTATGACTATTCCATCCGTTGGTACCGCCGCTCCTGCGTTTACGCTCCCTGACCAGGATGGCAAAGAGCACACGCTTGCCGATTATCGGGGAAAATGGGTTTTGCTCTATTTCTACCCCAAGGACGATACTCCTGGTTGCACCATAGAAGCCTGCACCATCCGTGATCAGTTCAAAGATTTCAAAACGATTGGCGCGGTCGTGCTCGGCGTCTCGACTGACTCGGTCGCGAGCCACAAGAAGTTCGCGAGCGCCTACGAGCTCCCCTTCACTCTCCTCGCAGACGTACACAAAGAAGTCGTGGGGAAGTACGGCGTCTTCGGCGAGAAGAAGTTTATGGGCCGCACCTACATGGGCACCGCACGCACGTCATTTCTGATTGATCCCAAAGGCACCGTCGCAAAAGTGTACGAGCACGTGAAGCCGGAGAAACACGCCGCCGAGGTCATTGCGGATTTGAAAGCATTGTCATGACGCTATCGCTCGCAGAGCGGAAAGCACGCCCTACTTCGCTAAAGCTACGTAGGGCAAGGGCGAAGAAAATTGTCGCATACCTGAAGAAGACGTACCCGGTGCCCAAGAGCGAATTGCGGTACTCGACGCCCCTGCAATTCCTCGTGGCGGTGATGCTCTCGGCGCAATGTACCGACAAGACGGTGAATCGCGTCACGGAAAAACTCTGGAAGAAATACAAAACGGCGAAAGACTTTGCAAAGGCCAAGCCCGCTGTTTTCCAGAAAGAAATTTCGAGTATCACTTTTTTCCGCAACAAGACGAAAGCGATTATCAGTACCGCCAAAATCATTCAAAATGATTTTGGCGGTACGGTTCCACATACTGAAGCCGAGCTCGTCACTCTGCCTGGTGTCGGCTACAAGACCGCGCACGTCGTGCTCGGCGAGCTCTATGGCATCTGGGAGGGCATCGCGACCGACACGCACGTCAAGCGATTCGCGAAACGTTTTGACCTAACCGACAACGACGACCTTAAAAAGATTTCCAAAGACTTGGAGGTGCTTATACCGAAAAAAGACTGGAAATACGTCAACAACGGCCTTGTCCTCTACGGCCGCTACGTCTGTCCGGCCCGCCCGCATGATTGCTCTAGGCATCCGCTGACGCTGGCGGTACGATAGCGGCATGCAAAAGGTCGCCGTATTCGACATCGACGGAACCGTCTTCCGCTCCTCGCTTCTGATTGAACTGGTCGAGCGGCTGGTGAAAGAAGGTGTGTTCCCACCCGAGACGCGTGCCGCGTATGAGGTCGAGCGCGTGCGTTGGCTCGACCGGAAGGGCGACTACCCGAGCTATATCAATAAGGTCGTACAAGTTTTTGCAAAACAACTGAAAGGCGTGCCCTACGAGACGGTCGCGGACATTGCGGGCGAGGTGATTGAAGAGCAGAAGGACCGCGTCTATCGCTACACCCGCGACCTGATTCGCGAAGTGAAAAAGAAAAAATATTTCCTGCTCGCCATCTCGCACTCGCCCAAGTTTATTGCCGATGGCTTCTGTCACGAGCAAGGGTTCGACAAGGTCTACGGCACCTTCTACTCGACCGGCCCCTCGGGCAACTTCACCGGCCTGATGGAGGATGAAGCGTTAATAAAAAATAAAGCGGCGGTACTCACGCGCGCGGTGCGGAAGGAGAGCCTGACACTCGAAGGCTCGATTGGCGTTGGTGACACCGAGAGCGACATCGGTATGCTCGATCTCGTCGAGCGTCCGATTTGTTTCAATCCGAATCAAGAACTCTACACGCATGCGAAGTCGTCGCGGATGGGAAGTGGTGGTGGAACGAAAAGATGTTATCTACCAAATCTGAGAAGCTGCGGCATATTTCTCGAAGGGTACGCGATTTTTCTGCTGAAAAATCGCTCAGTCCTCGTGCCAGTCGCACTGCGGAGCCCCTTCTCGCAACATGCCGCACCTTCTCGAACACTGTCTGGAGATTTTGGCGCGCACAGGGCCGTCATGATTTGCCGTGGAGGAAGACCAAAGACCCGTACCGAATTCTGGTGTCAGAAGTGATGCTCCAACAGACCCAAGTCGAGCGCGTGGTGCCGTTTTATCACCATTTCATAAAACAGTTCCCGACGGCGAAAAAGTTGGCGCGAGCACCGCTCGCAGATGTGTTGAAAAGTTGGCAAGGGCTCGGTTACAATCGTCGCGCGAAGATGTTGCACGAGGCGGCGCAAGAATTATCGAGGTTAAACCTCGATATAACAAGGTCGAACCTTGTTGCGACGCTGGAAAAATTGCCTGGGGTAGGGCCGTACACGGCGCGCGCGGTGGCGGCGTTTGCCTACAATCAGGACGTCGTTTTTGTTGAGACGAATATCCGGACGGCGATTTTGCACCATTTTTTTCCACGCGAGGCAGAAATGTCCCCGGCTCAGGGTGCTCCGGCCGCTAGGCCAATTCAACCCTTCGCCAAGGACATTTTTGCCTCGCGCGTTGACGACGCGCAGATTTCAACAGTCCTCGAAAAACTTTTGCCGAAAGGGAAGTCGCGCGAATGGTACAGCGCGCTGATGGACTATGGTGCACATTTAAAAAAGTCCGGTATACAAGTAAATGCAAAAAGTTCGCATTATATAAAACAATCGCGGTTTTCTGGCTCGAAGAGGGAAGCGCGTGGCGCGATCTTGAAGGAGCTGGCGCATGGCTCGCGGAGTGAGTCGCGCGTACTCGGGCTTCTCGGCCCCGACCGCGTCCCGCAGATGAGAGAAGCGCTCGCGGCGCTCCTCGCCGAGCAGTTGGTACAAAAAAACGGCAAGGTCTTCACCTTGCCGCGTTGACCGCTTTTGCGCGCAGTCCTTTCGTCCGATGCATACGGATGAATGCGCGCGATTTGAACGGTGCTGGTTTCGAGCCGTGTCCGCCACAGTCGGTACGTTTCTTGAACCATGTTTTGACTGGTGTGCCAGGAACGGGCCGAAGCAAGGTTCCCGATCCAGTACAACGCTTGCAGATTGCCATCGTTCCCTCACGAATTTTTACCTCGCCTTCTCTTATTAGATTACCATTTTATACATAAATCACAACCCCCGCGGCTCTGCCACGGGGGTTGTGTTCGATTTTTAATTTCTTTTCATCTACATCCCGATCAAGACGGGGATTACCATCGGCGCTTTGTTGGTGCGCTGGAAGAGGAATCCGGCGACGACATCGGTGAGATTATTTTTCACGTAGTCGAGGTCGATCGGATTCATGTTGTGCGTCGAATCCTCGATCGTTTTCTTGATCAGCACGCGCGCCTCGTTGAGGAGCATCTGTGATTCACGCAGATAGATGAATCCGCGGCTGATAATGTCCGGCGACTTGCGGAGCTTGCCGGTCTTAAGGTTGACCGAGGCGATGATGACGAACATGCCATCCTTGGCGAGCGCTTGGCGGTCGCGGATGACCACCTCCTGCAGGCCGCCGATGGTGAAGCCGTCGACGACGAGCGGAGAATTCGGCACGCGCTGTTTGTGGACGTGCAGTTTCTCGCCCGCTTCGATGTCGACCACGGTGCCGTTGTCGCCCATGATGATCGTGTCCTTCGGGCGGCCCGATTGCTCGACTGCCTTCGCGTGGCAGGCGGTCATGGAGCGGAAGCCGTAGCTCGGCATGAAGTATTTCGCGTTCACCTGCTTGTTGAACCAGACGAGTTCGCCCGTGTTGGCGTGTCCGGTCGAGTGGACGTCGCTCGAGCGGTAGTGGATGAGCGTGACATTCTGGCGGTAGAGATTGTCCTTCAATTTCTGGACGTTCAGCTCGTTGCCCGGAATCACCGACGAGGAGAGCACCACCGTATCACGCTCGCCGAGCGTGATGAACTTGTGCTGTTTCGTTGCGATGCGCATCAGCGCGGCGAATTCCTCACCCTGTGCGCCGGTGGAGATGATGACAATCTTGTCCGGTGAATAATCACTCATCGCCTGCGCGGGGATGATGGTGCCTTTCTCGATTTTCAAGAGGCCCGTCTTCTCGGCAATTTCGATGTTGGTGCGGATCGAGCGGCCCTCGGTGACGACTTTCTTGCCGTACTTCTCGGCGCTCTGGATGATGTGCACCATGCGCTCGAACTGCGAGGCGAAGGTGCCGATAATCAGGCGGCCTTTCACCGTCTTGATAATCTCTTCGAGCGTTTCATGGACACGGCGCTCGGGAATCGAGAAGCCGTCTTTGTCTGCGTTGGTCGAGTCGGCAACGAAGAACAGATTTTTGTCCTTGCCGAGCTCGCCCCAGACCTTTTGCTCCTTCTCGCTCGCGATGCCGTTGTCGTGATCGAGCTTGAGGTCGCCGGTGATGACGACATTGCCCTGTGGTGTCTCGACCGAGATACCCATCGAGTCGGGAATCGAGTGCGTGACCGGGAAGAACTTCACTTTCGTGTGACCGATGGTCACCGACTGGCCGACTTCGACGACTTTAATATCGAGCGGAGGCAGGTCGGGATATTCCTCCTGGCGGCGCTGGATCATCAGGCTCGTCAGATTCTGTGTGTAGATCGGCGGATTGCCGAAACGCGGGAGCAGGAAGGGGATACCGCCGATGTGGTCGAGGTGGCCGTGCGTGATAATCACCGCGCGGACGCGCTCTTTATTTTTCTCGAGATAGGCGGTGTTGGGGAGAATGTAGTCAACGCCTGCGGTCGAGCCGTCTTCAGAGACGAACTGGAAGCCGGCGTCGAAGACGAGAATATCGCCATTCGCCTCGACGGCGAGCATGTTGCGGCCGACCTCTTCGATGCCGCCGAGCGGAATGATGCGGACGGTCTCCGGTGCGGGGAGCTCGGGATAGTAGTCGGCGGACGGTACGTCGCGGCGCGGATTGGCACCCGGGCGGCGCAAGATGCGCTGGATGCGACGCGTGGCGCCACCGGGGCGACCGGCACCGCGGTCACTCCGCGGGCCGCGCGGTGCTCCACTGCCGTGGTGTGGCGGTCGCGTGCCGCGATGCGGCGGACGTGCGCCAAAGCCCTGCCTATCGGCAGACAGGGGACGCCGATCCTCGCGCGGAGGATACGGTCGTGAACTGGGGGCGGGGCTTGGGGCCGGCGCCGGTGCTGATGCGTGATTCATATATCGATTGGTTAGTTTCGGGCTTATAAATTGATAAAATAATTTGAAACCCGTACGTAAATAGTTATCGGTTCTTACTTTCAAAAATAGGCCAGACGCGATCGGTGACCAAGTACCAATCTGCAACGGTCGCGAAACGGTCGGCAGGCGTCGTGATCTGCGGAAGCTCGACCCCGCCGAGATTCTTCGGCACTGCGTAGACGAAGTCCGGTGCGTGCGTGAAGGCGGCGGGGTAGTCGGCCGAGACGGCGTCCTCAATCTTCTGCAGAGTCTCGACACGTTGAGTGGGATCAATTGCGCCCCGCGCCGCTTCGAGGAGGGTGTCGACATTTTTGTTGGCGTAGAGCGCGATGTTGAGGCCCGGGTCATTTCGCTCTTGCGAATCCCAGAAGGCGTAGAGGTCCTGATCGCGACCGATCACTTCGCCGAAGAGGAGTGCATCATACTTACGCGGTCGAATGACGTTCTGATTCAGGTCGCCGGGCTCGTAGAGCTCAATGTCGGTCGGGATGCCGAGCTGTTCCCAGTCGTGTTTAACCGCGCTCGCGACCGCCTTCAACTCGGGCACGTTCGACGTCTTAATCGTGATGTTCGTGAGCGATTGTTTCGCGGATGCATTTTTCCAGACATGTGCGTCGCCGTCGTAGCTCCAGCCCGCCGCTTCAAGGATGCCTGCGGCCGTCGCGGTCGGATTGGCGAGGGTGGGAATGGGTGTCTGCGCGACGCCACCGCCCGGAGGAATAGGCCCGATGATGGGCGTCGCGTAGCCGCCGAGCGCATTCTGGACGATGTGATCGCGGTCGATTGCGAGCGAGAGTGCCTTGCGCACCGGGAGCGAAGCAAAGACTTGGTCCTGGTTCGGATTGAAGAAGACGCCGAAGACGCGTGCGTAGGGCGCCGTGAGCACGTTTGAGGCTGGTGTGCCGTAGGCGCTCTCGATGGTGCCGTTCGTGAGCGCCTGGGCGAGGTCGTCATTGCCGGTGTAGAAGAGGAACTCCATCCCGTCGAGGTACGGACGTCCGAGCACGTAGCGATTATTCTCAGCAAGCGAGACACTCTGGATGAGGCCCGATGCATCAAGCGACACGCTCCGCACCGTGAAGGGCCCAGCGCCCACCGGACTCGTCTCGAGGGTCGAGAAAGGGAACTCCTCGTCGGAGACATTCTTCCAGAGGTGCGCCGGCAAGATGCCGAGCGTGGTCACTTCGAGGAAGGGCGCATACGCCTTGGGCAGAGTGAATTGCACCGTCTGTGCATTGAGCGCCGTCGCCACCACACCCGACCAGTCCGCATACTCCGGGCTCTTCAACGCCGGATCTTCGGCTTTGTCGACGGTGAAGACGACATCGTCGGCGGTCACGGGCGTTCCATCCGAGAACAGCACATCTTTTTTTAAGGTAAACGTATAGGTTTTCCCATCCGGCGAGAGTACGTAGTGGTCGGCAAGTATCGGTACGAGCGATCCGTCACTGGAGATCCCCATGAGTCCCGCGTAGGCGAGTGCGGAGAGGTCACGATCAGAATCAGAGATGGCAAGGAGCGGGTTGATGAAGCGTGGCGAACCAATCTCGCCCTCAACCAACGTACCGCCGTAGCTGGGGACGGTGACGAGGAGCGAATCCTCAAGTGCGTAGAGGCCCAAGAGGGCGGAGAAGCCGACGAGCACCGCAAGCACCCAGAAGATGACGCGGTCACCTGGCGAGAGCGCGGCGATGCGCTCCTCAAGCCGTACGAGTGCGCGAATCGAGCGCGTCTCCTTGAGCCGCTCCAGCAAACGCGTAAATCGGTCGTTCATTATCCTTGCAGAAGGAAGTTCGCGACTGCGGCAAGCACGAGGAGAACGGCAATTGCGATCGTCGCGTTGAAAAGAAATTTCTCGGCGCCTCTGCGCTTGTAAAAGGTCGACGCGAAATTATCGCCTCCGAATGCTCCCCCCAGTGTCGCGCCGCGCTGTTGGAGCGCGATGCCGGCAATGAGCAGGAGAGAGAGGATGATGATCGCGTACGGCAGTGCCGGTACGAGTGCCTCCATCTGTAATGGCAAGACTACCACGGTCGAATAATCTCTGCAAACCGAGGCGGGGATAAAATAAAAACCGGCGCGGAGACCGCGCCGGCTGACTAATTTGGAGCAACTGCTCGATATGCACCGATGAGGCACCCGACGACCATGCCGAAGATTGCGAGTAGGACGTACTCACGGCCGACGCTGTGCACGACGGCCAGCAGGACGGCGAAGATGATGATCATGCTGAGCGCCAACCCACGGAGGATTTTCGCGATATCTGCCGCGACAATCCACTGACCGAGATAGAACGTTGCAAAGCCAGCGATAAGCGCGGCGATGACCAATACCGAAACTACGTATCCAATGACCATGACTTTCCCTTTCCAGAACGCCGAATTAAACTTACCATAAGTATTTCAGACTGTCAAACCTCGTGAGCTTGCCTCGGTTCAATAATTTCCTTATACTCAATCCACCCGTTCGATTATTCATTTATATAAAGCAATATGGCAAAGAAGATTCCTATTACGCCCTTGGGCGACCGGATTGTGGTCCAGCCTGCGGAAAAAGAAGGCGAGAAGAAGCTCGCTTCGGGTATCATCATTCCCGACACGGCGAATAAGGAGAAGCCTGCGAAAGGTACGGTAGTCGCCGTTGGCGCGGGGAAATATGAAGACGGCAAGCGTGTGCCCATGACCGTGAAAGTGGGTGACCAGGTGTTGTTCTCCAAATATGGATTCGACGAGGTGAAGGTCGGTGGCGAGGAATATTACATTCTCTCGGAGTCGAGCGTATTGGCGGTTATTTAATCTAGACTATGGCAAAACAAATTCTTTTTTCCGAGGATGCACGCAAGAAGATTGCGAGCGGCATCTATCAGGCGGCGCGCGCGGTCAAGGTGACCTTGGGCCCACGCGGTCGCAATGTCGTTCTCGAGAAGTCGTATGGCGGTCCGCGCATCACCAACGATGGCGTTACGATTGCGAAAGAAATTTCGCTCAAAGATCGTTTTGAAAATATGGGTGCCGATATCGTGAAAGAGGTCGCGAGCAAGACCAACGATCTTGCGGGCGACGGCACGACGACCACGGTGGTCCTGCTCGAAGCCTTGGTCGAAGAAGGGCTCTCGCACGTGATGAAGGGCGCGAACTCGATGGCGATTCGCGCCGGTATGGAACGTGCAAAGACCGCGGCGGTCGCCGAGCTCAAGAAGATGGCGAAGCCGATTTCCGGCAAGGCAGAGGTCAAACAGGTCGCGAGTATCTCGGCCGAGAGCGAGGAGCTGGGTGCCATCATTGCCGAGGCTGTCGAGAAGGTGGGCGAGAACGGCGTGGTCACGGTTGAAGAAAGCCAAGGCACCGAACTTTCCTACGAAATTGTCGAAGGCTTGCAGACCGACAAGGGCTACGTCTCGGCGTACATGGTCACCAATCCCGAGCGGATGGAGGCGGTGATGAAGGACGCGCAGATTCTCATCACGGACAAAAAAATAAATAATGTGCAAGAAATTCTTCCGATCTTGGAAAAGGTTGCCGCATCGGGAAGAAAAGAGCTCGTCATCATCGCGGACGAAGTCGAGGGCGAAGCGCTCACGACCTTTGTGCTGAATAAATTGCGCGGCACCTTCAATGTCCTCGCGGTCAAGGCGCCAGGTTACGGCGACCGCAAGAAGGAACTGCTTGCAGACATCGCCACGGTCGTCGGCGGCCAGGTCATCTCGGGTGACACCGGCGCTTCCTTTGAGAATGCGACGCTGGCCATGCTCGGCAAGGCCGCGCGCGTCGTGGCGACCAAGGACACGACGACTATCGTCGGCGGCAAGGGCAAGAAGGCCGACATCGCGGCACGGATTGCGAGCCTCAAGGCGCAGATTGAGGCGACGGAATCGAAATTCGACAAAGAGAAATTGGCAGAGCGCGTCGCGAAGCTCTCGGGCGGCGTGGCAGTGATCTCGGTCGGTGCGGCCACTGAGACCGAGATGAAATATTTGAAAGATAAAATTGATGACGCGGTGCGCGCGACGAAGGCATCGATCGAAGAGGGTATCGTTGCCGGCGGCGGCACGGCGCTCGCCAAGGTTGCAAAGAAGCTCGCGACTTTCTCTGATGCCAAAATGAGCACCGACGAAAAGGCGGGCTTCGACATCGTGGTGCGTTCCCTCGAGACGCCGCTCGCACAGATTGCGCGCAACGCGGGCAAGGACGACGCCTCGGTCATCGTGAATAAAGTGCAGAGCGGTAAGGCGAACGCAGGCTACGACGCGATGAAGGACGAGCTTGTCGACGACATGTTCGCGGAGGGCATCGTCGACCCGGCGAAGATGTCGCGCATGGCACTCGAGAACGCGGTCTCTGCCGCGGCGATTCTCCTCACCACCGAGGCGGCCGTCGCCGACATTCCGGAACCAAAAAAAGAATCTGGTGGCGCCCCCGACATGGGCGGGATGGATTACTAATTGTTTTACAGAAAAAAGACGCTCTTGTGCAAGGGGCGTCTTTTTCTTTCTGTGCGTGCTAGATTTCTCCTTGGAACGCCCCGGGAGGTTCCCATGCGCCTCGTTCGAAACTACATTCTGTATTCAGCTTGGATTGTGCTTGGTCTCGTCTTTCTCCTCGTCGCCTTTCTGCCGGCCATGTATATCCTATTCATGCTGTAGTCCTAACCGCCGCGAGTACGCGGCGGTTTTTTATTCCACCGTTTCGTTGAAGGAGACTACCTCCCAGCCACGTTTTTTATTCCAGAAATGCCACGGATGATATTCGACAATCGAGATGCCGCCATTGTCGGAGGTATTGAAAAACGAGAGCTTCACATAGTCTGCAGAGTGGAGCGCGCGACGGTACTGCATATACGCGAGCAACATTTTAAGAAACGCATGATGCGTCACGACGCACGTGTGGCGCGTGCCGTTGTGCGCAAGATAGCGGAGGCATTTCTGTGCGCGGCGCGCGAGGTCAAGGAAATTTTCTTCGTCGCGGTGGCGGTAGTCGTCGGCATGATACGCGAGATCCATCTCGTCGATGATGTGCATCACCTCAGGATCATGCGTTGATTTCCCCAGCACATCGCTCGGATTCCGGCGTTCGGCGAGGAGTGGGGAATAACGAATCGACGCATGTACATGCGTGCGGATAATCTCGGCGGTTTCTCGTGCGCGCTCGTAGGGGCTCGCGAGGATGCGCTCAATACCGAAGGGCGCGAGTGCGGTACCGACGCGCTCCGCCTGCTCTTTTCCTTTTTCGCTCAGGCCGCCCTCCGGCCCTTGTTTGCGGTGCGCCACATTCAGCAAGGTCTCGCCGTGGCGGACGAGGTAGAAACGCTTCGGGCGCATGCGGAGCACGATGAGCCATACGACCAGTATCGCGAGGATGGCGAGGCCGACCTCGCGCGTGAAGAAAGGCGCGAGTGCATAGCGGATGAGTTCAGGAGTCGTGGGCATGGAGCGGATATAGTATACTCGCCCTATGATGTCGCTGAAACATTTTGCGCGTGCGTATTGGAAATATATTCTGCTTGCGGTGGTGGTTGTGGGTGTTGGCGGGTATTTCTTTTTTGGTTCTAGCCAATCACTCGGGGCGACGATGACCATTGCACCCGCAGACTTCCCGACGCAGGTCGCCGTCTCGGGGACCGTTAAGGCCGCCGAGAATGTGGCACTCGGCTTCGCGGCGAGTGGACGCGTCTCGGGCGTGTATGCGGCCGTGGGTGCGCATGTTTCTGCCGGCGATCTCCTTGCGACGGTCGAGAATGGCGATATCGCGGCCGGTGTCGCGGGTAAGCAGGCGGCCGTTGCAGAAGCGCAAGCCAATCTCGACTCGCTCCTTGCCGGGACGCGCCCCGAGCAACTCGCCGTCGCTTCGACCTCGGTCGCGAGCGCACAGTCCGCATTAGTAAATGCGCTCCAGAGTGCCTACACCGCGAGCGATGCCGCCGTGCACAACACCGTCGATGCTTTTTTCACCAACCCACGCGTCGCTCCGAAGCTCGCGTTTACGGTTTCTAATGCAACGTTGAAAACAACCGTCGAGAACGATCGCTCTACAGTCGAGACCGTGCTCTCGAACTGGGCGCTCGCGAACGCAAATCTCTCGAATGCGAATGTCGATGCGTCTGCACCGACCGGGCAGACCGCGCTCACCCAAGTGATCGCACTTCTCGCCGATGCCAACAGTGCATTGAATCAGGCGGTGCCCGACCAGACCACGTCGTCGGCAACCCTCGCGGGCTATGCCACGGCGCTCGCCACGGCACGTGCCAATGTGAATGGCGCCGCGAGTACGGTGACCGCCGATCAGTCGGCGCTCGCCAGCGCAGAAAAGAATTTTGCACTGCTCCAGGCCGGCGCGACCGCGAATGATATCGCCGCCGCGCGTGCCGCGGTGGCCGCCGCCGAAGCAGATGTGGCGAATACCCAAGCCGCACTCGCCAAGACCCAGGTTCGCGCGCCCTTCTCGGGCACGGTGACGCAGATGGATGCGAAGGTGGGCGAAGTTATCTCACCCTCCGATTCGCAAATCTCTCTCCAGAGCGATGGCGTCTTCGAGATCGAGACGTATGTGCCCGAAGTTTCAATCGCTGGTGTTCTCCCGGGTGATTCTGCGAGCACAACGCTCGATGCGTATGGCACCAGCGTCATCTTCCCAACGAAGGTCGTCTCGGTCGATCCTGCCGAGACGGTGAAAGATGGTGTGCCGACCTACAAGACAACACTCACCTTCCTCTCTGCTGATCCGCGTATCCGGAGCGGCATGACAGCCAACGTGGCTATCACCACCAGCACGCTCCGTGATGCTATTGTCATCCCCGCGGCCGCCGTCGGTATGAAAAATGGTCAACCCTATGTCTCGATACTCGCGGGAGGGAAGGTGATGGCGCGAACGGTCTCGACCGGCGTTTCTCCCTCCCTCGGCGAGACCGAGATTACGAATGGCCTCTCGGCAGGCGACGTCATTCTGCTCGCGCCGACTCCCTAACGCATGTTCTCGGAGCTGAATCTACGCGTCGGATTCTATCTCGCTCTACGACAGATTCGTCGCGCGAGCGTCTGGACGACCGCACTCATCGTCTTCGTGATGCTCCTCACGTTTCTTAATCTCGTGGTAGTCACCGGACTCTTGGTCGGCATCGTTGTCGGCATCTCGGATCAGTATCGCGATCAGGAAACGGGCGACGTCGTCGTCTCGGCACTCGATACCAAGGATTACATCCAGAACAGCCCGCAAGTCATCGCGTTTATTCGCTCACTCCCGGGCGTCGAGAAATATAGTGCGCGTTATATCGCGGGCGGCACCCTCGAGGCTAATTATCTGACGCGCACGGATATGAACGAGAAACCGAATCAGACCGGCGCGACCATCGACGGCATTGATCCGGTGGCCGAGAATCAATTCTCGAATCTCGCCAGCTTCGTGAAAGAGGGGAGCTATCTCGCGCCCGGCGACTATGATGAAGTCCTGCTCGGGAGCCAACTCATCGATCGCTACTCCTTCGGCAAAGAGCCCGGGCTGACCCCGCTTGAAAATGTCTATCCGGGCACGAAGATTCGGCTGACGATTAATGGTTCGACGCGCGAGGTGACCGTGAAGGGCATCATCAGTGTGCCGGCGAACTCACCACTTGCGGCGCGCGCTTTCATGCCCGCGGCCGAAGTGCGCTCGCTCATGGGCCGTACCGACTACGATGTGAACGAGATTGGCATCTTGCTCACGCCGGGCACCGACCCCGCAGGCTTCCGCGATTTGCTCGTGAAGAGTGGCATTGGTGCTGACGCGCTGGTGCAGACCTTCGCCGAGGCGACACCAAACGGCGTGGTCGATATCGAGAACACCTTCGGCGAGATCGGCAATGCCATCGGCTCGGTCGGCCTCATCGTCGCCTCAATCACGATTTTCATCGTCATCTTCATCAACGCGATTACGCGCCGCAAGTTTATCGGCATCTTGCAGGGCATCGGTATCTCGGGCGAGGCCATCGAGATCGCCTATGTCTTCCAATCACTCTTCTATGCGGCGCTCGGCTCGGGCGTTGGGCTTTTGATTCTGTATGGATTCCTTGTGCCCTATATTGGCGCGCACCCGATTGTCTTGCCGATCAGTAACGCCATCATTGTCGCACCGGTGGCGGACACGGCGGTGCGGGTGCTCCTGCTCGTTATCGCCACCGTCATCGCCGGGTACCTGCCTGCGCGGATGATTGTGCGCAAGAATACGCTCGACTCAATTCTCGGTCGTTCCTAATCCCATGATTGATGTAAAAAATTTGGTAAAGACGTTCAAGGATGGTCCGCGCGAGACGCGCGTGCTGAAGGGCATCAATTTCAAAGTCGAGGATGGCGAGTTCGTCGCCATCATGGGCCGTTCGGGCGCGGGCAAGAGCACCTTTATGTACCAAATGTCGCTTCTCGACGAGCCGACCAGCGGCGAAATTCATATCAATGGTATCGAGGCGCACACCATGACGAGTCGCGAGAAAATGCATCTCCGCCTCACCGAGTTCGGCTACGTCTTCCAGGATTATGCGCTCCTGCCCGAGTTGACCGCGCTCGAGAACGTCGTCGTGCCACTTCTCATGCAAGGACTCTCGGTGAGCCACGCCGAGGCGGAGGCGGGGAAGGCGCTCGGCCGCGTCGGACTCGAGGGTCGCCTCGACAATCTCCCGAGCCAGCTCTCGGGCGGCGAACAACAGCGCGTCTCGATTGCGCGCGCCGTTGCCCACAACCCCTCGGTCCTTTTCGCCGACGAACCGACCGCAAACCTCGATCGCGAATCCTCGGGCACCGTCATGCAACTTTTCAAAAATCTCCACGACGCGGGGCAGACCATCATCATGGTAACGCACGAAGAAGAGTACGCGCGCCTCGCGAGTCGGCTGGTCAAGCTCGACGACGGCAATATCGTTTCAGAAGAGAAGTTATAATAGAGCGATGAGTAGCAAAGCGTGGGTCTGGGGCGGAGCGGCAATCGGCTCGACCGTCGGGAGTATCCTGCCGTACTTCTGGAACGGCGACTGGTTCTCCTATTCACTCTGGGGCACCATCGGCGCCATAGTCGGGATTTGGTGTGGCTTCAAACTCGCGAAGGCGACCGGAGCATTCTGACTGAATACAAAACACCCGCGGCGGTACTCCGCCGCGGGTGTTTTTTGATTGAATCTAATTACCCGATGAATCCGCTGTAGGCGAGGTAGGCACCGACCACGAACACGATGATGCCGATCAGCGACCAGAGCTTCTCGATCATCTCGGCTCGGTAGAGGCCGCGCAGTCCGGCCGGAGGGACGAGGAGGAAGGCCGCACCTTTCACCACCATCGCCCAACCGATGAGGGTGACCACGAAGGCGAGCACACCGGCGTTCCAAATATTGTGGGTCAGCACGACGACGAGACCGAGGAAGAGCGTCACGAACCCGGTCATCATCAGGGTGCCACGATGTTCGAGCAGGTCGTGCGTGGCCTGCTTCATCATGTTTCGGTTAATCAGCATCGCGAGGCCGAGGGCACCATAGAGAAAGCCGAAGATTTCTGCGTAGAAATAAGTAAGTGGCATAGGGGGGAATAGGTGTATAAGCGAACCCAGATAGTATAGAACAAAAAACTTTGATACAGTGCCTTGGCACTGGAGGGGTCGCATAGAGGCCTAGTGCGGCGGGTTGCTAACTCGCTATACGGGTTAAACCGTATCGAGGGTTCGAATCCCTCCCCCTCCGCCCGTACTTGCTTTTATCTATATACTGTGGTATCGTCTCCTTCAGGAAAGTTTCAGAGGAGAAAAAGTCATGTGCACGGTCGTAGGAAAAGATGCCGCCATCGCGGTCTCGATTGACGATTTGCAAACGTTCGGTTGTCCGTACTGCGGCTACCGTTCGGGCTATACGCCAATTTCTGGCTATGGCACAGCGGTGTGGGTGTGCGGAGAATGCGGAAAGACCTCGTGTGTGCTCGCAAAGGGTCTCGAAGTCTCCCGCATCAGCTTCGGCAGTCCGCCAGTCTACCCGAAACTCGTCGAACATCCGCGCAAAGGAATCCCCGCGCACGGCGCACTCGACACGAGGCCCGAGCATGGAGAATTTTTCCGTCCACGAGAGATTGGGAGCGGCGTTACGCCTGGCTGTTTCGTTTGTGGCGGCCCTGAGCGCTTGTACACCGATATGGCCGGGTTCGTGCAGTGCAAGGACGCGGGCGAACGCGTGGTCAAGCTCTTTGAGCACGGCGCGTGGCTCGACTATCGCGAGTACGAGCCCGACCGCGTGCAGGTCAAGATTGGCGCATGCGATACGCACGTGCCGAATCTCAAGCGTCTTGTACGAGCTCGTGCGGGACGCCGTCATCACGCCAGAACTCATCAAAGAAGCTCAAGAAACATAAGAGTAACGCGCCCGGATTCGTCCGGGCGCTTTTTATATCCGGTGCTATAGTTCCCGCATGGACATCGCTCACTCGCTCTACAAAGCCGCCAAGCCGCTTATTTATATGACCGATCCGGAGATGGCGCACGAGGCGATGCTCTTCGCCGGCGAGCTCTCGGGCTCGACACTACTTACGCGCGCAGTCATCGCGAGCATGTATCGCTATCGCGGAGAGGATATTTCGAAAGTAGTCGATGGAGTGAAATACGAGACGCCCGTGCTCCTCTCCGCTGGGTTCGACCCGAACGGCCGCCTCACGCGCGTAATGCGCGATATGTCCTTCGGTGGCGAAGAGATCGGCTCGACAACGGCGTATCCCTGCATTGGGAACCCCAAGCCGCGCATGACGCGCTTGCCCAAGAACGAGAGCATCATCGTCTACAAGGGCCTGCGCAATCACGGCGTCGACACGCTGATTAAGAAATTACAGAGGACGAAGAGCGCGCCGGGCTACGTGCTCGGCATCTCGATTGCACTCACCAATTATCGCAAGGAGAGTTGTGCGACGATCGAGGGCGCGATCGAGGATTACGTCATCTCATTTAAAAAATTGAACGAGGCAAAAGTGGGCGATTACTACACGCTCAATATTTCTTGCCCCAACACCAACGGCGGCGTCGAGGAGATGTTGCAAGAGCCGGAGAATTTCGAAAAACTGCTCGTCGCGATTAAAAAAATCCCGAGCACCCAGCCGCTCTATATCAAGATGCCGATTAACCTAACGATGGACCACTTCGATGCGCTTCTCGACGTCGCGGATAAAAATGGTGTCGACGGCGTCATCTGCGGCAACCTTAATAAAAACTGGGACGAACTCGACGATCGGAGCGAAGCGCCCAAAGCGTGGCGTGGCGGCCTCTCGGGCAAGCCCTGCTGGGCGCGCTCGACCGCACTCGTGCGTCACACGCGCGAGAAATATGGAAAGCGGTTTACGATTATCGGCACGGGCGGCATCCTCTCGCCCGAGGACGCGATGGAAAAATTCCGCGCGGGCGCCGACCTCGTGCAGATGATTTCCGGCATGATTTTCGATTCGCCTTCAATCATGAAGCACATCTGCGAACGGTACGCAAAAGAGCGTCCAGGTTATACTCACCCGTAACGTATGAATCCCGAAGCCCATAAAATTATTCCCGAGACCGTCGCAGATGCGGCAGTGCTCTATGAGGGCAAAGTATTTCAGGGAACTACACACGGGCACGCCCTCGGCAAATTGCTTGAATATCTAAAAGGTGCGGATCCAGATTTATATACCAAGGTTGGTGGAGAGGAGTATGGGCTCGTCGAGGAGCTCGAACACCGTTCGCCGGGTACTTATGACTTCGAAGGATTTGTTACTAGTACCGGTCGATACATCAATCGAACCGAGGCAAATACCATCGCCGAAAGGAATGGTCAGCGCATCGGCTGGAAGCCTCCCGGTAGTGATTTGTATTCGGAAGAACTAAGAGGCTAGATTTTTATATAAAAAAGGACACCCGAGGGTGTCCGTGTCGTTAGTGTTTGTTGTCGGCGATAATTTGCGACGCCGCTTTGAGAATCGCGGTGGTCGAGGAATAGTCCACGACATCGCGAATGATTTTTGTGCCCCTTCGCGCATGTTCTCGCCCGACGATGGTGTGTTCAAGATTGCGGAACTCGTCATTCTTGAAGATCCAGTCTGGCTCGGTGAGTTTCGCCACGAGGCCGAAGTCCTCAACGCTGTTGATGATGCATGAGAATGTTACCTGCTTGAGCGCGTCGACGATCGCGACACGACGCGAGTCGTAGATTACGGGGCGTCCCTCGCCCTTATGCGCACGCACCAGCTCGTCCGAGTCGACGCCGACGATGAGCACGTCGCACCACCGCTGACATTTGATGAGATAGTCGAGATGCAGGCAGTGGAATAGGTCGAAGGAGCCGGAGGTGAGACCGATAGTCTGATTTTTCTCTTGAGTTTGCTTGAGATAGGACTGAACCACCTCGACCGAAGTCGATTCTTTCAGATCAAAGAGCATTATCGTTTCCTCCAGAAACCGCCAGAGTTATACCATGCTTAGTGCGCCCAGGCAATTGCGAGGACATTTTGTGCTCCCGCAGATTTGAGCGCAGAACACGCCGAGGCGAGTGTCGCGCCGGTGGTAACGACGTCGTCGCAGACAATGTAGGTATGCTCGGCCCCACTTCGCTCTTCGAGCCTTGTCGGGCATTGGAAGGCGCCGCGCATGTTGCTCAAGCGTTCTCGGCGGGGGAGCGAGACTTGGGATGTGGTTTCTCTTGTGCGCACTAACAAATTGGGGCTCGTGATTATTTTAACGTCTGTTGTCCCTACTTCGCTAAAGCTACGTAGGGCACGGCGCGTCACTTCTTCGACCTGATTGAATCCGCGCTCACGTCGCCGCTCTTTCCCTAGTGGCACCGGCACGAGTACGATGTTGGGTTTCGTAAACCCTACATTCTCGCTTACGAGCTCATGCAGATATTCGGCGAGTGCCGAAGCGAGAAGCATAAATGCTTTCTCGTTGCCGTGATATTTTGCCTCGTGGATTGCCGCGCGGACGGAATCGTCGGGGAAGGGTAGGAGTGCGGTTACGATGAGGCCGCCCCCGCCGACGATTTCCGGCGCGAGGAGTGCGAGGAAGTCGTCGGGCGAGCAATCGCGCACTCTTTTTTCATCGGCGCGGGTGGGGAAAAGCAGTTCGAACAGGCGAGCGAGCATTGGACGTAGTATACTGTCGGCATGTCACTGTTCGGAAATCTCTTCGGTGCAAAAAAGGGCGGCAGTGTACTCGGCGTGGACATCGGCTCCTCGTCCTTGAAGGTCGTGCAATTGAAAAAGCAGGGTGGCAAAGCGGTGCTCGAGACCTATGGCGAACTCTCGCTCGGTCCCTACGGCGGCGGCAAGGTGGGGCAGGCGACGAATCTTGCACCCGAGCAGATTGCCGAGACCTTGAAGGATCTCTTGCGCGAAGCGAAGGTGACGACCGCCAACTGCGGCGTCTCGATTCCGTATGCGCGCTCGCTCCTCACGCTTGTTGATCTCCCGCGCCGCAAGGATCCGGCGGAGCAGAAGACGATCATCGAGCTCGAAGCGCGTAAATTTATTCCCGTGCCAATCGAGGAAGTCCAGCTCGACTGGTTCCTGGTGCCTGATGCGGCGCCGGGCAAGCAGGATCCGCAGGATACTGAGAAAGTGAAAGTGCTGATTGTCGCGGTCCACAACGACGAACTCAAGCTCCTCGAGAGCGTCATGAAAAATGCGAATCTTGCCGCCAGTTTTTATGAAATCGAAATTTTCAGCACCATCCGCGCGGTGATCGACGAGCCCGTGAAGCCGGTGATGGTGCTCGACATTGGTGCGGCCTCGACCAAGGCGTACATCGTCGAACGCGGCGTCGTCGCGCTCTCGCACGCCATCGCGGTCGGGAGTCAGGACATCACGCGCGCCATCGCCGCCTCAGGCAACCTCACGCTCGAACGCGCCGAAGCACTGAAGAAGGAAGAAGGCTTGGGCGAAGACGGTGAGCGTTCGGCGCTCGAGCAGGTCTTCAATCGCATCTTCACCGAGGCGCGGCGCGTGGTGACCGAGTTCGAGACTGCCAATAACAAATCGATTACCTCGATTGTGCTCACTGGCGGTGGCGGGGTGACGAAAGAGCTCGGCGAATACGCGAAGAAAGTTTTCTCTATCGATGTGCACGTGGCGAATCCTTTTGCCAAGACCGAAGCGCCCGCCTTCATGCGCCCCATCCTCGAACAGATCGGCCCTGAGTTCGCCGTCGCGGTCGGCCTCGCACTCCGCAAGCTGACGGAAGAATAACGGTTGTACACACAAGCGCGCCCTGCTTGCAACGCTACTAGCGTATACTAGTAAATAAGTATGCCTCCTTCTATTCCGACCTCGTTCATCCCGCATCCGGCATCGTCGGGCGGTATGCGCGGCCACGGCAATTTCATGGGCGTGCTCGCCATCCTCGCGTACCTTCTGCTCGCGCTGACCGTTGCGGCGGCGATTGGCGTCTTCATCTATGGGCGCATTTTGAATGCAGAACAAAGCTCCCAGGATGCCGCGCTTGCGAAGGCCGAGACCGGTATTGATCAGGCGACCGTTGTCAATTTCGTTCGGCTCCGCGACCGTCTCACTTCGTCGAACACACTCCTCAATAATCACGTTGCGCTCTCCAATTTCTTCACCGTACTCGAGAATCTCCTCATCACGAACGTCAGCTTCACTTCGCTCCACATCAACAACAGTAATGGCAACATTACGCTCGACGGCTCTGGTGCCGCCAAGACGTTCAACGCGCTGGCCGCCGCCTCGGACTCCTTTGCCACCGACGGCCGCATCAAGAACGCGATTTTCTCCAGCATCGCTGTAGGGGCAAATGGTTTCGTCACTTTCTCGCTCTCCGCGACACTCGACCCCAAACTCATCGCCTACGCGCCGCCGACCGCGCTCGCACCGGTTGTTGTCCCGACAGTGCCGATTACCGCGCCAGCCGCGACCTCGTCGAGCGCGACGTCCTCACCCAAGAAACCATGAACCGTATCCTTCCTATCGCCGCGTTCGTCATCGCGCTCGCGATTTTCTTCGGATATGTGAATCCGACGTGGACAGGTACCATCGCCGACACACAGGCTGCCATTACCGCCGACAATCAGGCACTCTCCGCGGCGAGCGACTATGCCAATCGACAGAACCAGCTTGCCTCGGCGCGCAATGCGATCGATCCCGCCGCGCTCCAGCGTTTGAGCACCTTCCTGCCAGACTCGGTCAACAACGTCCGTCTCATTCTCGATCTCGATGCGCTCGCGGCTCGCTCGGGGCTCTCGCTGACCTCGATTGATGTTGCGCCGCCGAGTCAGAGTTCGGCGACCGATAACAATCCGGTCGGGTCGGTCGACCTCTCGCTCTCGGCGTCCGGCACGTATGCGTCGCTGAAATCATTTTTGATGGGCGTCGAGGAGAGCCAGCGTCTGCTCGATGTGACCGATCTCTCGGTAAATGGTTCGAATACCGGCGTGTATAGTTATAGGATGACCGTGCGCCTCTACTGGCTCCGCTAGTCTTTCAATTATGAAACTCGATAACCAAACTCTTCTACTGATTCTCGCGGGCGTCGCGGTGGCCGCAGGACTCTATTGGTATTTCTTCACCGGAACGCAATCGGCCGCGCCCTTGACCACGACGGCCTCTGACAACACGGGTGCGCAGGTGCAATTCCAAACCCTCATTAGCGAGCTCGGTACTGTGTCCTTCAATCTCGCGATATTCTCCGACCCGCGTTTCACTTCGATGGTCAGTCTCGCGACGCCTATCGCACAAGAAAATGTCGGTCGTGCCGATCCTTTCGCTCCGCTTCCTGGGCAGAAAAGCCCGTAATGAATGAACCTCCTCAACATTTTACTTGAAAAAGGAATGCTCTCGCCGGCGGATCATGCCGACATTGAGGCTGACCTCGCGAAGAAGCGCCCGCTCCAGGACGCTCTGTCCGAACGTGGCATCTCGCTCCAGGACGCGCTCACCGCGGCCGGTCAGTCCTATGGCATTCCCGGGCGCGTCTTGGGCGACCCGCCCGCCGACGAAGATGCGCTCGCCTACATCCCCGTCGACTCGGCGCGGCATTATGGCTTCGTCCCGCTCGACGTCGCTGACGGCGCACTCGAGGTTGGCGTCGTCGATCCCGACAACATCGAAGCGCTTGATGCACTCCAATTTATTTCTGGCCGCATCGGGATGCCCTACAAGCTCTCGCTGATCTCGAAACAGGACTTCGATCGCGTGCTCGATGCCTACCAGAACCTCTCGGGCGAAGTGGGGAAGGTGCTTTCTGAATTTGACACTGTTGAGCCGGGGAAGGGTGATGCGGGTTCGCAAAAGAAAAAAGAGGCGACGCCTGCCGCCGTGGTCGAGGAAGAAGGTCCGCTCGACCTGACCGGCCACTCCGAGACCCTGAAGGAAGACGCGCCCGTGACGAAAATCGTCTCGACCATTTTGCGCTACGCCATCGACGGCAAGGCATCCGACATCCACATCGAGCCCTCGCCCGGGAAGACGCGCGTACGGTTCCGCATGGACGGCGAACTCCATACTTCGATCCAATTGCCGGCGAAGATTCACGAAGCCGTCGTTGCGCGCGTGAAGATTCTCGCCCAGCTTCGCCTCGACGAGAAACGCAAGCCGCAGGATGGTCGTTTCTCGGCCACGGTCGCCGGTCACCGTATCGACTTCCGTGTGTCCACCTTCCCGACCGAGTTCGGCGAGAAGGTTGTGATGCGTATTCTTGATCAATCACAGTCCACCACCTCACTCGACGCCGTCGGTCTCTCGCCCCGGCACATCACGCTCGTGCGCGAATTTTTGAAGAAGCCCTACGGCATCATCCTCATTGCCGGCCCTACCGGTAGCGGTAAGTCCACCACCCTTTTCTCAATGCTCTCTGAGCTCGATCGCGAGAAGCAGAACGTCGTCTCGCTCGAAGACCCGGTTGAATACCAGATCCCCGGCGTCTCGCAGTCGCAAGTGCGGCCCGAGATTGGCTACACCTTCGCCTCCGGTCTGCGGTCCATCTTGCGCCAAGACCCGGACGTCATCATGGTCGGCGAGATCCGCGACAAGGAAACTGCCCAGCTTGCGACGCAAGCCGCGCTCACCGGCCACCTCGTTTTCTCCACCATCCACACCAACAGTGCGGCCGGCGCCATCCCGCGCCTTATCGACATGGGTGTCGATCCCTTCCTTATCGCACCGACTCTGATCGCGGTCATCGGTCAGCGCCTTGTGCGCAAGCTTTGTCCCGGCACGGGCAAGCCGTTCCCGATCGACGAGAGTATGCGACTGCTCCTCGAGAAAGAGTTTTCTGATTTGCCCAAGGAGTTCCACGCGGCGCTCCCGCCCTTCAAAGAATTTTTCCATGCAGTTCCCACCGGCGAATGCCCCAATGGCGTACGTGGTCGCGAGGGTGCCTTCGAGATTCTCGAAATGACCAAGTCGCTCGAACAAGTGGTGCTGAAGGAGCCGGTCGAAGAGCGCGTCTTTGCGGCCGCGCGTTCGGCGGGCATGCTCACCATGCGCGAGGACGCGATTATCAAGGCGCTCGCCGGCATTATTCCGTTCGAAGAGGTGAATACGCTCGGTGGCGAACTATTCCCCGAGGGTGAGGAATCAGTGCCGGCGACGTAGTATACCCAGCACTAACCATCGGTTACTAACGTCACTGCCGTATCGCTATGCCCAACAGTTTATTGTGAATGGTTAGTGCTAGGGTATACTTTCAGCATGAAGTATCGGATTTATTTGGTGGACGACGATCGGTTCTTGCTCGATCTCTACGCGGTGAAGTTTAAAAATGCGGGGCACGAGACCTCTATCTTCGGCAGTGGGACCGAACTCCTCGATGCTCTGCGCAAAGGCGGCCCCGAGCCGGATGCGATTCTGCTTGATGTCATCATGCCGGGCATGACCGGCTTCGAGACGCTCGACACCATCCGCAAGGAGCATCTCGCCCAGAAGGCCAAGATCATCATTCTCTCGAATCAGGGCCAGGACGCCGATATCGAGCAGGCGCGCTCGCTCTCGGCCGATGGCTACATTGTGAAGGCTTCCGCCATTCCTTCTGAAGTGCTCGCCGAGACGCTCCGCACCATCACCGCGACGGCACCGACCACTCCCTAAGTATGTCTGCACACCCCCGTCTCCTCGAACTCCTTGATCTCGTCGTCGCGCAAGGCGGCTCAGATCTCCACATCTTCGCGGGCGGGCGTCCCATGATTCGCGTGTCCGGTTCGCTCATTTCGATTACGTCTGCCGAGCCGCTCACCAGCGAGATGACCGAGGAGATGCTCAAGTCGATCGTGCCCGAGGAACGTTGGAAAGAATTTCTCGCGAATCAGACCATCGATATTTCCTACGCGCACAAGGCCGAGGCACGCTTCCGCGTCAATGGGTATCGCGTGCAAGGCACCACGGCGCTCGCACTCCGCCTCATCCCGCACGCCATTCGAACCTTCGCCGAGCTCAATCTCCCGTCAGTGCTCGAAGTCTTCACCCAGCGTGAGCAAGGATTCTTCCTCGTTGTGGGGCCGGTGGGGCAGGGCAAGTCGACCACGCTCGCGACGATGGTTGATCGCATCAATGAAACGCGCTCGGCGCACGTGCTCACCATCGAGGACCCGGTCGAATATATTTTTGAAACGAAGCGCGCGCTCATCCACCAGCGCGAGGTGCACATCGACGTGCCCGATTTCCACACGGCGCTCCAGAGCGCCTTCCGCGAAGATGTCGACGTGCTGATGGTTGGCGAGATGCGCGACTACGAGACGATTTCCTCGGCCGTTACCGCCGCCGAGACCGGCCATCTTGTGTTCTCCACGCTCCACACCAACAACGCCGCGCAGACCATCGACCGCATCATCGACATGTTCCCGGCCGAGCAACAGTCCCAGGTGCGCGTCCAGCTCGCGGGCTCACTCGCGGGCATATTCTCTCAGCGGCTCGTTCCGCGTATCAGCGGCGGACTCATCCCGGCCTACGAACTCCTCATCAACAACAATGCCGTCTCGACCCTCATCCGCGATGCGCGTACGCACGAAATCAGCGCAGTCATCCAGACCAGTTCGCAAGAAGGCATGATCGATATGGATCGCTCCTTGGCCGAGCTCGTTCGTCGCGGCGAGGTGACGGTCGAGCACGCCTACGAGCACGCGATGGACGCCAAGACGTTCCAGCACTACCTATGAAATATTTAAATATTTAAATATGTTATTTAAGTACCGCGCCATTGATCAGGACAATCACGAACGAGAGGGCACCATCGAGGCGCTCTCGCAGGAGGCCGCCGTCCAAGCGCTCCAGCGCCGGAGCCTCATCATTTCTTTCATAGGTCCTGCGGAGCAGAAGTCGTTTCTGCAACTCATTCTTAATTTCGATCTGCCGTTCCTCAATAACATTCCCAATAAAGAAATCGTCATTCTTTCGCGCCAGATCGCGACTCTGTTCGAGGCGCAGGTTTCGGCGCTCCGCATCTTCCGCCTCCTCGCGAGTGAAGTCGATAACAAGAAGCTTGCGGACATTCTCTCGAAAGTCGCCGACGATATCCAAGGCGGTAGTCCGATCAGCAAGGCGCTCGCGGCGCACCCCAAGGCGTTCTCCTCGTTCTACGTCAACATGGTCCGCGCAGGTGAGGAGACCGGCAAGCTCTCGGACACCTTTGGCTATCTCGCCGACTATCTCGATCGTTCCTACGAAATCATTTCCAAGGCAGAGAACGCACTCATCTATCCGGCATTCGTCATTGCGATCTTCTTCATCGTGATGGCGCTCATGCTCACGTTGGTGATACCCAAGATTACCGCGGTGCTCGTTGATGGTGGCCAGCCCATCCCGATCTATACTCAGCTCGTCATCGACTTCTCGAACTTCCTTATCAATTACGGCATCTTCGTGCTCATCGCGCTCGTGGCGGGTGGCATCTACGTCTGGCGTCTCGGGCAGACGCCCGCGGGCAAGCTGATACTCGACAAAATTAAGCTTGACGTCCCGTACGTCGGTGATCTGTACAAGAAATTGTATCTCGCACGCATCTCCGACAACTTCTCCACCATGCTCCTCTCGGGCATCGCGGTCATCGAGGCGCTTGATATTACCGGTGCGGTGGTGGGGAACGCCGCGTACGAGAACGTGCTCAAGAGTGTCGCTAATGATGTGAAGGGCGGCTCCTCGATTGCCGATGCCTTCGCTCGACACTCCGAGATGCCGGGCATCATGGTCGCGATGGTCAAAGTGGGCGAGGAGACGGGCGAGCTGGGGAAGATTCTCACCACCCTCGCGCGCTTCTATTCCCGCGAGGTCAGCAATGCCGTCGATACGCTGGTCGGCCTTATTGAGCCAATTATGATTGTCCTCCTCGGTCTCGGCGTCGGCACTCTGCTCGCCGCCGTGCTCCTGCCTATTTACAATCTGGCAGGCGCTATCTAGGTAGTTATCCCCAGCCCTTGTACATACTGGCCCCGGCGGTGTATACTATCGCTATTAATCCTATGAATATTATGCAAAACAATCGCTCTCGCGGATTCACCCTTATCGAATTGCTCGTCGTCATCGCTATCATCGGCATTCTCTCGGCGGTCGTCCTCGCCTCACTCACCGGCGCTCGTACCAAGGGTAACGATGCCGCGGTGAAGTCGAATATCGCCACTATCCAGACCGAAGCCGAGCTCTACTACGGCGGCGCAGGTTCCAACACCTACGGCACCGGCGTCACGGGTGCTACCGGCTCCTGCACCACTGCCGGCTCAATGTGGGCCGCTGACACCACCATCAAGCAGGCCATTGCCTCTATTATCGTCACCTACGGCGCAGAGACCGAAGCCACTGACTATCGCTGTACCTCTCAGGCGCAGACGTATATGTTCGTGAACAGGCTTTCTGCGGCGGGTGCCTACTGGTGCCTCGACAATACCGGCGTCGTCAAGCAAGAAGCGACACTCCCGGCGGCGTCAACCTGGGCCTGCCCATAACCCACGCCCCTCTTCTCCAGAAAACGGCCTCCGCGAGGGCCGTTTTCTTTTTGGGGATAGTGGGAGATTTCTGGCCCCGCATCAGGTACAATATGAAAAACTCTATGCCATTACAAAAACGCGGATTCACCCTTATCGAATTGCTCGTCGTCATCGCTATCATCGGCATTCTCTCGGCGGTCGTCCTCGCCTCACTCACCGGCGCTCGTACCAAGGGTAACGATGCCGCGGTGAAAGCAAACTTAAATACCGTGCGCACTGAGGCAGAGCTCTACTACGGCGGCGCAGGTTCCAACACCTACGGCACCGGCGTCACGGGTGCTACCGGCTCCTGCACCACTGCCGGCTCAATGTGGGCCGCTGACACCACCATCAAGCAGGCCATTGCCTCTATTATCGTCACCTACGGCGCAGAGACCGAAGCCACTGACTATCGCTGTACCTCTCAGGCGCAGACGTATATGTTTAGCAACAAACTCGCGACGGGCTATATTTGCATTGATAACACCGGTGTTATCAAGACCGAGGGTTCACTTCCTGCGGCCTCGGTGTGGGCTTGCCCATAAGACGCAGGCAGTACGGTATACTATTCCTCATGAACTCAAAAGGATTCACCCTCATCGAACTCCTTGTCGTTATTGCCATCATTGGCATCCTTGCGGCGGTCGTCGTTGCGTCACTCGGCTCAGCACAGTCAAAGGGTAATGACGCGGGCATTCTCGCCAATGTCGACACGGTCGTGACCCAAGCCGGTCTCTACCAGAGCGACAATAACGGGAGCTACGGTTCCTTCGATGACGGCTCGGGTAATCCGACGACCTGTCCTCTCCCTGGCGCGACCGGCAGTGCGGTTTTCTACAACGTGACCGTCGAGAATGCGATTGCCGTCGCAGTCCACGACTCCGTCGGCGGGAGATCGTTCTGCTACTCGACACCGACCAGTTACGCCATCGCGGTGTCGCGTCCGGCCGCCGTTGTGCCAACCAAGTCATACTTCTGGTGCGCCGATTCTGACGGCCTCAAGTGCGGGAATGACGGCAATAGTGGTGACGGCGCGACGCCTATCAAGGACGGTGTCTGCGTGCCCTGCACCTCCTATTAGTGTGGTGATTCCTTTTCTTCTTTTCACTTTTTTCATTCTCGGCGCGCTCGTGGCGAGCTTCATTGGTGTTGTTTCGGTACGACTCAACACAGGCGAATCGATTGTGCATGGTCGCTCACGGTGTGACGCCTGCGGCGTGACGCTCGCGGCAGTCGATCTCGTCCCGCTTATTTCCTATTCTGCATTCGGCGGTCGCGCACGCTGTTGCAAAGCACGACTTTCGTTCTTCTCGCCACTTTCTGAATTGGTACTCGGTGCACTGTTTGCACTTTCGTACGTCACGTTCGGTCTCGTACCCGCGCTCGTTCCGCTCCTTGTTGCGCTGGCGCTCCTCATGCTCCTCGTGCTCTACGATCTCGCGCATATGATCCTGCCGCCGATGCCGCTTGCGCTCTTCGTTCTTGCGAGTGCGCTCGCCGCATGGCTCATGGCCCCGACGGCTGAAAGCTTTTTCATTGTCGTAGGCCTCGCGTTCCTGCTCGGCGCGTTCATCTGGCTACTCCACGTACTCTCGCGCGGGCGCGCAATGGGTTTCGCCGATGTGCCGCTCACCACGGGTCTCGCGCTTCTTGCGGGCCCCGTGGCGCTTACGGGATTCGTGTACTCTTTCTGGATTGGCGCCCTCATAGGGATAGTTCTCTTGGTACAGAGGCCCCGAGGCTCTAGAATGGGGGTTGAGGTCCCGTTCGCGCCGTTTCTTGCGGCGGGCTTCCTCCTCGCGCTTTTCACTCCATGGAATCCTTTTCTTATCATCTCGAATCTTCTCGCGGCCACGCCTCATTGAGTCGGGCAGGCTTTACGCTGATCGAGATGCTCGTGGTCGTGGCGATTATCACCGTCGTCACGGCGGTGATGTTTTCAAATCAGTCTAATTTCAGTAGTTCGGTATTGCTCGCCAACACCACCTACGACGTCGCACTCTCGGCGCGCGATGCCGAGACCTATGGGCTCGGCACCCGCGCCGCGGGCGGCTCCGCGAACGCGGGCTACGGGCTCGACTTCAAGAGTGGAACGCCCGATTCCTACACACTTTTCGCCGATTCGTATCCTTCCGCAGGCGGTGCGAATGCCTGTCACGCGCTCCCCGCCAACGGCGCCGGCGCCCCGAATGCCTACCCGGGCGATTGCGTCTACACATCGAATGACGCGACCGTCTCCACCTACCAGATTGGTAATGGCATGACCATCGGCAGTATCTGCGCCTACAACGGTGGTTGGTCATGCTCGACCGACGCGAGCAATCCACTGACGCAACTCGATATGGTTTTCTTGCGCCCTAACGCAGTTCCTTTTTATTCGGTGAATGGCAATTATGTCGCGAGCCCGCCCGTGACTGGCGCGTGTCTCACACTCAAATCTCCGAGCGGCAATCTGCAGTATGTAAACTTCTCACCCAACGGACAGATCGCCGTCGGCTCTTCCTGCATTGCTCCCGTCGGCGGCGGTATGCCTATCGCGGCCCCGACCTGCACACTCTCTGCATCGCCCACGAGTATTTCGAATGGAACCACGATGCAGGTGAGTGGCACGATGAGTCCTAATCTCACGGGGACGTATACCTATGCGGGCCAATATTCAGGTACAGGAGTTACTAATCCGTATTACCAAAATACCGGCCCCAATGGTGGCTACATGTGGGTGCTTGGCCAGGACACGTACTGGATTATATCGCCAATACTCGGCACGCAGTCGAATGACTTCTATCAGGTTTACACTAGCGCTACGCCACCCACTGGCGGTTGGGTACCACAATTCGGCGCCACTGGCTCGCCGACCACCAGTAATGTGACCGGCTCAGCGACACTCTCGTGGACCACATCGAATGCAACCTCGGCCTCCATTGATCATGGCGTCGGGGTCGCTGAATCCGCTCGCGAGCGGTTCCACTACCGTGAGTCCCTCTTCCTCAACCACGTACATAATGACTGCGCTCGGAACCGGTAGTCCGGGGACTTGCTCCGCGACGGTCAATGTCGTCGGCGCTACGAAGACGATCTTTCTCACGAGTGGCACGGCGAATTGGACGGTGCCTTCGGATTGGAACAATGGCAACAATAAGATTCAGGCGGTTGGTCGCGGGGGTAGTTCCGTGGGCGTGGGTGCGTATGGTGGTGGCGGCGGAGCTTACGCCGCGATACGAATCTTACACTCACGCCGGGAGCGAGCATATCAGTTCAAATCGGGAGTAGTGCCAGCGCTGTCACGACTCAATTAAGACAACAGCACTCTCGTTGCTGACTACGGCAGAGACGGCACTCCCTCGATAAATGGTGCTGGCGGCACAGTCGCCAATAGCGTTGGCACAGTGAAGTATAGGGGTGGAAATCCCGGGAATTGGATATCCGAAGCTCCTGGCGGCGGCGGCGCAGCGGGTCCGAATGGGGCGGGCGGTGATGGCGGTTCCACTCCTTCCGGTGGTGCGTGGGGCGCGTCGGCTGGAGGAGGAGGGGCCAATGGTGGTGCCGTTGGCGGGTCGCCAACCCCGGCTGGTACATGGCCTCAGACAGTCGGCCCACCCAGCGGTGCTGGCGGTAACGGCGGAGGTGGTTCTGGGGGGGGGTCGGCCGCACCGGGCGGTGGCGGCACCTCAGAAACGGCAGTCAGTAACGGCGGTAACGGTGTTGCGGGTTCCGGCGGCGGCGGCGGCGGCGGCGGTAGTGGGTACGACGGCAGTGGCTCTTGGGTAGCAGGCATTGGCGGTAATGGAGCTTCGGACAGCGTGTTCGACGCCACTCATGGTGCCGGTGGTGGTGGCGGCGGGACTGGTATCCGTACACCGCACAATGGCAGTAGTGGAGCTAATTACGGCGGTGGTGCCGGAGCATATTGGGGCGTAGCGGGCTATTCTGGTGGCACCGGCGGTGCGGGTCTTATCATTATCACCTATACTCCATCTCTATGAGTACACAATCCTCCAGAGGGTACACACTCATCGAGCTGATGGTCTCGGTCAGCGTTTTCGCGATGGTTATGATGCTTCCGCCGGTGCGTACTTCTCACTCCTCGGCCTCAGTCGGAGTGCGCAAGGCCTCTCGACCGCAATGGACAGCGTCTCCTTCGCGCTCGAGACGATGACGCGCGAGATTCGCACGGGCACGCATTAAATTGCAATAGCGTGAACGGCGGCAATTGTGCATCCGGCGGCACCTCGTTCTTCGTCACTGACCAGAACGGCGCGGTCGTCAGCTTCGGACGTTCGACGGCGAACAATGTGTGCGGTGGGTCGAGCACCGGTTGTCTCATCGAAACATTCGGTACGAACACTGCGGTCCTCACCGACCCATCAGTGAGCATTACGGCCGTTACTTTCTATGTCTCGGGAACGCCGAAGGGCGATAGTGCTCAGCCGACCGTCACGATTGTCATCTCCGGCACGGTGCTGACCAATAAAACGACCACACCCTTCACGATCGAGACGGGTGCGACGATGCGTGGCCCTGACCTATGAAAAAAAATGCTTCAACCTCGGCGAAGACTGCGAGTCGAGACGGGTTCACCTTGGTGGAGACACTGGTTGCAGTCAGTATTTTGGCAATCGCCATTGTCGGCCCGATGGTTACGGCGAGTCGGGCGCTCCTCGCGGCGTATGTCGCCCGTGACCAGCTCACCGCCTCATATCTCGCGCAGGAGGGCATCGAGTATATCCGCCTTATGCGAGACGATGTGTACCTCACCGACTACGCAACCGAGCCCTCTGACCCGACGCTCGCCTACGACTCTTTCAACGACTTCATGGCCGGTGCGCTCGCGGGCTCGATTACCACGTGCCTCGGTGCCGGCGACGGTAGGACACTATGCCAACTCAACAATCCGCTCGGGGTCATGGGTGTCGGCACCAACAGTGCGCTTTCACTCTGCCCGGGCTCGTCGCCCGTTTGTTCAGCACTTTCTCTCAGTGGCGGGCGATACCTCATCGCCTCGGGTGGCACGGCGACGCAATTCACGCGCTCGCTCAAGTTCTACACGGTCGGCGAAGAAATCGAGACCGTCGTAGCCGTATCGTGGGTCGATAATGGTCTCCCGTATTCAACGGTCGTTACCGATTACCTTTCACCATGGCAATGATTACCTTTAAATATTTACATATTGAAATATCGCGTCAGCGCGGATTCACCTTGCTGATCGCCGTCATCTTCATGGGCGTGGTACTCGCAATCGGTACCGCGCTCGGCTCGCTCGGCTACAAACAGGCACTCCTCGCATCCTCAGCGCTGGAATCGCAGTATGCGTTCTATGCGGCAGATGCCGGTCTCGAATGTGCGCTCCGCGCCGACGAACAGGAGAACTCATTCTCACCGAGTCTCTATTACAATGCGTCGACTCCCAATAGTAACTCGGTCGGTTGCGGCGGTACTGCCTATACGCTCACGAGTCTTTGTTATAACAACCTCAAGTACGGCACGTTCAGTGATAATTGTGCGAATGAGTGGGTCACGCAGTGGCAGATTCCGCTCGCGTATGCCAATCCTGCAAATCAGACGCGTAACACTGACACGCGCTGTGCGGTGGTGACCATTTACAAGCCGATCGGTTCCGGCACGACCTACCTTTTCTCCCAGGGCTATGACGTCGCCTGCCGCAATATCAGCTCGGCCACCGTCCGCTTCGCCTCGCGCGGCCTCTCGGCCTCCTATCAGAATTAAACGGTAGGACTTACGAAGTCCCCATATTCCGCTTGCATGTTTGGACTTCGTAAGTCCCGACATTTCGAGTAGAATAAGCAGATGGCACCTCTGGCGGCACGTGAGCGGGCGCGCGAACTGGCGAAAACGATCGCGAAATATCGCGACCTTGAACATACGCACGACCAGTTGCCGATTTCTGAGGAGGCGCTCGATTCGCTCAAGATCGAACTCGTCCGGCTTGAGGAGCAGTACCCGAGCTGGTCACCACACATTCACCGACACAGGTCGTGGCGGGCAAGCCTCTGCCGGAATTGAAGAAAGTTCGGCACCAGGTCGCGCAGTGGTCCTTCAACGACGCGTTCACCGAAGAAGAAATAAAAGCATTCGATGAGCGTGTCGAGCGATTCATTGGCAAGAAAGCAACGTACGATTTGGAATTGAAAATCGACGGCTTGAAGGTCGTCTGCACCTATAAAAAAGGCGAACTCGTGCTCGCGGCAACGCGCGGCGATGGCGCCGTTGGCGAAGATGTCACGCACAACGTGCGCACCATTGCTTCATTGCCGAGATCCTCGCGCGAAAGATCGACTACGTCGTCGAGGGCGAGGTGTACCTGACGAGGAGTGGTCTCGCCGAGTTGAATAAGAAACGAGCGAAGGCAGACGAACCACTCTTTGCCAATCCGCGGAACGCCGCCGCGGGTTCGATCGCCAGCTTGATCCCGCCATTGCCGCCGAGCGTCCGTCGCAGTCTTTATCTACGATCTCGCGCAGACCTCTGAAGGGTTTCCAAAAACGCAGAGCGAAGAACTCGAGTACCTGCGCGAGCTCGGATTCCCGGTCAATCCGCATCATGTGCACGCGGATTCGTTCGATGACGTTTTTACGTATTGGAAAAAGTGGCAGGGAAGTGCGCGCACCAAGCTCGACTATCAGCTCGACGGCGTGGTGCTTAAGGTCGAGAGCCGTGCCGAGCAGGAACGCCTCGGCTACACGGGCAAGGCACCGCGCTGGGCCATCGCTTTCAAGTTCCCGCCCGAACAAGACAGACCGTCGTGCTCGACATCGGCTTGCAGGTCGGGCGTACGGGTGTGCTCACGCCGGTGGCGCATCTGCGGCCGGTCGCGGTGGCGGGTTCGACCGTTGCGCGTGCGACTTTGCCCCGGGAATCCCCTTGTCGAGCAGGTAGAGGAACGGCCAATCGTCCGTGGGCAGGTCGACGTGCGGACGCGACAGGTCGCGATCGAAGCGCTCAAAAGAGGCCAGTTTGGCCGGGAGGCTCACGCTGGGATCGTTGCGCACGCAAATGATCACCGTATTCTGGAAGGTGTAGACGGCCGGCTTGTGCCCGGTGGCCTCAGCGACCAGCTGAAAGAGCTTGTACGCCAGCCAGGTCTTTTCCGCGACGAACGCCAGCGAGAGGGTCCCCTTGTCGTTGAGCAGTTTGAAAGCGGTGCGGATGCCCTCCACGGTGTAGACGTACCCGTCCAATCGCACGTTGTTCATGCTGCTGAAGAGCGCATGCGAATCGAGCAGCCCGAAGGCCACAAGGTCATAGCCCGGCTTCGCCCTGGCGAGGAACGCGCGCGCATCATCAACATGGACCGTCACCTTGGGGTTTGAATAGGGCGCCCCCGCATTGAAACGCCGGGAGACCTGTACGACCATGGGGTCGATTTCGACAGCATCGATTTGGCGGGCCCCGGCGATGATGGCACCCTCGACATCGGCGCCTCCGCCCGCGCCGAGCACGAGGACGCGGTCTCGTCCCTTCACCAGGTTGAACGGCGCGACATATAGGGCACTATGACCGCCGCCATTTGCTCCTCCTTGGAATTCCGCGAATACCGCGCCAGGTCCATCGACAGGTTATAATGATAATAGAAGTGGTTGACGTGCACCGAGTACACGGGCGGATCAATTCTCGGTCACAAGCACGTGTGCGAGCCTAAGCCGAGTGTTGATGATGTCGACTTGGGTATGGCTTGAGCCTGAGAAAGCAGTCGTCTCAGAAACACTCTGCTATACTTGTTGCACGTTTCACGAAGACGTTGCGAATCATATATGCGCTGTACAAATTGCATTGGAGACTTTTAAGTGAGTATTACGACAACGTACGCCTATAGTTCGGGCTCTGGTTTTGTTTACGATCCGACAAAGATCACGTTCATAGGTGGTATGGCAGAGCTCCTGCTCAACAACAATCCTGGGCAAACATTCTCACCCGTCATTGCAAACGCCACTTACAACTCATCGCTTCTAGCTTATATAGGCGGGCTCCTAGAACAGATTGATCAACGACCGCGACTGCAACGTACTACGCGGCGTGGACTTCTCAAATCAATGCTAACTGGTCTGGTGCTGGTAACGGGTCGCTAGTCGTAACGCCTAGTGGTACAGCCGTGATAGATTCTGGTGGGTTAAATCTTACCGGGTATAACACGGCTACTTATGCGACTATCGTCACTACGAACAATATTGATACTACCGGCGCAGGAACTATAGAGTTTCAAGTTACGCCTAACTATTCCGGCACTCCTTCAAACCTACAACAGTTTTTATCTGTTTCAGCTGCACAATCCAGCTTCACTAATTTAATTAATATTTTTCAAAATGGGGGAACTTTAAACCTTCAAATTCATAATTCCGGAGGGGGTGTTGCAATTAACACTGGAGCTGCTTGGACGCCAGTAGAGGGAACTACATATACTTTTACGCTCCAATATTCGTCAGGTAACACTACTTATTCAACCAGCCGCCGCCCCCATTGCGCGCCGCGCCCGTGACGCCTCAATGCGGGGGTTTGCCGCAGTGGCGCGCCAAGCGGGCGCTTGAATACATCGATGCTCACCTGGGCTCGAAAATCAATATTGGCGAAGTGGCCGGAGTCGTGGCTTTGAGCAAAAGCCACCTCTCGCGTGCATTCAAACACTCCATGGGTCTGCCTCTGATGACCTATGTTGCGAACCGCCGCGTGGAACGCGCCAAACTCATGATGACATCGACCCGCGAACGACTCAGTGACATCGCCCTGGCATGCGGATTTGCCGACCAGTCGCATCTCAGCCGATGCTTTCGTCGCGTTGTCGGCGTCAGCCCGGGCTGGTGGCGTCGCACGCTGCCCTCACCGAGGTTCGAGTCTCCCTGCGACCGCGGTGCCGACCGACTGAGGTCGGCTTTCCGTCAGGGTGATCCGCGCCTGCCCGGGCCTCGTCGCGCTGCAATCCGCCTCGCGGCAGCCCATGGCTCGCGTCGCAATTCTCGTTCGATGTTGCCGATGCTCACCTTCAGCGCCAGAGCCAGCATCAGAGCCAGCTCGATCACCAATAGAATTTCCATATTGGCCTCCTTGGACGGCGACTCACGAAACCTGTTTTCAGCTTAGTGCGGAGGTTCTCGAGCAGATTGCACGGACGTGCCCTTTGTAGGAAGAATTTGTCGCTACTCGATCGCCCGCGCGCATCCATTCCTGGCGCAGAGCCGATCGCCTGCGCCGGCCTCTGGATGCCGCGAACGTGGGCGGGCCAGCCACTCCACCAATTTCAGCAGCGCGCCCCGATGACCAGCGGTGCGCCCCTCGATCTGATAGCTGCGGGGTTGACCGCGTACGCACCACTCGCAGAAAT
>CAWEXP010000010.1:0-173589 GCA_963813065.1 Candidatus Kaiserbacteria bacterium
ATCGCACTCTCTACCGGAAGCGGCTGGGGAACTTCCATCACTGACAACTCCGCGAATTGGAACACGGCATACACGAATCGCATCACCACTGCGAACTCTCCACTGTCGATTAGTGGCAACGCCATTTCATTCAGCGGCATCGCTACTTCAAGCCCGCTCACCACCACCTCCGGTTTCCTCTATCCACCGGCGTCAACACCGTCGCCTCCATCGCCACTTCTTCCGCCATCAACATGAGCATCACCGGTTCGGCTGGCTCCGTCACTACCGTGCCCACGCTCTCGGGCGTCATCACCACCACCGGCTCAAGCAATGTCACTTCCTTCGGTACCCAGAATGCGGCCGTGCTCGGGGCAGTGGTGAATGGTGCCACCACCGCACCGCTCGCCACCTCAACCTTGTATGGCACCGGCATCGCTGGCCAAGTACTCGGCTGGAACGGCAGCAGCATCGCATGGGTTGCGACATCAACCTCGGTTAATGCAATCTCCGTCGCTTCTCGAACGGCTTTGCCGGTTCTTCAAGTGGCGGTACCACACCGGCACTCACCATTTCAACTTCCATCACCGGCCACCTCTACGGCAACG
This sequence comes from Candidatus Kaiserbacteria bacterium, assembly GCA_963813065.1. Classification (GTDB taxonomy): domain Bacteria; phylum Patescibacteriota; class Minisyncoccia; order Phycocordibacterales; family Phycocordibacteraceae; genus C7867-001. The sequence continues at coordinate 588 of CAWEXP010000010.1, forward strand.
GCACCGCAATATCCGCCTCAACCGCAACCTGGCCTATCACCTTCACTTCCTCGGCGATCGGCTTCGGCGGCATCGCCACCTCTTCTAATATCTCTGCCGCCTCCGGTCTCTTGTATGCCACCGGGGTGAATACGTTTGCTTCGGTCTCAACCTCCTCACCACTTTCGATGAGCATCTCGGGCAATGCCGCCACCGTCACCACCGTGCCCACGCTCTCGGGCGTCATCACCACCACCGGCTCAAGCAATGTCACTTCCTTCGGTACCCAGAATGCGGGCGTGCTCGGGGCAGTGGTGAACGGCGCAATCACCGCACCGCTCGCCACCTCAACCTTGTATGGCACCGGCATCGCTGGCCAAGTGCTCGGCTGGAACGGCAGCAGCATCGCATGGGTGGCAACCTCTTCCGCAAGCTCAATGGTGTATCCGGCTTCCGGCATCGCACTCTCTACCGGAAGCGGCTGGGGCACTTCCATCACTGACAACTCCGCGAATTGGAACACGGCATACACGAATCGCATCACCACTGCGAACTCTCCACTGTCGATTAGTGGCAACGCCATTTCATTCAGCGGCATCGCTACTTCAAGCCCGCTCACCACCACCTCCGGTTTCCTCTATGCCACCGGCGTCAACACCGTCGCCTCCATCGCCACTTCTTCCGCCATCAACATGAGCATCACCGGTTCGGCTGGCTCCGTCACTACCGTGCCCACGCTCTCGGGCGTCATCACCACCACCGGCTCAAGCAATGTCACTTCCTTCGGTACCCAGAATGCGGGCGTGCTCGGGGCAGTGGTGAATGGTGCCACCACCGCACCGCTCGCCACCTCAACCTTGTATGGCACCGGCATCGCTGGCCAAGTGCTCGGCTGGAACGGCAGCAGCATCGCATGGGTTGCGACATCAACCTCGGTTAATGCAATCTCCGTCGCTTCTTCGAACGGCTTTGCCGGTTCTTCAAGTGGCGGTACCACACCGGCACTCACCATTTCAACTTCCATCACCGGCCACCTCTACGGCAACGGCACCGCAATATCCGCCTCAACCGCAACCTGGCCTATCACCTTCACTTCCTCGGCGATCGGCTTCGGCGGCATCGCCACCTCTTCTAATATCTCTGCCGCCTCCGGTCTCTTGTATGCCACCGGGGTGAATACGTTTGCTTCGGTCTCAACCTCCTCACCACTTTCGATGAGCATCTCGGGCAATGCCGCCACCGTCACCACCGTGCCCACGCTCTCGGGCGTCATCACCACCACCGGCTCAAGCAATGTCACTTCCTTCGGTACCCAGAATGCGGGCGTGCTCGGGGCAGTGGTGAACGGCGCGATCACCGCACCGCTCGCCACCTCAACCTTGTATGGCACCGGCATCGCTGGCCAAGTGCTCGGCTGGAACGGCAGCAGCATCGCATGGGTGGCAACCTCTTCCGCAAGCTCAATGGTGTATCCGGCTTCCGGCATCGCACTCTCTACCGGAAGCGGCTGGGGCACTTCCATCACTGACAACTCCGCGAATTGGAACACGGCATACACGAATCGCATCACCACTGCGAACTCTCCACTGTCGATTAGTGGCAACGCCATTTCATTCAGCGGCATCGCTACTTCAAGCCCGCTCACCACCACCTCCGGTTTCCTCTATGCCACCGGCGTCAACACCGTCGCCTCCATCGCCACTTCTTCCGCCATCAACATGAGCATCACCGGTTCGGCTGGCTCCGTCACTACCGTGCCCACGCTCTCGGGCGTCATCACCACCACCGGCTCAAGCAATGTCACTTCCTTCGGTACCCAGAATGCGGGCGTGCTCGGGGCAGTGGTGAATGGTGCCACCACCGCACCGCTCGCCACCTCAACCTTGTATGGCACCGGCATCGCTGGCCAAGTGCTCGGCTGGAACGGCAGCAGCATCGCATGGGTTGCGACATCAACCTCGGTTAATGCAATCTCCGTCGCTTCTTCGAACGGCTTTGCCGGTTCTTCAAGTGGCGGTACCACACCGGCACTCACCATTTCAACTTCCATCACCGGCCACCTCTACGGCAACGGCACCGCAATATCCGCCTCAACCGCAACCTGGCCTATCACCTTCACTTCCTCGGCGATCGGCTTCGGCGGCATCGCCACCTCTTCTAATATCTCTGCCGCCTCCGGTCTCTTGTATGCCACCGGGGTGAATACGTTTGCTTCGGTCTCAACCTCCTCACCACTTTCGATGAGCATCTCGGGCAATGCCGCCACCGTCACCACCGTGCCCACGCTCTCGGGCGTCATCACCACCACCGGCTCAAGCAATGTCACTTCCTTCGGTACCCAGAATGCGGGCGTGCTCGGGGCAGTGGTGAACGGCGCGATCACCGCACCGCTCGCCACCTCAACCTTGTATGGCACCGGCATCGCTGGCCAAGTGCTCGGCTGGAACGGCAGCAGCATCGCATGGGTGGCAACTTCGTCCGCTTCTGGTAGTGGAACGGTAACTTCTATATCTATTGCTTCAGCAAACGGTTTCGCAGGCACCTCAAATGGAAACGCCTCAACGCCGCAGCTGACCATTTCAACTTCCATCTCAGGTCTATTGAAAGGCAACGGTACGGCGATTTCTGCCGCGTCAAACGGGACTGACTTCACACTCATCACCGCCAACACGTGCGGCGCGGGGAATCATGTCTCGGGCATCACTGCCGCAGGCGTCATCTCCTGCACCGCAGATACTGGTTCAGGCGCTTCGCTCAGTGTCGCTAATACTTGGACTGCACTTCAACTTTTCTCAGCCAATGCTTCAAGCACGAACTTCTCGAATTTCGGTACTGCGTACTTCGGCGGCACATCGACCACTACCATTGATTCGGTGGGTAATGTCACGATAGGTAATTCAGGAGATTTGCGTCTTACCCAGAGCAATGCTGGCACCAACTATGTCGGCATATCTTCTCCAGCGACGGTGACTGCCTCATATACGTGGACACTGCCCAGTGCGGATGCGAGCGGATGTCTTACTTCAAACGGGGCGGGAGTGATTTCCGTCAATGCCGCCTGCGGAGAGACGGATTACAACGACTACACGACCACTGCTACCTACACGGTGCGTTCGAGTACTCTCATGGCCATCATTCAAATGTGGGGACCTGGTGGCGGTGGTGGCGGTGGTGGCAGTGCTGCTGCTGCTGTTGCAACCACTGGCGGAGGCGGCGGCGGTGGAGGAGCCTTTGTCGCCACCACCACCGTTCCTGCCCAGCTCGGTTCTGCCGGCTCCACTATCACAGTTACGGTTCCTGCCGGAGGTACGGGCGGTGCCGGCGGCACCGGTGTCGCCGGTACTGCCGGAAGTGCGGCAACAAGCGATACCACCTTCGGCAGTTTGGTGACGGCTTACCGAGGCGGTGGCGGTGCTCCCGGCCAAGCGAGTGCTACTCTTGCCGGCGGCGGTGGCGGTGCCGGATCAGGAAGCGCGGGTTCGAACTCAACAACTGCGACTGGCGGCACGGGCGGCTCTTGCGCCGCCGCCGCCACCGCCGTCGGCACAGACGCCTCCGGTTCTTGCGGCGGCGGCGGCGCCTCAACCGCATCGGGCAATGCCACTACGGGCGGCGGCGGCGGCGGCGCCACGAAAGCTGGCGGTACCGCTGCATCTACTGGAGGCACCGCCTTGAACGGTGGTGGTGGTGGTGGCGGCGGCGGTAGCAATGCCGTAACAACTCACGCCGCCACCCCTGGCGGTATCGGAGGCGCATCCGGCTCTACGATGCAAGCGGCAGGCACAGGCGGCGGCGGCGGCACGGCTGTCATAAGCGCTGCGGGCGGTACCGGTCCAAGCGTTACAGGTTCGACGGGTTCTCAGTTGAACGGTGGTGGCGGTGGTGGCGGTGGTAGCAGTAACGCAACGATCGTAGGATATGCCGGCGGCAACGGCGGATTCCCCGGAGGAGGTGGTGGTGGTGGTGGTGCGGGCGGTGTGGCTACAGTTGCGGGAGGCAAGGGCGGCAATGGTGCCAGCGGTGAGGTGCGCGTATGGACCTATCGCGGTACCGGTGCTGACTTGGCTGAGGCTTATGGCACGAACGACGCGAGCATCGCGGCTGGTGATGTCGTGGCACTTGATTATTCGATGAAGGCGGGAGTGAAGAAGAGCTCTGTGGCTTATGATCCGGATGTCATCGGCGTTATCTCCACACAGCCGGGGCTGACGATGGGTAATCTAGAAGACAGCGGAGCGCGGCCGGTCTTCGTCGCGCTCTCTGGCCGCGTGCCGATGAAGGTAAATCTGGAGAACGGGCCGATCAAGCCCGGCGATCTGCTCACGCCCTCTTCGGAGCCGGGTGTAGCTATGAAAGCAACAAAGGCAGGAGTCATCATTGGGCAATCAATGACGTCATATTCTGATCCGCTCGCTCCCGGCATTGTTGTTGCGTTCATAAAGAATGGCTATGGGAATGGCGCGAAGCTTACCGAACTCGTCCCCGGGCTTACGAGCGATGGACAGGGCACGTCGACCCCGATGCTCGGCGATATAGGCAGGCAAGTACTCTCCTATCTCGTGAGCCAAAAAGGAGGTATCGCAACATCCACGAATATTTCTGAAATCTCCACCGACCGTGTTACCGCAGGCCTTGAGATTATCTCGCCGCGCATTATCGCCGACACTCTCGTTGCGAACACTCTTGAGCCGGTGTCTCAAGATATTTCTCTTAATCTTTTGGATGGCGGGAAGTTCATTATCGGGAATGCAAGTACGACTTCATTTGAAAATGCTTCATCCACTACTACGACGACGGCATCAAGCACTCCTGTCGTCTCATTCGATTCAAAAGGCAACGCATTCTTCGGCGGCGACCTTATCGTCTTCGGTCGGCCGTACTTCACCACTGACACGGCAGGCTTCGCGGTAGTGAAGGCCGGAGCCAGCAGGGTAGATGTCACCTTCGGTTCCGATTATCTGGAACAGCCGATAGTAAATGCGACCATCTCGCTTGATTCTGCGAGCAGTACGGCAGAAACTGCCTCGGCAGCAAACGCGATCTTCAGCGACGATATCCGTTATCTTATTACTGACAAGAGTACACACGGATTTACCATCCTTCTCAACAAGTCGGCTCCGCAGGATGTAGAGTTCAGCTGGATGGCGCTTGCGGTCAAGGGAGCGAAGACGGCTACGTCTGGAAGCGCTGATGCCGCTCCGCCACCGCCACCAGTCATTCCACCTCCCCAATCTCCGCCTTCGAGTCCGCCACTAAATGTTTCTTCAGGAACAAGTAGTTCTCCCGGGAGTCCTCCTCCGGATGCGGCGGCATCAACGAGCGTAGATTCTACAAATGCCGGAACGTCTACTGCTACAGACACCTCTCCGCCCGTGAGTACTCCGCCAGCTGACGCTACTTCCGCTCCGCCTGATGTTCCTGTAGCGCCTCCGGCACCTGTTCCGGCGGATACTTCCGCTGCGTCTCCGCCAGCAACGCCTGATGCCCCGCCAGCCGCCGATACGGCACCTCCCGCACCCGGCGGTAGCAGTGGAGGATGAATCAATCCCGCGATATACTACTAAGCACGCATGAAAAAAGAACAAACTGATTCCTTGAAGAACCAGTGGGTTGTCTTGTGGAACGATATGCTCGGCAGGGACTTCTGGAAGAAATTTCTCGTTCTCGCGGTTGTCGCCGCGCTTTTTTCCGGAGCAACACTCTTAGTTGATGATGTGTTTGAGCAGCAATGCAATAGTGGCTTAAAATTGCTTACTCCTGAAGCGACATGCAATAAGACTTATGTCATCGACAAGGCCGAGTATCTTACATTGAAAGAAAAAATTACCGCATACATAGCGGATGAAACGGCGGCCGGACATCTGACACGCGCGGGAGTCTATTTCCGAGACTTGGATAACGGCCCGACGATGGGCATCAACGAGAAAGATAAGTTTATTCCGGCAAGCCTGCTCAAGCTGCCTGTTATGCTGGCGTATCTGAATATAGCGGACGACACCCCGGACATTCTTAATGAAAAGCTCGGATTTGCCTGGACGGCGCCGCCGGAGTTGGAGCAGTATTATAAACCGTCGCACACCATCCAGCCGGATACGCCACATACGGTCAACGATCTTCTGTACAATATGATCGCGTACTCCGACAATGCTTCATACTATGTGCTACTTCAGCATTTGAAGGACATAAGTCCGACAACCGATATACTATTAGGTACTTTTCAGGACCTCGGTATCGTCGACCCGACCAGCACGCTTGACCAAAGCATCTCGACCAAATCATACGCTTCGATCTTCAGGGCGCTCTACAGCGCCTCATATCTCTCAAAAGAATCTTCAGAAAAGGCGCTTGAGATGCTGGCGGCATCCGATTTCAATGACGGCCTCGTGGCGGGCGTTCCCGCAGGCACGGTCGTTGCGCATAAATTCGGCGAACGGTATGGCATCACAACGAAAGACCTCAAAGAGCTTCACGATTGCGGCATCATTTATTATCCGGGCAATCCGTATCTGCTCTGCGTTATGACCGAAGGGCCGGACTATCCCGGACTCGCAGCCGTCATACAGAATGTGTCTCGGATGGTATACACCGAAGTTGATTCCAGAAAATTATAGGTTGGATACTATATAATAGTGTAATCATGAATACTAAACCTCTGGTGGTCCCCGCGCTGGCTATATTGCTCGTCGGTGTAAGCATCGCAGCAATTAGTTTATATCAAAAGGTAGCTATGCTTGAGCAGAGTTCTCCATCTGTAAAACAACAGGAAGTGGCGGCAATAGTTGCAAAGGTTGGTAAGCTCATTGTGCTTCCCGAGGGTGAGACGCCAACGGTCGCAACTGTTACGGATCCGGAAAAGCTCAAGGACCAAGCATTCTTCGCGAATGCGAAATCTGGCGACAAGGTGCTGATATATGCGAACGCGAAAAAAGCATTTCTCTATGATCCGGTGAACGACAAACTTATTGATGTCGCTCCGCTCAATATTGGCACAGGGACTTCCACGACGACCACGAAGTCGGGCACCCTTTAGCCTGCGGTAGTGGTTCGCAAAAAAGGTTATTGTGCAACCCCGATCCATCAAATCAGACAGATCCAATCTGTCCCTCCGTCTGTCCATTTTGTCCAATTTGTACCCGATCCATTTTCCTGAATTATTGGCATTTATTGGCATTTTAATTCCCGCAAATGAGACACGTCACATACCCTGCTGTACGTCTCATTCGTCTCATGTTGAGCAAATAAGCCACGCTGTGGAGGGCACGTGAGACACATGTCTCATGAATTGGACGCCCTCCTCTCTCCAGGACCGAACAGAAAGCGAACACTCAAAATATGCTCTTTCGTGTTCGGTTTGTTCGCTTTTTGGTGCGGTACCGTAGGACTCCCTCCCGGGTGCGCGTTTAGGGCGCTGAAGCTCTGAAATACCCCTAACTGCTTGTTGGAATCGCTAAAATGGGACACATCTACACTATGCGTAAAAGTGTCCCAAGTGTCCAATTCCGATCCTGACCGTGGGGCCTCATGTGGTACGTTGTATAGGTCGCCAAAGCACCTTGCAATTGCCTCACCTGGTGTTTTGCGGTACCGTGCGGGGGCACTCATAATATGCTCTACACCGGCAAAGGGGATGGTGGCACGACCAAAGTGTTTGGCTGTGATCAGCAGAGAATCTCGAAATCATCGGAACTGCCGGAAGCGCTTGGCGCGCTCGACGAACTGAATGCGTTCGTGGGGTTTGTCAGAATGCGCGCACAGAACGACGCGCGGATTTCATTTGTCCTGCGCGCTGTCCAGGAACAACTATTCATCGTCCAGGCAGAAGTCGCCGGAGCAGAGAAGCGCGTGAAGCCCGAGGAAGTTGACGCGACTGAACAAATTGTGAATGCGATCGAAAAAGAAATCCCGAAGGTGACCGGATTCTGCGTCGCAGGCGGGACCGAACTCTCCGCGCTCCTCGATGTCGCGCGCACCCTCTCGCGCCGCGCCGAGCGGCGCGTGGTGGCGGTATTCGAGGCAGGCCTTCGCGACGTCTCGCCGCCGACGCGCGCCTATCTCAATCGTCTCTCCTCACTCCTCTTCGCGCTCGCGCGCCTCGCGAACCATCAGGCAGGCGTCGCAGAAGAGAATCCAAAATACTGAATCTGTGCTATAAAAAGCGCACCCGCCCCCGCTCTTCGAGCTTCGGCGAGGCGAAGTATGGCGGCTATAGTTTAGTGGTAAAACTCAGGTTTGTGGTACCTGCGTCGAGAGTTCGATTCTCTCTAGCCGCCCCGCGAAGGGAAGTATTGACTTTTTGAATACTAACTGCTACATATATAGGCAGTATTAATCGCGTACCTTGTAAGGTGCGTTTGTAGAGAGGAGTCGGTCATGAACTATCATGATTTCATTTGGCCAATAACTGTGCTTCTCGGCGTCATTTTTGTGGTAATTGGGGTGTCGCGGCTCTATGGTCGCTACGAACTGAAGTACCGCATTGTCCCCGGAAAATTCCGAGAAATGGCGAGAGCTCGGGCGCGCCAAGATGGCGAAAGAAACAGAGCTCGTCATCAAGAAGTTCACTGATCGCCTCACCGCGCTCGACAAATCGACGCTTACGCCTGAAGTGAAGCTTGAGGCGATGAAAATCTTTCGGGACGAAGTTAGAGCAAGTGCGCCTGATTGGCGAGTGTTCGGACTCGGTGGTTCGAAGGAAGATGGTCTTGCTCAGCGCGGTGCGCGGACGATTAACGAGGCCGAAGTGTTAATCGGTGAACTCCAGAAGACCTCCATGTGGACACAGCTCCAACCTCTGCTCCAGCAGTTAGCGCAAAAGTTCGCTGGGCAAACGGGCGGAACTCCCACTTCTACAACGTCACCTACCACGGCCGTCGCGCCGGCACTACCAGCTCCGGTGAAAGCGCCGCCGTCAATCGGCGCCGCAGTGGGCAAGCCAGGAAAATAAATCATTCGCCGCGGATTGTTCCGCGGCGATTTTTTTGCAAATGTTCGTATTCTATGGTTATATACATACGGAATAGAACTACGGAAAGAGAGTAACCCATGACAACCAACAAGCCCGTCCGTTTCTTTGTTGGGCACTACATGAGCGAGCCGCGCGTGCTCGAGTACTACCGCTCTGTTACGGCCAGACTTGAGCGAGAGTGCGGCGTTCCTTCGCTCGCGAAGACGCACCCGTTGCACAACACACTCATGGGGCCGCCGAACGATACGACCCAGACTGACTTCGACACGGCGTGTGAAATCCTCGAAGAGCTTGCCAAAAAAATGCCATCCTATCTTATCGATATCGACGGCATCGGATACTTCGACATGCCTCTCGAGAGTCAGACGGCATATCTCAATGTGCTGTCTCCCTTGCCAAAGATCGTCAAATTGGCAGAGCATGTGGGCGGACTGTTCTCGCGAGCAATGCCTGGACGCATCGTCATGCGCAGTCCGTATCGACCGCATCTCAGCATCGCACGCTATCTATCTCCAGAGCAGATGCGGCGTGTTGTGCCGGTGCTCTCGGCGCAGGGCAGGGTGGTCTTCAGGGATATTAAGATCACCCATATCCACCTCTTTCGCAAACACGGCGCACGGTACGAGGTTGATCGCAGTTTCCGTTTACGTGGATAAATAGTACGAGCGGCTCCGGCCGCTCGTTTTTTATGGTGAGCTGGTCGAACCATTTGGTATACTTCCACAATGAAAACACTCTGGCTTGGTATCCTGGTCATCGTCCTCCTCGGCGTCGGCGGACTCGTGTACCGCAATGCGATCGAACATCCGAACCAGCCCATCGCGTGTCCGCTCGATGCGAAAGTGTGCCCCGATGGCACGGCCGTCGCGCGGGTCGGGAGCACTTGTGATTTCCCCGCGTGCGCGCCACCGAATGTTTCGCTTGAGGCGCTCGGCATCTCCTTCGCACTCCCGAACGGTTTCGTCGCATCAAGCGCGCCCGACTCGACGACCGTTGCTGAATACGATTTTGGCAACTCTTCTTCAACGCAGGCAGAAGAATTAACCATCCGCGAATACTCACTCGCCTCATCAACACCGCTCGAAGTGGTGCAGAGCACGGCGCTCGGGATTGCCTCGGGCGCGCCGCTCTCTGCGACGGCATTCACTTCGACCAGTATTGGCACCCATCGCTTCACGGTCGCGCAGATTGGCCGCTTTGAAGGCGTCGTGGATACTGCGTACTATCTCGCGCGCGGTACCGATGTTATTCGATTCGACGCCATAGACCGGGGTGTTGTAAACTGGACAGACCCCGCGCTCACCACCAGCACATTGCCGGCACAGCAAGCACTTCGGCAGATGCTCGGGACCTTACAAGGCAATTAATTATTTTCTATGAAAAACGACTTCATCTCTGATGTGCTCGAGAGCGGGGGCGTCCGCGTCGCCCTCATCGGCGTGCTCGCTATCCTCGCGCTCTTCCTCCTCGCCGAGACCGCCGTCACCGCGGAGAACTTCGATCGCCCGTCGAACCCAGCGACCGACACCATTACGGTAAGCGGCTCGGGGCAGGCAACGCTCGCTCCTGACATCGCAAATGTTTCCTTCTCGGTGCAGAACACGGCAGACACCGTTGCTGATGCGCAAGCGGCAACCACCAAGCAGGCGAACGCGGCGCTCGCCTTCGTCACGGCGCAGGGCATCGCGAGCAAGGATGTGAAAACTACATCATACTCAATCAATCCGCAGTATTCCTACCCGACACCGTGCACCGGCAATATGATGTGCCCCGCGTACACGGGCGCACCCAAGATTACGGGTTACCAGGTTTCTGAGACCGTCGAAGTAACGGTGCGCGATCTCTCCAAGGTCGGCGCCTTCCTCTCGGGCCTCGGCACCCTCGGTGTGCAGAATGTCTCTGGTCCCAACTTCACACTCGAGAATACCAATACCGGCCCCGACACTGCACGCGCCGCCGCTATCGCAAATGCCAAGCAGGAAGCAGAATTGCTCGCGACTCAGCTCGGCGTGCATCTCGGCAAGATCGTGAACTTCAGCGAGTCCGCTGGCGGCTATCCGCCCATCATGTACGCGACCAGCGCGAAGCTCGATTCGAGCATGGGTGCCGCTCCCGTCCCACAGGTTCCTGCCGGCGAGAACACCTACAACTCATCGGTTTCTGTCACCTACGAGATTCGTTAAAAAGCAAGCAAATACGCCACGAACGCGCCTATTGACAAATAGGCGCGTTCGTGTATACTAGTCGGTGGATCAATGGTCCAGAGGTTCGGCATGCTGCCGCTACCTCTTTCCTAGTGGAGACGAAAATGAAGACGAACTGCTTCTACGCCAATGCTCAGGGAATGAGCGCAGGCATCCCCCTCTCGTGCGACGGGAAGGGCTACTACATCGATCTTGGTCGCGGACGGCGTTTGCCGGTCTACAGTGCGGCCAGTGTGGTCGATGGGGTGATGACCTCTGCGTCGTTCTGGGATTCGGACAAGTTGCACACGTTCGGCATGCGTAAGAACGATGACGCGTCGTTCTACGTGCTGATCGATACCAGCTTCGGCGAAGACAAGACGGGTCTGCAGGGGGTCTCTTCCGCCAGCGGCGTCGAACTCGATCGTGGCCGTATCGGCACTGGATCGCTGTTCGTCTACCAGCTCAAGGCTGGTGACGACATGGCGTACTGCGTCGCTGGCAACCGCTTGCTCGGCTTCACGGCGACCGAAGAGGGCTTCGAACCCTTCACGGTCGACAACGAAGCCGAAGTCATCGGGTCGCTCACGGTGAGCGAGGGCATGCGCCTCATCTCCCTGGAAGGGGAAAAGGCACGTCCGGCCATTCAGGCCGGCGCCCACATGCTCATAGATGCTTTCAAAAATGGCGCCGATGCCGGGGAGCAAGTCCTCGACGCGCTGATGTCGGCCCGCGCGAAGCAGCTTCTCGATCATGGAGCACTCAACCGCTACACGAACGAGATTGCTCCGCGGCTCATCTCTCTCGTGGAGGGATATGGCTGGCCGATGAAACGTAATGGCGCGCAGGTGTTCTTGGTCCGCAATGGACACTCGTTCACCTTGTACGATGTTGCCAATCAGCAGAAGCCATCTCGTCAGCAAATCGAAGCGCGGCGTGCAGCCCATCGGGAGGAACGTCTCGCGGATCGCCCGAAAGGCATCTCGGGCGGTACGGCCGACAAGGGCGGCAAGAAGCAGAAAGGCAAAAAACACTAGAAATAATCGCACAACTCAAAGCCCCCGGATTCGTTCCGGGGGTTCTTTTTATCCAGCAAATACAATGCAATAAGGTCTATTGACAAATAAGTACTTTCAGGTATCATAGACATCAGTATATCGGTTATTTGGAGCATCCCACATGGGCGAAACAAAACGCCTCGAGGGCCGCGCGCAAGCGATTGGCGTCCTCGAGGAAACCTTTGAGGGGGAAGACGCTCATATCCCAACGCGGGATAGAGCATTTCACCACCTTATCGAAACGTCAGTGACGCGAGAAGAATGGGCGGAGACCGTGGAGTTCTTGCGGGTCGCCCGGCGCGTCGAGTTCGAAGATGCGAAAGGGAACACGACGAGTGACTTGCGTCCCGGCGTTCGGGATGCGTTCGTCCGTGCCTGTCGTGAGGCGGGGTACGATGATCTCATCGTCTATGCGCTCATCGACGAGCCACGGAAGCCCAATCTGCCACCGGTCACTATCGACATGATGGTTGATCTGTTCAAGGCGGGGGAACTCTTCTCGAATCAGAAGCCCCGTGCGTCCACCACATGAAAGAGCGAACCCCGCGGCAGAGCCGCGGGGATTTCTTTATCTTTACCCGACCCGTCCACAGGGCGCGGGGCGGGCCCTTGACCGTTTAATGCCCCGGTGCTATCCTCTTTTCTATTGAAGCCCGCAGGGCTTTTTTATTTGGCAACCTTACCCGCCATGCATACCCTCACCACCTATCTCCGGAATGTGCGCGAAGAGTTTCGTCATATTGTCTGGCCGAGCAATCGGACAGCGGTCGCACACACGCTCGTCGTGGTCCTCATCGCGCTCCTGGTCGCGCTCTTCGTCGGCGTGCTCGACTTCCTCTTCCGCACAGGCGTCAGCACGATTGTTGGTGGCTACTAATATTTTCTCTATGGACGAGAACCAAAACTACAACGAGCCGATTCCCGAAGACGAGGAAGTCGGGATGGCCGATATTGCGCCGGAGATGCCCAAGCAGATTCGCGACGAGACCGCGCAAAGCGAGAGCGATGCGCGTTGGTACGCCATCCACACCTACGCGGGTTACGAGAACGCCGTCGAGCGCAACCTCAAGCAACGCATCGAATCACTCGGCATGGAGGGAAAAATTTTCGACGTCATCGTCCCGACCGAGAAGAAGATTCGCGTGAAGGGCAACAAGCGCGTCGTCGAAGAAGAGAAAATTTATCCCGGCTACATCTTGGTGAAGATGCTGGTGGACGACGATTCTTGGTTCGTGGTGCGTAACACGCCGCGCGTGACGGGTTTCGTCGGCGCAGGCAACACGCCGGTGCCGATGGACGCGGCCGAGATGGGGACGCTGATGAAGCGTATGACCGCCGACGCGCCCAAGCACCGCATCGACCTCGTGAAGGATGACCCGGTGGTCATCGCGGACGGCCCCTTCAAGGACCTCGAGGGCAAGGTGGGCGACATCGACGAGGATCGTGGCAAGGTCAAAGTGATGGTCTCGATGTTCGGCCGCGAGACGCCGGTGGAATTGGATTTCCTCCAAATCAGAAAACTCTAGTACATCCAATTAAGCACCAAATAACAAGCGCGAAATCTCAAACAGTGCGAAAATGCATTGATGGCATCGGTCAATGGCCGTTCATTCGACCTTGAAGCGCGCACGCTTGCGTTCGCGAAGGCGGTTCGTGTTTTTGTAAAGGAGCTTCCACGCTCCACTGCGAATATCGAGGACGGGAAGCAAGTGATCCGCTCGTCAGGCTCGGTCGGCGCAAACTATATCGAGGCAAACGAAGCCCTCAGCAAAAAAGATTTCATCATGCGCGTGAAAATAGCGCGCAAGGAAGCAAAAGAAAGCCGATATTGGTTGCAGATAGTAGAAGCCGGTTCTCTTGAAAAAGAGCGCACGGCGCTTGAACGCGAGGCGACTGAGCTTACTCTAATTTTAAGCTCCATTATCAGAAGGGCAGAAGTCTAGCCTCCTAGTTTCTTATTTGATGCTTGGAATTTGGCATTTACCCCACCCCGTGCTAGGGTGGGGCGACTATGGCAACCGTTGTTAAAAAAATCAAATTGCAGATCCCGGGAGGGAAGGCGACGCCTGCACCCCCGGTCGGCACGGTGCTTGGCCCTGCGGGCGTGAATATCGGTCAGTTCGTCTCGCAGTTCAACGAGCAGACCAAGGATAAGCCGGGCGTCATCATCCCCGTCGACCTCTCGGTCTATGACGATCGCTCCTTCACCTTCGTGCTCAAGACCTCGCCAGCTAGCCGCCTCATCCTCAAGGCCGCTGGGCTCGAGAAGGGCTCGGGCAAGACCCCGACCACCAAGGCAGGCTCCATCACCAAGGCGCAGGTTACCGAAATCGCAAAGGAGAAAATGCCGGACCTCAATGCCGGTTCAATCGAGGCCGCCGAACGCCTCATCGCAGGCACCGCGCGAAGCATGGGTGTCGACGTTAAATAAGTTTTTACAAAAAATAAAACCCCGCATGTGCGGGGTTTTATTTTTTCTTCTTAATATCCCTATCGGCCCAGAGGCGGGGAGGATCATGGTCGGGTGCCAATTCTTTTTTAACTCTGCGAGATTCTTGCCCGGATTATATTTACCCGTCGCGGAATAATCTTTGCCTAGGATGGGACCGGTTTCGAAAAATACCAACTGCGCGACGCGCCGCCCGACCACGAGCGGGATGGTGTAGTGCTGAGAATTATTCGAAATTTCCATTGTCCAGCGATTGATATAGCCAACATCGCCCCAGCCCGCGCACTTGCAGACGGCGACGAAGACGCGGCCCAAGGAGCTCCGCGCCTTCATCATCGTGGTGACGCATTCGCGCCCGCCGATGAATTCCTGCGTGTGCGCAAGAATGGTCTCGCCGGGGTGGAGGAGAATCACCTGGTCGGTAGGGGCGATGCCGTCCCAGGCGAAGGCGAATTCTTTGAACGCCTCCTTCGCGCTCACGGCGCGCTCGGGCTCGGTGCCCCAGACATGGTCGATATCTTTTTTACTCCAAATATTCAGAATAGGATTCTCGCCCTTCACCGGCCGCTCGTGGAAGTACCACTCGCCGAGGGTGAGGTCATAGCTCGAGGTCGAGAGATTTGCGCGCACGAAGGGATCAATCACAATCGTCCCCGCCTTCATGTGCTCGAGAATTTTCCGATCGGAGAGTGCCATGAGAGTATTGTTGCACCCCCTCGACCGGTTTGCTAGGGTCAATCAGGATCTGCCACGAAAGGAAATGACATGGCAAGCCCTTTTGATGAAATCAGTGTTCGCGTTCTCGCACGTACGCAGGTTGACCGCTCCGCCGTTCGCGAATGGCTCGATGAGATGGGCGCCGACGAGTTCGAGATTCCGTCCGAAGAGGCGGTCTCCGATCCAGCACTTCTCGTCGCACTTGCCGCGAAGCAGTGTTATATGGCATTTCAGCCCGGCTTGAATCCGAACGTAACGAAAGTTCGTGCAGACATGGTCGATTACCTCGACAATGTGCTCAAACAGAAACATGGCTCGGTCCTCGAACACTCGGTCTTCACCTTCGGCATCAACGGCTGTTCACGCGTCTTCACGGGTGAGATGAATCGGCATCGCGCAGGCGTCGGCATCTCCGAGCGGAGCATGCGCTACATCCGGTACACCGACATCAAGTTTTGGATGCCAGAGTGTTTTCGCGAGCATCCGGATGATACGGCGGAAGTTTCCCGCAAGAAGTGGGAAAGCCGGGTACTCCTGACCGACGAATTCGAGAGCCAAGAACGTCTGATGTCGAATCTGGCTGACGTGTGGAAGGAAGAACTTGCGCCTGGCAGCTCCTTCCACAATAAGAAAGTACTCACGTCTGCCTTTCGCCGCGGAATCGGCATGGGCATTGCCACGGGCGGCGTTTGGACCCTCAATGCACGCGCGCTTCGCCACGTCATTGCGTTGCGTACCGATGCCGGAGCTGAAGAGGAGATTGTGCATGTATGTCGGAAGATTGGTCGGATCATGGTTGAGGAGGTTCCCGAGCTCTTTGGCGACTTCCAAGACGTGAACGGCGTGTTCGTCCCCAAATACGCGAAAGTGTGAATTCACGCGCGGCTCCGGCCGCGCGTTTTTGCTTTTTTATTGGCGGAGCGGTACGGTGGAGAACGGATTCACCATGGAGGTTGTCGATGTTGGACTACCATCTACACGTGCCAGACCCTTCGCTGGGCCGGTTCATTGCATTCGAAGGAGGCGAGGGCTCGGGCAAATCTACGCAGATGAACTTGTTGCGAGAACGTTCGTCGGTGTTGTTCCCACATGAAGCGTTCATCTTCACTCGTGAACCCGGAGGCTCTCTCTTCGCCGAAAAGGCTCGAACGCTCCTCGTCTCGGACGATGCGGCTGATCTCGACGGCATTACCCAGCTTTTGCTCGTCGGCTCGGGGCGTGCGGATCATCTCCGTCGCGTCATTGAGCCGAGCCTCAAGGCCGGGAAGAATGTCGTGACGGACCGATTCGTTCCGTCGACCTTCAACTACCAGTTCTTTTCGTCCGATACGCCGGTTCTCGAAGCGTTCTTCTGGCAGTACTGCAAAACCCTGAAGTATCTGCCGCACGTCACGCTCATTTTCGACATCGACCCAAAGCTTGGTGCCGAACGTGCCGCGCGTCGGCGAAATCAGGCCGTCTCGCACTTCGATGCGCGCCGGCTTGAATTCCATGAGAAGGTGCGCGAAGGCTATTTGACCTGGAGCCGGATGTTCCCGCAGTATTGCGAGATTATCGATGCTGGTTTGTCAGAAGAAGAGGTGCACGAACAGGTTGTCACCTGCCTGAGCGCACTCTGTACGCGCACAAACTAGCAGCGCCAACCCCGCGACACGTGTCGCGGGCTTTCTTTTGGCAGCACTTGCATTTATTGAATAAGTGTGATATTAAATAATGAGGCCAACGTAGGAGGATTGAATGGAGTCCAATAGCCATGAACAGGAACACGTCCAGCTAGCACTCAAACTGCTGTCATTTCTCGATCGCCCAGGACAGGGGACGCGTCGCGTTGTGGAAGCGGCAATGAGAATCGACCCGATGTGGGCTCTCTATGCTGAGGACTTGGCGATATCGTTGATTAGCGGCGACGAAACAATATGGGCAAAGTTGCTCGCGGGAGTCTTTCGTCCCGAATACCGCTTCATCAGGCGCTATCCCCGCAATGAATTCGGCATCGACTGGTCGAAAGGCGAGAAGCTTGATCTCTACGTGGTATTCAAAGCATTTTCGCCCTTTGCGGACAACGTTCTAATGTTCTTTCCCATGCAAGAAGGTCTCGCCGAGATGTGCGAAGAAGTCTTGCACAAGTCTCAGTGGTGTTCCGACTACGACGAGTTTATGTTCGTCGCGGAAGATACGGCATCTGGGCAGAAGATACGCCCGATATGGATTCGCCCGAAGCCCGGCTCACCCTTAGCAGACCAGCGAACAGGGCCAGCCATTACCGTATAACCGTTTGCCCGCCTCCTCGGAGGCGGGTTTTTCTATCACATGCCTCGAATTCGCCCGCCTCTTCGGAGGCGGGCTTTTTCATTGGCGCACGTGGTATGCTCGCGGATATGGAGGAGAAGATACGAAAAGCAGTTGCGGAGGCACTCGAAAAGACCGGCGCAGGGGCGGTCGCGTTTAACGTCGAGCGGCCGACCGAGCTCGCCTTCGGCGATTATGCGACCAACGCGGCTATGGTCGCCGCAAAACAATTGAAGCAGAATCCGCGCGAGCTCGCGGACTCGCTCGCGCGCGCCCTCGAAGATTCGCTTGGCGACGAGATTGCAAAAATCGACGTCGCTGGGCCGGGCTTCATTAATTTCACTCTCGCGTCGAGCGTTGTTCGATTCCAGGTCGCGGAAGCGGTGACGAAGGGTGCGGCGTGGGGAAGGGGCGATGTTCTCGTGGGAAAAAAGATTTTGATTGAAAAAAGTGCACCAAATCTCTTCAAGCCATTTCACATCGGGCACCTCGTGAACATTTCAATCGGGGAGTCCTTGTCTCGACTGATGCGTAGCGCGGGAGGCAACGTCACCGATGTGGCATATCCTTCTGATATTTCGCTTGGCGTCGCCAAGGCGGTCTGGGCAATTCTCGATAAAAAGATTCAGGACAACCTCACTATTAATCTCATCGGGGAGTGTTACGCGTACGGGACGAAAGCGTACGAAGAGAGAGAAGAAGTGCAGCGCGAAATTATTGAGATAAATCAGAAACTGAACGCCGCACAGCCCGGCCCAGAGTGGGATGCGTACCAGAAGGGGAAAGAGCTTAATCTCTCCTACTTCAAACAAATTACCGCGCGCCTCGGCTCCGATTTTGCCGACTACTTCTTCGAGAGCGAGTCGGGGCGGGTTGGGAAAGGAATCGTGGAAGCGCACATCGGCGACGTATTCGAGAAATCGAATGGGGCAGTTATCTTCCCGGGCGAGAAATACGGACTGCATACCCGCGTGTTCATAACCTCGCAGGGGCTACCGGTCTACGAGGCTAAGGATATCGGTCTCTTGAAGTTGAAGTTTGATAAATATAATCCCGATCAATCCTTCGTGTTCACCGACGTTGAACAAAAGCAATATTTTGAAGTAATTAAGCAGGCCGCATCGCTCATCAATCTCGCATGGGGCGAGCATTCGACCTATTGGCAGCATGGGCGCTTGCGGTTGGTCAGCGGGAAGATCTCTTCGCGGTACGGCAACGTTCCTCTTGCCGAGGACCTTGTTGATCAGGTGAAAGCACTCGTCTTGGCGAAAATCGAGACTTCCGCACATAAAGAAAATCCGGGAAACGAAATCATCGAGCAAATTGCGATCGGCGCACTCAAGTTTGCATTTCTACGCAGTGCTCCGGGCAGTAATATTGTCTTCGACTTCGACCAATCACTCTCGCTCGAGGGTGACTCGGGGCCGTACTTACAATACGCACTTGTGCGCGCGAAGAAAATCTTGGCCTATGCTGGCGGCGAAGGGGGTACCGAGGTGCCGGACGCGCCCTACGCGATCGAACGCGTGCTCGTGCATTATCCCGAGGTGGTAGCGCGTGCGGCGCGCGAGCTTGCACCAAACTTGCTCGTAAATTATTTGACCGAACTCGCCGCGGCCTGGAATTCTTTTTACGGGAGCGAACAAATTCTCGGCTCGCCCGAAGAGTCCTATAAACAGGAAGTCGCACGCGCCTTCGCGCAGACGATGGTAAATGGTCTCGCGCTCCTCGGCATCCCCGCGCCCGAGAAGATGTGATTGCACAAAGGCCCTAAGAGCGGTATCTTCTCGAGCAGGTGTAACCCAAGCAGAAGGGCTTTCATGAGACAAGAACTGCCGATGACCACGACCGTACGCGATTCTCTCCGCGAACATTGTGGAGGGCCGCTGATTGATTTCGATCAAGCGCCGCCGCCGAGGCTGGAAGACATTGTCTTAACTGTGGCAGATCTGAATCCCAAACCCATTCGCCCCAAAGGCAGGAGTGGCCTCCGCCCGCGCGGTGGCAGAGATCACATGAGCATACGGCGGCCTCGTGGGGCACGTCGGGCCCGATAGCGAAACCGATTATATTCTCGCGCCCACTCGGGGCGCGGTTTCTTTTTTGGCTTATAAACGCTACTCTATTCACATGCCAGACGTCGAGAAATCGGAGGTCGCAAAGAAAGAGGAGGAAACCCTCGCTTTCTGGGAGCGTGAGCACATTTTCGAGAAGTCACTCGCTCAGCCAGCACCGAAGGGAGATTTTGTTTTCTATGATGGCCCGCCCTTTGCTACTGGTCTTCCACACTACGGCCATATCGTGGCGAGTGTAATCAAGGACGCCATTCCACGTTACAAGACGATGCAGGGGTATCGTGTGCCGCGCCGGTGGGGCTGGGACACGCACGGTCTCCCAATTGAAAATGTGGTCGAAAAGGAGCTTGGCTTCACACACAAGAAGGACATCAAGCAGTATGGTGTCGAGAAGTTTAACGAGCGATGTCGCGAGCTCGTGCTCGGATATGTCGGTGAATGGAAGAAAATTATTCCGCGCATCGGGCGCTTCGTCGACATGGAGCATTCGTACACCACCATGGATGCATCCTTCATGGAGAGCGTGTGGTGGGTTTTCAAACAGATATACGACAAGGGTCTGGTGTATGAGGACTATCGCTCGATGCATATCTGTCCGCGGTGCGAGACGACGCTCTCGCAACAGGAAGTGGCCGAGGGGTACAAAGATGTAAAAGACATTTCGGTGACGGTGAAGTTCAAGGTTACGAACCCCGAGAAGCTCGGCCTCTCGGGCGACGTGTACCTTCTCGCATGGACGACCACACCGTGGACACTGCCGGGCAATGTTGCTCTCGCCGTTGGCAAGGAAACACCAATCGCGCCGTTTGTGTATGTGGCATGGAAAGAAAATAATGAAACAGTCATTACATCGGCGGCTTATTATGCGAAGTTGAAAGGCGCAGCGATGACTCCTGGATCAGTTTTGTTTGGGCCGCAAGACCTCATTGGCCTCGAATACGAACCACCATTCGACTACTACAAAAAAGATGCGAATTTGAAGAACAGAGAGAACGGTTGGAAAGTGTATGCCGCAGATTTCGTCACGACCGACACGGGCACCGGCATTGTGCATATCGCACCCGCCTTTGGTGAAGACGATATGGTGCTCGGCAAAGAGAAGAATCTGCCTTTCGTACAGCATGTCGCCTACGATGGCACGATGCGACCGGAGGTGACTGACTTCGCTGGTCAGCCCGTGAAGCCACGCTCGGACGATGACAAAGTGCGCCTCGGTACTGACATTGCAGTGATCAAATATCTGCAGGAGCACGGAACCTTCTTCTCGAAAGAGAATATTGTGCACAGCTATCCGCACTGTTGGCGTTGCGACACACCGCTTTTGAATTATGCGACGACCTCATGGTTTGTAGAAGTAACAGCGCTCAAGAACGAACTTATTGAACATGCGAAAAAAATTAACTGGACGCCCGCGCATGTTAAGGACGGACGCTTCGGCAAGTGGCTTGAAGGTGCGCGCGATTGGTCCATCTCGCGCCAACGCTTCTGGGCGAGTGTCATTCCACTCTGGAAGGATGCGGCGGGGGGGATTACTGCCATTGGGTCGGTCGAAGAATTAAAAAAGCACACCAAGAAGTCGGGCAATACGTATTTCGTGATGCGGCACGGCGAGGCCGAGCACAATGTCGCAGACATTTTGAACGGGGAAGATCGCGGCCGTTATCCACTCACTGCCGAGGGCCGTGCGCAGGCAATCGCGGCGGCGAACGTTCTCGCGGGCGAGCGGGTCGGTGCCATATATGCCTCGCCATTTCTTCGTGCGCAGGAAACCGCGAAAATAATCGCACAGAAGCTGGGTATCCCCGAGACCGCCATCATCACCGACGACCGATTGCGTGAACTCGGCTTCGGCACGCTCGAGGGCACGAGCTATAAAAAGTTTCTCGCGTATCGCGATACGCATCCGATCGGCTTCGACGAGCCGGTCGCTCTCGGCGGCGAGAGTTACCAGCATGCGAAGAATCGTTTCGCGGAGTTTCTCTACGAGCTTGAACGCTCTGTCTCGCATAAAACGATCTTGGTTATCACGCACGGCATCGGTGTCGAGACGTTCGAGGCGGTCGTCCGCGGGGCAGGGAAGGAGGAGTCGAAGAAATTACTCGGCCCTTTGCACGCGCACCGCGGCGAATTGCGGAAATTTGATTTTGTCCCACTCCCACACAATGCTAATTACGAGCTCGATTTGCACTTGCCGTATATCGATAATGTGCAACTGGTGAACGAGACAGGGGAGCCGCTCATCCGCGTTCCCGACGTGCTCGACACATGGTTTGACTCCGGTTCAATGCCCTACGCGCAGGCGCACTATCCGTTTGAACATAAGGATGATTTCGAAAAGACATTCCCGGCACAATTTATCGCCGAGGGTA
This sequence comes from Candidatus Kaiserbacteria bacterium, assembly GCA_963813065.1. GTDB lineage: Bacteria > Patescibacteriota > Minisyncoccia > Phycocordibacterales > Phycocordibacteraceae > C7867-001. Next base: position 22,672 of record CAWEXP010000010.1, read on the forward strand.
TCGATCAGACGCGCGCATGGTTCTACTATCTCCATGTTCTTTCGAGTGCAGCCCTTGATACAAACGCGTTCGAGAATGTCATTGTCAATGGCACCGTGCTCGCAGAAGACGGTAAGAAGATGTCGAAGAAACTCCAGAATTATCCGGATCCGATGCTACTCGTTGATACGTATGGTGCCGATGCGATGCGTTTCTATCTGCTCGCATCGCCGGTGGTCGAGGCCGAGAATCTTGCCTTCACCGAGGGCGGTGTTGATGAGGTCGCTAAGAAAAATATCGGGCGCCTGACCAATACGCTCTCATTTTATGCACTGTTTGCAGATGGCACGCCGGCTTCGCCCACTAGTACTGACCTTCTTGACCGATGGATTTTCACGCGCCTCAAGGAGCTGGTGCAGGAGGCGACCGCAGGGTATGAGCGTTATGAACTAGACCGTGCGGTGCGGCCAGTGGCGCTGTTCGTTGACGATCTTTCTGCGTGGTACGTACGCCGTTCGCGGGACCGTTTCAAAGAAGAAGGGGGAGGGAAGACGGCTGCGCTTGCGACATTACGGTACGTACTGAAAGAGTTTTCGAAAGTGATCGCACCCAGTATGCCCTTTATCGCCGAACAGATTTTTCAGAATGTACGTGAGGAAAAGGATTCGCAGAGCGTGCACCTTGCCGAATGGCCCGAGGCACTCGGTATTTCGGCCGAAGAAAAAATATTCGTCGCGCAGATGGGACGCGTTCGTGAGATTGCCTCGGCGGCGTTACAGCTACGCCAAAAGGCGAATATAAAAGTGCGACAGCCGCTCGCGAAACTCTCTATTCCGGACGGAGACACTCTTTCAGAGGAACTTCTGCAGATTATCGCTGATGAGGTGAATGTGGAAAAAGTAATTCCCGGAGGCGCGAAGGAAATAGTGCTCGACACCGATCTTACTCCCGAACTCGTTCTGGCGGGCGACAAACGCGAGATTGTCCGCGCTGTTGCTGAAGCGCGCAAGGCGGAAGGACTTTCTCTTAAAGACAAGGCGCATCACGAAATACGCGCAGGAGGGAAGTACAAAGTGACACTCTCGACTGGCGCTGTAGAGTTCGACCTCGTCCGCGAATAAAGAAAAAACGACGCGAAACAATGTTCGCGCCGCTCTTTATTCAACACACCGCATCTCGTTTCGTCCATTCCATCCAGATGCGTGGCGTGCCGCTTTCTTCGTAGTTCTCGATGGCTGGTCGGTCGGCTTTGGTGAATCCGACTCTTTCGTAGAGGGCAATTGCAGGGATATTGTGAGGATGTACCACCAGATCCACTTGTCGCACTGTCGCATGCTGTGAGAGCACCATACAAAGAACGCTCCTGCTTATGCCCTTGTGCTCATTGCCTGGGAGCGTTGCCACCTGACTGATGTAGAGATGTTGATCCTGAAAATTGTAGGAAAAGAGTCCGACTGGCTTCGCTTTGCTCATCAGGAAGAACACGTTCTCTCCCGGCTTATTAAGCTCGTCGAGAACATCGTCTTCTGATTCCGCCATGAGGTTATACGGAGTGACGACTGTTCGCCCAAGTTCGCAGTATTGTCGTGCGGTTTCAAGGCCGACTCGTTGCATGCTAATTTTCATGAGAACCTCCAAAGATGATCTGCCATGATGGTGACACACTATAAGACTTATAGCAATGGTGATTTGGTATGACGTATCATCAGTCGATGCAAGGGTATGCGACATAACTACACGACGCACGCGCTGGTGCTCGCGCGGACGCCACTCGGCGAGGCGAATGGTTTTATTACCATCCTGACCGACGAGCTCGGGCTCCTGCGCGCGCGAGCGCAGGGGATACGCAAGCCAGGGGCGAAGCTCGCCTCAGCGCTCGCGACCTATGCCGAGAGCATCATGACCCTCGTGCGCGGGCGCGAAGGGTGGCGCATCACGGGCGCCACGCTCGAGATGCCGTGGTTCACGCGAATAGGAACGCGCGCCGCGCGTACTCGCGCGGCGCGTATCACTGGTCTCGTCTTGCGTTTGGTCGCGGGCGAGTCGGCAGAGTCTGCTGTTTTCCCCATCCTTACTACCTTTTTCAATGCGCTCGCGATACTGCCTGAAGAATCGCATGAAGCGGTCGAGGTGCTTACGGCGCTCGCGATTCTTTCCGCTCTCGGGCTCGACGCCGGCGTCAGTGTCCCGCGCACCTTCGACCCCGCGGCACTCGGCGATTTCGCCGCGCATCGCCGCGACTATATTGCGCGCATCAACCGCGGTATCGAGGCAAGCGGCCTGTGAGTGCGTTATACTGGCGGGGAATGGAACACGACGGTCTCGGCTCACTCGAACGTGCGCGCGAAGGTCTCTACGCTCCCAAGCGCGCGGCGAGCACTGCGCGCCCTGGCCTCGACACCGAGGAGTCGCGCGACTTGCCACACGCCTGGGATGAGCGCGCGGCTCTGCGCGCCTATCGCCCGGGCCAGCACACTCGCGTCGCGGGGATTTTCTTCGCCGGCGCATTTCTCTTCTTTCTCCTTGCGCTCGCCGTCTCGGGATATTTCCTCTACTTCGGTGGCAACTCAGTCTCGGTCAACAATGTCGACATTGCGCTCCAAGGCCCGACCACCATCGCCGGCGGCGACACCTTACCGCTCTCACTCGCCATCACCAATCGCAACTCCGTCCCCATCGAAAACGCGACGATTGAAGTCGATTTCCCCGACGGTACGCGGAGCGCCGAAAATGTGCTCACCAATTATCCTCGCTACACCGAGAATCTCGGCACCATCGCACCGGGTGCGACCATCACGCGCTCGGTGAAGGCCGTCATCTTCGGTGGTAATGGCCAATCGCTCTCGCTACCGATTGCGCTTTCATACAGTATCGCCGGTTCGAACTCAGTCTTCGTAAAAAAAAGTTCGTATGCGCTCGGCATCTCGACGACGCCACTCTCGGTCTCGGTGGAGGGGCCTACCGAGGGAGTGTCCGGTCAGCCAATCACCTTAAAGCTTGTTGCACGCTCGAACGCGGCTACGTCGCTCCCGAACGTCGCGATCGCCGCTGAACTCCCGAACGGCTTCACGCTCGCCTCATCTTCGCTCGCGCTCCAGGGGTCACTTTTCCCGGTGGGCACGCTCGCGGCAGGCGCCAGCCGGACGCTCGTTGTCAGTGGCACCCTCTCGGGTGTGAGCGGTGCGCCGCAGGTATTCCATTTCACCATTGGGACTACGGGCGGGACGAACGCGAGTGCGCTCGCCGTTTCCTATATGCAACAAGACGCAACCGTTCTCCTCACCGCGCCTTTCATCAGCACGACGCTCTCGCTCAATGGCGATACCTCGGGTTCGAGCGTCGTCACGCCTGGTGCGCGGCAGAGCGTGACGCTCTCCTATACCAACACGCTCGACACCGCAGTCAGCGATGCTGTGGTCGAAGTCACGCTCTCCGGTGCGGCGATTGATTATTCGAGCATCCAGACCAGTAACGGCTTCTATCAGTCGGCAACACATTCAATCGTCTTCAGTCGCGACACCGATCCATCGCTTGCGTCACTCGCGCCTGGCGCTTCGGGCCTCGGAACGTTCACCTTCCAGACATTGCCCGCAAGTTCCGCCGTGCGCGACCCGCTTATTGTGCTCTCGACCTCGGTCTCGGGTACACGCGTTGGCCAAACCAACGTTCCAGAGCAAGTAACCGCATCGAGTGTCGCGACTGCCAAGGTCTCGTCGTCGCTCTCGCTCAACGCCACGACGCTCCACTCCTCGGGCAGTATCCGCAACACGGGCCCGGTACCGCCGACGCCCGGCACGGCGACCACCTACAGCATCGTCTGGACCATTCGTGGTGGCGGCAATGCGGTCGCGGGTGCGAGCGTCTCGGCGACGCTCCCGAGCTATGTTACGTACACCGGCCTCACGAGTGGGAGTGGTTTCTCCTACGATGCATCATCGCGTGTGGTCTCGTGGAATGCGGGCGATCTCTCGGCGGGATCGAGCGCACAAGGAGCTTTCCAAGTTTCGCTCACCCCCTCGACCTCGCAGGAGGGGAGTGATCCGGCACTGACTACTGCGCCGGCCCTTACTGCTTTCGACCGGTATGCGCAGGTCTCGGTAACCGCCTCGGCTTCGCCGAGCACCACCGAGATGCCCGCCGATCCGGGCTATAGCCCGACCGAGGCGAGCGTGCACTAATGCCACCTTTCGTATAAGGTATCCCGTATGGCCGACGCGCAACTGATGGAAAAAATTGTCTCGCTCGCGAAGCGACGCGGCTTCATCTACCCGGGCAGTGAGATTTACGGTGGCCTCGCGGGCACTTTCGATTACGGCCCGTACGGCGTGGTCTTGAAAGAGAATATAAAAAATATCTGGCTGAAAATGTTCCGCGACGACCGTGACGACATGTATGGCGTCGATGCGGCCATTTTGATGAATCCGAAAGTGTGGGAATCCTCGGGCCATGTCGCAGGATTCTCTGATCCCTTGGTCGAGTGCGCCAAGTGCCATCACCGCTTCCGCGCCGATCAGCTCGACGATGCGACCAAGTGTCCGGACTGTGGCGGCGCTCTCGGCGAAGCGCGGCAATTTAATATGATGTTCAAGACGCATGCGGGCGCGATGGAGGACGACAGCGCAGTGGTCTACCTGCGCCCCGAGACGGCGGGTGGCATGTTTGTGAATTATAAAAATGTCGTCGACTCGCTCCACCCCAAGCTACCTTTCGGTCTCGCGCAGATCGGTAAAGCGTTCCGCAACGAGATCGCTCCGCGCGACTTCGTCTTCCGCGTGCGCGAATTCGAGCAGATGGAGATTGAATATTTTGTACGCCCGGACCAGTGGCAGGAGGCGTTCGAGGAGTGGCGCAAAGAGATGCATCGTTATGCCGCAATGGTCGGCATTCCTGCTGGCTCGGTGCATGAGCTCGAAGTGCCCGACGGAGAACGCGCGCACTACTCTAAGCGCACCATCGACTTCGAGTTCGAGTACCCCTTTGGCCGGAAGGAGCTCTGGGGTCTCGCGTATCGCACCGACTTCGATCTCTCGGCGCACCAGAATGGCTCAAGCGTGAATCTCGAATATCAAGACGAAGAAACGAAGAGCAAATTCTTGCCGCATGTCATCGAGCCGTCGCTCGGCGTCGATCGCACTCTGCTCGCTATCCTCGCAAGTGCGTATCGAGAAGATGAGATGAATGGGGAAGTGCGCACCTACCTCGCGCTGGCACCGCGCGTGGCGCCGGTGAAGGCGATGGTCGCGCCGCTGTTGAAAAATAAACCCGAGCTCGTGCAGAAGGCGGGGGAAGTACGTGATGAACTCCGTAGAATACATCCGGCCATCGCCTGGGACGACAACGGCAACATCGGCAAACGCTATCGCCGCCAGGATGAGATTGGTACGCCTTTCTGCATCACCATCGATTTCGATACGCTCGGCGACCCCTCGAGTTCCTCGGGGCAGGGAATCCTTAAGGATACGGTCACCCTCCGCGACCGCGACACGGGCACCCAGGACGACTTACGATTGAAGAGATAAAAACACGGCTCAACCAGGCCATTTTATAGAGGTATTGACAAGTTGTACGATTCGTGTATCATAGCTTCAGGACTCCTGATCCTCGGAATACCTTACGAATTCGCCCTAGCGCAGAACGGCTTACCTAGGCCCTTCTCCGCTATGGCGAACTGTCACAGCCCCTCAGCTCGCGGGTAGCGAGAAATTTCTCGGCTATCAGCTGGGGAAAGGACGTGTCATGAAGTATGCGAATATGAATTGGGGCCGCATGGAAGCGATCATCAATAAGCTCGGCGGCGAAGCCGGTGCGGACGATTTCTTGGCTGGCAAGACTGTCGTCGGCAAGCCCGGCACCGTGACCAAGCTCAAGAGCTCGGCTTCGCCGAAGGTTCTCGCGGGCCTCCTCGAACCAGTCGGCGAGCCAGTTAAGCTCGTGGCGGCGAACCATTTCGTCGCTCGCGAAAAATTCATTGTGAACGTGAACGGCGAGCTACCGATCTCGGCCTCGGCGACAACTTCAAGACCAATTTCTTGGATGTTGTCGAAGAGAGTGTAAGACCCATGACGGTCAGGCAACGCAAACTCTTACGGCGCTCGGTCGACACTCCGATTCTTGCCGCTCTCGGCGACAAGGACGTGGCGAAGATTGTGAGGGCCAGAATGGCTCTCGCACACGTCTTCAGTTTCCTCAAGACGGCGGATCGTTCCAAGTGGTTCATCTTTTATGTCGCCGACGCGAAGGGGAATGTCTGGGCCGTGAACGCGGTACTGGGGCGATGGCGGCTGGAGCCTCGAGGCCAGCTCGGTTTTGAACCCGAACGAGTGGCTTGAGGGTGACCACGTCGTCTCTCGCTGATCCTTCGCAACTCAACATAAGACTCTCGGACCCTCTGAACTTTTGTCGCTTTGGCGGCACTGGAACAGAGGGTCTTTCTTTTTGGTACACTAATACATGAGGAAGTTATGGTGTGCAGGCTATGGCTCGTACGCAACTCCTCGGGTCTATACGGGAGAGAATCGCGCGAGGTACGCCAATCGCGAGCGTGTCTGTGCAGACTCTAAAAAAAGAATAGGATCGGTGCACCGCGCTGGCGGACTTCTACGTCCCACATACGATACAGCCCGGAGAACGTTCGAAGGGCAGTGGCAGAGATGGCGCAGTGCACATACCGTTTCTGGGCCGTGAACGCGAACTGGAACGATGGCGGCTGGAACCTCGAAGCCAACTCGGTTTTGAACCCGAATGAGTGGAATGAGGGTAACCACGTCGTCTCTCGCTACCCATTTCTTTCCCCGCCCGCCCGAGGCGGGGTTTTAGTAAGAACACCCTTGCGCCAGCCGCCTGTCATACGTCCTATTTCTTCTATACCTTCTGCAATCTGCACGTATTGTGTATTTGACATCAACTTTGACTCCCATGCTATCTGCAAGAAAAACCGCAACGAATCTGTTGTGCCTATGGAAGTACCAAGGAGAGCGGGCTTATTCGCCATGTCCGCGAAGCTTGCTCTGCGCAGAGTCTCAAGTAAATCGAGCAGGAGCGTATCTATTCGCGCGCCGATGCCGAAGCGTTCGTCGCGTGACATGTTGCGTCGCACTGGTAGCCAGACGCGGTAGAGGTCTTTGGTGCGCTCCACGACCGCCACAAAGGTCCGGGGGGGGGGGTAGAGCTAGATGCTGTATGCAAAACCGCTTCACTCATACCTACGACGATATCATCTCTGCCGAGAATCTGCTCGACGCATGGAATGAATTTCTAAAAGGAAAGCGCAAGAAAGCCGATGTCATCGAATTCTCGCGCTTTCTCATGCGCCATATCTCCCAGCTACATTATGACCTCAAATACAAAACATACACGCATGGTGGATATCAAGCATTCAAGAATCAGTGATCCCAAGCCTCGTGATATTCATAAGGCAACTGTCCGCGACAGGCTTTTGCACCATGCGGTGTATCGCCAGCTCTATCCTCTTTTTGACAGAACCTTTATTTCCGACTCGTACTCGTGCCGCCTGGGGAAGGGTACGCATCGCGCGATGAATAGTTTCCGGCGATATGCGTACCAGGCGAGCAAGAATCATACGAAAACACTCTGGGTGCTCAAGTGCGACATACGCAAGTTTTTTGCCTCGATTGATCACGAGATACTTTTCGCTATCTTACGACGACATATTTCTGATGACCGCACGCTCGTGTTGCTCCAAACTATTATCGAGAGTTTTTGTTCAACACCAGGTGTCGCACAAAAAGGTCTTCCGCTCGGCAACCTCACCAGCCAGCTCCTCGTGAACATTTACATGAACGAGTTCGACCAGTTCGTGAAGCACGATCTGAAAATAAAATACTATGTACGCTACGCGGATGACTTTGTCGTGTTTTCGCATGACCGCGAATCGCTACGAAAAACACTTCCATATATAGAAGTGTTTTTACGAGACACACTGAAACTAGAAATGCATCCGAATAAAGTTTCAATTGCGACTTTGGCTTCTGGGGTCGACTTCCTCGGCTGGGTACACTTTCCTAATCACCGCGTCTTGCGCACGGCGACCAAGCGATGGATACTCAAGGCATTACGCGGGAATCCAAAAGAAACAACTCGCGCGTCGTATCGGGGCATGCTCTCGCACGGGAATGCACATAAGCTACAAATTTTGCTATAGTGCCCGCATGGACAGGGAACTGAAAATCTCCATCACGCCCGCCACCATCGTCACGACGCTCCTGATTCTCCTGGGCGCCTATATCGTGTGGCTCCTGCGCGACCTCGCGCTCCTGGTGCTGACGGCTATTGTTATCGCCTCGGCTATTGAGCCGGGCATCGCCTTCTTCAACCGTCGCAAGGTGCCGCGCTTCGTGGCCGCCCTGAGCATGTATGTGGTTGTGCTTGGTTCGCTCTTCGCGCTGATTTATTTTTTCTTTCCGCCCATCATCGTCGACGCCGCGCAGTTCCTCTCCGTCGCGCCACAATACTTGAACACACTCAACGTCCCCTCGTCCTTCGCCGGCATCAGCAACGCAACTGACATTCTCGGCGGCCAGAATCAGGCGCAAGGCATTGTGCAGACGCTTCTCGCACTCGAGACGTCCTTCTCCTCGGGCTCGACTGGCGTCATCCAGCTCTCGGCGACCTTCTTCGGCGGCATCTTCTCGCTCCTCTTGGTTATTGTGCTCTCGTTCTACTTCGCGCTCCAAGAAACGGGCGTCGACGATTTCCTCCGACTCGTGATCCCGAGTGAGTACGAGGACTACGCCGTGAATCTCTGGAAGCGCGCCCAGAAGAAGATCGGTCTCTGGATGCAAGGACAGATTCTGCTCTCGGTGATTGTCGGCGTGTTGGTGTATCTCGGCATGCTCGTCATCGGCATCCCGTACGCACTCCTGCTCGCGGTCTTCACCGCGATGGCAGAAATTATTCCCATCTTCGGCTCCCTGGTCGCGGGTGCCGCCGCGGTCGCCGTTGGCTTCTCCACGGGCGGCATCCCGCTCGCGCTCATCGTCGCAGGTCTCTATATTGTGGTGAATCAGTTCGAGACGAATCTTATCTATCCGCTCATCGTGAAGAAAGTCGTGGGCATTCCGCCCCTGATGGTTATCGTCGCTCTGATTGCGGGCGGTATCCTCGCCGGTTTCCTCGGCGTCCTGCTCTCGGTGCCGGTGGCCGCGGTCGCGCTCGAGTTCTTGAGCGACTTCGAGAAGCGTAAGCGCCGTCTCGCGGCACATTCCTAATGGCGCGGTACCTTACCACGACGCTCCCGTACGTGAACGCGGATCCGCACATTGGATTCGCGCTCGAGATTGTGCAGGCCGACGCGCTTGCACGGAGCTGGCGCCTCGCGGGCGAAGAGGTCTTCTTCAACACCGGCGCCGACGAGCATGGGCAGAAAATATTTGATGCGGCGAAGCAGTCGGGACAGGAAGTGCAAGCGTATGTTGACCACTACGCGAACGAGCTGGTGAAATTGAAAGACGCGCTCGACCTCTCGACCGACCATTTTATACGCACGACTGACCCCGCGCACAGTACGGCAGCGCAAGAGATGTGGAAGCGCTGTACCGACGCAGGCGATATTTATAAAAAGTCGTATACCGGCCGCTACTGCGTTGGGTGCGAAGCATACAAGACCGACAAGGAAATTGTGGACGGGAAGTGCGTCCTGCACCCTAATCTCGAACTCCAGGAAATCACCGAAGAAAATTATTTTTTCAGGTTTTCGAAATATCAGAACCAGCTCCTCGACTATCTAAAGAAGCCCAATGTCGTCATTCCTGAATGGCGGCGCGCGGAGGCGGTTGCGTTCGTCGAGGGAGGCCTCGAAGATTTCAGCATCTCGCGTGAGAAGGCGCGACTCTCCTGGGGCGTGCCGGTGCCGGGCGATGATGCGCAGGTGATGTATGTCTGGTTTGATGCGCTCACGAGCTATATTTCCACGCTCGGGTGGCCCGCCGACGCGGACGGGAATTTCAAAAAGTTTTGGGTCGAAGGCACGACACTGCAAGTAGCGGGGAAGGATCAAGTGCGCTTCCAGTCGCTGATGTGGCAGGCGATGCTTTTCTCTGCGGGCATCAAGAATACCGATCAAGTGTTCTATCATGGCTTCATCAATTCGGGCGGCACACGCATGAGCAAGTCGCTCGGCAATGTTATCAGTCCGTATGATTTGGTACAGAAATACGGCACCTCCGCGACGCGGTATCTCCTCTTGCGCCATGTCCACCCGATGGAGGACTCGGATGTGACCTGGGATCGTCTCGACGAGTGGTACACCGCCGGGCTCACCAACGGCCTCGGCAATCTCGTCGCGCGCGTGATGAAATTGGCGGAAACGAATCTGCCTGAGCCCATCGAGCGGCCGGAGGAGTCACCCTTCGCTCAGGACTATTGGGATGCGCTCAATGCATTTGAATTTAATACGGTGATGGATAGCATCTGGGAGCGAATAGGAAAGCTCGATGAGCGCATCACGAGCGAGAAGCCGTTCGCCGTGGTCAAAGAGGATGAAGCGCGCGGGCGCGCGATGATTGCCGAGCTCGTGCGCGAACTCTACCAGATCGGCCGTTTGCTCAACCCCTTCATGCCGCAGACGAATCAGATCATTAAGAAGTCCATTCTCGAAAACAAAAAGCCCGAGAATCTCTTCCCGCGCCTCGCATGAAGTACCTCGCGCTCGCATTTTCGGCATCACGTTTCTCCACACGCTCGTGCCCGTTGCCATTGGTGCGTGCTGTCTGGTGGTCGCCTATATGCTCGGGTTGAAGTATGTTCACAACATTTGGGTTATCTCGGCCGTTTCCTTCGGTTCCATCTTGCTCGTTGAACCACTGTTCGACTTTTTCTATATCGGTCAGACGCCCGAGCTCGGCGCGGGTATCGGTATGATCTGCGGCGTGCTCGGTATCCTCGCGGCGCTGTTTCTCTAGAATTGACAATTCAGAAATAAAGTTCTAAGCTCGCGGCAGTTGCGTAGCACTTTGTGGTTCACATACCGGAGCAAATCCGGAGAAAGGCAGACTCATGCTCAAGGCATGGCGATACGTACGATGGTGCACACTCCTCATTAGTTTGCTTGTTGAGGCGGGAGTCTTCTGGCTGTCCGCACCTTCGGGCGATTTCCTCACCAAAGCATTATCCCCGTGGCCGTGGATATGGATGGGGTTCGTGGCTGGCAGTTTGGCTTGGTTATTCTTCGAGCTCACCATCCTCATCTTCAAAGGCAAGGGGCGAATTAATGCCGAGCTGGACGAAGATGGGAATGAGGAGATTCGATACCAAACCGTTCCGCACTGGCTCGAACCCATGCGCGAAATCCGCAAACATTCGGCGACCTGGTACGGGATTTGGGTCCCGGTGTGGATTGCGCTTGCTTCCACGACCTATCTCGTTGGCTGGGTCGTCTGGTTGGCTTCTCGTTTTCCCGAGGCGCTCTCGCTCTGGTCAGTCGATGCGTGTGCGTTTATCGAAACGCACTTCGTCGGGTTCTTGGCGATTATCGGCGTTCCGCTCGAAGGCTTGCTCAAGGCCATTCCAGCATTCCTTACCCAACTCCACGACACTGCTCGCGAGGACACCACCCTCACGTTCGTCCTGGTGGGGGTCGTATGGCTGTCATTGCATGCGTTCGAATGGGGATTACGGCGCTGGAAGATGCCACACTTCATCACTCGCTTGGCGCATCTTGGCCAATGGATAACGGTGTTGGTTGGCTTCTATGCTCTCATGGCCACAGAATGGTTTGACTGGCTCGCGCCCGTCTATACCTTCTTGCCACACAATGCGATCGTTGCGGTCGGCTATATGCCTCTTGGTCTCATTGCGCCACTGTATTATGTGCCGCATGTTGCCGAGTGGCTTTCCACGCGCTATGCGCTCATCGTCGATCGCAAGTCGTCCGACGCCTATTTGCTCATTTGCTCCGGCGTCTTCGACTTCATCAAGGAGCGAATATCCCTCGAACGTGTGGTAGATACCAAACTCTTTCAGCGTTGGTGGCAGAGGCCGCTCAAGATCGGCAATCTGACGCTTATCGAGACCGGCGGTGAAAAAGAGATTCTCGACATTTGGGATCCAAGGCATCTCGATCGGGAAATCAACAAGTGCATCACTCGTCGGCGGCGTCGGCAACGTGGTGACGAAATAGTCGATTAGTTTTTTCTACTGGCGGCGCTACCCAGCGCCGCTTTTTTATACCTATGGTACGCTCGGGGAGTGGAACTGAAATACATCGACGCGCACTGCCATCTGCAATTCGAGCAATACGATGCGGATCGCGACACGCTGATAGCCCAGATGCGCGAGCGTGGCGTGGCGGGCATTGTGGTCTGGTGCGATTTTGAATCTTCGAAGAAGGCGGTCGAGCTCGCCGAACAACACGAGCACCTGTGGGCCGCGATTGGCCAACACCCCAACGACAACCACACTGAACTATTTGACGCATCGGCATATCGCGCACTCGCCGCGAGCAAGAAAGTGGTCGCGATAGGGGAGTGCGGACTCGATTACTTCAGGCCAGTCGATGCAACTGATGAAGTCAAAGCAAAGCAAAGAGAACTATTTACCGAACAGATAGAACTTGCCGCCGAGCTTGCGCTCCCACTCATTATTCATTCGCGCCCCTCCTCCGCCAAAGCTATGGAGGGCAAGCCGAGCTACGATGCATATTGGGATTTGATAGAGATACTGAAAGAGGCGAAAGAGGGGCACCCCAAACTCGCGGGCGACATCCATTTCTTCGTCGGTGGCGTCGCCGAGATGCGCGCACTGAATGCGCTCGGCTTCACCGTCTCCTACACCGCTGTCATCACTTTCGCACGCGACTATGACGCGACCATTAAAGCCGCACCACTCGACCAGATGCTCGTCGAAACAGATTCGCCCTTTGTCGCGCCCGCGAGCCGACGTGGTCAGCGCAACGACCCGCTCGCGGTCATCGAGGTCGTCGCCAAGATTGCGGAGATTCGAGGCGAAAATCCCGAGCTCGTCCGTGCGGCCTTGGCGGCCAATGCCGCACGCCTCTTCGAGTTGCCTTTTGTCTAGAGAGGTGCTAGATTAGCCCAATCATGGCTCGAAATGAGGATGTTATAGAGGTTGAGGACACCGCCGAGGAAGGTGGCGCGCCGCGCGTCTACGAGCTCGGCTTCCACCTCGACCCGGAGCTCCCCTCCGAGGAGGTGAAGAAGACCTACCAGGCGCTCCGTGCCGCCATCGTGGCCCAGGGTGCTCTGGTTGCCGAGGGTGAGCCGGAGAAGGTTCCGCTCGCCTACACCATTTCCCGCCAGGAGCCGACCGGTCGTCGCGATTTCGATTCCGCATACTTCGCCTGGATTGCGTACGAAACCTCTGCCGCCAATCACGCCGAGGTGCTCTCTGCCGCAAATGCCGACCAGCGCATCATCCGTTTCGTCGACCTCGTGACGACGAAAGACGCCGCCCGCCACGCCGCCGAGATGCACGAGCTCTCGGTCAAGGTCCCTGCGCCGGTTGAAGTGGCCGATGCTACCGATGTCGAGCTCGACGCCGCGCTCGAACACGTCGCCGTCTAACTTTTCTCTCCTATGTACCTCAACAAAGTAATGCTCTACGGCAATCTCACCCGCGACCCGGAGCTCAAGGCGCTTCCCTCGGGCTCTAACGTTGCCACCTTTGGTGTCGCGACCAACCGTACCTACAAGGACAAGAACGGCGCGAAGCAGGAAGTCGACCGAGTTCCACAATGTCGTCGCCTTCGGTCGCACGGCCGAGGTCATCGGCCAGTACTTCAAGAAGGGCCGCCCGATTTTCGTTGAGGGTCGCCTCCAGACGCGGTCGTGGGATGATAAAGAAACTGGCAAGAAAAATTATCGCACCGAGATTGTGCTCGAGAACTTCCAGTTCGGCGCCGATGGCGGGAAGGGGAGCACGGGTGGTGCGAGCATGGGTGGCTCCTCGCGTGAGGAACAGCCGGCACCGAAGAGTGACGAGGAGATTAAGTATCCCGACGAAGAAATCAATCCTGAAGATATACCTTTTTAATTTACATTTTTAAACATTTAAATATTCAAGTATGGCACACCAAGCTGAACGCGAAGAGATTGAGATCAAGAAATTTATCGACTACAAAGATGTCGGGTATTTGAAGCTGTTCACCAACCCGCACGCCAAGATGCCTCTCTAAGCGCCGCACGGGTATGCCGGCACTCAAACAACGCGAAATCGCCAACGCCATCAAGCGCGCGCGCTACATGGCGCTCCTGCCGTACGTGCAGGCGTAACTTGCTTTTCTAAATCGTCAGTGGTATAAACGATAGCGGAAACGGACACACGAACGTGTCCGTAGCAGGGAAGGGAATTCCCATGTCGATAAAAAATAGAACCCCTGTACGAGTATCTCCGAGTGGCACCGCGCTTGCTTTCACATTGACGGGCGTCGCGTTTGCTGCTCTTATCGGGCTTTTCATCGCCAACACAATCCACAACCCGACGGCCGCAGAGACTGCGAACATGCACCAAGTGTTCGACTCACAGAACCACAAATAATTTCGCCTCCATCGGCGCGCCCGCCACTCCGGCGGGCTTTTTATTTCCCTCATACAAAAGGCTCGTGATACAGTGAAAAGATGAAGACCGTCTATTTCGTGCGACACGGACAGAGCGAGGCCAATGCCAGTCAGGGACTTCAATGGCCGGAGTCGCCGCTCACCGAACAGGGAAGGAGCGAAGCTCGTGCCGTGGCGGAGCGTGCTCAGAAGCTCCCGGTCGAAGCTATTGTTGCGAGCCCGTATGCGCGGGCAAAAGAAACTGCCGAGATAATCGGAGGAAAAATCGGTATGCCCGTGGAATTCTCTGAACTATTCGTCGAGCGCGTGAAGCCCAGTAGCTTGAAAGAGCGGCCACACGACGATCCTGATGCCCGGAACATATGATGGTGTGGAATGACCACGCGCACCTCGGTTGATTTATCCCTTCGCGACGCGCTCGACGTAATCGCCGGTATCCGTATTTATTCTGATAGTGTCGCCCGCGTTGATGAAAAGGGGGACGTTCGCGGTTGCGCCCGAGGCGAGCGTGACCTGCTTGTTGCCACCGGTGGCGGTGTCGCCCTTGATTGAGGGCGGTGCCTCGGTGACTTTCAAATCCATTTTCACCGGGATCTGGACCGTAATCGGCTTCTCCTGGTAGGTCGTGATTTCGACGGGCGAGTTCTGCACGAGCCACTGCACTTTGTCATGCACGGCGTCTTCGGGGAATGCGAAGCGGTTCTTGGCGTTGCCTTCTTCGGCGAACCAGCTCTCGCCGCGGTTGGTGTAGAGGTACATCGCGTTCATCTCGCCGACATCCGCTTCATCGACGCCTCTCGTTCTGGTGGAAGGAGATCTCGGTCACGCGGCCGCTGATCAGGTGGCGAAGTTTGGTCTGGTTCACCGGCTTACGCATCTGCATGCGGAAAATGTGCGAGGAAAGCACCTCGTAGGGCTCATTATTATATTCGATAACTTTTTTCGGAAGGATTTCGTTGTATGAGAGGACGGCCATAGTAGGGAAACTAAAAACGGCGCGCGGAGGTTCTAATGCTTGTCCGGCGCCGGCTAAAGCCCCGAGGGGCTCGCCCATCAAAGGGACGTAGCGTATGATAGCTGAAACCATGACTTTTTCAAGTCTTTCTAAAGATACCGAGGACCGGGGCTCCCTTTCTGATGCCCAGGTGCTGGCGCGGAGTCGACAGGAGCCCGAGCTTTTCGCGCTCCTCGTGCGACGCTATGAGGCGCCCTTCTTGCGCCGTGCCCGCGCTATTGTCCGGAGCCAGGAGGATGCCGAAGAGATTGTGCAGGACGCCTTCACCAAAATCTACCTCTATGCTGATCGCTATCATCCACAAGAGGGCGCGACCTTCGCCTCCTGGGCCTACATGATTCTGAATCGCGTCGCATACACCAAATATAGTAAGAATCGCGACCGCTATAGCGAGATGGTTGAGCTTGAGCCCGAGCATTACGAATCACTCCCCGATGCGCGCGCCGAGTTCCTCGAAGACTTGTCGATACGCAATGAAGTTATCTCCGCGCTCGCAGAGCTCCCCGAAACGGCGGCCAAGATTCTTCGGTTACAATTCATCGAGGGGAAGACACAAGAAGAAATCGCCGCGAGCGAAAATCTCTCGGTCCCCGCAGTGAAGACGCGCGTGCATCGTGCCAAGAAACTTTTCAAGCACGTATTCGATACCCAAAAATATGAATGATGAAACCAATGTCGAAAAAATAGTAATGCGCCGCGTGCGCAGGATTTCACTGCTCCGTATCCTTATCTCCGGCGGCATCTTCGCGCTCGCCCTTGCGCTCCTTGCGCTCTACGGCATCGGACGGGAAGTGTGGGTCGCGATGATCTTCCGCAATGGTCCGCAGGACTTCTTCGGCCACACGCTCTACCTCGTCTACGCCTTCGAGCACACCCGCCTCGTTGTCCAGGGGCTTATCCTCGTTTGCCTCATCTCCCTCATCTACCTCGCACGCGAAATCGCGCGACTGCTCACACAAAACTTCTGAGGCGTCGCCCTAGAAGTTACTTGTGTCTTAAACTCACTTAGAGTAAGGTCTGTGACGGAAAGTAAGGGAGTGTGCTATGACAAAAGTTCGGAAACGCCACTGCAAATCCTTTACGGAACTCGATAAACTTATCCGTAATGACGCGCACGATGGATGGTGGTATGTGACCATACACATAAAAGGCAGGAAAGGCGCATATTGGGGAAGATCAGTGGCCAAGAGTAAACTGGATGGCACGCTCAAATTTCCTCTTTGGGGTGACCCTTACTTTGAAAGGGGACAAATAGCACAGCTAGCAACTGAATTTGCCTTTAATTTTCAGACTCCCCCTAAGCTGAAAAAGATTGTGGCGTGGAAAATATAAAAGCATCCAACCTCTTGCAACATCCGCATCGTCCGACTTTCTCGGCCGGTGCGGATTTTATATCAACGTAAACGCCACGGTGCTGGACTTTGCGATAAGTTAGGACATCGAATGTCCTAGTTTTGTTTTAGTGCTAGATAAGAAAAACGCCGGGGATACCCGGCGCTCGGTGTTCACTTGTCGACGAGGCGATCGATAAGGAGCTGGAAGGCATCACTCATACCTTCATATTTTGCTTCGGCAGCCGCCAGTCGTGCTTCCAAGTCTGCGATGTCTTCTTTGTCGGCCTGCTCGTTTATTATTGCTTGAATGGACTTCCCTTCAAGTTCGCGAACGGTCGCCTTGATGCCGGGTATTTCGGCCTCATACTGTTTCAGTTGACCAGCGACTTGGTCGCGCGCGTCCGAAACTTCTTGCAGACTGCGCTGTAAATCCTCAATCCGCGCCTCGAGAATAGTCACAGCTTTAATTTTGGCCATGGGGCCCTCCTTTGCCGACTCACCATCGAGTCTGGAGGGAATCTACACTCGAACCACTGTTTCGTCAATTAAATCAGTGTAAAGGCGACCGCAGAGGACATCGCGGTGTACGAGCCGATGATGAGCGACTTGGCGAGAATCTCGTTCACGCCCGGGAAGTTATTGAAGAGGAAGAGGCCGAGGAGCTGGACCAGGAGCGCGATGAGGTAGAGGTAGCCGACCTTGCCGAGGATGTAGGGCAGGGGATTCGTCTTCTTGATGACATCCTTGTCATTTTTATAAATCAACAAGCCGGTGATAAGGATGATGAAGAAGAGGATGCCGAAGATATTCGGCCACGGCAATTTATTCGCGAGGGCGACCGAGTTGCCGAGCGCCTGGCCGAGACCGACGCCGAGGAACGCGCCCGCCGCGCCGCGCGCGAGCTCGAGCACGTGCGAGCGCTTGATCGCGAGCGAGCCGATGGTGAGCAATTCTTTGTCGACTTTTTCTTCTTCCTTTTCCATCTTCTCGACCTGCTCCTCTTCTTTGTCGACGAGCCTCGAGAGGTGCTCCTCGATCTTCTCGACCTTGTCGAGCTTCGTGTTGATGTCTTCGAGATTGTCAGCGATGCCGGCCATACTATTCCGCCAGCTTCTCCTTGATGCCCTTCAAGAGTTCGGTCGCCACCGGCTTGTTGTCGCGGAGGAAGGTGCGCGTCGCGTCATAGCCGACGCCGAGCTTCGTCGTGCCGAACTTGTAGGTCGCACCACTCTTCTCCACCAGGCCAAACTTCTCCCCGAGCGCGATAAGCTCGCCCTCGCGGCTGATGCCCTCGTTGTAGAGGAGGTCGAACTCGGTCGTCTTGAAGGGTGCGGCGACTTTATTCTTGACCACCTTGACCCGCGTGCGGCCGCCGACGACTTCTTCACCTTTTTTGATTGAGGCGATGCGGCGAATGTCGAGGCGCACTGAGGTATAGAACTTGAGCGCCTTGCCGCCCGGCGTTGTCTCGGGGTTGCCGAACATCACGCCGATCTGCATGCGAATCTGGTTAATGAAAATGACAATCGTCTTACTGCGCGAGACAATCGCGGTGAGTTTGCGGAGTGCTTGGCTCATCAGGCGCGCCTGCTTGCCGACGTGCTGTTGGCCCATCTCGCCCTCGATTTCATCTTTGGGGGTGAGCGCGGCGACGGAGTCGACGACGATGACATCCACATTGCCACTGCGCACCAGCGACTCGACAATATCCAATGCCTGCTCGCCCGTGTCAGGCTGAGAAATCAAAAGTTCTTGCAGTTTGACCCCAATGCGGCGCGCATACTCTGGATCGAGCGCGTGCTCGGCGTCGACGAAGGCCGCGATGCCGCCCGCCTTTTGCGCCTCGGCAATCACGTGGAGTGCCAGCGTCGTCTTGCCCGATGATTCAGGGCCAAAAATTTCTATGATGCGCCCGCAGGGGAGCCCGTCGACGCCGAGAATGGCATCGAGCCCGATCGAGCCGGTGTGGATAGAGGGGATCTTGGCCTGCTTGCCGCCCGAGAGGGTGGTGATGGCGTCGTCGCCAAACTTGGTGCGAATCTCCTTCAGCGCCTGATCAATCGACTTCTGTCGCTCGCCCTTGTCGGTCGTCGCGGCCGTGAGCGTCTTGAGCACTTTTTCTTTTTTTGGTTTGCCGAATCCTGCCATAATTATTTTACAAAAATGTCGCGAGTAAGAGTTACTGAGCGGCCGAAGCGATCGGTCGCTACGAAGGTAAGTATAGAGCCTCCCGAGGGGAATGTCAGAGTTGCGGAGAAGTCACCTTGCTGGTCTGGTAAGAGGGTCGCGCCGTCGAGGGTGAGCGAGGCGGTACGGAGCGCGCGACCCTCTACATCGAGAATCCCGCCCGGCACGCTCGCGCCTTCAATCGGCGAGCTGATCTGGAGCGATGGCCCGGCGACGAGTGGCCACGCCTCGAACGCGCCGTATCCCACCAAGAGCACCAGCACGACCGTGATGAGGTATTTGGTCATTACCTAAAACTCCGTATCGCCTTCTTCTTCAGGAGTGGGGGAGGAAGAGCCAGAGCGAGAGAGCACTTCGCGCGGTTTACTGCCGTCGGCGGGGCCGATGACACCGCGAGATTCGAGTACATCCATCAGGCGCGCGGCGCGTGAGTAGCCAATTTTTAATTTGCGTTGCAGGTAGGAGGTAGAGGCCCGGCCGGCTTCCTCCACAAACACTTTCGCTTCGGCATAGAGGTCATCGTCGATTTCTTCGTCATCGCTCATGTTCGCGAGGCCGATGGTGTCGCCCATATCGTTCGAAACAATACCGGTGCCGCCCATATCGATGGCCGAGAGGTTGCCCGCGTTATGGCTCTTTATATAGTGTGCGACTTTCTTCACCTCATTTTCAGAAATGAATGCGGTCTGGAGGCGGACCGGTTTCTGCATATCGCTCGAGAGATAGAGCATGTCGCCGGCGCCCAGCAGGGTCTCGGCGCCCGAGCCGTCGAGGATGGTGCGCGAGTCGATTTGCGAGGCGACCTGGAGCGCCATGCGCGTCGGGACGTTCGCCTTGATGAGGCCGGTGATGACATTGACCGAGGGGCGCTGGGTCGAGAGCACCAGGTGGATGCCCACCGCGCGGCTCATCTGCGCGAGGCGGACGATCGAGGCCTCGAGCTCGCGCGGGTAGCTGGTCATAATGTCCGCGAGTTCGTCGATGACGATGACGATGAAAGGCATGGTCTCGGGTTGATCCTCACCCTTGCGCTTCTTCGCGGGCTCGACGACGGTGGTGTGATAGGAGTCGATATCGCGCACGCCCTCGGCCTCGAGAATATTGTAGCGACGTTCCATTTCCTTCGCCGCCCACTTGAGCGAGAGGATTGTTTTCTTCGGGTCGGTGATGACGGGCGTGAGGAGGTGCGGGATGCCGTTGTAAGCGGTGAGCTCGACGCGCTTCGGATCGATCATGATGAAGCGGAGCTGATCGGGGCCATTACGGTAAAGGAGGGAGGCGATGATGGCATGGATGGCGACTGACTTGCCCGAGCCGGTGGCACCAGCGACGAGTGCGTGCGGCGCCTTGCCGAGATTCACGAAGTGCGGCAAGCCCGTGATGTCGCGGCCGAGCGCGGCGAGGAGCGGCTTCTTATTGTCGCGCCACTCGTTCGTGGCGAGGATGCCGCCGAGGCCAACGGTCGCTTTGGTCGTGTTCGGGACCTCGATGCCGACGAGCGACTTGCCCGGTATCGGCGCTTCGATGCGCACGGGGTGCGCGGCAAGTGCGAGTTCGAGATTACCCTGGAGCGAAACAATTTTAGAAAGGCGCACGCCCTCGGCGGGCTTCACGGCGTAGCGGCTGACGGTGGGGCCCACCGAGACTTCGTCCATTTCGACATTGATGCCGAAGTTCTGGAAGGTGCGTTTGATGATATTGGCATTTGCCTTGATGTCGCCGACGCCCGGCTTGCCCTTGTCCTCGCTCAAGATCGAGAGGGGAGGCGGATCATATTCAGAATCGAATTCGGGAATGCTCGAACGTGTCGAATGGGCGGGCGCGCTATTGAAGACATTCACCGTCGGTTCCTGTTCTGCGCCCGCTACTTCTTCTAGATTTTCTTCAAGCGGTTCTTCGGGGATGCCGACAACCTCGACCTCCTCATCCTCTTCGATAAAATCTTCTTCAGACGGCGTGAGTCGTGCGACGCCCCAGCCCCAGACCGCGCGTGCCCAGTGTGCGACTGCTTCCGCGATTGCTTCGATGTCGCTCGCGAGTGCGAATCCGATGGCGAGCACGGCAATCAGGAGAACGAATGCGCCCCAGAAGCCGAAGAAACCGGCGAGTGCGCCGCCGAGCCACTGACCAACCTGCCCACCGAAGGTCGCACTCGGGAAGAGTCCGGCGAAAGCGAGTACACCCGCGAGCATAATAAGGACACCTGAAGCGGTCAGCGCCTCGATGACCGGATAGCCGAAGCCCGCGTAGATGCCAAGGATGATCAGGGCAATGGGAATACCGAATGCGCCGATGCCAACAATCGTGTATGCAAGAGCGAAGACCGTGCTCCCGACGGGCCCTGCGTTGCCGACCGCGGCAAGCGCGAGGAGGACACCGGCGGCGAGGAAGACGACGGCACTCGACCAGCGAATCAGCGCATCGTACCCCTCGACCGCGGCCTCTTTCGAAGACGCTTTACGTTTATTCGGTGCCTTGCTCATAGAAGTATGCAGACATTGTATCACTCAAAAAATGTAGACGCAGATACGCACTTGCGCGGGGCCGCCAGCGTCCTATACTGTCCAATACAAGCATCATGGACACGCAAGAAAATAAAGGACAAGAAAAGAATCTTGCTACGACCAATAGTCGAACCAAGTATGCTCATATAGAAGATTTTGTCTTAGAAAAAAGCATATTCTCCAACGTTTTCGAAAAGGACATACAGAGAGTCTATATCTATAAAAAGACCGAGAGATTGGCCAAAGCGATCCATCTCGTCTCGCCGGCGTTTGCCGATGCGGTGTCGCTCAAGAACCGTCTCGACGCCGTCGCAGTCGGACTCATCGACGCAGGGACGCTCTCCTCCGCACTCGCCCGCACCGCACTCGCGCGTGAACTCTTGGCACTCTCGAGCATCCTCGGTGTGGCACGTGCGAGCGGGATGCTCTCGATCATGAACGTCGAACTTATCTCGCGAGAAGCCCAGCTTCTCCTCCAAGAAGTGGCCGCCTACGAGGAGCCGCGCATCTTCCTCGAAGATGCGCCAACTCTCGCTCAGATGATGAAGCATGCGCCACTTTCTGCGCCGGCGCATCCGCCAGCTCGGGCACGCTCAGCCTCAGCACGAATACCTCATAAAGGACAAATAAAGGACAGCGGCACCAGTAATCGCCAAGAAACTATTCTATCGGTCATAAAGGACAAGAAGAATGCCGGTATAAAGGACATTTCGACGCGCTTGCCTCAACTGAGCGAGAAGACCATCCAACGCGAGCTCCAAGCGCTCGTGGGGCAGGGGATTGTTCGTAAAAGTGGTGAGCGACGTTGGAGTACCTATTCTATTGTCTGAGCCCTCGAGTGCGTTGACTTAGGGGGTCGTAACTGCTAGTATGTCTGTGTGGTAGCGACTCGGGGATAGCTAAACAAAGGAAGGCCGGCAACGGTCATTTTTGCGTTTCTATTCTCGACAAGGTTATCCACACGCATGATAGGAAATAGCTTGTTGTTCCGCTATACTCTTCTATGAGTCCTAGCGGAAAAATTTTCCTAGGGCGGGTCTTTGATAATTGAATAGCGACCCTGAAAAGTCGCAGAACCCTTACCAACTAGCCCATGGCAGGCAGGTCGATACCGCCTGCTGTGGGATAGTGTGAAAGTGCGCGTGCACTCAAATCAAATTGCTTACCTGCAAATGGAGCGAATCAAAATGAAAGTAATCTTTTGTTTTGATGAGCGAAATGCCGCAGGCAAGTCGAACTTGGACTTATTATGTGCGCTTAAAAATCCTTACTAACGTTATGCAAAATATGACAACGAAAGCGATGGCGAAGGTTGCGGCAGTCGCAACTGGACTCGCGATTGCCGCGTCCGTGCTCTCGCTCGCGCCGATGGCGCAGGCGGCGGCTCTGACCAGCTCGCAGGTCTCCGCTATCGTCTCGCTCTTGCAGTCCTTCGGGGCTGACAGCGCGACGATCGCAAATGTGCAGGCTTCCCTCACGGGAACCCCCTCGAGCACCACAACGGGCTCGATGACCACGACGACCGGTACCGGCTACACCTTCACGCGCGACCTCACGGTCGGCTCGACGGGTGCAGACGTGACGGCCCTCCAGAACGCCCTTATCTCTAAGGGTTATCTCAAGGCATCGGCGACGGGCTACTTCGGTAGCTTGACGCAGGCGGCAGTCAGCGCGTGGCAGACAGCGGCCGGAGTAACTCCGACGGCTGGCTACTTCGGTGCTAAGTCGCGCGCGGCCTTCGGCGGCGGCTCGTCTTCTTCTACGACGACGACCACCACGACGACCACCACGACTCCGACAGCGGGCACGGGCACTGGCCTTAAGGTCATGCTCGCACCGACCTCACCGAACGGTTCGGTTCTCGTCCAGGGTCAGGGCATTGGGGACCTCGGAGACTTCGTCTTCGCGAACCCGACTTCTGCTCCGATCAATGTGACGAGCTTGAGCTTCATGCGCACGGGTGTCAGCAACGACTCGACCCTCGTCAACGTGTACCTCTACAACGCAGGTACGCGCTTGACTGACTCGGCGGGCGTTTCTAACTCCGCGTTCACCTTCTCTGATCCGGTAGCACTCTTCACGGTGCCGGCAGGCCAGACCTACACGGTCTCGGTCCGCTCGGACATCGCGACTGGTTCTTCGGGCCAGCAGATCGGTGTTGAGCTCACGTCGGCTACCAGCAACGCGACGCTTGACTCTTCGGTCAGCTTCCCGGTTGTGTCTGGCTACCAGACGGTCTCGGCTGCGAATCTCGCCGGTGTTGATTACGGCTCGTCGGTATCCCCGGCGCAGACCACGATCAGCCCGCAGACGAGCTTCCCGATCTGGCAGGACACGGTCAGCGTGAACACCAACCCGGTTAAGCTCTCTTCGATTCGCTTCACCAATCTCGGCTCGATCGATCCTTCCTACGTTACAAACCTGAAACTCTATGTTGACGGCGTGCAGGTAGGTTCGACGATCCCAGCGATGTCGGCCCAGACGGTCACTTTTGACCTCTCTGCCGCTCCGGTGACGCTCTCGACTTCGAGCCACACCATCAAGGTGCTCGCTGACATCACAGGTGGTGCAAGCCGCACCATCCAGTTCTCGGTCCAGCGCTCTAGCGACGCTATGTTCGTCGACACTCAGTTGAATCAGCCGGTTACTCCGACCAAGGGTGGTTCGTCCTTCTCTGCCGCTTCGGCACAGCAGGTGACGATCAACTCGGTCACGACTTCTTCGGGCGTCTCGGTCTCTCTTGACCCGTCTTCCCCGAACCAGTCGATCGCGGTCGGCGCAACGAGCGTCAACTGGGCAACCTTCGACATGCTCGCCTCGGGTGAGAATGTGAAGGTCTCTGACCTCTACGTCTACGCAACTGACTATGTCCACACTTCCGGCGGTCTCGCCAACGGCAAGATCCTCGTGAACGGTGTCCAGGTTGGTTCGACGAAGGCTATCGGCGTGTCAGGCACTGCCACGGACTTCTCGCTCGGCTCCTCGCTCATCCTCCCCCCGGGTCAAACCACGGTGGTGAGCATTTATGCTGACGCGAAGACCGGCGTTGCCTACACGGGCAATCCGGCGAACACGAACCTCTCTGCGGCGGAGACTGTAACGGTCACGCTCGCGGCGGGTTCGGCGAACGCACAGGGCCAGTCCTCGCTCAACTCGACGAATGTTCCTGCCCAGGATACCTCGGGTAACACCGTCACCGTCGCGGCTTCTTCGCTCAACGCGACGAAGTACACGGGTTACGGCAACCAGACGGTAGTCGCGGGTAGCAACAGCGCCAAGCTTGGCGCGTTCACGCTCTCGACTGGTTCGACAGAAGGGGTGACGGTCAACACGATCGCCATTTCTCTCTGACCGCGAACGCAGCTTCGATCACGAACCTGACGCTCAAGGATGATGCTACGGGTAACATCCTCGGCACCGTCATCACGACGCCGTCGACGGGTAACTCATACTCGGTGAACTACGATATTCCGGTCTCTTCTTCGAGGACGATTGATATCTACGGCAACATCCTCTCGGGTTCTAACCCGGGTACGATTGTCGCTTCGGTTACCACGAGCACGACAGGTATCGGTGATACCACTGGCATCGCGGCTTCTGTTCTGAACCCTACTCAGCTTCAGAACATTGGCGTTGGCTCGGGCACGCTTGCCATCACTCGCGGCGCGGGTGATCCGGTGAGCAACAACGTCCTCGCCGGCGCAAGTCAGGTGATGGTCGGTGAGTTTAACTTCGCGGCCCAGAACTCGCAGTACACGGTCCAGAATCTCGCGATTCTCGTTCCGAATGCTGCGGCGACTTCGGTCACGAACGTGACACTCTCCTACAAGGACGTGAACGGTGCAACGCAGACGGTGACTCAGCCGCTCACAGTGAACGCAGCAATGCCGTTCGCAACAGCGACCTTCACCGGTCTCACGATGTACGTTCCGATCAACGACTCGTCTAACCTCG
Source organism: Candidatus Kaiserbacteria bacterium (assembly GCA_963813065.1). Taxonomy (GTDB): domain Bacteria; phylum Patescibacteriota; class Minisyncoccia; order Phycocordibacterales; family Phycocordibacteraceae; genus C7867-001. The sequence goes on from CAWEXP010000010.1 coordinate 48,176, forward strand.
ACGTCTTCGTCGGGACACCGACGGTCGCTTCGGGGCGCTACCTCGGGTGCCGCGATCAACGTGAAGATTGACGAGGGCAACAGTAATACCGCTCTCGACAACACCTTCCGCGCGGTCAACAGCGCGGGCGGCTCGATCACGGTCCCGACGACGAGCGTGGTGCAGACACTTGCCAGCAACGGCACGTTCTACGTCCGCAAGTCGATCCCGACCTTCGCGATGGTCCCGACGAACAACAGCGTGCCCTCCACTGGTTCTCCGCTCTACAAGTTCAGCATCTCGGCTGACCCTGCGGGCGCGATCGAGTGGACGCACTTGGTGTTCAACATTGGTACCAGCACCATCACGGGTGTGACGAACTTCTACCTGACGGACGATGCTTCGGGCAACAACTTGCTTGACAGCACTTCCAACTCTGCGACGACGACAGGCACGACCGTTACAGTTGACCTGACGAAGAACGCTCAGCAGGCGAAGTACCAGCAGGTTGCGGCCGGCTCGACCAAGACCTATGACCTCTACGGTACGGTCTCTGGCTACGGTGCAACAGGCTCGACGCTCACGATCAGCCTTGCCGCGGACGGTGGCGTCGCCACTAACGGCTCGGCAGACGGCACGTCTCCGGCAGTCTCGGGTACTCCGAACGTTATCTGGTCTGACCGCTCGGCTTCTGGCCACTCGGTCAGCACCTTCGACTGGACGAACGGTTACCTCCTCAAGAACTTCACGAGCAACGCGCTCAGCTACTCCAAGTAGTTGAACGGGTTCTCCTAAGTCTTCCAGCTAGGAATTTGGCCTAGCAGCCCTCCTTCGCCGAAAGGCTACGGACGGGCAAGAAAAAACCACCCTCACGGGTGGTTTTTTCGTTCTTATCCACAAACCTCTGTTCAGATCTGATCTAAACAAAAAATCCGTTGCTATGGTTACCGAATGAGAATAGAACCCTTCTCGGTTGGTTCCGTTATTCATATTACGAAACGTGGTACGCGCGGAACTGATATTGTTCGTGACCGTGGCGACCGGAACCGTTTCATCAAATCGCTCTTCTTATTGAATGATACCTACGTCAGCCCAAATTGGAATCGAGAAACTGCCGAACTGCCACTCTTCAATCGACCGGCTCATTGGCCAGAGCGCGAGCCGTTGGTGCACATTCTTGCATGGACACTCCTTTCAAATCATTTCCATATACTTGCGCAAGAAGTTCGCGAGGATGGAACTGCGAAATTCATCCAGCGTTTCAGTATCAGTTTATCGATGTGCTTCAATCTTAAATATGGCGAGCAGGGGAGTATCTTTCAAAGCGCGTATCATGCCCGAGCCGTGAAGGAAGATTCGCACATGAATTATCTCGTCTTCTATATTCTCGTGAAAAATGTTCTCGAGATGTATCCTGGGGGACTTGTTGCGGCTTCCGAAGATTTCGATTGTGCGTGGGAATGGGCGTCGCACTATCCGTTTTCTAGTTTCAAAGACTGGATCTCGGGTGGACATTCTCCGATTACTGATGATCCAGAAGCGATACTCCCTCCCGTCGGGGAAGAGGATAGTGTCAAACAAGAAATGAAAGAGCTTCTCGCACGGCACCAAGCCTCACAGGGAGAAGAATTCCAAGAAATCGCACTTGAGCCGTGGTAATCACTGTTTAGATCAGATTTAAACAAAACATTTCGGAAGGATTTTGTTGTATGGTATTCTTGGTTCTATGAATCTCTCGAATACTCAAAAAGTCTTTCTCTGGGCGGGGTTGATTATCATTATTATTGTCCTCGGCGCTCTCTGGCATTACGTGGGGAAGTCGACGCCAGCCACCACCATGCCAGCAGAGTCGACCACCACACCAGTCGCGGTCGCTACCACCACACCGGGCGCGCCCGCGATGGCGAAGCAGTTCCCGATTAATCCCGCCGATTCGATTGCCTCGTGGACGTTCACCGGTTCGTACTCAGGCAATGCCACGCTTGTCGCGCAAGCCAATGCCGACATTGCGCACCTCCAGGGCCTCGTGGGGAAGGGCCACTATAATGACTACGACCTCTACGACGGCATCGCCAACGACGAGACCAACCTCGGCCAGGGCCAATCTGCCTATCGCGACTACAATCGCGCCATCGATCTCTATCCAGGCACCGGCCTCGCCTACATGAACCTCGGACACCTGATGGACATGCTGGGTGCCGAGCAAACAGCAGCCGACGCGTATGCCAAGTCCGTCGCCGTCGAGCCGGGAACACTCGCGTATCATCTCGCGCGTCTTACGTTCCTCACCACGCGCCTCCCGAGCGATTCTGCGCGCATCATGTCTGCGTTCTCCGACGCGAGCAAGCAGTTCGGCGACTCGGCGCCAGTCTTGAGCATCGAGGCCGAATGGCTCACGGGGCAGGGCAGATACGCGGACGCCATTACTGCATGGAAAAAAGTAGAACAACTCTCGCCCGCGAGCAGTCAAGCTTCTATCGAGTCGGCCATCGCGGCGCTCCAAGCAAAATTGAACACCCACTAACTAATGAAGTATCTCGAACGCGCATACTCCTGGCTCCTCATAGCACCGGTCATCTTGCCGGTCGTGATTTGGGGCGAGGTCGTCTATCCCTACTTGGTGCCGAAGACGCTCCTCTTCTACGCGTTCATGCTCATCGCGGTGGGCGTGTTCGCCATCCTGCTCGCGCACGGGCGCTCGTTTTATTGGGCGCGATTGAAAAGGACGGAGACCTGGATACCTGGCGCGCTCCTCGCACTCGCGTACGGCGCGAGTGCCGCCGGACTCGGGTTCTACCACAGCCTCTGGAGCGTCTTCGTGCGCGGCGACGGTCTCTTGATGCTCACCGGCGTGGTTGTGAGCTTCTATCTCATCCTGCTCGAAACCGACAAGCAGTTTTTTGATAAATTAATGCGCGCGGTGGCGGTCGTCGGGACTTTTGTCGCGGTCTATGGCATTGGAGAGTTTTTATTTTTTGGAGCGTCTGATCGTGTCGGTGGATTGCTCGGGAATGCCGCGTTCTTCGCCGGCTATCTCGCCATCGCTTTCTTCGCGACGCTGATTTCTGCTCAGGATCTCTCGCTCGGCTGGCGCCGCGCCGCGTACGTTGGCGCGGCGCTGGAGCTCATCGCCGTCATCATTTCCGCCACGCGCGGTAGTATCCTCGCGCTCGGTCTCGCGGGCGTCATGGTGCTGTTCTACATTGCCTTTTGCCGGACAGAATCGGCAGAGGCATCAAAGGTCGCGCTCCGGGCCGCTAGGCCAAGTCTTACTACCTTTGCTACCTCCGCCTCTTCTGTCCGTACGTTCGCACGCGCCGCACTGCTCGTGTTGATTGTCGCGGGTGGATTATTTTTTGTGTTTCGCACCGAGCTCGCACACGCGCCCTTCGAGCCCCTCGCGCGCATCGCGTCGATAGGGCTCAGCGACAACGACACGGCGAGCCGTCTCTTTATTTGGAAAAATATGCTTGGGCAGATTGCGCAGTCGCCCTGGCTCGGCGTCGGCGCGGAGCATATCGATGCCGTCTTCAACCGTTTCTACGATCCTACGCAAATTGTCGAACAGTGGTTTGATCGTTCGCACAACGCCTTCCTCGACTATGCCGTGCAGTATGGCATCGGCGGACTCCTCCTCTATCTCGGCTTCATTTTCTCCTTCTTCACCGCCGCATTCCGACTCTATCGTCGCGATGAAAAAGTAATCGCCGGTCTCGCCGCACTCCTCGCGCTAACCTATTCTGCACAGAACTTCTTTGTCTTCGATACCATTTCCTCCTTCTGGCTTTTTGCCGCACTCCTCGCGGTCGTGCTTGCGCGTTCATATCCTGGTGCGTCACGCGAGTCGTTCCCCTTGCCGGGCTACACGCGGCCGCTCTCGTGGCTCGCAGGGCTCGTACTCGCGGCTCTTATTATTCCCGTTTCTATTCTCCCGATGATGGCGGCCTACGATCTCGCACAGGCCTATCATTATCAGCTCACCGATCCCGCGCGCGAGATTAGCTTCCTCTCGCACGGTGTGGCACTCGGGACCTACGGCGATATCGAATACGGCTACGAGGTCTACGAAATGTATACGAGCCACCAACTCAATTATCTTTCGGGCACGACGCTCGTCGATGTCTATAAAGCCTCGCTCGCAATTCTGACGAACGATTTCAATGCGTACCCCTACGATGCGCGCACCGCGCTCTATCTCGCGCATGTACTCTCGCTCGCGCCGCCGGGCGTCGCCATCGACGATAATCTGCTCTCGTCGGCGCTCGAGCGGACCATCCGCCTCTCGCCGAAACGTTCTCAGCCCTGGTATATCCTCGTGAACCTCTCGCTCAATCAGGCGAATGCCAATCCTCCCGGCTCTGCCGAGCGCACTGCAGGCTATGCGGCGGCAAAAGATATTTTGACTCACTATATTGCGCTCGTGCCGACTCTCGCAGAGCCGCACTTTGTCCTCGCCGAACTCGAGCTCGCGGCAGGCGACGCGCCTTCTGCCACCACCGAGGCGGCGCTGGGGAAGCGGTATTACACTTCTGACCTCGAGACCGCCCTCCGCGCCGTGACCTACTACGAGACCGTGCGTGATCTGCCTGACGCCGCATTCTTTTTGAATGACATCCTCCGCATGGACCCTACCAACATCTCGGCCGCCGAAGACCTCGCAAAAATAAATGCCTATGAACAATCCGCGCAATAAAAATAGACAGCGAATGCTCCCGTTCGTCGTCGAGTTCGTCAAATTTTCGACCGGATTCGCCGCGGTCATCGCGCTCGCGTTGGTGACACTCCGTTTCGTCTCGGTCGCAGGGCAGGTTGCCACGGCAATCAAGTTCTGGTAGGGTAGCCCGGTACGAACCAAAGACCGCTGGCATGCATAAGTCCGGCGTAGGGAGACCTCTCGATTAATACTCGAGGTAAACCAGGTCGAACTCTCCTTTAATGTTTCGTTCGTACGTACACCTATGGCAATTACGAAAGCGAAGAAGCAGGACATCATCGCGAAACTCACTGAAGCGCTTATTGGCGCAACGGCGGCAGTCTTCGTACGCTTCAATAAACTTACCGTTGCCGATGTCTCGGCGATGCGCAAGAACTTGAAGAAGGATGGTGTCGAATATTATGTCGCGAAGAAAACACTCTTGAAGCGCGCGCTCACGGCGCGAGGCTTCGCGGGTGACATTCCCGAGCTCGAGGGTGAGATTGCGATTGCCTGGTCTACAGGCGACGACGCGACGCTCCCCGCGCGCGAAGTGCACGGATACGCCAAGAAGCTCAAGGGCGCCGTTGCGCTCGTGGGCGGCGTGTTCGAGAAAGCGTTTGTCGACGCCGCGGGTATCCTCGCCATCGCGACGATCCCACCGGTGCCGGTCTTGCGCGGTATGTTCGTCAACGTGATCAATTCGCCCATCCAGGGCCTCGTGGTCGCTCTAAATCAAATCAGCCTGAAGAAGAGCTGATTTGATCGGCCGAACATTTTGCCGGGCAAAATGTTTTAGGCGCTCGACAAGATTCGTGAACAGAAGTCTTAAACCTTAAATACAAATTACTATGGCAGATGAAATGAATGCAGTTCCCGCCGCCGAAGCGGTCGTCGAGGTTCCTGCGAAGTTCAAGAAGCTCGTCGAGGAAATCGAGACCATGACGGTCCTCGAACTCTCCGAGCTCGTGAAGGTGCTCGAGAAGAAGTTCGGCGTCTCGGCCGCGGCAGTCGCGGTTGCGGGCCCGTCGGCCGCCGCTCCGGAGGAGGCAGGGAAGTCCACGGCTGACGTGGAGCTCACCGACGCGGGCGCACAGAAGATCGCCGTCATCAAGGTGGTCAAGGAGGCGCTCGCCCTCGGCCTTAAGGAGGCCAAGGACCTCGTCGACGGTGTTCCGTCGATGCTCAAGCAGGGGCTCAAGAAGGAGGATGCTGAAGAGCTCAAGAAGAAGCTCGAAGCCGCCGGTGCGAAGGTTACGCTCAAATAAATTAGAAAATACAAGACCGCGCCAGCTCTGCTGGCGCGGTCTTGACATATTACTACGTTCGTGTATCTTATATGAGGATGTTTTGCGACATTCCGTCGCTTCAATAGAGGCCAAAGGAGGGCCAATACAATGCGTACACTCTTTAGCGGCATAGCCGCTCTCGTGCTTGCCTTTACTCTCGGCGCGTGTGGTGACAGTTCTGGCCCGACCACGATTCAATCCGTCGGCCAGATTACCGTGGACGGCACACAAAACCGTTCACAAGCCATTTTTCTAGGCCGTTATGATTGGGCCAACAGCAACATCAATGACGCGAATTTCCCTGCGCACCCGCAAGGCATTCGCGCCGAAGCAATGGTGCTCGTTGCATTCAATCGCTCGATTTCGTCCGAGAATGCAGATGCCGAAATACGAGCCCGCGGCTTCCGCGCAGCGAATCTTGATGAGTGTCTCGCATATGGAGCGGCAGTGGCAAGAGCCAGAGGGATTTACAACCTCGCTCCGCCGAGTAACCCGATCGTGTGTCTTGGGCAGTCGGCGCAGGTTGACGGCAATCGCTGCGTCCCTGGGTTCTGGAGCGGCTTTGGCTACTGGAGGCTCGACCTCGGCCGCTGGGCGAGTGACTGGCGCTCCGACTTTCGCTTCCTCGCCGCTCGCACTTAGTCCTCACGATCCTCTGTCCTTTTGCAAGGGACACTTAGGACTTAGACACTTTGAACTTCCGCGCGGCTTCCCAGCCGCGCGGTCTTTGTATAAAATAGATCCGACAGGTGAATAGTCACCGGCGGTTACGGCTTCCGGCTACCTGTCCGCAACCTCTGTTGCCAGAATTCGAGCGGCCACGGCTTCTCGGAGCGTGTGGCGGAGATTGTCCAAAATCGAAGGACTTGTTGGTGCGAGATGCTGGCGGATTAGAGCTTTTTGTAGCTCGAGATCCCAAACAAGATTCAATCCGGAGATCAGCCGCAAGGCTTTCTATGGATGGTGGCATGGATGGCATCTCGTACTCATCGGCGCAGGTTGACGGCAATCGCAACGTCCCTGAATTCTGGAACGACAACGGCAACTGGAAGCTCGACCTCGACAACTGGGCGAATGACTGGAACTCCGACTATCGCTTCCTCGCCGTTCGCAACAATTATTGATTTACCGCGCGACCCCGGCGATTTTCGTCGGGGTCGCGGGTTTTTGCTTTTATCTGCCGAAGCGACTACACTACCTCGGTCTATGGAATCACTGTCTCGCATTATGGGCTCCTCGGCGCGTTTGCGCCTCTTGCGCCTCTTCCTTTTTAATCAGGACCTATCGCTCACGCTCGCCGAGATTGCCGAACGAGCAAAAATTTCGCCCTCGGCCGCGCGTGGGGCAGTCGCCGAGCTTTTCGCCGCTGGGCTTCTCCGCAAGAAGGCGGGCACGCCCGTGAAGTATCAGGTCAATCCGCACTATCAGCATCGCGCGGCGCTCGAGACCTTTATCCGGCAGACCACCAACATTCGTCCTGTCGATGTCATCCGGATACTGAAAAAAGCGGGCGCTCTGCGACTCGTCGTCCTGTCGGGCCTCTTCACCGGCTCCGTCGAGCCGCAGATTGATCTCCTTGTGGTGGGGGATTCGCTCAGCGATCGTGTGCTCGCGAGCGCCGTACGCCTGCTCGAGGCCGAGCTGGGGCGCGAAATTCGCTATGCCGCTTTCTCCACCCCCGACTTCCGCTACCGGCTCGGGGTCTATGATCGCCTGATTCGTGACGTTTTGGACTATCCACACCAGGTCCTCTTCGACAAAATCGGCCTCTAGAACTTGCTACACTTGACCCTAGGCGCTCGCCCTGTGCGAGTCTTTAATCGACTAATTCCTCGCGTATTATGGTTTTCACTACCTGGGCCGATGTGCTCAACCAGTCCTTTCAGAGCCTGTTCTACGGGCTGGTTGCCTTCATCCCCAATCTTGTCGTTGCGATTATCATCTTCATCGTCGGTTGGTTGATCGGCGTTGGCCTCGGGCGCGTCGTCGCGCAGATCGTCAACTCGCTCCGCATTGATGCGGCGCTTCGTGCCGCCGGTGTTGAGCGGGTCCTCTCTCGCGCGGGTTTCGAGCTCTCTGCGGGGAAGTTCCTCGGTTTCCTCGTCGAGTGGTTCTTCATCATCGTCTTCCTCGTTGCCTCGCTTGAGGTCCTGCACCTCGACACGGTGAACCTCTTCATCCGCGATGTCGTGCTCGGCTACCTCCCGCAGGTTATCGTCGCGGTGCTCATCTTGCTTGTCGCGGCGGTCATCGCCGAGGCGGCCAAGAATGTCGTGACCGGCTCGGCCAAGGCGGCGGCGATCCATTCTGCCGGCTTCCTCGGTCAGGTCGCACGCTACGCAATCTGGGTGTTCGCGATTCTCGCGGCACTCGACCAGCTCCAGGTCGCGACGGCTTTCGTCCAGACCCTCTTCACGGGCATCGTGATTGCAGTCTCGCTCGCAGTCGGTCTCGCTTTCGGTCTCGGTGGTCAGACTGCCGCGGCTCGCTGGCTCGAAGACGTGCGCACAGAGATCAAGAAATAAATTCAGGTTCAAAAAGAACCCGCGCCCCAGAGGGGCGCGGGTTCTTGCATTTTCCATTATCTAAGATATAGTTCTCGCCAGAACCAACGAGAGGAGACTCGATATGTTCTGGAATTGGAAACGCGGCGTCCCGTACGTCGTCATCGCCGGACTAGCATTCGCGAGTACTTTTGTACTCGTCTATATGTTTGTGTGGGCAGACTTCTTGCCCTCACTTGAGGCGGGACTGTTCATCGGATTCATGCTCGGCGTGTTAGCGGCCGTGGTTTCGCTCTCGATGGCGATGGATCGGCCCGGCGCAGTACGCCTCGGTTCTCTATTCATCTTCGGCACGTTTGGGGTCATGATACTCTTTACGCAATCGATGCCCACACTCGCCATTCTCTTGGCCGTCACGATGGTCATCCTGGAGATTCCGTTCGTCTTCGAAATGCTGGCACCTGCTCGCTGGCGTCTCGATCCCGCCGCCTAATCAATCCGCGCCCCTCCTTGGGGCGTTTTTCTTTGCCCCAGCCTGTTGACAGCAAATTGGGCATACCCTATACTCGCTTCTACGTGTCTAGAAACAAAACAAACCAGCACCAATCGGGGTTAGGCCTTTGATGGCCGCGCGTTTGTAACGCGAACCGCCCTGATGGGGCGGTTCGCGTTTCTAAAGGACGGCACGCGCTCTCTGACACACGAATACGATAGAGAGGTAAACCCGTACACTCAATGTGAGTGTCGGGTAAACACTTCGAAAGAGGTGTGTGAAAAAGTGTGCGTGTGTGGTGTGCAGGATTCTGCACGAGAGACAGTAAGAGTGCGCGGTGGATGCCTTGGCCTAGGATGGCGAAGAAGGACGCGACTAACCGGCGATACGCTTCGGGGAGGTGGTTTGTAACCTTTGATCCGAAGATGTCCGAATGGGGAAACCCGCCCGATCTTGTATCGGGTACTCACGGGGTAACGCCTGTGAAGAGCAAACCCAGGGAAGTGAAACATCTCAGTACCTGGAGGAAAAGAGAACAATTGGAGTTGCGTTCCGTCGGCGCGTATGTTCGTGCTGATGGAACGCGACTCTCGTGATACCCCGAGTAGCGGCGAGCGAAACGGGAGAAGCCCAAACCGAAGTCTTCGGACTTCGGGGTTGTAAGATGTGGACCGCATGTAGAATGCAAAAAGTTATCAATCGTCGGCATAGCAGAAGCTGTTGGAAAGCAGCGCCCCAGAGGGTAATGGCCCCGTACGCGAAATGCCTGACGACTTTTGTCCATATTCTTGAGTAGCTCGAGACATGAATAGCTCGAGCGAATCTGCCGGAACTAACCGGTAAGGCTAAATACATCCTATGACCGATAGCGAACTAGTACCGTGAGGGAAAGGTGAAAAGAACCCCGAGAGGGGAGTGAAATAGAACTGAAACCGCGTACTTACAAAGGGTGGGAACGGATGGCGCAAGCCATACCGCGACCGCGTGCCTATTGAAGAATGAGCCGGCGAGTGTGTCCATGCTGCGTAGCTAAGCCCTTCCGGGGCGGAGCTGTAGGGAAACCGAGCGTTAATAGCGCGTTCGTAGCATAGATACGACCCGAAGCCAGATGAGCTTGCCATGAGCAGGGCGAAGTTCCGCGAAAGCGGAATGGAGGCCCGAACCCGTAGATCGTACAACGTCTTGGGATGACTTGTGGTAAGGAGTGAAAAGCTAATCGAATCTGGGAATAGCTGGTTCTCTCCGAAACAGCTTTTGGGCTGGCGTCGCGAAAACGTGCACACGGGGGTAGAGCACTGGCAGGGACCAACAGGGAGAAATCTCGTGGTTCCTATCAAACTCCGAATACCGTGTGCTCCGCGCGGCAGTTAGACGGTGGGGGCGAAGCTCCACGCGTCGAGAGGGGAAGAGCCCGGATCGCAAATTAAGGCCCCAAAATCGATGCTCAGTACATCACAAGGAAGTGAGGATCCTTCGACAATGAGGATGTTGGCTTAGAAGCAGCCACCATTTAAAGAAAGCGTAACAGCTCACTCATCGAGGGTCCTTGCGCCGAAGATGATCGGGGTTAAGCATCGTGCCGAAATTGCGGGCTTGAGCAGGTGCATGCATCTGCCAAGCGGTAGGAGAGCGTTCGCATCTGCGATGAAGGTTAAGGGGTAACCCAAGCTGGAGTGATGCGAAGTGAGAATGCCGGTACAAGTAACCACAATGCGGGTGAGAACCCCGCACGTCGAAAGATTAAGGTTTCCAGAGCCATGGTGATCAGCTCTGGGTTAGTCGGGCCTAAGGGGATGGCGAGAGCCGCACCCGATGGACACAGGGTTAATATTCCCTGACCGACGCATGGGCGATGGAGTGACGGACTGCTGTATATGTTGCCGGTAATTGGATTCCGGTCAGTTACATGAGGGTGTGATGTAGGGAAATCCGCATCGCATAAGCCCGAGTGTCGCCGCAATTTCCTTCTTCGGAGGGAGAGAGAACATAAAGCGCGGTCTCGAGAAAACCTTCTACGCGTAACCATGCGTTCGACCGTACCGCAAACCGACACAGGTGATCAGGGCGAGTAGCCCAAGACGAACGAGTGAGATGTCCTCAAGGAACTCGGCAAAAAAGCGGCCGTAAGTTAGCGATAAGGCCTGCCCCTCGCAAGAGGGGCCGCAGTGAAAGTTTTCCTGGCAACTGTTTACCAAAAACACAGCTCCCTGCGAACTCGTAAGAGGATGTATAGGGGGTGACACCTGACCAATGCCGGAAGGTTAAGTACGGGCGGTGAAACTACTTCGGTAGTCAGCTGGACTGTATATGCCCCGGTGAATGTCGGCGATAACTATAATCGTCCTAAGGTTCGCGGCACGACCAGTGTCGCGCCGCGAAGGACTAGGACGATTGTAGGGTGAACAGATAAACACCAAGTTACCTTTGCAGAAAGTAATTTCTGCATTGTCCAATCATGGCACGAAGAGACCATACGCCATGCTCCGCGCAAGCGGATGAAGATATGGCCCAGGTTAGAGAAATACCTGAGCGCAATTCCTTGTCGGGTACGGAAGATGCCCGTTCTGGAAGCGATTCCAGAAGCAAAATCGGCTATATCGGTGAAGTCCTCGCTGGAGCGCCACACAAAGGATGGCGCAGTGAAGGCAGGAGAATACCGAGGGAAGTTCGTGCACTTCAATGGGGGAAAAGAGAGAGGAGAGAAAGATGCAAATCTGGGATGAAGATGGCTTCTTCACCAAGAACGGAGCGAGGTTAGCGTTCGGATGTCTGGGACTGGCGATACTGCTCAGTCTCACTCCCGCAATCCTGGCCGCCTTCGGTCTAATCAAGTAGCCATAGAAATTGTTGCCGATCTTTCGGCGGGAGTTTTAAGACTCCCGCCCCCATTGAAGTGCACGAACCCCGTATCGACTTTGGTCACCACCATCCATTGGTGACCAGGATGGTGCTATCATATACAGATATGAAGCGCCATAATACGCCGACGCTGAAGACGAAAGTGCGAGACGTGAACGAATATATTTCCGGTTTTTCTGACGGAGAAGGATGCTTTTCAGTATCCTTTTCCAAGCGCGATAAATTCTTGATTGGATGGGAAACGAAACCAAGCTTTTGCGTGGCGCAAAACCACGACCGAGCAGAAGTGTTGTTTCTTATGCAAAAGAAGTTCGGGTGCGGATTCATGCGGCGAGACGCGAAGGACCGGACTTTGAAATACGAAGTTCGTTCGCTCGACGACTTGCTGACAAACGTGATTCCGCATTTCGAACGCTATCCGCTCCTGTCAGGCAAAGCAAAAGACTTCAAGCTATTCAAGCGCGTATGCCTTCTGATGGAAAAAGGGAAGCATACGACGTTTACTGGCCTGAAAGAAATCACCCGACTTGCATTCCAAATGAATCCGAGCGGGACGAGGAAATATAAACGGCACGAGATTCTCGCGCATGCTCGTCATCAGATGAAGATATAGTCAGTGCCCGCAGAAATGCGGGAAGAACATGAAATTCCGACGTGCACGAATGGTGTAATGACTGGGAAACTGTCTCGAGGACTCGCTCGGTGAAAATGCACTTCCGGTGAAGATGCCGGATACCTGTAGTTAGACGAAAAGACCCCAGGAGCTTTACTACAGCTTCGTATTGTCAGTACGTGCTGCATGCGTAGCATAGCGGTGAGAGGTTGAAGTATTGGTCTCGGCTGATATGGACTCGTCAGTGAAATAGCCGTCTTGCTGTGTGTACTGTCTAACCCCAGTGGGATCCATTGGGGGACCGTGCGTGGCAGGTAGTTTTGGTGGGGCGCTATCCTCCTAAAAAGTAACGGAGGAGTCTATTAAGGTTCTCTAGCCGCGAATGGAAACCGTGGCGATAGTGTAATGGCATAAGAGAGCTTAACTGCGAGGGGTACATCCCGAGCAGATGCGAAAGCAGAGCATAGTGAACTTCTGACATGCCTTAGACGCATTCAGAAATTAACGGATATAAGTTACCCTGGGGATAACAGGCTAGTTCCGCCCAAGCGTCCATAGCGACGGCGGAGTTCGGCACCTCGATGTCGGCTCACCATAGCGCGGGGCTGGAGCAGGTCCCAAGCGTTTGGCTGTTCGCCAATTAAAATGGTACGCGAGCTGGGTTCAGACCGTTCAGCATCTCATTATCGAGGTTTAACCTCGATATGGGGGATTGAACGGTCTGAGCCCCGAGGCTAGAACACTTTGGTGTTCGCCCGACCCGAAAGGGTTTAGGGTTAGTAACGACAAAATCACGGCGGCCTCATGCAGGAATGCATGGGTGCACATCAACTTATATCGGTAAAACCCGATCTCGTTGTGTACGAGAGGGCAATACCGAGGGAATGAGTGAGATTTAAATGTTTAAATATTTAAATCTCACTCGGCCCGTAGAGACTGAATGTTGATTATCCAGAACGGATAAAGTTACAGTCCGATCCTTGCAGTAATGCAAGCAAACGTAGATGCGTGAGACAGGTTGGTCTCCTATCTACTACAGGCGTTGATTCTTGAGGAGGGTCGTCCCTAGTAAAGAATTGCTACTTCAGGAAGAGATTCCTGATGACAACGCGGCTTATAACGGTGAAGTCTACGGCGCGTCTGGTATTAGAGTGCGGTATCCGAAGGTCCAGTGGATATCGAACTCGCTTGAGGACCAGAATGACGCTATGATAATACCGTGGGAAGTCGATCAGCTATCAAAGCAGTGGAACTTGCGTATATCGCGGGCTTCCTGGACGGAGACGGAAGTCTCATGCTCCAGGTCAAGAAGCGTGGCGACTCGGCGAAGGGTGTGCGATTCATGGCGACGATATGTCTCTACCAAGACAGTCGCCATGATGCGCCGCTCTCGTGGATTCGCCGGCGACTCGGGTGCGGATATGTTTCCAAGCGAAACGATGGCATGACGGAGTTGCGCATCAACGGTTTCTCGCAAGTGCGAGCGACCTTGTCAGCGCTTCTGCCGCACCTTCATTTCAAAAAGAAACAAGCGCGGTTGTTAGTTCGAGCATGTATCATGCTTGAACGGCAAACGCTCCGTACGATGCCCGCAAAAGATATACGGAAACTCGTTGACCTCCTCCTGCTCATACAAAACGAAAACTATATGAGCAAAAGACGGAAGACGAAAAATGAACTGCACAAGATACTTGGTTTGACCCCGTAACGACTTGCGTTGAAAGACACGCAGAGTCATAGGTTTGAGGAATCATTTCGTTGAAAATGACTGCTCCTATGGCTAAGATGCCGCCGTCCTAATCCACCAAGCTGGCGGAGAGGATGAAGATATAGTCTGCGCTCCTGGAAACAGGGGAAAAACAAGCGACGAGAGGACCGGGATGAACTGACCTCTGGTCTACCAGCTGTCCTGCCAAGGGCACCGCTGGGTAGCTATGTCGGGTCGTGATAACCGCTGAAAGCATATAAGCGGGAAACATGCTCCAAGATTAGGAATCGTTCGAGGCCCCTGGGAGATGACCAGGTTGATAGGCTCTAGGTGGAAGTGCCGCAAGGCATGGAGCCGAGGAGTACTAATACGCCGAGTCTCTCGTGCGGAATCGTGCACAACACAAGCCGTCACTTTTTCTGTACCTCCTGCGCCCTTCGTAGCTCGTCCGCGAGCGAAGTAGGGTCGTATTCGCGCGTGCCCTGCGTAGCTTTATGCGAAGCAGGGTAAGTAATCTCGAGTGTTCAGTTCTGGTGGTTTGGCGAGAGGGTCACACCCGATCCCATTCCGAACTCGGAAGTTAAGCCTCTTAGCGGCGATGGTACTCACTGTTACAGGTGGGGAGAGTAGCTAGCCGCCAGAACCGAGCACTTGAGATTTTGTTTTAACGTGGGTGTAGCTCAGCATGGTAGAGCACTGATTGTCCTAGCAATCGGAGGCCGCAGGTTCAAATCCTCGCCACCCCGACCATTTTCCATCGCCGCAATCGCGGCGATTTTTGTTATACTGGTCGACATGTCCTGGGCGGCGCGGAGACGGCTGATTATTATGCTGAGTATCGGCGGCGTTGTCGTCGCCATCTTCGGTAGCATTATTTTTACCCTCACCTATCGAGCGCCATCGTGCAGTGATGGCAGGCAGAATCAGGGCGAGCTGGGTATCGACTGCGGCGGGCCATGTTCCAATCTCTGCTCCGCTCTCGAGGATGCGCCGACGGTCCTCTCGACGCGCGCCATCCCGAACGGAGCCGGTCGCACCGATGTCTTGGCTTTTGTTGAAAATCAAAATGCGAACGCCGCCGCGCGCGCGGTGCCCTACACCATCACGCTCTATGACGCGAGCCACAGTCTCATCCAGCGGGTCGAGGGAACCGTCAATCTGCCGCCTTCGTCGACCGTGCCGGTGTATGTGCCCGGTGTCGCCTCGGGGAATCAAGTTGTTGCTTCGGCGTTTCTCTCTATCGATGCGACAGCGATACCGTGGTTCACCTACACCGAGACGCGCGCTCTGCCAAGCTACAACAACGACGCAACGCTCACCAACGCTACCGCCGCGCCGCGCATCACCGCGACTCTCTCTAACGCGATGCCGACGCCAGTGCAGAATGTGCATGTCATCGTCGCGGTCTATAACGCCGCGGGTAACGTCATCGCCGCATCCGCTACCCTCATCCCGAGCATCCCCGCGCAAGGGCGCGCGACCGCGACCTTCACCTGGAATCAGCCTTTCGCGGGCAATGCGGCCTCGATAGGCGTCCTGCCCGTTACGATGCTCCCATAACATGCCGACTCTGGCCCGACCGCGCCTGCCCGCCCACCAACCTGGTTGGTGGGCGGGTGAACGCATCCATATCGAGTGGACACTGCTCGCGCCTGCGGTTGCGCTCGCGCTTCTCGGCATCCTGACGATGAACACATTCGGTGTTGGGGTGTCCCTGGCGGGGCGACAGATGCTCTGGCTCGTCGCGGCAATCGCGGTCTACCTCGCAGTCGCGGCGATCGACGTGCGCTTCATTCGCCGGACCACCGTCATTATGAGTGCGTACGCGCTCGCGCTCGTCTTGCTCGCACTCGTGCTCGTGATTGCGCACCCTGTCCTCGGTGCGAAGGCGTGGTTCACGCTTGGGCCCGTCTCCTTCCAGCCCGCGGATCTCGCCAAGCTCGCATTGATTGCGCTTCTCGCGAAATATCTCTCGCGGCGTCACGTCGAGATTGGTGACTTCCGCCACATCATCGTCTCGGGTGCATACGCGTTCGTTATTGTTTTGCTGGTGCTCGTCGAGCCCGATCTCGGCAACGCGATTATTCTCGGCACCGTCTGGCTCGGGATGATGCTCGTCTCGGGCATCTCGAAGAAACATCTCGCGGTGCTTGGTTGTGTCGCGCTTGTTGCGGCGGCCGGGCTCTGGTTCGGCGGTCTGCATCAATATCAGCGCGCGCGCATCATGTCCTTCGTTAATCCCGCGAGCGACATTCGCGGCGCAGGCTACAACGCCTATCAGGCGAAGATTGCCGTCGGCTCGGGTGGCCTGGTGGGGAAGGGTATCGGCTATGGCACGCAATCGAAATTGCGTTTCTTGCCGGAATATCAAACCGATTTTATTTTTGCCGCGTTCGCCGAGGAGTGGGGATTCGTCGGCATCTGCCTCTTGCTCGCGGTCTATGCGCTCCTCTTCTGGCGGATGGCGCAGATCGCGCGTGCCTCGGCGACCAACTTCGACGCGTTCTTTACGCTCGGGGTGCTCGTCCTCTTCGCTGCGCACGTGGTGATTCATTCCGGCATCAGCCTCGGGCTCTTGCCCGTGACCGGTACGACAATTCCTTTTATGAGCTCGGGCGGCTCGCATCTCGTGATGGAATTTGCCGCGCTCGGCATCATCACCTCGCTCGCGCGTTCCGGCCGTGGCGCCGCGCGTGATGCGAGCGCGAACGAGTACTTGGGCGGCTGAATAAAAAACGAAAGCGCCTGCGGAAGCAAGTGCCTCCGCAGGCGTCAGATCTCAACTACAGCATAATCAAGTATCGGAATATCAGAAGCCGGACCTTGCCCGAGATTTTTCGACATTATCGGAATAATGTCGAATTGTTTCCCCGGGAAGAATTCACGTAGTTCCGCGCGTGCTTTCGCGAGGATTTGCGCGGCAAAGCTCTCCATGAAAGCATTTCCATATTCGCGACGAATCGCGCCGATGGTAGAGATGGTAAATGCCAGTGGTTGATTAGGATCACTTACCATTGTGAGAGCGTGCCAGGATGCACGACCCTCACCATGCTCTTCTTTACCGCAGATACTGCATATCTTCGACTTCATTTTTCGTCTCCACAATGTATGCGGTGAGTAGCCGCAGGAACCTCAAACCCGACTTATAACTTAGCACACCAAAATAGATTTGTCAATACATTTTGGAGATGGAAGTCGGGGGCAAAAGAGACCGCAAATAAAGGCTATTTGAGCGGGCTGGCAGAAGAGTAACAAGCGAATGTCGCGTCGAGCATTTTGGATTGGGAAAAATTGGTGAGGACGCAAGTGTGGAGTGCTGTGCCGAGTGCGTGCGCCCTGGCGGGGTCGGTGATGAGCGATTCGAGCGCGGCGGCGGTCGCGTGGGGATTGTGTGGCGGAACGAGGAGCCCCGAGACGCCGTCCTCGATAATCTCTGGGATGCCGCCGACTCTTGTCGCGACGACGGGGAGCGAAGCACAGCCAGCTTCGAGGATGGCGTAGGCGAGCGCTTCGCTCTGCGAGGTGTGCAAAAAGATATCAAATGCTTTTTCGTATTGCGGCGCATCGGCGACGAAGCCCCGCAAGAATGCGCGATCGCGCAGGCCGAGTGCGCCAATAAGTGATTCTAGTTTTGCGCGTTCACTACCTTCGCCGAGTACGACGAGGAGCAGGTTGGGATAGATGCCCACGAGCATTTTCAGCGCATGTAGCGCATCCTCGATGCGTTTAGTCGGGTGGAGCTCCGAGACCATACCAATCCAGAAAGCGTGCTCGTGGCCGGGCAGAAGCGATGCGCGCGCGTCTGCGCGCGCGCGAAGTTCTTTGCACAAAATGCCGTTGTGAATGACCGTAAATTTTTTCCCGATAAAAAGAAAGCGCACCACATCATCACGCACTTTCTCGGAGACGCAGATGGTCTCGTGCGAGAGCAGGATGGTCAGCCAGGAGAAAAAGCGCATGCCGATTTTCGAGAGGGTTCCACGCGGTGCATTGAACTCCCATCCGTGTGCCGTGAATAGTATTTTCTTAATTCCGGCCATGCGCCCCGCGAGACACCCGAGCCCGCCCGCCTTCGCGCTGTTGGCGTGTACCACATCCGGTTTTTCTGTGCGGATTATGTGCAGGAGCGAAAAGAGGGAGCCAAAGGTGAGGAGGTCGCCGACGAAACTGCGGCGTTGTCGCGCACCAAAGGGCACGGTCCGGACGCCTGCCACCTGGAGCTTCTCGGTCAACGGGCCTTCACTCCCCACTGCCACGACGACGTCGTTCCCGCGTCTCGCGCCGCCGTCGCGAGGTCGTAGACATACCGCTGGGCGCCACCCCAGTTGGCCTTCGTGATCACATAGAGGATTTTCATGTAGTACAAAGGATAACCTCCCGTTGCCGCGTGAAGTTATATACTGTATAAGCCTAACACAATGATTATCGGCGGTAGACGAGCTTCGGCCCTGCTTCTTGCGGGCGATATTGCGACATTCGCCGTGTCGCTCTTCCTCGCGCTCTGGGTGCGTTCGGGCGCAGTACCGACGCACACGCTTGCGCCCTACCTCGCACCCTTCACTTTCCTCTTCGCGCTCTGGATTCTCGTGTTCTATATGGCTGGGCTCTACAGCAAGCGCCTCGCACTCTTCCCGAGTCGCGTGCCCGACACTCTCCTCGCAACACAATTGCTGAACATTCTGCTCGCCGGACTTTTCTTCTTTTTCATTCCCATCTTCGGCATCGCGCCCAAGACCATCCTCGTGGTCTATCTCCTGGTCTCGCTCGCACTGATTTATTTCTGGCGATTGGTGCTCTATCCGAAAATCTCGGTGGCGCCGCGCCCCGAGCGCGCGCTCCTCATCGCCACCGGCCCCGAGGCAGAAGAGCTTGCCGCTGAGGTGAATGGCAATCCGCGTTATGGGCTTATTTTTTCGATTCGGCCCGATGGTGCAATCTCGCCCGAGACGCTCTTGCGCGACATCAAGGCGGCGCGCGCCACGACGCTCGTCGTCGATACGTCGTGCTCTGCGGCGGAGCCCGTGCTCGCACTCATTTACACGCTCACACACGTCGAGCGACAATTGCAGTTCGCCGCATTCGAGGATATCTACGAAGAAGTTTTCGATCGCGTTCTGCTCTCGCAGATTGCCCACGCGTGGTTTCTCGAGAACGTGCTCTCTTCGCGTTCGCCGCTCTATGTATCGGCTAAGCGACTCATCGATATTGTCGGCGGCGTTCTCATGGGCATCGTGACGCTCATCATACTGCCGTTCGTAGCGCTCGCTCTGCAGTGCGAATGGCCGGGGCCAGTCTTTCTCGCGCAAGAGCGATTCGCCAAGGGCGGGCGGAAGATGCGTACGTATAAGTTCCGCACGATGCGGTACGGCGATCGCGCCGCATGGCAGGGCGAAGATGAAAATAAAGTGAGCGCGGTGGGCGCATTCTTGCGCAAGACGTCGACTCGATGAATTTCCACAATTTCTCAATGTGCTCAGCGGCGAGTTGTCACTTATTGGCCCGCGGAACGACCTTGTCGCGCTCGGTACGCGCCTCGCGGAGTCGATTCCATATTACAACGCACGGTACTTGGTCCAGCCGGGCATCACCGGCTGGGCGCAGATTAATCAGCAGTACGAGCCGGGCAATCTCTCGCCGCAATCGATTGAGGAAACAAAGCGCCGTCTCGCCTACGATTTCTACTATTTGAAACACCGCTCGCTCGGTCTCGACATTGTCATCGGATTGAAGACGGTGAAACGAATGTTCTTCCGCTTGAGTTCTTGGTAACATGAACAGTATGAAGCACACGGTTCTGATTACGGGCGCGGCAGGCTACATCGGCGCGATGCTCGTCGAGCGTTTCGCCGCGCGTGCTGACGTCGCGCGCGTTATTGGCCTCGACAAGGAACCGCTCCCCGATTTCCTCGCGAAGGAGCCGAAGCTGGTCTACCTGCAGATGAACACCGTCGACGATTGGCAGGAGCAGGCACGCGCCCATCATCCGGATATCGTCATCCATACCGCGTGGCAGATCCGCGAACTCTACGGCAAGCGCGCGCTCGAGTGGCATTGGAACATCGATGGTTCCGACAACGTCTTCGACTTCGCATTCGGCGACTCAGTCGCACGCCTCATCCATTTCTCGACGGTTGCATCCTACGGCGCCTTCCCAGAAAACTCAGTCGATCACTTCTTCATCGAGGACGAACCATTTCGAAAAACGAATTATTTGTATGCAGAAGAGAAAAGAATCGCCGAGGAACACCTCAAGGCGCGCTACGAAAAAAGCGACAAGAGGACCATGGTCGCAATTGTGCGACCTGCCGCGATTACCGGTCCGCGCGGGCGCTTCATGCGTATTCGTTTCGGGCTCCAATCCGCGCTCTCCGGACAGCTCTCGGCTAAAACCGCCGAAGGCGGTTCGCCCGGCGTGTCGCAGAGCGACGCGCTTAGGGGTTCCTTCGTGTACAGTCTCGTCTCGGCGATGGTCGGCTTCGTCCCCGTGACGCCGAAGTGGCTCAGACAATTTATTCATGAGGATGATGTGGTCGCCATTGTCGAGAAACTGGCGTTCGATCCGCTCAACTTCGACTACGAAGCATTCAATATTTGTCCGCCCGTATCAGTCGTGCGCGGCGCCGATATGGCGAGGGCGGTAGGGAAGCGGACACTCCCTATCTATCCGTGGATGGTGCGTACCGCCTTTTTCGTCTTCTGGCATCTAACGCGCGGCAAGGTACCGACCTGCCCCGGCTCGTGGAAGGGCTATTCGTATCCGATTGCGGTGAATGGGTCGAAGCTCACCCGCGTGATTGGCTATCAGTATCGCTATGCCGGCCTCGATGCATTCCGCTATACTGACGGTATGTATGAATCTTTCGTGCCCGAACAGGCGCGGAGGCACAAGCCATGATCATCGACGGCAACGCTATCGCAAAAGAAATTCTCGCCCGGACCAAGGCGCGTGCCGATGCGCTCCCGCAGTCGCCGCGTGTGGTGGCAGTCGTCGTCAACGAGACGCCCGCGACGCTCTCCTATTTGAAAATAAAAGAATCGCGTGCCGAGGAAGCGGGGTGCCTGTTCTCTGTCGCGCGTAAGGACGGCCTTTTCACCGCACCTTCGCTCGTCACCGAGGTCCAGAATACACCGGGTGATGCCCTCATCATCCAGCTCCCCTTGCCGCCCGCACTCAATACGCAATTTGTTTGCGACGCGATACCGCTCGCCAAAGATGCCGACGTGCTCTCGTCTGCGGCACGAGACAAGTTCGAACGCGGCGATGCACTCGCACTCCTGCCGCCCGTGGTCGGTGCAGTCCGCCAGATACTCGCCGTCGGCTCGGTTGATCCAAAAGGGAAGAAGGCGGTGGTGATTGGCGCAGGATTCCTCGTCGGCGCACCGGTCGCCGTCTGGCTTACGCAACAAGGTGCGGAGGTTATGGTCATCACGCTTGAGTCAGGCACCGAAAATCTTTCGACCGCACTCGCGACTGCGGATATTATTGTCTCGGGTGCCGGTTCGCCGAAATTAATAACACCGGAGATAATTAAAGAAGGTGTCGTGCTGATTGATGCGGGCACGGCCGAGTCCGACGGCACCATTGTCGGCGATGCTGATCCTGCCTGTGCCGCAAAGTGCGCGATCTTCACGCCCGTTCCGGGTGGTGTCGGCCCTATCTCGGTCGCCTGCCTCTTTGAGAACGCAGTACTTCTCGCAGAAAGCAAACCCTTTATTTCTTGAGTAATTCGTTTATACTCCCCTCCATGACTCGCTATAAGGTCGTCGCACTCATTGCCCTCGTCGTGGGCGTTTTGCTTGCCTACTTCGTCTCCGCGACCGAGGCGAATCCCTACAGCGCCTACCACTTCAAGCTCGGCCTCGACCTCGCAGGCGGCACCGAGCTCGTCTACAAGGCCGATATGAGCCAGACGGCGCCCGCCGAGCAGTCCGACGCGCTGGCGGCTCTCCAGGGCGTCATCGAACGACGCGTGAACCTCTTCGGCGTCGCCGAGCCCTTGGTCCAGACCGATAGTGCGAGCGCCCTCTCGGGCACCACCGAGGACCGGCTCATCGTCGACCTACCGGGCGTTGCAGATATTAATGCCGCCGTCGCCGCACTCGGCCAGACGCCGACCTTGGAATTCAAACTCGCCACCACCTCGACAAGCTCGGGGCAAGCCACCTCCACAATCAGTTACGTATCAACTGGTTTGACCGGTCGCTATCTCTCGAAGGCCGCGCTCCAGTTCGGTACCGGCGCGACCGCCGGTCTCGCGTCACCGCAAGTTTTGCTCACCTTCAACAGCGATGGCGCAAAACTGTTTGAACAAATCACCGCCGCCAATGTCGGCCACACCCTCGCCATCTTCCTCGACGGCCAGCCGATTTCGACCCCAACCATTCAAGAGGCGATTCCGGGAGGGCAGGCGACCATCACCGGCAATTTCTCCGCCGCCGAAGCCCGCGACCTCGTGCGCAATCTTAACTTCGGTGCGCTCCCCGTTCCGATTTCACTTGAGAGTTCCTCGGCAGTCGGCCCGACGCTCGGCTCGGCGGCGATTGCGGCGGGCGTCGCGGCAGGTCTCGTTGGATTCCTCATCATCGCGCTTTTCATGATTGCGTGGTATCGCTTCGCGGGCGTCATCGCGGTGGTCGCGCTCGCGGAGTATCTCGCCTTCATGCTCGCGGTTATCAAAGTGATCCCGATTACGCTCACCGCCTCGGGCATCGCGGGGCTCATCATCTCACTCGGCATCGCGGTGGATGCCAACGTGCTTATCTTCGAGCGCACCAAAGAGGAACTCCGCGAGGGCAAAGAACCGCGTGAGGCAGTGCACATCGGTTTCAATCGCGCGTGGACGGCGATTCGCGACGGCCACCTCACGATGATTATCGCGGGCGTGATTCTCTTCTGGCTCGGCACTTCCATCGTCCAGGGCTTCGCGCTCGTCTTCATCCTCGGCGTGCTCGCCTCATTCGTCTCGGCCGTCTCGCTTTCGCGCGTCTTCTTGCTCGCGCTGGTGCCAGAGAAGGAGTCGAAACTCTGGCACTTCTTGCTCGGCTCGGGTTTCCGTAATTCCTAATCAGCTATGTATATTATCCACCACCGCAATCTCTTTTTCTGGATCACCGGCCTGATCCTTGCTGGCGCTATCGGTGCAATTCTCTTCTTCGGTCTACCGCTCGGCATCGATTTCTCTGGCGGCTCGCTCGTGCAGGTCTCGTATCCCGCAGGCGCACCCTCGATTGCAACCATTGAGCAAGAAGTGGCGACCGTGCCGATTGGTACAGTATCGGTGCGTTCCGCGGGCACCAACGCCGTCTCGATCCGCGCACGCACGCTGACTCCCGCCGAGCACACCGCCATCCTCACGACGCTCTCGCAGAACGGCACCGTACCCGTGACCGAACTTTCCTACACGTCGGTTGGCCCGGCGCTCGGGAGTCAGTTCACCTCGAAGGCGCTCTGGGCTCTGCTTGCGGTCATCTTCGCGATTGTTATCTACATCGCATTTGTCTTCCGCAAGGTTTCGCGACCGGTACCGAGCTGGGGCTACGGCATCACCGTCGTCGCGATGCTCGCGATTGACCTCATCGTGCCCACTGGTTTCTATGCCGTCCTCTGTCACTACACGGGTGCGGAAGTGGACTCGCTCTTCGTTGTCGCCCTCCTCGCCCTCCTTGGCTACTGCGTAAATGACGTCATCGTCATCTTCGACCGTATTCGCGAGCATTTGGCAAAAAATGAAAAAATGAATCTGAAAGAGTCTTTCGAGGACACGATAGGGAAGTCGATCAACGAGACCATGACGCGCTCGATCAACACCGCGCTCACCGTCGCCCTCGCGCTCCTCGCACTCATCTTCCTCGGCGCGCCCGCGACCCGCGACTTCGCGCTCGTGATGATGGTCGGCGTCCTCATCGGCACCTTCTCCTCTATCGCGCGCTCCGCACCACTCCTCATCCCGCTCGCGCATTGGTTCAACAAAGTAAAATAAAAATTCGCAGGTATAGAAAAAGGCCCGGAGTTTCCTCCGGGCTTTGTGCATTCGAGCTATTTTGAGCGGGGAACAGTGACATCGGCCTGATCGTTAACGATTTGGGCGAACGGCACTTCTTCGCTGGCGCGTCTCCTGAGCGCTTCGAGAATTTTTCCCGTCGCCTTGGGGGCGAGAATTTGTGCCGCATACCGGACCACACAGTACGAGAGGATATCTTCGATCCAATCGCCGAGTCGTTCGAGTGCGCGCCACCGTGCTTCGGACCTCACATAATAATCGCGCACATTTGGTCCGCTACGACTGAACTCAATTTCACTCAGACGGAGTGCGGTTTCCGCTTCGAGTGCCTCATCAAGTAAAGGTCTACGCATTGGCATCTCCTCAAGGG
The DNA here is from genome assembly GCA_963813065.1 of Candidatus Kaiserbacteria bacterium. GTDB lineage: Bacteria > Patescibacteriota > Minisyncoccia > Phycocordibacterales > Phycocordibacteraceae > C7867-001. The sequence continues at coordinate 72,685 of CAWEXP010000010.1, forward strand.
CTACTCCTGAAACAATTATATACCCACATGTCGATGATCGTCAACCGGTTATCAAGATGACATCTTGAAACTGCTATCTTGAGATGAGGACTAAGAAATCACGGTGCCGATGAACGGTTTGCCCTCGAGGTAGTTCGAGAATTGTTCGAGGTGTGTGCCGTTGATGATAGCGACTTCGAGGCCGAGTTCTTCGGCAGCTTTTGCAGCGACAGGATCAAATGGGGAAGAGAGTCCTGGGTCCCATTTCTCGGGAATAATTTTTCTGAAATCTGCCCATGAGATTTTTTCTATCTTTTTTGGCGCCGGTCCGCCAGCTGGCGGATGTTTCGGATCGGCAGTGTACACATAATCAATATTCGAGAGATTCACGACGCGCTTCGCGCCGAGATTTTTCGCAATAAGTACCGCATCATAATCAGTAGAGCAGCCCGGCTGCCAGCCGGCGGCAATGATGAGCGACTCGTTTGTATCGAGTGGCAGCGTTGGATTTTTCACTAGTGTTTCGCGTGCTTGCTCGTGAAAAATCGAGCGCAGCAGGTGGCCATTGAGCCGTGTCGCGTGGATACCGAGCCAATCGAGATCTTCTTGCGAAAGGGAAGTGAGAGACTTCGCAGCGTCCTGATAGCGGCGCGCCGTCTTCCCGCCGCCGGCGATGATAGAGAAGGAGAGGTCACCCGCAATCTTGTCGAGAATAAGTGCCTTGAAGCGCGCGAGGAAATCGGTGTCGACCTGGTCGGGGACGAGAAGAGACCCTCCGACTGACACGATGATTCGCTCCCGCGTTGGTGCGTTCATAGGCAAGGGTGACGGCTTCTGCTAAGCATACGCGACCTCATGCTGAACGCAATGTTGACAAGAGAAGTTGGCGCCACACGAGAACTTGACGCAAGACATTCTGAAGCGTAGGGTAAAAATGGAGCTTGGATGGGCCAGGCAAATAGGGAGACTGGATGAGTCCGGTTATGCACAATGGCAGAAAAAAGTAGGTTGTTATGGGGGTACTGCGGGTGTGGATGTAAGTGCTACGTCCTCCAATTGGGCTCGCAGACGTACTCAGTGTTCTGGGATACCCAAAGGACATATGACCTCATGCTTGGTCATGGGCGTACCGGTTCGCATGTTGGCCAATTTAAGTCTTTCGATGAATTGGACGAGGCACTGATCAAGTCCGCGAAGCCTCAGTTCGAGCGCGAATTCGCCAAGATGAAAAAGACAGCTGAGATGCTCGGCATCACGACTTAATAAATCCCACGCCGCCGGTACTCCGGCGGCTCTCTTTTACCCTATTGACGCCAAACCAGCCTTCCTATAGGATGGCCTGACTGCCCCGAAAGGGGTAGGGGTTTCTTTGGTCTCTGACATTTTAATCGGTGCGACACTGAAGCTCCGGCAACGGAGTGTTTGTGCCGATTTCCATAGTGAAGAAAAAAGAGATGTGAATTCTATTGTTCCGCTTATTCTTAATGAGAGTTTGATCCTAGCTCAGGGTGAATGCTGGCGATGTGGATGAGTCATGCAAGTCAAGGGGGCCCGCAAGGGCAACCGGCAGACGAGGTAGTAACGCGTAGGTAGATCCCCCGAAGTCGGGCATAGCCGGCCGAAAGGCCGGGTAATTCCCGATAGTCCCGCAAGGGTAAAGGTTTTTCGCTTCGGGAGTCGCCTGCGCAGTATCAGCTAGTTGGTAGGGTAACGGCCTACCAAGGCTACGACGCTTAGGGGAGCTGAGAGGCTGACCCCCACCGATGGGACTGCGACACGGCCCATACTCCTACGGGAGGCTGCAGACGAGAATATTCCGCAATGGGCGAAAGCCTGACGGAGCGACATCGCGTGCTGGATGAAGTGCTTAGGTACGTAAACAGCTTTTATCGGGGACGAAGTCATTGACGGTACCCGATGAATAAGGGGCTCCTAACTCTGTGCCAGCAGGAGCGGTAATACAGAGGCCCCAAGCATTACCCGGAATCACTGGGCGTAAAGGGTGTCCAGGCGGCCCTATTAGTCTCTCGTAAAATCCGTGAGCTCAACTTACGGCGCGCGAGGGAAACGGTAGGGCTCGAGGGCGCGAGAGGTACAGGGAACTCATGGTGGAGGGGTGAAATCCGTTGATATCATGGGGAACACCAAAGGCGAAGGCACTGTACTGGCGCGTTCCTGACGCTCACACACGAAAGCCAGGGTAGCGAACGGGATTAGATACCCCGGTAGTCCTGGCCCTCAACGTTGTTCGCTCGTTCCGCGGAGTATCGACCCTCTGCGGGACTAAGGTAACCCGGTAAGCGAACCGCCTGGGTAGTACAATCGCAAGATTAAAACTCAAAGGAATAGACGGGGACTCGCACAAGCGGTGGATTATGTGGCTCAATTCGTCGGCAAACGAAGAACCTTACCAAGATTAGAAATCCAACTGCATTCCTATCGAAAGACTGGAAGCCTTCGAGGGTGTTGGACAGGTGGTGCACGGTCGTCGTCAGTTCGTGGTTTGAACTGTTCCCTTCAGTGGGGTAACGAACGCAACCCCCGTTGCCTGTTGCCTATATGGTCAGGCGAGACTGCTCCCTCACGGGAGAGGAAGGTGGGGATGACGCCAGATCAGCGTGCCCTTTGATATCTTGGGCTGCACACATAATACAATGGTCGGTACAAAGGGAAGCAATACCGTAAGGTGGAGCAAATCCCGAAAACCGTCCTCAGTACGGATTGAGGTCTGCAACCGACCTCATGAAGCTGGAATCGCTAGTAATCCTGGGTCAGCCAAACCAGGGTGAATACGTTCTCGAGTCTTGTACTCGGGTCGCCATGCGATCCGTGTACCTAGTTGGTTCAAATCCAACCTCTCCGTGGCGGAGAGAAGCGAAATCACAGACCGACTCTCGCGAGGGAGCGGCCGAAGGGTGAAAGTAGCGGTATTTAGCGTGAATGCCAGTTCGTGGCGCCGTGAGTCGGAGATCCCGCGAGTACAGGGAGAATCCAGCCACACCAATGCTCTCGGCGTGTAGTGGCATCGCGATAGATATGAACAGGAACACGGGTTACCGTGGGAGATCTGATAGATTCCTCGTGGTAAACTAACCTCGAGGTATGAACAAGGCAACGCGTTCAAACGATCTGTCAGAAGTCAGCAGAGTTCGTAGTACCGTGCGCAAGCCGTTCGATCGCAATCCGCGATTGAAGCGGCCGTACGGGAAGGAACGAATTCATAGGAACGTACAGTCGCTCGCGGGCGCGTATGTCGCCGGATTTATTGATGGAGAAGGTTCCTTCTCGGTCAGTATCGGTAAGCATGCGACGCTCGCGCGTAGGCTGGAAGTGCGTCCTGAATTCGAAATTGAAGTGCGCGCAGATGATAGGGAAGTGATTGAGCGCATACTTGTCACTGTTGGCTGCGGAAGAATCTACGATTGCTCGTATGAGCGATATGGATGGTATCCGCATGTCAAATATAAAGTGACCAGTACGCGCGAGATGGAAGAAATTCTTTTTCCGTTTCTCGATCACAACCCGCTCCAGGCGAAGAAGGCGAAATCGTACAAGCTCTTCAAAGAGATTGTGCTCGCGTATCGACGCAAGGAACATTTAAGCGACACGGGTTTCGAAAAAATCCTGAAACGCCGCGAGCAATTGCGCGCGCTCGGGAAGAAGGCTAAAACGTTTGGTTTACCAAACGTTCGCCCGACAAAGTTTAGGGCGCGAACCTATGGAAACCGCTAGGGTGCAGGAAAGCTGCTTGCCCAGTGGTGTTTGTAGATGTAGTAGTAATACTACAACACACAAGATACCGCCCGTCAAGTCAGGGGAGTTGGGGGTGCCCAAAACTCCGCCTCGCGCGGAACTACGGCAAACTCAATAACAAGGACTAAGTCGTAACAAGGCACGGGTAGGGGAACCTGCTCGTGGAACAATTCCAATTGGAGCCGATTCTCTCGAAAGGAGAATCAAGTCGATGCGGTTGAAAAATCGTGGGAGATTGTAGTCGTCCCTAAACGCTACACGGACGCCGGATAACGTATCCCGGTGTTCGGTGGAAGGCCCCACGTGAGCCTTCGACCGAACGAATAGGCGGAACAATACAGTTCGTATCTCTTCTCTTCAAAAATAAAAAGCCCCGACGTAATCCGTCGGGGCTAGGGGCGTATCAGATGGTTTGCGGTTGCGGTGATTCGGTTTCGTCGCGCTTAGAGAGCTTGCGCACACAGCGACTCCAGATGCGGAGCTTCGCCTTGTGACGCTTGTCCTTTTCCTCTTGTGTCGAGGGTTTGCTTGGGTTGGCAGACAGGCGTTCCTCGCGCGTACGGCCGCGATGGTTCGAAAAAAACTTCATGTCAGACCCACTTTGTGCTGAATCATGTCCTCTGTCCGCGAATATAGCACACCGCGATGCCTCGCGAAGGGGCTAGATTGGGGATAGGAAGTCTGGTACAATCGCGAAGTTCGTACTGCACGCTTAGCTCAGTTGGTAGAGCACTCGACTGATACTCGAGCGGTCCTAGGTTCGAATCCTAGAGCGTGCACCACATGGAGGGCACTTTAAGCATCGTCGCCACGCCCATCGGGAACTTGGGCGATATGACGCTACGCGCCATCGATACGTTGAAGAACGCAGATGCGATTGCGTGCGAGGATACGCGCGTGACCGCGAAGTTGCTCGCACGGTATGAAATAAAAAAGCCGCTGATTATTTATCACGAGGCAAGCGCCCGACCGCTTGGCGAGAAAGTGCTCGCTCTGCTTGCGGAAGAGAAACATATCGCCTTGGTGACCGACGCGGGCACGCCCGGCATCAGCAATCCAGGAACGGAAATCGTGGCACGTGCTCGAGCCGCAGGCTTTAGGGTCGAAACAATCCCCGGCCCCTCGGCGCTCACGGCCGCGCTCTCAATTGCGGGCGTCGATGCCGCAGAATTTTTATTCTTGGGATTCCTTCCGCATAAGAAAGGTCGGCAAACACTTTTCAAAGAAATCGCGGACGAGTCGCGCGTTGTGGTTTTCTACGAATCTCCGCATCGTATCGAGAAGGCGCTCGGGGTGCTGGCAGAGCTTGTGCCGGAGCGTTCGGTGACGATTTGCCGCGAACTGACCAAGATGCACGAGTCGGTGGTGCAGGGTACCGCAGTGGAAGTGGTCGACTATTTCAAAAATCATGCGGATGAGGTGCGCGGGGAGTTTGTGGTTATTGTTGGCGGGAAATAACAGAGTGGAGTAGTATTGCCCTATGTCTCGCTCTTCAACCTTTATCCTGCTTGGTGTCCTCGTGGCGCTCGTCCCGTTCTCGGGATTGCCCGCGGCCCTGCGCGCTCTGCTTGCGGTTATTCTCGGTGCGTTCGTGCTTGGCTTGGGCGTGGCAGAGCGGACTCGCCAGGTGCGCGAGGCACAGGTGGCACACCCTGCTCCAGAACCAGTGACTGATCCAGCTCCGCATGGCGTTTCTCCAATCTAGCCGTCCGGCGCACGTCTTCGCCTTCGGCGCGGGCGTCTTCGCTCTCGCCGTGTTCGTCGGTGCGCCCTATCTCTTCGCAACTTCCTACCAGCGCTCGCTTCTCGCCGCGGCAATTGATGCCACTCCGCCACCGCCAGTACTTAATCGCGTGGATTACGATCAGCGCATGCTCGGGCTCGCGCATATTAACCTCGCCTCGACGACACTCGCGACGGTGCCGTTTATGAATGCGTCGAGCACCGCCTCGACCACGCCACGACTCCTCGCGGTGACCACCGCCAGCTCGAGCGTCTCGATTGCCGGCAAACGTTGGCCCGCGCCGGCGGCGTATCCTCTAGTCGGTGCGCTCCTCCCGTTCGATGGTATCGTCGCGTATTACGGAAATTTTTATTCAACCAACATGGGTGTGCTGGGGCAGTACCCACCTGCCGAAATGCTCGCGCGCCTCGCCTCGACCACGTCTGCATGGCAGGCGGCCGACCCTTCAACCAAAGCCGTTCCCGCCATCGACTACATCGCCGTCGTTGCACAGGGTTCTGCAGGCGCCGACGGCAAGTATCGCGCACGTATGCCGGACGATCAGATAGAAGAGGCGATTACGCTCGCGAAAGCGGCCAACGGCATCGTCGTGCTCGATGTGCAGGTGGGGCAGAGCACCGTCGAATCTGAACTTCCGCTCCTCGCGCCGTATCTCGCGTTGCCGCAGGTGCACCTCGCGCTTGATCCCGAATTCGCGATGAAATCCGGCCAGCGCCCCGGCTCCATCATCGGCTCGATGGATGCGGTGGACATCAATTGGGCAGCGCGCTACCTCGCGCAGATTGTCGATGCGAATCATCTCCCGCCCAAAGTGCTCCTCATCCACCGTTTCACCGAGGCGATGGTGACGCATCCCGAGCTCATCACACCTCTGCCCGAGGTGCAGGTGGTGATGGATATGGACGGCTTCGGCACCCAGAGCGCGGAAGATCGGCACCTATACCAACATCGTCGCGCCTGAGCCCGTGCAGTTCACCGGCTTCAAACTTTTCTATAAAAACGATATTCCGCCGCACGGCGACCTCATGATGACTCTCGCGCAAGTGCTCTCACTTACCCCGAGTCCCGTGTTTATTCAGTATCAATAAGTAGAGGTGGATAACCGTTTTCTGTCGGTGGTATACTTGGGCACATGAAAGCGAAGAAACCCGCAACCCAAAAGAAGAAAGAGAAGGACATGAGCGTATCTGAGCTCGCGGGTATGGTCGCGCGGGGATTCACTGAACTGCGGACAGATTTTCGTGGCGAGATTACAGGACTACGTTCCGATATGGAAGAAGGGTTTGAGCAAGTCAGTGGGCGCATAACCCAAGTTGAACAGAAAGTTGATCGACTTCAGAATTCTGTAGACGAATTTACCTACAATCATCGCAAGATTAAAACGCGAATAGAAAATCTCGAGATTCACACTTTTGGCGCGATTCGAGAACCGTAAAGATTGACGTTGTTTTCTATCCGTGCTATTTTAGCGTCGGATGATCGGCAGGCGTCCTGACGGTACGTATGTTGCTGTCACTGCGGAATTTCTCAATGCACATATGCCCGGATGGACAGCCATATTTTCAACTGCGGCTCCAATATCAGAACCCCATTAAGTTCGTCGCATATGATCCCGCGCCGAGTACGGCGCGGGATTTTCTTTGCCGTGCTCGCCAGTGATTCCTCGCTCGTATTCATTCAGTACCAGTAGGGAAGTTTGACGTTTGTATATATCCTTGCTACGTTGTTTCTGGATCAGCGGAGGGACTCACATGCCCCAGAAGTTTGACGCCCGTAAGATACTCGAAAAACGAAAAGAAGCAGACGACTTCTTTTGGGAAATTGTCCGAAACTTGCCCGCCCAAGAAATCTATCGTATTCGTCGCGGCCAAGTCGCTCGTGAGGAGCGCGCCAAGAGCCTCAAGATCGATACTGCCTGCAGGGCACACGAACAATATCAACGGTTCTCGCGCTAATTCGTGGTACGTTTTCCACAGTAACTACGAGGAGGGGAACATGTTTGCGCTCGCGATTTCTGATGAGCCACGGTGCCTCACCGGCATCTCGCACTCCGGAATCAATTTCAATCTCGCTAAAGGTACATGGAGAACTTTTGCCGACCAAGCAGAACTCGAACGATTTCTGGGCGTGTGGAAACAGCACTGGTTCGGTATCGAAACGCTCAAGGTCATCGAAGTGTCTGAATAGTCCCGCGGCCGAGTACGGCGCGGGATTTTCTTTGCTATACTTATCAGCGATGGCAATCGATAATCCCGAGCGCGTTACCTACTTTGCGGCGACGGACAGTCGTGGCAAAAAAGTCCCCTTCGGCATCAAGCAGAAGGATCGCGACAAGCACATGTACGTGATCGGCAAGACCGGCATGGGCAAGTCGACCTTGCTCGAGAACATGGCGATTCAAGATTTGCGCAACGGCGAGGGCATGGCCTTCCTCGACCCGCACGGTGAGACCGCAAATAAACTCCTCGACTACATTCCGCAGGAGCGCATCAACGACGTTGTGTACTTCGCGCCGTTCGACATGGAGAACCCCATCGCCTTCAATGTGATGGAAGACGTCGGTTACGACAAGCGCCACCTCGTCGTCTCGGGCCTGATGGCAACGTTTAAAAAAATCTGGGAGGACGCGTGGAGTGCGCGCATGGAATATATTTTGACCAACACACTCCTCGCGCTTCTTGAGTACCCCGGTGCGACCCTGCTCGGCGTGAATCGCATGTACACCGACAAGGCATATCGGACCAAGGTCATCGACAATGTGAAGGATCCGGTCGTGAAAGATTTCTGGCTCAAGGAGTTTGCCAACTACGGCGATAAATATACGCAGGAGGCGACGCCCGCCATTCAGAATAAAATCGGTCAGTTCACCGGCAATCCGCTCATTCGCAATATCATCGGCCAGCCGAAGTCCTCCTTCGACATCCGCGAGATGATGGATAACCGAAAAATTCTCATCATCAACCTCTCGAAAGGGCTCATCGGCGAGACCAACATGCGCCTCCTCGGTTCGATGCTCACCACGCGCATCTTCCTTGCCGCGATGAGCCGCGCGAATCTGCACGGCAAGGAGCTCCAGAGCTTGCCGCACTTCTATTTCTACGTCGACGAATTCCAGAACTTCGCGAACGAGACGTTCGCCGAGATTCTCTCTGAGTCGCGCAAGTATCGTCTCGAATCTCACCATCACGCACCAATACGTCGAGCAGATGGAGGAGGAAGTGCGCGACGCCGTCTTCGGCAACGTCGGCACAACTGTCGCCTTCCGTGTCGGACCCTTCGACGCCGAGGCGCTCGAAACACTCTTCCTGCCGCGCTTCACCAAAGAGGACATTGCGAGCCTCGACAAGCGACAGATCTACATGACGCTGATGATTGACGGTGTCGGCTCGCCGCCTTTCTCGGCCGTGACCATTCCGCCGATTGAAGCACCGCCGACGGTCTATCGCGAGGAAGTAATCGCCGCATCGCGTACACAATTCAGCACGCCGCGCGCTGGCGTGGAAAATGCAATTGCCGAGCAACTCAACGAGAGTCTGGTGAGCGAAGCGCCGGTGGATGCACGAATGAAGCGTGCACAGTACGGTGCGCCTGGCGCCGCGCGCAAAGCGCCAAGCACGGCCGCGATGGAGAAGGTTTTGGCGAACCAGGGCACTGAAGTTGCGGGGCCATCGCCCGTGCAAGCACGCCCCGCCTTCACGCCCCGTCCACAGCCGCAACGTGAATTCCAACCGCGTCCTATACCGCGACCGGAACAGGCCGCATCGCAAAGGTCCTCGGGTCTCGCCGTCCAGCCTGCGGCAGGCGGCGCCAGACCATTTGCTCCTCGGCCTGTTCCGGTCGCTCAGCCCTCGCGCGATTTTGTGCCACAGACCAAATCTGCAGAAGATCTTAAATCCATTTTGCGCACGATGACCGCACAAGTTGGCAAAGAGAAAGAGCAGAAGCAGTCGAGCCAACAATCTTCACTCAAGCAGGCGCTCGCGGCGACGCTCGCCAAAAATCCTCCGGCTCGGCCTGCCGTTTCTCCAGCGCCACTCCCGACCCAGAAAAGCACCATGCCTCCCACTCCCGTTGCATCGGCTCCGCCGATGGCGGAGAAGAAGCCCTTCGAGGTGCCGCACGACGTCTTACAGAAAGTGTTGAAGGGCGAAAGTTGATTACCAACCATCACGCACGCTCGCATGCGTACTTATATTTTTGTGCTGTGCGCGTTTTTCCTGTGCCCGGCATTCGCCTATGCCGCATTGATCAATATTAATACGGCGAATCTCACGACCCTCGAGACTCTACCGCACATCGGCGCCTCGCTTGGCCAACGCATTATCGACTATCGGACCCAGAACGGACCCTTCGCGGCCATCACCGATCTGCAGAAGGTGAGTGGTATCGGTTCGGGAAGTAACTATGCCGACATTGCTCCCTTGATTACCATCAGTGATTCTGGCGTATCGAATGCTACCCCTAACACGGCAACGAGCACGACTATCGTTGCCACGACAACGCCGAGTTCGTCGACCGCGGCTTCTAATTGGACGCCGGATCCGTGCGCCATCACGATTGACGTTGGCCCCGATCGCACCGCGCTCGCTGAGGTGCCAATCCATCTCGCCGTGCATGTGCGGACCACGAGCGGCGCCGACGATTCAAGTGCGGCCGTGGTCTGGAGCTTCGGCGACGGTTCCTCGGGCTCCGGCGCGAACGTCGACAAGACGTATCGCTATCCAGGGACGTACGCGGTTCAAGCAATTGCGCGCGACGGCTCTGCAGTAACGCGTGATGATCTCGCGATTACCGTTACTCCTGCATCGGTTCGCATCGCGAACCTGTCTCCGGCCGGCACGACCATCGCGAACGACACGAACCAGTCGCTCGACCTCTCGGGTTGGCGCCTCTTCTCGGGTGGCAACATGTTTCTTTTCCCTGAAGGGACGCTGATTTTGCCGCAAGCGAGCGCCTTCTTTCCTGACGAGATAACCAATCTGCCTGCGGCTACCGACGCTATGCTCGTGTATCCAAGCGGGACTGTTGCCGCGCGCTTCGAGCCGGACCCGCCCGTCGCAACCTCGACGCCTATCGCACAAGTGCAACCTCGAGTCGTCGCCACCAGTGCTCATCGAGAGCAGGGGAAGTCGCCTGCGATTAGCTCGGTAAGCGAACCAGCACATGAGAGTACAGCAGTAAACGCCCCCGCCACCTCGACTGAAATCGCGGCGGCGGGGGCGGCATTGCTCGACTCACCGAAGTCGGGTGGAGCAAACATGCTCAAATCGCCGTGGGCGCTCGGTTTCGTGGGGCTCCTGGTGCTTTCTGGCGGAGCGTTTATGATTCTCTAATTGATGAAACGTGCCCTCATATTTTCTCTCGCCTATTATCCGCATGTTGGCGGCGCTGAAGTCGCGATTAAGGAGATAACCGATCGGATACCAACTACGGATATTTCATTCGATCTGATTACCTTCCGCTTCCGGCGCGAAGACGCTCGCGAGGAGCAGATCGGGAATGTGCGCGTGTTCCGTGTCGGGAACGGTGCGTCAAGCAAATTATTTCTTCCCATTCTCGGGCTACTCAAAACAATCGGATTGGTGCAGAAAAAGCACTACGATTTTTTTTGGGTGATGATGGTCACGTATGCGGGCGGCATCGCATACGCGTTCAATATTTTGCATTTTTGGAAAAAAGTTCCCATAGTCCTGACCCTGCAAGAAGGAGATTCAGATGAGCATATTCAGGGCAAACGTTTCGGCCGCGGTGGAGTATTGTGGCGCTTCCTTCTGTCCCCATTCCTCCTGTTCTCAAAAAACATTCCTGCCGCCCGCGCAAAAAATGCTGGCATGATTGAGCTTTCGTGGCGGCTCGCGTTCCCCCGTACAACGGTAGTTACCGCCATCAGTACCTATCTTAAGAATAAAGCGATTGAGTACGGATACCGCGGGCCGATTGAAGTAATCCCGAACGCGGTGGATACGAAGTTATTCTCGCAATCAATCACCGCTGACGAACGCTCCAGTCAACGCGTCAAGATTGGTCTCGCATCGGGGGACGTTGCGCTCGTGACGACCTCGCGGCTCGTACACAAGAATGCGACTGATGACGTTATCCGTGCGCTCGCCCTCATGCCGCAGAATATTCACTTCATCGTTTACGGCATTGGCCCCGACGAAGCATTTTTGAAAGAGCTGGCGAAAAACGTAGGCGTCGCGCATCGTGTGCATTTCATGGGCCAGATTGCGCACACTGACTTACCCCGCGTTCTGCACGCTTGTGACATTTTCATTCGCCCTTCGCGCTCTGAGGGCATGGGCAATTCCTTTATCGAGGCGATGGCGGCCGGTGTGCCGGTCATCGCGACCCAAGAGGGCGGCATTGTCGACTTCCTCAAGCCAGGCGAGACGGGATGGGCCGTAGACAAAGATTCGCCCGAGCAAATCGCGAAGGTGGTTGCAGAAATCATCGCCCAACCGGAGCGGGTGCGGGCGGTAACCGAGGCCGCCCAACAGATGGTTATAGAGAAGTATGACTGGGATCTCATCGCGGGGCGTATGCGCGCCCTCTTCGACCGTGTGCTCGCTGGGCGGTAGAATGGACCAATGAAGCTGGTCCTCGCGACTCCGCTGTACCCGCCCGAGATTGGCGGGCCAGCGACCTATGCCAAGGCTCTCGTCGAGGGCTTGCCTGCGCGGGACATTGAGGTAGAGGTGGTGAAATTTAGCGACGTGCGCCGTTGGCCAAATGTGCTACGGCAGGTTGCCTACTGTTTCAAAATCTTTGGTCATGCGCGCCATGCGGACACTATTCTTGCGTTGGACGCCGTCAGCGTCGGCTGGCCGGCTCTCTTCGCCAATATTTTTTTACGTAAGAAGTTCGTGGTGAAAATCGTCGGCGACCACATCTGGGAGCAGGGGACACGGCGATTTGGGATTGTCGACACGCTTGATGACTTCCCGCGATTTTCGTGGCGCTGGAATCCGTATCTGTGGTTTCTGCGCGGACTTCAATTTCTCGTCGTACGCGGAGCAGACAAAATCATCGTTCCAAGTGAGTATTTGAAAAAAATCGTGATGAAATGGGGAATTCTCGCCGAGAAAATCGAGGTTATTTATAATGCGGTGCCCGTAGATGAAATCGGAAAGGTGCCGGAAATGGTCTCTATGTTGCCGCGGCCACTGGTTGTGACGGCCGGTCGGCTCGTGCCGTGGAAACATATTGATGGCGTCATTGATGCCATAGAGCACATTCCGCACGCCTCGCTCGCGATCGTGGGCGACGGTCCCGACCGTGCCGCACTCGAAAAACGCGCACAAGAAAAGTTGTCAGGGCGCGCGCTGTTCACCGGTCAACTCTCGCATGCTGACTCACTCGCAACCATCAAGAGCGCGGATATTTTTGTTCTCAATTCTTCGTATGAGGGCCTCTCACATCTCTTGATCGAAGCACAGGCGCTCGGCGTGCCGACCATCGCGACCAATGTCGGTGGGAATCCAGAGGTGATTACCGACGAGGCGAGCGGATTGCTGGTTCCTGTTGCGGACACAGGAGCACTGGTATCCTCGTTCAAACGTGTTCTCGAGGACACCAATCTCCGCGCACGACTTGGAGCGACGGCGAAAGAATCCGCGAGCCGTTTCTCGCAAGAGGCGATGCTTTCTCGGACATCGGATGTCCTCCGCGAATTAGGACATCCGATGTCCTAACTTTGTATGAACATCCTTTTTATTTCCAACGATCCGACACTCTTCGACGCGATGAGCGCGAGCCGCGCACGAATGCGTTTGTATGCTACGCACTGCGACGAGCTCCATATTATCTCGCGCGGGTATCGTGGTTCGCGGCACCAGATTGATGGTAATCTGCATCTCTATCCGGTCCGGGTACCGCGTTTTCTCGCCGCGCCCGCCCTCACGCTCCTCGCGCCACGCATCGTGCGCAAAAAGAATATTGCCATTGTCGCGGCACAGGACCCTTTTGAATTCGGAACGACCGCGTATCTCGCGACGCGCGGCTCGCGGGCAAAACTCTATCTACAAGTCCATACCGACTTTCTCTCGCCGTGGTTCGTGCGGACAGGGAACTGGCGTAGTCCGCAGGTCGCCCTGCCGATTGTGGTGAATCGTATTCGTCGCGCTCTTGCAGATTATGTATTGCCGCGGGCAGATGGCATCCGCGTCGTCTCAGAGCGTATCAAGGGCTCGCTCGTTGCCCGCTACGGCACACGTATTGCAGAGCCAATGGTTATCCCGGTCGCGGTTGCTCAAGAAGTACCGCCAGCGGTGCCGCTCCCACAACGTCCTTTCACTTTCACGCTGATGGCCGTCGGCCGGCTTGAGCCCGAGAAACGCGTCGAGGACATTCTCGCTGCGCTCGCGCTCGTTGTCCCGCACTATCCCTCGGTCGGGCTGGTGGTCGCGGGCGGTGGCCGCGAGCGTTCCAGGCTCGAGCGCCGAGCGCGGAAACTCGGGCTCCGCAATCATGTTCTCTTCCTCGGCGATCGGCCAGACGCCTGGGGCCTCCTCGAGAACGCACAGGCATTCATCCAGGCCAGTGCGTATGAGGGCTATGGCCGGACGCTTATCGAGGCCGCGCTCGCGAAGGTGCCGATTATCACCACCGATGTCGGTATTGTAGGCGAGGTATTCAAGGGCTACGGCGACGTGCTTGCGGTGCCCGTAGCCGACCCGACTGCGCTCTCGCTCAGCATCGTCGGCCTGCTCGAAGATTCATCAGCACGGGTCGAGCTTCCCCTGCACGCCGAGGCCGCCGCTCGCGCACACCTCTCGGCGGTAGGGAATATTCCGGAGCGCATTGCCGCTGACCTCGCGCGCGTTTCTCAACTGCCATGAAATTACTCATCTGTACACAAGTCGTTGATAGCGAAGACCCAGTACTCGGATTTTTCGTATCGTGGATACAAGAGCTCGCAGAGCATGTCGAGCGCATCGAGGTCATTTGCTTGAAATCGGGAAGGTCAGACCTTCCCAAAAATGTGCGCGTGCACTCTCTGCGCGGGGGAATACAAAATACTTCCATATATGGAAGTGCCTCCATCCGCCGCTTTCGGGAATCGTGGAGATTTTTGAGTCTCGTTTGGAGACTGCGCGGCGAGTACGATGCAGTGTTCGTCCACATGAATCAGGAATATGTGCTCCTCGCGGGTTGGTTGTGGGTGAGTCTGGGAAAACGAGTCTCCTTGTGGCGCAACCACTACGCCGGCTCGTGGTTGACTGACGTCGCCGCGAGTTTTTGCACCACGGTTTTTTGCACGTCGAAACATTCGTACACGGCGAAATATAAAAAAACTATCCTCATGCCAGTCGGCGTGGACACCAACATATTCTCAATAGATGACCATGTCGCGCGCAAGCCACACTCGATTCTTTTCCTCGCGCGAATGTCGCCATCGAAGCGTCCGGAAATGCTCATTGATGCTCTGGCAACGCTCGCCCACGACGGCGCAGACTTCACCGCAACCCTGGTCGGCTCGCCGCTCCCGCGCGACGCGGCGTACTACGAGCACCTGCAGGAAAAAGTTGCATCGCTCGGTCTCGCTGATCGTATTTCATTTGTCCCTGCAATCCCGAATGCACAAACGCCCGCTCTCTACCGCGCACACGATATCTTCGTTAATTGTTCGCCCTCGGGGATGTTCGACAAGACACTCTTCGAGGCGACAGCCTGCGGGTGTCGGGTTCTCTCATCGAGTAAAGACTTCGCCGAGCTCGCTGGCGCCTCGACCTATTTCGACACGGCACCCGAGCTTGCCGCGCGCTTCTCGGCGGCGCTCGCTCTGCCTGCGGACGAGCGCGAAAACCAGGTTCGCGCTAGCATGGAGCTGGCGCGCCAGGAGAGCCTCACCAACCTCGGGAACAAGCTCTCGGCCGCACTTTCCTCATGACCTCTATACTTACAAAAATCTGGGCAGGGCAGAGCGTACTGCGCATCCTGATGAATCAGGGGTTCCGGAGCGAGACCCTGCGCGGCGTCGTGCTCGACGTGGGTGGCGGACGCTTGCCCGATTATTTCGAATATTTTAAACACGAGCACGTACACTCCATCACCGCAGTCGACGGCTCGATGAGCAGTATCGACTTCGAGAAAGACGCCCTCCCATTTCCCGAGGCGCATGCCGATACGGTCATCTGCGCGAACGTGCTCGAGCACGTGTTCAATCATCGTTTCTTGCTTGGCGAAATCTATCGCGTGCTGAAGTCGGGCGGTACGCTCGTCGGCTTCGTGCCGTTCCTTATCCAATATCATCCCGATCCGCACGACTATTTCCGCTACACGAGCGAGGCGCTCGAGAAATTGCTCGGCGAGGCGGGCTTCGCGCATATCCGCGTGCGAACGGTTGGCGGCGGCCCGTTTCTCGCGAATTTCAATAATCTCGTGCTCTCGATCCCGCGCCCTCTGCGCGTTCTCCTCTTCCCAATCTACTGGGTGCTTGATCGGCTCATGCTCTGCCTGCGGCCCGCCGTGCGAGCGCGCTATCCGCTCGGATTTATTTTCACCGCAGTCAAACCATGACGCCCGAACCGATCAAGCTCTACGTCGGCCCCTGGTACCGCTCGCCGATCAGTCACATTCCACTCCTTTATCCCTTCTGGGGTGTAGCGCATAAATCTTCGCGCGCGTATGCCTATGATCTGATGGAGAAGTACCAGTTTTCGAAAAATGATTTCACGCTCATTAATGCGATTGCCGACGCTGACTACGTGCTCGTGCCGCACAACTACCGCAAATTAATGATGGCAGACCCGGCGAAGTTCGCCGCCATCGCCGCGGATGCCCAGAAGGCGCATAAACCGCTCCTGGTCGACGCCTCGGGCGATATCGAATGGCCGGTGCCTGTGCAGAATGCGGTCGTGCTCCGCCTCAGTCAGTATCGTTATGCGGTAACACCAAACGAAGTCACGATACCGTTCTGGGCGGATGACTTGCTCGAGGTCTACTACGGCGGGCAGGAGCAACTGCGCGAGAAACACGAACGACCATCGGTCGGCTTCGCTGGTTGGACGCACGCGCCATTCCTCCAACGCGCGAAAACGGCTCTGAAGGAATTACCTGTCACGCTCGCCGGACTTGTAGACCCGAAGCGTCGCGCCGAGCACAAAGGGCTCTATTTCCGCGCGCGCGCACTCGCGGCGCTCGAGCACTGTCCGCGCGTCGACGCGCACATCCTCGCGCGCGCGAGCTACTCGGGACACGCGGCGACTCTGCAAGGCAGTTTCGAAGAGAGTCGGCGGCAATTCGTCGAGAACTTGCACGACAGCGACTATGCGCTCATCGTTCGCGGCGACGCGAATTCCTCGGTGCGTTTCTATGAGGCGCTTTCGCTCGGGCGCATTCCGCTCTTCCTCGATACCGCCTGCGTCCTGCCGCTTGAAGATAAAATCAACTATCGCGATTTCTGTGTGTTCGTCGATCATACCGACTTGCCCCGCATCGGGGACATCCTCGCTGACTTCCATGCACACTGTTCGCCCGAGCACTTTATCGACATGCAGAAAAAGGCGCGTGCGGCGTACGCACACTATTTGCGACTCGACCAATTCTCGAAACGTCTTGCAGAGGAATTGCGCAAGCGCCTCATTTCTCCATGAAGCGCGTCGCCCTCATGTGCCAGAACATGACGGTGGGCGGCATCCAACGGCTCATTGTTGATGAAGCCAACGAGCTCACCCGGCGGGGGATTGAGGTTTGGCTCATTATCTTTGAACCGATTAATCCCGAGGACACGCTCGCGGGTGAATTGCGGATTCCTTCTGACCACCTGATTTACATTCCGTATGCGCGCATGCGCAACATGCGTTCTTTTCTCCAAACCATCCGAACCCTTCGAGACATCAAGCCCGATATTCTTTTCACCCATCACTGGTTCGCCAATACCGTTGGGCGGCTCGCGGCGTTCTGCGCAGGCGTGCGTTCAATTGCGTTCGAACACAGTGTGTACGACTCGCAGAAATCTTCGAAGCAATTCTTTTTGGATTGGCTCCTGCAATTCGTCTCAAGCCGCGTCGTCGCGGTGTCGAGTTCGGTGCGCGATTCTCTTGTCGCGCACGGCATACAGAGCGTACGCATCGTGGTTATCCCGAATGGGATCGATCTTACTCGGTATGCACCAGCTCCTGCCGAACATGCGCCACGCCCCTTCACGTTCATGTTTGTCGGCCGACTGATACGCGATAAAGGCGTGGATGTACTCCTCGACGCACTGGCGCAAGTCCCGCAGGTGGCACTACGCATCGTGGGCGACGGGCCGGAGGCAACCGCTCTCAAGAAACAAACTGAACGACTCGGCCTCACCGTTCGCGTGCACTTTCTCGGTGAACGCACCGATGTGCCCGAACTCCTGCGCACGGCTGACGCGCTGGTCCTCCCCTCGCGCCGCGAAGGATTCGGGATGGTCATCGTCGAGGCACGCGCGAGCGGGCTACCCGTTGTTCTGTCAGATTTCCCGGCGTCGACTGAGCTTATCGAGAATGATGTGCAAGGCATTATCGTCCCCCGCGACGACCCAGCGGCACTTGCTGAAGCACTAGAGAGGCTCGCCAGCGACCCCGAGCTCTATCGCCGCATGGCTCTGGCCGCACCGCTCGGCCTCGAACGCTTCTCGATAGTGCGGCAGGTCGATGCCGTGCTCTCTCTCGCCGAAGGGGCGAATTTGTGTTAGATTTCGTCCTATCTATGAGGTTCCGTCTCGCTACCTGCCTCGCCATTCTTGCCGCCCTCATCGTTGTGGTGGCGAGCACCTACCACCTCTCGGAGAGTCCGGGCATTTGGTATGACGAAGGTTTCTATTTCCAAACGAGCATGAATCTCGCGGCACACGGCGTGCAAGAGCTCCAAATAGCGCCGGGCTCATTTGTGCCGACCGATACGGTTACGGTCGGCTATCCGGTGCTCGCGCCGATGGCGGCGGCCTTCAAGCTCTTCGGTGTCGGTGTGGTACAGGCACGGAGCATCGGTGTCATTTCGATACTCGGATTTTGCATCGCGGCCTACGCGCTCATCTATCTGCTCTACGGCGCGCGAGTTGCCGGGTGGTCGGCACTTTTGCTCGCGACCTTTCCGCTCCTCTATGGCAACGGCAAGAGCGTCATCGGCGAAGTGCCGGGACTCTTCTTCCTCGCGCTGGCCTTGCTCTCGCTCCTCTGGCTCGAGCGGAGTGCATATCGTGACTTGCGTGCGTATGCGGCCGTCGGTCTCTTCGCGGGTCTTTGCGTCGTAACGAAACTTATTTTCATACTGCTCTTGCCCGCGCTCTTCGTGGTTTTCCTGCTCCGCGTCCGTTCGACGCCGATCCGCTGGGCCGGCATGGCGCTGAGTGCGGGCATCGCACTGGTTTGCATCACACTCTGGGTGCATCTGCAGTTTGGTGGCGAAGGTTTCGCTCGGCTTTCGTATTACTTGAATCCATACGAAACCACCAATCTCGCCGCACTCGCCTGGACCAATTTTCGCCAATTCTTCACTCAGAGCACACCGATCTACGCGCTCGCGCTTTTCGTGGTATGGGGCTCTGCCATCGTCGTACGCCAGCGTGACGGAGTGCGACTCTTGCTCGCCGAGCTCACAGCATTCTGGTTCTCAATCCTCACTTTACTTTCCTATCTGCGTCTCGATGGTTGGTATCGCTACTTTTTCCCCGCGATGACACTCGCGCTTGTGTTTTTACCATCTTCGCTCGAGACGATCTCGGCTGCGTTCACGGAGCGATTTTCTGTGCTCAAGCCGTTCCGTTGTCTGATTACTGTCGGCATGAGTCTACTGATTCTTATTCAGCTCTATCAGCTCGTGCATTCGTCGTATGTTGCGGGCTACTATCAGAGCACGCGCACCGAGATTGTGGGCGCGGCGCTCCACGCGCTTCCGGCAGGATCGAGCTTCTTCATCTATGATGCGCCGGAAGTACCGATTCTCTTGCCGAATGATAATTACTATCAGTACATCGCGCCGCACCCGGACCAGCTGATTGGCGCAGAAGAGCTCGCCGAGCTCACGAAGGGCACGGCGACCTATGTGGTCACTGGCGCAGGAACGGCGGCCAAGTACCCGGGACTCTTCTCTGCATATCGACCTTTTGAAGTGGTGAATCGTTACGAGATATTACAAAAAAAGCCATGAAAAAAATCTCCATTGTCGTGCCCGCCTACAACGAAGCCTCGAATCTCGGCGAACTACATCGCCGCGTCGTCGCCGCGCTTGCGCCGCTCGGCCTCTCGTACGAATTTGTGATTGTGGATGATGGGAGTACGGACAATACCTCGGCAGTTATCGCTACACTCGCAACGGAAGATTCGCACATTGCTCATCTCGAGTTCTCGCGCAACTTCGGCAAAGAGGCTGCGACCTCGGCCGGTATTGCCGCGGCACGAGGCGACGCCATAATCCTCATTGACGCCGATCTCCAACATCCGCCGGAATATATTCCCGAGTTCGTCCGTGCGTGGGAGGCGGGCGCAGAAGTGGTGATTGGTGTCCGCGCGCCGCGCAAGAAAGAAGGACTCTTCCGTCGCCTCGGTTCGCGCACGTTCTCTGCGCTGATGAATGCCATCGGCGATACCAAGTCGCCACCGCGCGCGACCGACTTCCGCCTCATCGACCGTACGGTCGCCGATGCCTTCCTCCAGCTCTCGGAGCATCGCCGCATCACACGATCGCTCATCGATTGGCTCGGTTTCCATCGTGCGTACGTGCCCTTCGTCGCGGCAGAGCGCGAGGGCGAGAATCGCTACAACTACCCTAAGCTCATCTCGTTGGCCGCCTCGGGCATCGTCGGGCACAGCCGCCTGCCGCTCTTGCTCGCCGGCTACATCGGCGTACCAATTACGCTTTTCGCCGGTGTGTTCGGACTTTTCATTATCGTCGAACAATTCCTCCTGGGCGATCCGCTCCAGATTGCCGCATCGGGCGCTTCGATGCTCGCCATTCTCACCCTCTTCCTTACCGGCATCATTCTCTCCTGCATCGGGCTCGTCGCAGTCTACATCGGCGCCATCCAAGAAGAGGTCGTGCGTCGGCCGCTCTACGTGCTCCGCAGTTCTCCGCGCATGCACGCGAGGCACGAATAAAAAATGCCGCCCTTGGTTACCGCTGACGACTACGGTCTCTCGAAAGGGATCAATGATTCGATCCTCGAGACGGTCGACTGCGGCGCCGTGCAGGAAGTGAGTGTCATCGTAAACGGTGACGCGCTTGTCGATGCCGCCGAGAAATATGCGAGTCGTCGCACTCATCTCAAACTCGCCTTACATCTCAATCTGACGGAAGGGAAGCCGCTCGCACCCGTGAGCGAGATTCCGCTCCTGGTCGACGAGCGCGGGTATTTCAACTATTCGGTCATGGGACTCTGGCTCGCATTCTTTTTCGCCTCGCGCGCAACGCGCGCGGCACTGCGCGCGCAAGTGGCACGCGAAATTGACGCGCAGGCGGCGGCTCTTCGCGACGCGTTTGGTGAAGAGGTGACGCGGGCCAACGGCCACCAGCACGTGCACATGATTCCGTTTGTCTGGGAGGCACTCATCGCGCTCCCTGGTTTGAAGCGGGTACGATTAACGTACGAACCTTCCTATCTCGTTCCAGGCGCGCCTTTTGCACATATTTCCAAACACGGTATTGGCCGTATCGTGCTCGCGCTGGTCGCGGGGCGGAACAAGCGGAGCGCCCGTGCGCGTGGAATCACCACCAACGATTATTTTCTCGGCGAGCTCTGCGCTGGTCACGTTACGTCCGCTGGGCTTACTGCCGGTATGTCTGCGATAACACGTCTCCCACCGGGCGCTACAGAAATCTTGCTCCATCCAGGGAGTGCGCTGCCTGGAGAGCTCGTGGCGTGGCAGGCGAGCGGTGCCGATGTCTCGTGGCATTATGCCCCGGAACGCGCACGCGAGCGGGCACTACTCAAGGTATGAAGATGCTCTACCTCGCCAATGTCCGCATGCCGACCGAGAAAGCGCATGGCGCGCAGATTGCAAAAGCCTGTGAGGCTTTTGCCGCACTCGGTGTCGATGTGGAGCTCGTGGTGCCGCGGCGCTGGACGCCAATTACCGAAGATCCCTTCACCTACTACGGCATACAAAAGAATTTCCGCATCACCGTTTTGCCGACGCCGGATATGGTGCGGAGTTTTGGACGTTTCGGTTTCATTCTGCAGATTCTGTTTTTCGGTATCGCGGCCGGGCGTTATGCCCGCGCGCACGAGACTGAGGTGGTGTACGGACGTGACGAACACATACTTTTCTTTGCGCTCCTCTTCGGCGCCAAACGTGTCGTCTGGGAATCGCACGATGGTGCATGGAATCGTTTTGCTCGCTTCGTCGCGCGTCGCGCGGAGCACATGGTGGTGGTGACGCGTGCGCAAAAAGAGTTCTATGTCGCGCGTGGCGTTGCTGAAGAGAAAATGGTCGCCCTACCGAACGGCGTTGACCTCGAGGCTTTTAAGAATAATGAGTCGCGTGAGGTGGCGCGGCGCCGACTCGGGCTCCCGACGGATCGAACATTGGTTCTGTATGTAGGCGCACTCGGCGGCTGGAAGGGGACCGACACTCTGCTCGCGGCGTCATTACTATTGCCGTCGAATCTGCGTGTCGTGATTATTGGGGGGTCGGTGGCGCAGCTCGCGCCACTGCGGGAGAAGTATCCGAGCGTCATCTTCCTCGGTGAGCGACCGTATCGCGAATTACCGAGCAATCTCTCTGCCGGTGACGTGCTGGTCTTGCCCAACACCGGCCACGACCTCATCTCGGTCTCCTTCACCTCGCCCCTCAAATTGCTCGCCTACATGGCCGCAGGCAAGCCCATCGTCGCCTCTGATCTGCCGAGTGTGCGCGAGCTCGTCAGCGAGCGCGAGGCCGTACTGGTCCCTGCCGACGATCCGGTCGCGCTTTCTGCGGGCATACAGCGCGCCCTCGGGGAGGAAGGTATTGGTGAACGTGCCCGCGCGCGCGTGGCGCAGTATTCGTGGAACGCGCGAGCACAACGCATACTCGATTTCATCCATGGACACTAAAGCTTTTTTGGACAAGCGGCTCTCGCGCGACTGGAGTATCAAAGGCGTCGGCTATCTCTCGCTCGGGGCCGGATTCAATTATTGGATGTATTGCGTACGCCGAGTTGTCTTCCGTCGTACGTTGCAGTCATTGCCATTCGCCAGCGGCCGCGCATGCGACATTGGCCCAGGCACCGGCTTCTATGTCACGGAATTATTAAAGAAAGGGTATCGCGTGACGGGCGTCGATATCTCGCCATTTGCTGTCGAGCAACTCGCCCGCGCATTTCCGCAAGCGTCTTTTGTCCAAGGTGATGTCGCCGATGGCCTCGCGGGCACCTACGATCTCATTACAGCGATGGACGTACTTTTCCACATTGTAGACGAGGCAAAGTATAAAGCGGCACTGAAAAATATTTCTGCGGCGCTGGCGCCACACGGTCGATTTGTTTTTTCTGATAATTTTCCGCACACGCGTGTGGAGGTGGCGCATCATATTTCTCGGTCGGATGCAGAGATTACTCACGCACTCCATTCTGCCGGTCTCGAGATTGTAGAACGTCGACCAATGTTCGTGCTGATGAATACGCCGGTTAAATATGGCGACACGGTGTGGTGGCGCTTCTGTCGCGGTATCCTCCAGCGTGCATCGGCACTCGGTTGGCTCCTTGGTGCGGTGCTCTTTCCGCTCGAATACTTCTTGACCCGTTTCAGCACGCACTCTGCCTCGACCGAGATTGTGATATGTCGGAAAGTGCCCCAGGACGGTTTGTAATGGTAGTATGGCGATGATGCCAAGAAAGCTCCTGCTCCTTTCGTCTTTTAATTACCCGGCTATGCCGGCGCTTTTTCGTCACGGGCTTCTTATGGCCCAAGGATTCGCCAAATTAGTGCCGGATTTTCTGTATGTTATCAATTTCACTCGGGATACCGCGATTTTCACCGGTGTTCCGTATATCGAAACCAATCCCCGCCAATGGCCACTTCGTCGGTACCGTCTGCTCTCGGTATGGCTTTTCCTCTGGCTCGGATGGTTCCTTGCCACGCATCGCAAGTGGCGTGATGCAGTCGTCGTTACGCAAGACAGTAAGGTCGCACATATAGCGCTCTTCTGGCGCATAGTTTTTCCTCTCAGGGTTATTTTTGAATGTCACGGGCTACACTGTCCCGCATCCGATCCTTATGTATGTCGGAATGCGGACGCACTCATATTCGTCTCGGACAAGACAATGAATATCGCGCAAAAAGAATTTGGATCGAAAGTGCCCATGTTCCTGATGCCAGTCGTCGTTGATGTATCCGAGTACGATTCTTTCCGTCATAAGAAAACTGCCCTGCGGCAGACATTAAGACTTCCGGCAGACAAACTCCTGATTGGCTATGTTGGGCGCTTTACGGCACTTGGCGCGAATAAAGGCATCACGACCAGCCTCAACGCATTCGCGCGCGCGGAGCTCCACGGGTCAGAGTTGTGCCTGATTGGCGGTACTAATGAAGAGATTGCCTCTGCGCGAGCAGAGGCGGAGAGGCTCGGTATCACGGAGCGCGTGCGCTTCATCCCATTTGTCCATGATCGGCAGAAGGTCGTGCAATATCTGTGTGCGATGGACATTGTTTTCTATCTCCCGCCACCGGAGCATTTTTTCGTCGAGGAGACATCGCCTATGAAGCTTTTCGAATATATGGCCGCCGAGAAGCCAATCATCGTCTCTGACTTCCCGACGATGCGCGCCATTCTCGATGACGACAGCGCGGTATTTGTCGATCCGACCAACATTGGCGCGGTCGCAGACGCATTCCAGCGACTCGCGGGCGATCCCACACTCCGCGACCGATTGGCTACTGAGGCTTTCAAGAAGGTGCGCGGACAGAGTTGGGACGAGCGCGCCAAGGAGATGCTCAATATTGTATCCGAGGCCACAACTAATAGTAGGGAACCCCGATAATTTCTTTTATCAATTGTGCGGATAACGCATATTGCTCAGGATAGAGTCAAGCGCCACGGAAAGTGATATCATAGCGCACATGTTCAGAGAATATTTGCGCAGTATATGTAATGAGCATGCATGACACTTTTTTATAAAATATCTGGAATAATCGGGAGGATCCCCGCCCAGCTGTATAAAAGCAAAATACGCCAAGCATACGGCATTGATTTGACAAAAGTTCACATTACGGGCAGACCTTGGATACGACAGGCGGAAGGATCGCGAATTGCCATTGGTGATTCGACCCATTTGGTATCAAAGTTCGAATATAACGTGGCAGGTATAAATCATCCGTGCATCGTGGCTACCACGAGGAAGAACGCCACGATACGAATTGGTTCCGATGGAGGATTTTCAGGAGTGACGATTGTGGCGGCCAAAGCCATTTTGATTGGTGATCGTGTTAGTTGCGGCGTAAACGTGTGTATCTACGACAATGATTTTCATCCGCTCAACGCTCATTTACGAACGGTAAACAACGAATCAGAAATTGCCGCTCTGCCAGTAACGATTGGAAACGATATATGGATTGGTGCCAATTCACTTATCCTAAAAGGCGTTATCATTGGTGACCGCTCAATTGTTGGGGCAGGCTCTGTTGTGACTACGGATATTCCAGCCGACTCCATTTACGCCGGGAATCCAGCCCGGTTCATAAAAAGGATAGAAGAACATTCACTGGCGGCGCACTTGGGTCAATGATGATATAGTACCAACCAATGAATGTCGCTAAATTGATTGAAAAGATTAAATGCAAGATAGTTTTTTTCCTTCGATGGTCACGACGGGCGGCGAAGAATGCAGTGCTTCGAGCTCTGTTGGCGCTGGGAGTCCTACCAGAGAGATACCGCTACTCCCTCAAAGAGGACTACGTCTCTCGTAATGTGAATCTGGCGTGGTGGGAGAAACATATTAGCTATACCGTCCTAAAGCAGTACGCGCCCCAGTTGCGGGGAGTCGTTGCGGATTTTGGGTGTAATCACGGGACCGGCACCATTCTCGCGGCACGGAATCAAAATGTCGAAACCATCATCGGTTTCGATCTAAACGCCAAGGCGATACGGACGGCAGAGAAGCTTCTAAGAGACTGCGGAGAACCGGAGGAGGTGAAGCGTAAAGTCCATTTCGTCAAAAGTATGTTGGACCATATCGAGGTTCCAGACGATTACTTTGATGGCGCCATTATGTTCCATGTGTTAGAGCACATCTATCCAGCAAATCGTCCTGCTGTGTTCAAGGAGCTGCAGCGCGTGCTCAAGCCCGGCGCTTTTTTCCTTATCGTTCTGCCGTACGAGCATGCCTATGACGATGGGATCCAGCACGTCGCATTCTTCAATGTCGAAACTCTCACCGATCTGCTCCAGCAGTCAGGATTCGAGGTGGTCGAATGCTACCGAGATACCCGGGGCGACGCGTATCGACCTGAAGGCCACGATTGTCTTAACGCCGTGTGCCGGAACAAAAGGTAATAATTCGATACAATATTTGTTTGAGCGCGGCGTGTAATCGTGGGAAATAGGCGCGCGAATATGAGAACGGGAAGTGGGCAGTTAGGCGCCAGATATCTTTCGGATTAATCGGTGATAAACCATAGTTCTTCTGGACCGTGCGCCATTCGGCGACAAACTTTTCGCGCGCGGTGCTCGTTTTCGATTCGCCCCAGATGCGGAAGGTCGCGAGCGGGGAGGGGATGCGCAGGGCGTGCGCTTGGCGGAGGATGCGCACCCAGAGCTCGTAGTCCATGACGTAATGGAGATGCTCATCGAGCGGGCCGACCTGGGCGATGATGCGCTTGGTAAAAAAAGTGGCCGGCTGGTAGAGCCGATGCCCGCGCACAGTAACATTTTCGAGCGTCGGTTCCTCGGGGATGCGCAGGTCGGTGGTGTGCGTCGATTCATTTTCGAAATAGCACTGCCCGCAGAAGAGATCAATTGCAGGGTGCTCGTGGTGCGCGCGGGCAACGGTGGCGAATGCGCCCGGCGCGTAATAATCGTCAGAATTAATCCATGCGAAGATATCGCCGGTCGCGCGGGCGAACCCCTCGTTGATCGCCTGCGACTGGCCCTTGCCGCTTTGCTTCCACCAGCGGAGTCGTCCCTGATTCTGATATTCATCTAATATCGCAACGGTCTCGTCGGTTGAGCCGCCATCGACCACGAAGTACTCCACCTTGAAATCGCCCTGCTGGGCGAGCACGCTCTCGATGGTCTGCCGGATATATCGGCCTTGATTGAGCGAGGGGGTGACGATGCTGAACTTCATACGCGGTTTTGTTGATATTTCCAGAGCGAGCGATAACATTCGAACGTATACCAGCCGTAGAGCAGACTCATTTCCAATCCGAGGGATCCGTCGACGTAACCCTTTTTTGTGACGAAACATTCCCAGAAGGCCGCGAGTGGGCGGTAGAGGAAACTCTTCCAGCTCGCGCGCTCGCTACGCTCATATCGTTTTGGTCCCTCCAGCGCGGCATACCGCCGATGCTTCGGCACAAAATCTTTCACACCTGAAAGCCACAAATGTTCGACATAGTTCTTGTCCTTTCGGTGAGTCGTCTCGATTTTGTAAGGGGCCTGTATGTCATAGCCACCATGTACCACCGGCCGTCGGATCGCACGGTCACGATGCATGAGGAGCGGCCGCGCTCGACTACCCCAGACCGTGCCGCGCAGGGCGCGGCCGCCGACGTGGAAGAGGCATGGCACACTGATAAGCGCGACATCGTCGCGCATCCGCGCTACCAAGTCAGGAATGAGTTCGGGCATGACGCGCTCGTCGGGGTCAAGAAAGAGGATCCATTTCTGTGATGCATGGTCGACGCCGAACTGCGCCACCATTTCTCCAATCTCGACTGGCGCATGCGATAGGACGATCGCGCCATGCGCACGGGCAATAGCGACCGAATTATCCGAGGATTCGAGATCGATATAGATTTTCTCTTTGCAAAAGTCCAGAGAATCGAGACAGTTGGGGAGCAAATGTCCTTCGTTGCGTCCAACAACGACCGCAGAGATAGGCAGGATCAATGGCGTCTCTTTTTCCTTCATGGGGACATAGTATCGCATTTACGGAAAGCGAAAGTTACGTTTGCGCTCTTTCGCGTGCGGTAAGCATTTCCCACTGGATAATGCCGATGGTCGTCGAGATAGTGAGCTGGAGATAGAGACTCATCACGACGCCCGCAAGGCCGTAGAGCGGTATCAGGATAACGAGCGAGGCGACTAGGGAGAGTGGCGGAATGGTACCCCAATAGATCCAGGACTTCGGCATGAGGTGAACCTTGGACTGCATCGCGGCGCCGAGGAAGTTGCCAGGGAGGATGAATGCGAGGGTGAACGCATAGAACTGCGTGACCGTGATAGCGGCGTGATACTTGGGGAAGACGAAGGTGAAGACGTAAGGCGCGAGGAGCGCATACGCGGTCGCTGTGACGAGCCCGATGACGAAAAGAAGGAAGAGTCGCCCGTATATTTGAGTATTGATTTCGAATATGGTCCGGTGCGAGAGCTTGGGGACGGCGATAGGCACGATATTTTTTGCCCACGCGCGGATCTGGTCGAGTGGGCCGGTCGCGAGATTGTAGACCGCGACGGGTATGGGCCCGAGGAAGTGGAAGATGAACAGGTCGTCAACATATTTAATGATGGTATTCAAAAGGCCCGCGAAGGTGAGGTGGCGGCCATAAGAGATGATGCGTGGATCGTGAGTCGTATTGGGCGAATAGCGACGGAGCGTCACGCGATGCGCGACGTAGCGTGCCAAGGTCCACGAGCCGAAATAGGCGAGGAGCAGGACATAGAGATTGTGGGTGAGCACCACGGCCGCGGCCACGACCACGGTGCTGAAGAGTTGTCCAACGACGAAATAGACTGTGGACGCGCGAAAATCTTTCTTGCCCTGGAGGAAGGTCTGGAAAAGTGAGAACGGATCCATGATGGGCACGAAAAGTGCCGCGAGGACGAGCGCCCACGCGAGTACGCTGTTCCCTTGGAGGAAGTAATAACCTGCCACGAGGAGGCCGCCACCGAGACCCAGAAGTCCCCAGCGCATCTTCTCCCGCAGAGCGATAAGGAACGAGCCTTCGCTACCGCGCGCTACGCCGGGCCCGAGGGTGGTGTTGATGCCCGAGAGTGTTGTCAAGGTCAGGATGCTAATGACGGCGAGGACGTAATCGTACGTGCCATACACCGCGGGCGAGAGGAAGTTCGCGAAGAGGATAACGAGGAGGAGGGAGGAGGCGCTGGCGGCGAACTGTCCCGCGGTGACCCAGAAGCCGCTGGTCGTTAAATAGACCATATCGGTCTTGGTATAGCGCTCCGTCGAGCGCAGGAAGGAGATAAGCCGTTCTTTCATTGCGGTTGCCCTACTATACTAGCCTATAACCGCCCAGCCAACGTGCACGTTACCTCAGCCTATGGAGGAAGGCGTAGAGCCCGTCGTGCCCGCCAATGTGGACGAAGAGGGCGCTCGCGAGAAACGGAAGCACGAAGAGTGCAACCCAGAGCCATGTGCGCCAGCGGTGTGCGTGCGCGAGGAGCCACTCAGCGCCGATGAGCGCGAGCGGCACGATAATAAAAAACTGACTGTAGAGAATACGGTCGGTGAAGAAGGGCCACTCGATGACCGGCAGTGCAGAAATCGCGAGTGCGACGAACAGGAGCCAGCGTTCGCGCGCGATTTCAGCACGATATCGCAAGAGAACCCAACAACCGACAAGCACCGGAATCCACAAGATGTTAAAGGTGGCGAATTCCGCGCCGAGGAAGAACTTCAGTGTATGCACGTTCTGGTAGAGATGCTGGTTGAGTGCAAACCAGCCGAGAAAAGTGGGTAGGCCGGAGAAGTGGATGGCGATGAAGAGGATGGATTCGGCAATGAGGAAAGGAATCGAGATGAAAAGAATTCTTCGCGCCGTCTTCACGAATCCCCATTCCGGGTAGTGCAAGAGCAGATACACACCACCGAAAAGGAGCCCGACAACGCCGGTCTCTTTGCTCGCCGCGCCAAGAAATCCGATGAGCGAAGCGAGGAGCAAGAGACGATTATTCTCGGTGCGCACGGCGACGAGCACTGCGAGCATGGTCGCGGTCGCGAAGAACCATCCGGAGGCATCGGTGCCGTAGGCGAAAGCCATCCCGAGTACCGGATATCCGACGGTAATCCAGAAGCTCCCGAGGAAGGTCATGCGCTCGTCGAATCCAATCTCGCGGAGGAAGAAATAACTCGTGAAAGAAAGTCCAATGAGGAAAAGCCCATTGAGGAAGAGGAGGACGCTCTCGGGCGAGAGGAAGGAGAGCGCGAGCCCCACGACGGCGTACAGCGGTTTGAAGGCGCGCAGAGCCGCCCACTGGTCGGGTGAGGAGAGCGAGAGGTGCCGCAGAGCAGTGATTTGATCTATGTACGAAGCGGCATCGATTCTGGCAATGCTGAATACAAAAACGGTGAGTAGAATCACTGCACCATCGAGGGCAATCAGCCAGAGCAAGGGGCGACGCATGGATTTCAGTCTACTATAAAAAGACGGTATACTCGCGGCATGAGTCGGAGTCTTCTCATACAGATTGGCTTCCTCGCTTTTTTCATTTTCCTTGCCATCGGCATTCTTTCGCCGAACCCTTTTGGTAATAATCCCGACATCATCCAGGACGAAAGTTATTTCCTCACCAGCTCGCTCTCGGCTATCGAGAAGGGAACACTCCCTGGGTTCGAGTTCTCGCACTCGGGAAGTTATTACGGCGGCCCGCAAATCTATCTGGATACCGTGGTGCTGGTTCCGGTGGTGGCCGTCATCTTCATCGCCGAACACGGTTCACGCGTCGCGACGGAGGTCTGGGTCGCTCTGCACACGGGCGACCTCCTCTCTCTCTTGCGACTCGTGAATGGCATCCTGGGGCTCGGCGCACTCGCGTGGTGCGTGTGGTTCTTCCGTAAGAAATCAATTCCGCGGCCACTTGCTCTCTCGCTCGCGCTCTTCCTCTTTTTGCTCTTGAGCACGGTGTTCTGCATCGAGTTCCTGCACACGGCGAAGGTCTGGACGATCTATATACTCACTGTCGCGGTGATGGGCGCGTTCTTCCTCGCGCAAGAATACTATCTGCGTCACTATACGAGTGCGTTTGTGGAGAAGGGAACGTACGTCGCGCTCCTCGTCTGGAGCGGCGTGCTCGTGTTCTTGCAGAATTATTTCGGCGTTTTTTCTATCTTCCTTCTTGCGCTCTACGCTCTGCTTCTTGAGCACATTAGGTTCAGCGATATCCTCCAGTATCTGAAGAAATATTGGTATCTCGTCGCTCTCGCGGTGCTCGCCCAACTCTCATTCTTCTATCGCGCGGCATTCGTCAACGGCATCGCCTCGTTCTACGACCTCTCGGCGAAGACCGGTACTAATCATATTGATTGGATTGGCCGACTCTACGACCCTCTCGTGTATGCAGTGACGGGTCAACCGTTGGTCGTGCTCTATCTCGTTCTCGTCGCGACCATCGCTTTCCTCTTTTTCTACCAGAAAAACTTCTTCGTTGATTGGCATCGGCGAATGCTGGTTGGTATCGCCCTGCTGAATCCGCTCGCGGTCTATCTATTCTTCCATGTGCTGATTGGATTCAGTGGCGCGCCACGGTACGGCATCCTGCTGACGATGGCGTGCTCGTTCTCGATTGTGCTCCTGCTCGCCGAATTCGATATATTTTTTACCAAGCTTGCACTCGGCGTGAGCATCATCTTGTTCTGCATCATCAATATCCATGCCATCGCGCTCTACTGGCGCCCCTCCTCCGAGACCATTTTGCTCGGCATACTTTCCACGCAGTACAACACTTCGAATACGGTCTTCATCCAGGATTCATCGGCAGTGCGGCTGGCCCTGCCCACCAACGCCGACTCACTCCCGCTTCTCGGTGATCGTTCTGACTTCACTCGTTTTCAATTCTTGCTCCAGCACCTAGATGCCGTGCGCGCACAGGTCGCCTTCCGCCCTCTGACCATCGTTACGACCAGTTCGGCAGACGAGGCGGCGGCCATCGCGCGTTTCAGCACCACCACCGACGCGGTGTGGCTCATCACGACTGACTGTACAAATCTCTGCAGCGCGGCCGAGACCGGTGCCGGAACGTGCTTCTCGGTCCATCTCGACGCGTGCGGCGTTTCGCCACAGGAGGTGAATGACCTCCCTGTATTCCTCTCTTCTCGCCAACTCGGCGACGCGTATATCGTGCGGAGAGTGCACTAGGCACATGGTATGATGGCGCCCATGTCACCCGCTACAAACACTGCCAAAACGATTGCGCGCTGGGTCGCCCTAGGCGCACTCTTCCTTATCCCGCTCGCGCCCCTCATTGTCGCCAATCAATTCTTCTTCCCCTTCATCACCGGGAAGGCATTCTTCTTCCGCATACTGGTCGAAGTCGCGGTATGCGCCTGGGCGGTGCTTGCACTCCTCGATAGGGAATATCGTCCGCGCTTCTCCTGGGTCGGTGCGGTCGTACTGGCCTTCATTGCGTGGATGTTCGTCGCAGATTTTTTTGCGATTAATGTGGCAAAAGCGTTCTTCAGCAACTTCGAACGCATGGAGGGTTGGATTCTGTTCATCCATCTCTTCGGCTTCTTCCTCGCGGCGGGTGCGGTACTGCGGGTAGAGAAACAATGGCGGAATTGGTTCTTCGTCTCGCTCGGCGTCTCGGTGATTATGGTGCTTTACTCGTTCTTCCAGCTCGGGGGCGTGTTCGCCATCCATCAAGGCTCGAATCGCATTGACGCAACGATGGGCAACTCCGCCTATCTGGCAATCTATTTCCTCTTCAATACCTTCATCGCGCTCTGGCTCGCGTTTACCCCGCCATCGGCGGGACAGGCCGAGAAACGCGCATGGCTCAAGTGGGGGCTGATTGCACTCGCGGTGCTTGAAGGAGTGCTGATTTTCATGACCGAGACGCGCGGCACCATCATTGGGCTGACGGGCGGGCTCCTGCTCGCGGCGCTCCTTGCCGCACTGACCGGGAGCAAGCGCACGCGTAACCTCGCCTTGGGAGCGTGCGTACTCTTCTTGATTGTGGCGGGCGGATTCTACGCAGTCCGGAATAGTCCCGTCGTCCAGAATAATGATGTACTGAATCGCATCACCTCCATCAACGTGGCAGATGGCCAGACGCGCTTCACGCTCTGGCACATGGCATGGGAGGGTGTGCTCGCGCGCCCGGTCACTGGCTATGGCCAAGAAGGATTTAATTATGTGTTTAACAAATACTACGACCCATCGCTCTACGCGCAGGAATCGTGGTTCGATCGCGCACACAACGCCTTCATCGATTGGCTCGTGGCGGGTGGATTCCCGGCGTTCCTGCTCTACGTCTCACTCTTCGCCATCGCAATCCTCACGCTCTGGAAGAATTCAGAACTCTCGCGCGCGGAACGTATCTTGCTCACGGCCGCATTTGTTGGCTACGCCTGCCACAATCTCTTCGTCTTCGACAACCTCTATTCGTATGTGTACTTCTTCGCACTGCTCGCGCTGATTGATTCACAAGTCGCGCGTCCCTTCGATGTTCTAGAAAAGTATCCCGAGATCGAGCCCTCAAGCGGCCTCACCTACGCGCTCCCCATCGCGGCGGCTGTTGCAGTCGGACTCATCTGGTCGGTGAATATTCCGGGCATGGCGGTCGCGAGCGAACTCATCTCGGCGATATCTCCTGCGCAAAACGGTCCGGCAGGGAACCTCGCAATCTTCCAGGATGTGCTTCAACATCCGGCTTTCGCCGAACAGGAAATCCGCGAACAACTCGTCTCCTTTGCGGGTGGGGTTTCCCAGAGTCAGTCCGTGAGCGACCAGGTTAAGCAGTCGTTCACTTCTTTTGCGGTTTCAGAAATGAGTAAGCAGGTCGCCTGGCATCCGCTCGATACACGCGAACATCTCGAGCTTGCCTTCGCGTATCGCGCGGCCGGTGACGAGCAAAGTGCCTTGCGCGAGGTCCAAGCGGCCGAAGCACTTTCACCTCAAAAAGAGGACTTGATCCTGCAGGCGGCCGGCATCGAATTGGATCTCGGCGAGGCCAAGGCGGCTCAGGCGGACTTCAATCGTGCGTACGAGCTCGGCCCGCAGTTTACTGATCTGGCCACTGATGCCGCCGCCGGCGACTACGCGGCGGGCGATACCGCCGCTGGTGATGCGTTACTGCTAAAAACATTCGCCACGACGACTCTCGACAACCAGATGCTCGCACTTGCGTACTACCAGACCAAAGATTGGTCGCGCCTCATCCGACTCTGGCAGTTGCGCGCGAGCGCACCCGACGCGAGCGAGCAGACGCTCTTCGGCCTCGCGGCGGCATACTACGTTGCGGGCGACAAAGCAGATGCCATTACTGCCGTGCAAAATGTGGTGAAAAAATATCCAGACGCCGCGCAGGATGCCGCCGCCGCACTCGCGCAGATTAGGGCAGGGAAGTAGCCATGATCGTCCGCGAGCACATCACGCTCGCTCCACCGTATGTTCTATCTATACGTACTCAAGAGCGATAAAGATCAAGAATTGTATATAGGTTCGACCAACAATCTCCGTCGCAGGATTAGCGAACATCAACAAGGTAAATCTTTTTCAACTTCCTTTCGAAGGCCTTTTGCTTTGGTGTATTACGAGGCGTATAGGAACGAGACAGACGCTCGTACGCGTGAGCACAGGTTGAAATTACGAGGACAAGCCCGACGCCAGCTATTGGCGCGCATTGAATTGAGCATAGGAACTGAATAAAGTTATCTCGCACACCCAACTGCGCATCGTGTCTTTTGCTTCCACGGAAGCGATGGAGAAATATTATTGTTATCGAATTTATTGATTGTGGTAAAAATTTAGCGAAGACACACTAGAAGCAATGCGCAATTGGGTGTGCGAGTTATCCACACATCGAGAAATAATTCGCGCATATTTTTTTCGCGCGAGTGATAATACAGAGCAGAAACGTTTGCGTGATATTTTTTCTCGCAAACGGGTCGACTATACCAGCCATCATTCATACACAACACCATGGCAAAGAAGGCAAAGAAGACGAAGAAAGTCGCAAAGAAGGTTGCAAAGAAGAAGTCTCGCCGCTAGTTCGGCAAAGACGCAAAACGCTCCCCTCCGGGAGCGTTTTGCGTTATAGTGCACACCATGTTCAACCCGCTGTCCCGCTTCTTCTCTAAGAACCAATCCGCGGCCTTTCTGAAGGCTGCGGCCTCGGTCGTTTCTGCCGCAGGAGCACTCGAAGCCGAGCTGGAGAAGCTCTCGCAGGAAGACCTGCGGGCGAAGGTTGCCGAGCTGAAGGCGCGCGCAGGAAACGGCGTTCCCGAAGCCGATATTCCGCTTGTGTTTGCGCTCGTGCGTGAGGCGGCGCGCCGCACCCTCGCCCAGCGCCCTTTCGATGTTCAGCTCATCGGCGGTCTCGCGCTCGCGCGGGGCAAGATTGCCGAGATGCGTACGGGCGAGGGCAAAACCTTGGTTGCAACTCTGCCTGTCACCCTCGCTGCGCTTGCGGGGAAGGGGGTGCACATCGTGACGGTGAATGATTATCTTGCGCGTCGTGACTCCGCATGGATGGGGCAGATCTATGACTATCTCGGGCTCTCGGTCGGCGTGATTACCTCGAGTGGTGCATATCGCTACGATGCCTCGCATGTCGAGAAGAAAGAAGATGCCGAGCGCGACGCCGCCGGGTCGTTCAAAGTTTTTTATGATTTTTTGCGTCCTTGCACCAAGCGCGAAGCGTATGCGGCAGACCTCACCTACGCGACCAACAACGAGCTCGGGTTCGATTATCTGCGCGACAACACTGCCTACACCGCCGAACAGATTTCTCAGCGTGGCCACGCCTATGCCATCGTCGACGAGATTGACTCAATCTTGATTGACGAAGCGCGCACCCCGCTCATCATCAGCGGACCGGCCGGCGACTGGGGAATCTCTATCAGCAATTTGCGCAGATCGTACATGGTTTTAGTAAGGATGAGGATTATACGGTCGACGAGAAGCAAAAAGCCATCCAGATAACCGAAGCGGGGATGAAGAAAGCCGAACAGGCCCTCGGGATGGAAAATCTCTACACCGAAGGCGGTATCAAATATGCGCATCACCTCGAGACCGCGGTGCGCGCCGCGGCACTCTTCCACAAGGATAAAGAGTACGTCGTGAAGGATGGTGAGATTATGATTGTTGACGAATTCACGGGCCGTATGCAGCCCGGTCGCCGTTGGAGCGAAGGTTTGCACCAGGCGATTGAAGCAAAAGAAGGCGTATTGGTAAAAGAAGAGACACGCACCTATGCCTCGGTCACGTTCCAAAATTATTTCCGCATGTACGAGAA
Source organism: Candidatus Kaiserbacteria bacterium (assembly GCA_963813065.1). GTDB lineage: Bacteria > Patescibacteriota > Minisyncoccia > Phycocordibacterales > Phycocordibacteraceae > C7867-001. The sequence goes on from CAWEXP010000010.1 coordinate 108,460, forward strand.
GGTCGCGGGCATGACCGGTACCGCGCTCTCGAGCGAGGAAGAATTTTTCACCGTCTATGGGCTCGATGTGGTCGTCGTCCCGACGCACCGGCCCTCGGCGAGAAAAGACTTTGATGATCTCATCTTCCAGACTGCGGCCGGGAAGTATCGCGCAGTGGCCAAGCGGGTCAAACAATTCCACGAGAAGGGCCAGCCAGTGCTCATCGGCACGGTCTCGATCGAGGACAACGAGCTCGTGAGCCACTATCTCGATTCTGCGGGCGTCCCGCACGAGGTGTTGAACGCCAAGAATCATGAACGCGAAGGCGAAATCATCGCCGAGGCAGGTGCGCCCGGGCCGCGTGACGGTCGCGACCAACCTCGCGGGCCGCGGTGTGGACATCAAGCTTGGTGGCGCTCTGGCAACTGTAGAGTCTCGCGCGCTCGTGGTGGAGAAAGGCGGCTTGGCGGTCATCGGCACCGAGCGGCACGACGCGCGCCGCATCGACAACCAGCTCCGCGGACGTTCCGGCCGCCAGGGCGACCCGGGCGAGACGCGGTTCTTCGTCTCGCTCGAGGACAAACTCATGCGCGTCTTCGCGAGCGAGACGCTGAAGCGCGTGATGGGCGGCTTCGGCCTCCCCGAGGACGAGCCGATTGAGAGTGGGATGATTACTAAGTCGCTTGAGAGCGCGCAGGAGCGTATCGAGGGATTCAACTTCGATTCGCGCAAGCAGGTGCTCGCCTACGACGACGTGATGAACACCCAGCGTCTCTCCATCTACGCGCGCCGTCGCCGCGCCCTGCTCGGCACAAACGAGGAGGTTGTCGAGGAGGCGCGCACACTGCTTCGTGGCGAAAATACGGAAGTCAGACTTCCGTACCAGGTAGGGAAGTCTGACTTCCGTACTATACTGGAGGCCAAGCAGGCAGAACTCGGCGAGCAGTTCATACCGTTGCTGCGCCGCCTCATCTTGCAGGTCATAGACACCTTCTGGCTTGAGCATCTCGACACGATGGAGTACTTGCGCCGCTCCGTGTCGCTGCGCGCCTACGGCCAGCGCGATCCGCTTATCGAGTATCGCCGCGAGGGCTTGCAGCGCTTCCGCGCGATGGAGGAGGGCATCGCGCGCATGTTTGGCGAGACACTCCCCAATCTCACCCTCGCGCAGGACGCGGCCATCAAGCAGGAGGAGGCGCGGCTACGCGCGCAGCTCGAGAAGGCGGGCAGCGCATCGTTGTCCCCGGCGGGGGGCAAGGAGAGTGCCGTTGGCGCTGCGCATGCGCCCATCGTCAACGCGACCGGCCACGGCAGGAACGATGTGGTCACGGTCAAGAAGGGCACCGAGACGCAAACTATTAAATATAAAAAGGCCGAGGCCCTCCTCGCCGAGGGCTGGGAATTGATGCCATAAGCACGAAATTCGAAGCTCGAAATACGAAACAAATAAAAAATGACAGAAACGAAAAAAGCAGCCCGATACGACTTAGAAGAGCGTACATTTACATTCGCGAAAGACGTACGGTTGTTCGTGCGTACGATACCTCGTTCTGTAGCAAATCAGGAAGATACCAGTCAACTCGTTCGCTCTTCTGGCTCGGTCGGTGCAAACTACATAGAGGCGAACGAGGCTCTGAGCAAGAAGGACTTTCTCATGCGGATAAAAATTGCACGGAAGGAGGCCAAGGAGTCTGCATTTTGGCTCAAATTGATTGACGCGGGCAGTGTTCCTGCAGTGGAGGAGAGACGGAAGTTGCTCCAACGTGAGGCAGATGAGCTTATGTTTATTTTGAGTGCCATTATGCGTAAGAGCATGGGTTAGTTTCTGTTTTTCGTGCTTCGGATTTGTTTCGATTTTCGGATTTCGTGCTTCGGATTTTTTAATGCTAGGCCATGTAATTGTCCCCTCCCTTGTTTCTGGCGGGCCTTGTGCTCCGTTTGGATGCGGTATCATATGCTCCATGAAGAAAATATTCTGGATATCAGGCTTGCTCGCGGCTGCGTCGCTTATCGTTGTCATTTCTCCATTCTCGATGAGCGCGCCGGAGACGCGAGCGGCGACCGTTATCTCGACCGGTGGCCTCAAGAGCGCCGTCGTGAGCCTCGCGAGCTTCTTCAAGAACCAGAAGTACGAGTACGTGGACGATGCGACCACTACCACCGCCCGCTACAATGGTGCGAATAGTACCTGGATTACCGCCTCCGGCTCTCCCTTCTCCACTACGGGGACGATACTCGTGAGCGGCGCGGTCAAGGTGGACCTCGCGACGGGCTTGTGGTGGAGTGACAGGACCTCCTCCACTACGGATAATCAATTCACCGAGGTATTCACGGGCGGCAAAGCCACCGGCATAACGGGCGGCAACTCCCTCGCGGTCTGCGCTGCCTTGAACGCTGCAAATGGCGGTGCTGGATTCGCCGGCCACAACGACTGGTACCTGCCATCGCAGAAGCAGCTCATGCAGGCATATATAGACGGATCAAATAACAACCTGCCTAATCCCGGCAACAACTTCTGGTCGTCTACGGAGTACTACGGTACTCCGGCTAGCGCCTGGGGCGTGTACTTGAACAGCGGCTACACGGGCAGCAACGCTAAGGTGACGCTCGGCTATGTTCGTTGCGTTCGTCCCTGAGGCAAGGTTATTTGAATTATTTGCATTTTTGGATGATTTAATCCGTAAAAAGGCAGAATTACTTCTTGCAGAGGGTTGGGAGCTTATCTAAGCAAAAACCATATATGAAAAATGTCGTCATCACCGGAGTGGGGCGGGGGATTGGCAAAGCGTTGGCAGAGAAATTTTTGGCTGAAGGATTCCACGTGTTTGGGACGAGCATGACCGGCACCGCCGACTACACGCACCCCGAGCTCACGCTCTTCAAGCTCGACCTGCGCTCGTCTGCGAGTATTGCCGAGGCGGCGATGGCTATTATCGCTGTGGCTCAGCCCGTCGACATCTTGATCAATAACGCTGGCGTCCTGCTCGATGAAGCGGAGACGAGTCTCAAGCCCGAGCTCCTGCGCGACACGCTTGCGGTCAATCTTATTGGTACCGCGAATTTCACCGAGCTCTTGAAGGGAGCGGTGGCGGCGGGCGGACATATCATCAATATCTCTTCGAGCGCCGGTTCGCTCGAGTTGGTAGGGATGGAGAGTCACGAGCCCGGCCACTATCCTGCGTACAAAATCTCGAAGGCTGCGCTCAATATGTATACGCGCACCCTCGCCGCAGAGCTTGTTGGGAAGGCGATTGTCTCGTCGGTGCACCCGGGTTGGGTGCAGACCTCGATGGGCGGGGCAGAGGCCGAGAGCACCCCAGCCGAAGCCGCCGAAGGCATTTTCAATTTTTCAATTTCCAATCCGGCAACGGGGCGGTTCTGGTTCCGTAGCGAAGAAATCCCATGGTAAAAAACTAGGACACGGCGTGTCCTAAATTTAGAGTTCGATGCTTTTGCTCTCGCTGGCGATAATTGGATCCGAAATAATGGAGCGTATTTCTTTCTGTTGTTCTTGGGTCGTGCCAAGAACTGGGCGTAATTCACTCATCTGCAAAATGGAGGGAAAATTCTTAGACTCATTGTAGTCGAGATAACTACTCCAGCGATAGGCATGCAATTCGTCGAGTGCATCTTTTGCATGGCGAACACCTCCCTGTCGCCATTCAGGATGGCTCAAATCAAGGGGATTAAGATGAATATAGTAAGGAACATACATAAAATGTGCATCACGAGTGACGAGAACCTTTCTGAAAGTTCCTTGCCAGAGAACGCCAGAGCGTTGATATTTTTCATTTACATATTTCGCGTAGCCCATATTCAGTTTCCGCATGAATAAAGAGAGCGAGCCTTCTTTTGTGGGGGAGACGAGCAAGTGGTAGTGGTTTGGCATGAGTGCGTACGCATGAATGTGCACAAGGAGATCCCGTTTATGCGGTGCCTCACGTGCTTTCAGTATATAGTTTGGCGCCGAGCAAGTATCATTGAATATGTACATATCATGGATAAAACGAAGATAGTCTCCGTCTTCCATAAAGACTTTTCGTTTATCGACACCCCGATTTACCAAGTGATAAAACTCCATCGAATGTCATATTAGCAAGCCGTTTCAAACTAGGACACGGCGTGTCCTAAATAAGAGTGGATAAGTTGAGTCATAAATTTCTGACACGAAATCTGAAAATGTGCTAGGGTGAGGTTCTATGGCATTTGTTGATGAGGTACGGATACACGCAAGCGCCGGCAAGGGCGGCGACGGCGTCATTCGCTGGTTGCGCAATAAAGAGACCGCACGCGGCGGGCCCAGCGGTGGCGACGGCGGCAGAGGCGGCGATGTGATCGCGATCGGTGTTCGCGATCTCGCAGTACTTTCGAATTACCGGTACGAAAAAGAGTTTCGCGCCGAGAATGGTGAAGATGGCGCCGGACAATTGAAGCACGGCAAGAATGGCTCCTCGGTTATTTTGAAAGTTCCGGTTGGTACCGTTGCCAGAATTATTGAGACGGGAGCAACGTACGAGATAACCAACGAAGGTGAGGAGGTCGTCATCTTCAAGGGCGGCTCGGGAGGGAAGGGGAATGCCCGATTCAAGGGTGCGACGAATCAGAACCCGTTCCAGCAAACGATGGGCAAGCCAGCCCAGGGTGGGGATATCGATCTGACGCTCAAGATCATCGCGGACGCCGGTCTCGTCGGCCTGCCCAACGCGGGCAAGTCCTCCCTCCTCAACGCGCTAACCCGTGCCAAGAGCAAGGTCGGTGCCTACGCCTTCACCACCCTCGAGCCGAACCTCGGCGACTTCTTCGGGTTCATTCTTGCGGACATTCCGGGCCTCATCGAGGGTGCCTCGTCCGGCCGAGGGCTCGGCACAAAATTTCTTAAGCACGTAGAAAGAACAGGAATCCTCTTACATCTCGTCTCGGCTACCCAAGATGACCCTGTCGCGGCGTATAGGGAGGTGGAGAAAGAGCTCTCGGCCTTCGGTCATGGCCTGGAGGCGAAGAGGGAAGTTATTATCCTCTCAAAAACTGACCTCATTAGTCCTGCCGAGCGAGAAACCAAGCTCGAACTGCTGGCCCGCGAGACCGGTCGGGAGGTGGTGGGCGTCTCAACCCTGGACCCCGACTCCCTTAAGGATTTTTCGGACTATCTCGCCAAGCTCTTCCGTACCAAACCCGCTTAGTGCTAGGATGGCCGCATGGAGTTCCGCCCAACTATCGGCCTCGAGATTCACGCCGAATTAGCCACCGCAACCAAGATGTTTTGTTCGTGCGAGAACAATCCGGACGAGGCTCGTCCGAATGTGAACGTGTGCCCGATCTGCCTCGCGCATCCCGGCACTTTGCCCGTTATCAATCGCGAGGCCGTGCGCCAGGTGCTCCGCGTCGGCACCGCGCTCGGCTCGCGGCTCGCGGACTATAGCGAGTTCGACCGCAAGAGTTATTTCTATCCGGACATCCCGAAGGGGTATCAGATTAGTCAGTACGAACACCCACTCGTTGCAGGTGGCTTGCTCGCCGGCGTCGCGATAACGCGCGTGCATCTCGAAGAAGATACTGCACGCTCAACGCACGCAAAAAATAAATCACTCATCGATTTCAATCGTGCAGGCGTGCCGCTCATGGAGCTCGTCACCGAGCCAGTCATCCACGATGCCGAGACGGCGGGGAAGTTCGCGCGCGAACTCCAGTTACTTCTGCGTACCCTCGGCGCTTCCGAGGCGAATCTCGAGAAGGGAGAGATGCGTATCGAAGCGAATGTCTCCATCTCTGCGGAAGAAGGGAAGTTCGGTACCAAGACCGAGGTGAAGAATCTTAACTCGTTCCGTTCAGTCGAGCGCGCCATCGCGCACGAGATCGAGCGACAGACCAAAGCACTGCTCGCCGGAGAGAAACTTATTCAAGAAACACGCGGCTGGGACGAGTCTAAGCAGACGACCTTCCATCAACGCTTTAAGGAGGGGAGCGCAGACTACCGCTATTTCCCGGAGCCCGATCTCCCCTCGCTTCGCCTCTCTGAGGTGCCAGAATTTTCGACAGAGGTTCTGCGCGCAACACTTCCAGAATTGCCTTGGATTCGCCGCGCACGCTACGAAGCACTCGGCGTCAAGAAAGAATATGTCGACGTCCTGGTCAGCGATGATTTTTTACAAGCGCTCTTCGAAGGTGTGGTGAAGCGAAGTGAAGAATCTGATTCGAAGATTATTGCGCTCGCGGTAAATTACCTCATGTCAGACGTGGTCAGTTTGATGCCGGGCTCTGCACGCGAGGCGAGCGAAGATTTTATTGATGCGTTTTTCACGTTGATGCGCATGGTGGAGAAGGGCACCGTCTCTTCACGCGGTGCCAAGGATATACTCGGTGAGCTGTATCGGAATGGCGGTGAGCCCACTACAATCGCAGAGGAACTCGGGCTTGTGCAGGTGCACGATGAGGGGGCACTCAAGATAGCGGTGGCAGACGTCATTGCGGCCAATTCCGGGCCAGTTGCGGACTATCGAGCAGGGAAGGAGGCGGCGCTTCAGTTCCTTGTTGGGGCCGCCATGAAGAAGACAAAAGGCGCTGGTAACCCAGGCAAGTTACGGGAGATCTTCGTCGCCGAGCTGAATAACTAGATTTTTGGGCTATACACAGTACCTCTCGCATCCGAGCCGAGAAAGCCTTATACTGAAAGCATGAATGAGATAACTATTGAGGACAAGAAATATGTCTCGTCCAAAAAAGCCGCAGAGATGACGGGCTATGCAAAGGATTACGTCGGCCAGCTCTGTCGCGAAGGGCGTGTTCCGGCTCGCCTTATCGGTCGGAACTGGTACGTACTTGAGTCCGCGATAGAGGATCATCGCTTCGGACCCGAAGAAAAGGCTTCAAAAACCAAGGAATCAAAGGTTGAGACAGCTGGCGCTACTACTGATACCTGGCCGATCTCGCATTACGAGTCTGCAGAATTGGCTCACATCCCAAGCATTAACCGCCTCGCTATGCCGTCTCAAAAAAAAGAAAGCGTATACGAGCAACCAAAGCCCGTAGAAGAGATGGGAAGTGTCTGGAAGGAGTGGTTCGTGCAGGCATCGGGAGCCTCAGAAGCCGCACAAGAGCAAATAGAGGTCGTAGAGAGCGAGCCGGAACAACCAGAAGTAGTCACAGAAGAGGAGATAGAGAGCGAAAGCGTCGAGGTCAATGTTCCCCTACGCACTGTCCAGCACGCCCCTGCGGCTCCCAGTGAGGAGATAGAGGATGAAGAAGAGGAAGTAGTGGCTCCGCCGAGATCTATGTTCATACCGAAGCTTGTTGCAACCGCACTCGCCATCATTTTTTTGGTTCTGTTCGCCGCAAACAGTGGCTATCTAGATACTTTCATAGGCTCGAGTCAACAAGCTTCCATATTCACTGGCATCTCTACCTATAGTAAATAGCGTATTTTATAATTTTCTCGTCTCGGATAGCAGAGATATAAAAATAGAACAGAAAGAAGTGAATTGAGTCTAAAATGCTCAAACCAATTGATGCTGAAGCATACTAAGTAGTTTGCTGATCAATTTTTGAATGATGGCCCTGATGTGAGAATTTGGAGTAATTATCTATTTCTTTTACTCACCTGTGAATATTGTATATAAAGAATGCCTCTCCCCGTGTGTAAGAACCAACGTGTAGTATTTTTATACTTCTACAAGCACATCGATACATACAATACATACGTTATAGCTAGGCTTTATAAGCCAATGTCGGAGAGCCGTCCTGCTGATCTAAATATATAGTCTCTATTTCAAATTTTTGCGCAAATATATCTCAGATCGTCATCGCCGAGGTCATTTTAACTCATCTGAATTGTTCCGAGGCTTATGCTTGTGCTGTCAGCGTGACTTCGTCGATTTTGGAGGTGCTGATCTATACAGAAAACATCCTTACTCGCCCATTTATTTTCCGTACAAAAAATTCTCGAAAAAACTGCTTTGACTATCCACAAGCAAACACTAACGGATACCGGATAAACCAGATAAACTATAGTTAATTCGGTTATCCGACATGAACCCTCTACTTGAAAATAATTTCATCACGACAAAAGAGGCTCATGATATTTCTGGGTACTCTCCGGACTATCTCGGACGACTCGCTCGATCAAAAAAAGTAGTTGCAAAAAGGATTGGCCGCGCGTGGCTTATCGAGCGGAGCTCTCTTGAGCATTTCATACAGAAACAAAACACGCGCAAGGTCGAATTCTCTAGGGAACTCTCGCGGACTCGCGAGAACGAGTATCATGCGGAGCAATCACTGATTGTCAAAACGGCGCGCGCACTCACGACGCCACTCTTGACGCCATCGGTTCCGGTTGCCGCAAGCTCGTTCTCCCTCCGTAGGGAAGTCTTCGCTGTAGTAGCCGCATTTCTTGTGGTGGGAAGTGGCGCATTTATTGCACACGCAGGAAGCATCAGTGAACTCGGCGCATTCGGTAGCACGCTCGCACTCAAGTCTGCAGAAGGATTCCAAGCAGTAAGCAGTGCGCTCTCCGCGACGATTCGTGAGCGAGTCGCGTTGGTGAACCGCACCGAGAGCGATGCGCATCTCGCCGCCGCGACGCGGATCAATCGCGCATCGGCGTCGGTCGCACCGATTGCATTCACCGTGCCGAGCAATACTGCGCTCGCTCTGCGTACGGGCGCGAGCCAGATTGCGATCAACACCGTGCGGGTCGCCGAACTGGTCCACGTATCCGCACCCGCACGCGTTGCGGTCTCGGTCCCAACCGTGCAAGAAATACTTTCTGCCATTGAACACGCGCCACTCGATGCAACACTTGCGCTTGGTAACACCATCATCGCAGTGACGCACGCGAGCATTGGTGGCGAGGTATCGCTCGCGTATGGATTCGCCAATGGCGCGCCGATAGTCGCACAAGGGAGCGTCGCGCTCATCGAAGAGTCTGGTGCAGAACTCGCACTCGCGACCGCGCACCTCCCGAGCATCGCGACGGCTCTGTATCTCGGTAGCGCTGGAGCAATCGCGAACGCGGCACCCACAGTTGCGAACGCGGCGTGGAGTCAGGAATACGCACTCGCACAGAACTTCGTTGCGGGGACGAACACGATCCTCGCACTCGACTGGGGCGCGCTCGCGGGCACGAGCGATATTGCCGGCACGATTGCAGTCACCACGACGCAGATAGGCGCAAAAATTGCAGCAGTTGCGCCGCAATTCTCGGCTATTGCTGAAGATCGCGTGCTCGGCGCACTGGGCAAAACAGCACTCGCGCTCGACCAGCTCACACCCACCATCATCCGGACACCGCTCAATCGCCTCGCCGTTGCCGCGGTCGCCGCCGCACTGCCGCCGCTCTCGGCAGGCGAGCAGGCGGCGCTCTCGACCTACATGACCATCAACAGCCTCTTCAAGAGCGCCTCGGATGAACTCGCCCTCATTCTCTCACCCGAACCAAATATTATTTTGCCGAGCCCGGTCGCGATTACGCACCCCGCACCAATCACCGCGACCAGTTCGGCGGTGCGTACCATCGCGACACGCGCGACCTACAACACCATCGTGCAGGGTGTCTCGCAGAATTATGTTGACCAGTCAATCGCGGATGCAAAAAATAATTTGATCGCGCAGATGAACGCGCTCGTCGCACCGCTCTCGCGGCAGGTCGTGACCAACGAGACCACCATCCAGCAGGTGAACATGATCCAGTCGCTCACGGACCTTATCCTCCACACGCCGGTAATCGATGGTGCACAGATTTCTAATTCTAACTTCGGCGGTCACACGGTCTCGGCGGACCTGGGCACCTTCGGCTCGCTCATTGCGATTGCGGCGAATCTCGGCAGTACGACGGTGAACACACTCAATGTGATGGGCGACACCACGCTCGCGGGCAATCTCACCATCGGTGGCAACACCACACTCGGCTCTACCACCATCGCCAGCAGTTCTATCGCCTCGCTTACGGCAACGAACGCGACAATCACGAATGCAACCACTACCAATCTCATCGCGCAGAATTTTTCGATCACCGGCACGGGCGCAAACATTTTGCTCTCGACTGATTCACTCGGTCACGTCACGGGCACGACGACGCCCTCGGTCGCCGCACTCTTCGCGACCTCGACCACGGCCACCTCGACCTTCGCGGGCGGCCTCGCCGTTGGAAATAATTTCTTAAACATTCTCCAGAACGGTCGCATCGGCATCGGCACTTCGACGCCCGCGGTCGCCTTCGACATCTACGCCACGGACGCCATGCGACTCCCCGTCGGCACGTCGCTAGATTGTCCGGCCGTGGGCGACGTCGGGTACGTTCGCTACAACACCACCACGCACCAGTTCGAAGGCTTCGGCGATAACCAAGTCTGGCAAGGGCTCGGCGGCGTCATCAACGCGGCGCAGACCACCTACATCACCGCAGACGATGCGAATATTCTCCACTTCGTCACCAACTCTACCGAGCGCATGAGCATCCTTGCCAACGGCAACGTCGGCATCGGCTCGACAACGCCATTTTCTCGCCTCTCGCTCGCGGGCCTCGCGGGCGACAGTACGAATCTTTTCACTATTTCTACTTCCACATCGAATTCAACCACCACTGCACTGACTGTCGACAACAACGGCAATCTCTCATTGCTGAACGGCACCACGCTCACGGCACCGACCATCAATGCGGGCACGGCTCTGCAATTGAATGGCACCAACATCAATACCGCCGGCACGCTCTCGAATGTTGCATACCTCAATCAGGCGCAGACCTTCTCACAGCTCCAGCAGTTCGCGGGCGGTGCCTCCTCCACCGCGCTCGCGCTCAATTACACCTTCGGCGGTACGGCGCCGCTCACCATCATGCAGAATGGTATCTCGACGCCGGTCTTCACTATTGACCACTCGGGCCTCCTCACTGCTTCGCCCTCGACTGCCACCTCGGGCGGGGCGCTCTTCAACTTCGGCAACGGCTCCGGGCAAGTCTTCTCGGGTGGCACCGCGTTCCTGCTCAATCCTGCGACCGTCGATGGAACCAGCTATCTCCTTGCCGCACAGATTGGCGGAAACACCAAGTTCGTCATCGACCACAGCGGTAGCGTGGGCATTGGCAACAACAATCCGGGCAAGACGCTCGATGTCACAGGCACCACGCGCATCTCGGGCGTGCTCACGCTCTCTGGGCTCGGCTCGCCCTGCGTCGGCGCGCAAGCTCTGCAGGCTGACTCCTTGGGCAATATTTCCTGCGGTTCTATTTCAACCACGGGCATCTCGAGTGCCGGTGGCTGGACCACCAACAATGTCGGTCTCGTGACGCTCTCGACTAGCACCGACGCCGTTGCGCTTGGCGCGACCTCCACTCCGTATGCCAAGTTCGTCGTCATCGGCAGTAAGACCGCGAGCACCACACTCGCCATCATTCCTTTCGCCGGACAGACCGCGAACATTCTCGATCTCTACAACAACAGCGGCAACCTTTTCTCGGTCATCACCGGCAATGGCAATATCGGCATCGGCACCTCTACTCCGGCCTCGAGCGTAGATATTTATGCCACCGACGCGCTCCACTTGCCGGTGGGCACGAGCGCACAGCGCCCCGCGATGGCGCTCGCCGGTCAGGTCCGCTACAACACCACGACGCACCAGTTCGAGGGCTTCGGCGATAACTCGGTCTGGCAAGGGCTCGGTGGCGTCATCAACGCCGCGCAGACCAGCTACATCACGGCTGACGCCTCCGACTTCCTCCACTTCGTCACCGCTTCCATCGAGCGCATGACCATCGCGAGCAATGGGAATGTGGGAATTGGAAGCACCTCGCCCTACGCCGCGCTCTCTGTCTCCACTTCGACTTCGTATTACGCCGGCCAAACCCTCTTCGCCATTGCGAACTCCGCGAGCTCGACGCTCCTCTCGGTACTCGGCAATGGCAACGTCGGCATCGGCACCACGACTCCCGGTACGCTGCTCGGCGTCCAAGGGACTGGCGTATTTGCAGGCAATCTCTATGCGACCAATATCGTCGCGACTTCGTCAATCACTGCACCGAGCCTCACGCTCGCCTCCGCTCTCACCGTCCCCAACGGCGGCACGGGCCAGGTTTCGTTCCCCTCCGGCAACCTTATATATGGAGCGGGCACGGGCGCTCTGCAATCGGCCGCCACCACCACCCTCACTACCGGCGGCGCGCTCTCGTTCTCGGCAAATCCTGTCATCATTGGTGCCTCTTCACCATCCCTCTCGCTTTCTAATAACTCCACTCTCACCACCTCGGGCAACACCCTCGGCATCAACCTCGCGAATCCGAACATTTACACCGCGCTCCAGACCTTCGCCAATGCCTCCTCGACCCTCTTCTCCTCCACCTACGCCTCCTCGACTAACGCCTTCTTCGGCACTTTGAGCGTCGGCGGCTCTGCGACGATTAGCTCTCTCTCGGTGGGGAATCTGAACGGACTCCTTTCCGGCACGAACGGGGCAGTCTCTGCTACGGCCAACGGCACCAACGGCCAAGTGCTCGCTATGAGCGGCGGCATACCGACCTGGGTCGCCTCGACCACACTCGCCAACATCAGCGGCACGCTCGGTGTCGCGAGCGGCGGCACAGGAAGCGCAGTCACCTTCACCCAGGGCTCCGCGATATTTGCGGGAGCGGGCGGTATCTATTCGCAAGACAACGCCAACTACTTCTATGACGCGATTAATCATCGCCTCGGTCTCGGGACAACATCACCCTACGCCCAGCTCTCCGTCTTCGCGGGTGGCGACTATCTCTCGCACGCGTTCTCGACACTCTTCGCCATCGGCTCTTCCACGGCAGGCACAGCGACCACCACGCTATTCTCCGTCGATAGCGCGGGCAATGTGAACGAGGGTACCGCGGCCGCGACCACGACTATCGCAGGTGGCCTCTTCGTCACTGGCACGGCGGACGTGGAGAACTCCATACTCGGCAGCCTCACCTTCGCGAACGACGCGGGCGCTGGTTTGAGCTGGATGAATCTCCCCCTCCTCTCCGCAGCCGCCGCCACGCCCGAGAGCTACTCCGCGAGCATCGCCGGCACGCCCATCCTCACTGTCTACGGCACCTCAAACGGCTCTGGGGGCGTCGCCTCCTACGGTGTCGGCATCGGGACGACGGTACCCCTGTCAAAGCTTGATGTAAATGGCGGTGTGGCAATCGGTGCGTATGCCGGCGCTAACGCCGCGCCGTCGAACGGGATGATAATAAGCGGCAACGTCGGCATCGGCACTACCTCGCCCTACGCAAATCTCTCGGTGATGGCGGGCGGCGACTACGCAAATCACGCACCCTCGACGGTATTTGCGATTGGTTCTTCGACCGCAGGCACGGCGACGACGACGCTGTTTAGCGTGAACTCGAACGGGAATGTGAATGCGCTCGGCTATTTGCGGGTGGGATCGACTGCAACACCTGCGAACACGACCGCAGGCGACCTTACCGCCACGCGACTTTCTATTGGCAACAGTTCGCTGAGCAATGCCGCGACTGACTTTGGTCTTGTGACAGGGACGATGAGCGCAACCTCGGGCGGCGATATTGGCTTCTATATCAATCCAACTATCGCACCCGTCTCTGACTCAAGCGCCGAGTTCCGCGCCTTCAACATGAACGCGACGATAAATGCCGCAGGCATCAACTTCACCGGCTCTAACCTCACCTCTCCAGAAGCGCTCCGTAACGAGGTTCGTGTCACTAACTCCGGCAATATAACCGAGGTGCATGGCGCGACGATGTACGGTCTCGTCCTCGGGAGTGCTGCTGCAACCATGGGCACGGTGACGGCGGTGACCGGGATATATGTGCGCGCGGTAGACTCCTTCAGCAACGCTCTCACATCAACAATCTCTAATGCTTATGGCATCCGCATATCCAACAATTCCAACTCGGGGACCGGGCCGCTCACGTACACTAACCAGGCAGGACTCACGGTAGAGGCGCAGACCACCGCGACCAACAACACCGGCATTCTGCTCGGTACCGCCACCATCCCCACCGGCAACTTCGGCATCTATAACTCCTCGACCAATAACAACTACTTCGCGGGCAACCTTGGTGTCGGCGTCACTTCGCCCAGCTACAAGCTCGACGTCGCGGGATTCATCAACACCGACCAGTACAGCGGCTACAAGCAGGCGGGAAATACGGTCTTGTATGCGAGCACGACGAACGCGAGTCTTGCGGTGGGTGCATCGAGCGCAGCTGCATGGATGGCGGCGAGCTCCACACTTCTTTACAATATCGCTATCGGCAGTGGCGCACTCAACACAGCTCCCACTTCTGCCGGTACGGCACAGTTCAACACTGCCATTGGTGCCAACTCGCTGTTGAGGCAACACCACGGGAAATAGAAACTTCGGGTTGGGGTTCAGTGCGCTCAACCTCAACACGAGTGGTTCCTACGACACAGGGATTGGTTACCTCGCCCTTAGCACCAACATTGCTGGTTCGAACAGCATCGGTATCGGCGGCAATGCTCTTCGTTTCAACACTGCCACAAATAATATTGTTGCTATAGGTCATGATGCGGCGTGGGGCAACACTGTCAGTTACTCAAACCAAGGCGGTACCTATATTGGTTATCAGTCTGGAGCTAATGCTTCTACCAACTCCGACTACAACACATTCTTGGGCTACCAGTCCGGTTTTGGAGTGACAACAGGTAATGACAATATTATCCTCGGCGTGAACCCTAATACGGGAGGTGGCAATAATCTCACCACTGGCGCCAATAACATCTTGATTGGCTACAACGCCATTGCGCCCTCGGGAGCCGCCGCCAACAACCAGCTCAACATCGGCAACTTCCTCTTCGGCACGGGGCTCACGGCAACTTCGTCTTCGACTTCGCTGCCCACGGCGCTCACCGGCAACTTGGGCCTCGGCACCTCCACTCCCTCTTCGACTCTCTTCGTGCAGAACAATTACGGTGCCGGCCCCGCCTTCACCATCGCCTCCTCCACCAACTCCTCGGGCACCACTGCCAACACCCTCCTTACTGTCTTGAATAATGGCAACGTCGGCATCGGGACGACCTCGCCGCTCACCTCGCTCGATGTCGGCGGCCAGGTCACCTACGTCGGCCCATTCTCCGCCTCCAACATCCCGGTCGCTTCGTTCTCTGCGAACTCCAATGCGGTATCAGGGGTCCAGTTTACCAACGTCAACACCGGCACTGTTGCAGACTTCCGCTTCGCGATTGCCGACCAGACCGGCAACTACACTGCGCTCACGATGCCTTCCACCGGCAACGCCGCTGCTACCGTCTTTGGCCTCGCGCGAAGCACGGCGACGTTCCTCTTCAATAACGGCGGCACTACGCGCGCCTTCGGCATCGGGACGCTCGGTGCAAACGATCTCGTGCTCGGCACCAACGGCACTGATCGCCTCCACATCACCTCCGCCGGCAACGTCGGCATCGGCACCACCTCACCCTACGCCAATCTATCGGTGATGGCAGGGGGGAATTATGCGAGCCTCGCGCCAAGCACGGTCTTCGCGATTGGTTCGAGCACGGCGGGCACAGCGACGTCGACACTATTCAGTATCAATAGCTCTGGTCTAGTGACAAATAATGGGAGCGAGACTATCGCGGGTAAACTTGGGATAAACAACACCAACCCGCAATACACTCTCGACGTCGCGGGCTTCATCAACACCGACCAGTACAGCGGCTACAAGCAGGCGGGGAACACCATTCTCTATGCGAGCACGACCAACAGCACGCTCGCCGTTGGTGCCTCAAGTGCGGCGGTATGGATGGCAGCCTCCTCGACGCAGTGGTATGACACAGCGGTCGGGTATGGCGCACTTGCTACGACACCCACCACGGGCACAGCACAATATAACTTCGCGATCGGTTACCAAACCCTCAATTCCAACACTGCTGGACTCGGCAATACGGCGATTGGAATGCAATCCTTGCTAAACAACAGCACTGGTTCCAATAATATTGCCATGGGTGGTGCTACTCTTGGTCAGAATACTACTGGCAGCAACAATACAGCTGTCGGTGTGAGTGTACTTCGTTACAACACGCTCGCAGCAAACTCGACTGGTTTCGGTGCATACGCCGGATACGGTAACGCGCTCTCATACTCAAACACCGGCGGCACCTACATCGGCTTTAGAACAGGGTATTTTGCCTCCACCAACTCCGACTACAACACCTTCCTCGGATACCAGGCGGGGTATGACGTTACGACTGGCAATGACAACATAATCATAGGTGCGAACCCGAACACGAGTGGCTCCCACCTCACCACGGGGATGAACAACATCCTCATCGGGTACAACGCCATCGCGCCCGAGGGAGCGGCCGCGAATAACGACCTCAACATCGGCAACATCATCTTCGGCACCGGGCTCACCGCGACGAGCTCGGCGACCACGGTGCCGACCGCGCTCTCGGGGCTCATCGGTATCGGGCACGAGCACGCCGTGGGCGAATCTCTCAGTACAGAGCAATTACGGTAGCAGTGGGGTCGGCGCGACGACGACTCTCTTCGCCATCTCCTCATCCACCAATGCGAGCGGGAGCACGAGCAACGGCCTCTTCATCGTGCAAAACACACCCTATACCAATTCCAACGTGCGTGTGCTTGTCAACGAGAACCAACTACTAAACGTCAATGACACGATGGAGGTTAACGGCACGCTGAACGTCAATGCGCTCACTATCAACCAGGCGAGTCTCATCGGCAACACCAATGGCTACAGCTGGGTACGCGGCGCGGCCGCGCAGGGGATTGCTTTCCTCGTGAACGGCACGACTGGTGCCACAGCACCTACTGGCGCCGCAGCAGTCATCACTTCGGGAGGGAACGTCGGCATCGGGACGACGACTCCCGCATATCCTCTGGATGTAGTGGGAAGCGGCGAGCAGTTCGAGAACACATACCTTTCGTTGAATCCGTATGCGAGCACCAACGCACAGATCTCAGTGAGCGGCGGCAGGGCTTACTTCGGCTATGACAGTTCGAACGGGAATGCGGTCGTACAGGGAGCTGGCGGCAAGGGAATCGAGTTTAACGTCAGTAACTCCACTTTCGCCTCCGGCACTGCGGCAGTCCTCAGCTCAGCCGGTAACCTCGGCATCGGGACGACATCGCCTTACGCCAATCTCGCCATACAGAATAATTACGGCTCCAACAACACGACGCTCTTCTCGATTGGCTCCTCGACCGCGAGGAACGGGAGCACGGCGAGTACGCTACTCAAGGTGAGCAACACCGGCGCACTCACCCTCGCCAACTTGGCAGGGAATGCGAACGGGGTGGTCTATCCAGACGCCAACGGCACCCTCAACGTCACCGCCGCAGGCGGTGCAGGCACGCTCTGCCTCATCGCGACCAACGGCGGCGTGCCCACCTGGGGCTCCTGCGCAGGCTCGGCCTCCACGGTCTGGAGCCAGCTCTCCAACCCCACCGGCAATCTCGCGCTCTCGATGGGCGCCAACACTACCACCTTCACGGCCCAGAACACGGGCAGCAATAACCCCTTCACCTTCGCCGACAACACCAGCAACGCTGGCACGGGCATCCTAGTCAATATCGCGAGTGCGGCCTCCTCGGCCATCACGCCCTTCCAGGTCTCGGCGGTAGGGAATCCGGCGTTGACGGTCGCCGCCTCCGGCAACGTGGGCATCGGGACCACCTCTCCCTATGCCAATCTCTCGGTGATGGCGGGCGGTAATTATGCGAGCCAGGCGGCGAGTACGGTGTTTGCGATTGGTTCCTCCACCGCGGGCACGGCGACGAGTACGTTGTTTAGTGTTAACAGCGCGGGGAATACGAACATTGCAGGGTCGCTGACAGTCGCGGGCAATCTTGTCTCGGTGCTCAATCAGACTGGCACTGGTAATGTGGTGTACTCGGCAAGCCCGAGCCTTACAGGAGGTCTATTCATTACGCCCGGTCCCCTTACGATGGGCACTTCAGGTCAACGAGGTGTTATTTCAGTACCACTTGCTAACCAAATACAGATAGGTCCGGCCGATGTTGATACGACTGCCGCTATGGGCGCCCAAATCCTTCGTTCCCAAGGCGCGCTCGCAGGCGGCACGGCAGATCAGGCGGGCGTGAACTGGACATTCATCGCTTCGCCCGGCAAAGGTCTAGGTGCGGGCGGTTCCTTCGTCTTCCAGACGGTGCCCGCTGGTTTGGTGAGTAATACAGTCGTCAACGCGCCGGTTACAGCATTGGTTATTAATTCAGCGGGCCTCGTCGGCATCGGGACTACATCCCCTTATGCGAAGCTCTCGGTGATGGTGGGAGGGAACTATGCGAGCCAGGCGGCGAGTACGGTGTTTGCGATTGGTTCCAGCACGGCGGGCACAGCGACGTCGACACTATTCAGTATCAATAGCTCTGGTCTAGTGACAAATAATGGGAGCGAGACTATCGCGGGTAAACTTGGGATAAACAACACCAACCCGCAATACACTCTCGACGTCGCGGGATTCATCAACACCGACCAGTACAGCGGCTACAAGCAGGCGGGGAATACGGTCTTGTATGCGAGTACGACGAACGCGAGTCTTGCGGTGGGTGCATCGAGCGCAGCTGCATGGATGGCGGCGAGCCCGACCCTTTTACAGAATGTTGCCATTGGAGTCGGAGCTCTTGCGGCAACTCCGGCTGTGGGCTCACCTGGCGACCAGTACAACACGGCAATTGGCTATAACGCGCTCAATGCAAATACCACCGGCTCGTACAACTTCGCTCTCGGGTCTTGGGCGCTCCTCAACAATACAAGCGGTGTACGCAATACCGCTCTCGGTACGAGTGCTCTCTACACAAACAACGGTTCATACAATTCCGCATTTGGCATGAATGCTCTTTATTCCAATACCACTGGCTCCAACAACACAGTTTTCGGTTATTCGGCAATTCGTTATGCATCCGCGGTAAACAACGTTACTGCAATCGGTTATCAAGCTGTAAGTGGGGGTACCACCTTCTCCAATCAAGGCGGCACCTACGTCGGTTATGGTTCAGGCTATTCGGCGGGCACCAACTCCGACTACAACACCTTCCTCGGGTACCAGGCGGGGTACCCCAACACCACAGGATTCGACAACATCCTGATAGGGGCGCAGAAGAACACCATCGGGGCAGGGTACCTCTCCACCGGCGGGGACAACATCGGCATCGGTTTTAACACTCTCTTCCCGAGCGCGACCGCCAACAACCAGCTCAACATCGGCAACTTCCTCTATGGCACGCTCCCTGCCACTACCACCGCCTCCACCTTCGGCCTGCCGACCACCGGCAACTTCGGTATTGCCACCACCACCTCCGCACTCTTCGGCATCCACGCCAACAACGGCGCGAGCTACTCCTCGCTCTTCATGATTGGTTCTTCTACCGCGAGTGCGACTACCACGCTCTTCACGGTCTTGAACACGGGCAGCGTCGGCATCGGCACCACCAGCCCGCAGTGGCTGCTCTCGCTCTCCGGCGGTGGGCAGAGGATTAAGGAGACGAGCGACATCCTGAACGCGTTCTCGATAGAGAACTCGGTCGGCTCTACGACCGTCGCCGCCGATACGATCGACACGAGCGGCAACATCTTCTCGGTCGCGACCAGCTCCGGCACCGATTACTTCGACGTCGCGGCGAACGGTAACATCGCGCTCTCGACGAGCGTGTACTCGACCTGTAGCAGTCTCTCCACCAGCGGTGGCGTCATCCAGTGCTCGGTCTCTGATCAGCGATTGAAGCAGAACATCACCACGCTCGCGCCAGCGACTGGCCTCGCCGCCATCGACGCATTGAATCCGGTTTCCTACACCTTCATCGACCCGACGCGTCCGCAGGGCACGCAGTACGGATTGATTGCGCAACAGGTACAACAAGTGCTCCCGGCGCTCGTCGCCACTTCCTCGCCGACGGCGCTCACGCCCGACGGTACGCTGACCGTGAACTATGACGGCCTCATCGCGCCGCTTATCGAGGCAGTCCAACAGCTCGACGCGCGGACGAAGGGGATTTCGAATTCGGCTTCAAGCACCGTGATGACCTTCGACATCTCGGGCAACGTCGGGCTCGGCGTCGCACCGAGTGCCGCAGATAAATTGACCGTCGGCGGCAACATTTTCGCGCAGGCATACGAGGTGCCAGCCGGCACGGTGACGGCGTATACGTTTGGCGCGGCAAGTGGAAGTCAGACTTCCAGTTCCGACGGAGGAAGTCAGACTTCCTTTGCCGCGCCGATACCGAGTGTGGTGCTTACGGCAGGTGGACGGGTCGACCTCTACAAGCTCGCAACCTACAATCTCTCGGGTATCTCCGCGCTTGCGGTGCGCCTCCAGACCGACGAGATGCGCCTGACCTCGCTCGAGGCACGCGTCGCAGAGCTCGAGAATGGTTCCATCGCCGTCTCGACCTCGACGCCGTTCTCCACCTCGACCCTCGCCTCCGCCTTCTCCGGCCTCGGCGCATACATCCAGCAGGGCATCGCGCAATTTGGCATCCTCGTCGCCGACCAGTTCGTCGCCGCGACCAACTCGGCGGGTACGAGCTCCGCGGGCACCGTGACGATTCCGGCCGGCAACACGGTCGCGGTGGTGACGAACGCGTACGTCAATCCGGCGTCCAAGATTTTCGTCACCTTCACTGCCTCGACCACCGCCTCTTGGTACATCAGCGACAAGCAGAACGGCTCCTTCAAACTCATCCTCTCTGCGGCGCCGACGAGCGATATCTCCTTCGACTACTTCATCGTCCAGACGCAGGGCCAGATCGCGACCAGCACGCCCGTTTCTGAAGGAGGTCAGACCTTCACAAATCCTCAAGGTCTGACCTCCCAGCCCGTGATTACTCTGCTCGGCGACAATCCGCTCCATCTCTCGGTCGGTGGTACCTTCGTCGAGCCGGGCGTGAGCGTGCATGACTCTGATGGCACCAATGCGTACGTCACCTTCGTCAATGGTGTGCAAGAAACCATTTCCTCGACGACGCTCGACACGTCGAGCCCGACCACTTATATCATCACGTACAGCGCGACCGACAGCTCGGGCAACACTGCGACCGCGCGCCGCTCGGTGATCATCGGCAATCCAGACGGAACCGTTTCTTCCGGCGCCGGTGGAGGTCAGACCTTAAATCCGAATCCTCAAGGTCTGACCTCCTCGGCACCGGCTGATACCACGCCACCCGTTGTCACTCTCAATGGTTCGGCGGCACTCACCACCTCGCAAGGCACGACCTTCACTGATCCAGGCGCAACGGCAACCGATGATACCGATGGTGACCTGACCAGCAAGATTAAAGAAACGGGTACCGTCGACACGACAACCCTCGGCCTCTACACGCTGACCTACTCGGCCACCGACTCAGCAGGGAACACCGGTACCGCCTCGCGCGTGGTCTCGGTTGTCGCGGCTCCGAGTGCGCCAAGCGACGCTTCCACAACGCCCGCGGGTTAAACATGGAAAAAGATTTTGACGGCTGGAATGTGCTCAAAAAGTCGATACATGTGGAGCGGGGCGCCTTAAACGCGAATCAACGCGAACTCTGGTGGATATCATTCGGCATGAATGTCGGTGTTGAGATTGATGGCAAAGATGAGAGCTATGAGCGACCCGGCATAGTGTTGAGGAGGTTCAACCGTGAAATGGCGTGGGTAATCCCGACAACCTCACGAGAGAAGAATTTACCCTTTTACTCCCGTTTCTCGTACGAAGGGAAGGATTATTGGGCAGTACTTACTCAAGTACGAGTCGTTAGTACCAAGCGTTTCTTACGGAAGGTTGGGATGATATCTCAAGAACGTTTTTCTGAAATGCAGAAGAAGCTTGCGGAATTCGTTTTCTTTGATGAAAACGAACGGAACCCCGCACGGGGCGGGGTTCCTCGGAGGCCGAAGCCGTAATCAAGACTATGATACTCCCCGCAACTAAAAAGTCAATGAAGGTGTGGATAGCACTCGCGCTCCTCCTCTGCGGCGCGGCTTTCGCCGCGCCACACTCCGCTCTCGCCACCGAAGTGACGAAACAAGGTCCGACTACTAATGGTTTGGTTGGGTATTGGAAGTTTGATGACGCGAGCGGTACCGTGGCCGCCGACAGCTCGGGCAACAGCAAGAAACTTACCTGCACTAGTACCGGATGGTCCAGAGGGAAGCTGGGGTCAGCAAGTGTTTTTGCTGGAAATAGCGCAAGTGTATGTGTGAGAAGTTCTGCGAGTGACTTTCAAGTACCAGGTGACGTCACCGTTTCGGCATGGATATTTGCGACATCGACTGGTAGTGGACAGGAGATCGTCAGGAAGGGACAGCTGACCGATGAGCAGTATGGGTTACTCTACAATGGTTCGATAAAAAGTATCGGTTTCCAACAATACAACGGTACAGCTTTCGAAGGTCCGGGTTCATTGGCGGGATCGGTGCCCCTCAACACGTGGGTTCAAGTTACCGCAGTTCGCAGTGGCACCACAGTGACTATGTATGTGAACGGTACGTCTAACGCTTCCGGAACAGTAGGGACTCCCGCGACTCCAACCAGCGGTCTTTCAATCGGATCAAACTCGGTTACAGGTGGACAGAACTTTGCCGGCTCCCTCGACGACGTCCGCATTTACAACCGCGCACTCTCCGCCGCCGAGGTGCAGGCGCTCTACAAGGCAGGCGAGGTAGACCTCAAACAGGGCCCGACTAACGGCGGCCTCGTTGGGTACTGGAAATTTGACGAGGGTGTGGGCACTAAGGCTACAGACTCCTCCGGTATTATTGGCGATACACTCGGGTGTACCAGTTTCATCTGGACACCCGGCAAGCTTGGCGGAGCCATCCAGCTTAACGGCAACACGACGAGTTGGTGCCAACCGGCTTCAAATAATCGTCCCTCGCTTTCCCTAACGGGCAATATGACTACGAGCGTATGGATGTATTCAACTTCCACCTCTGCTATCCAGGGGGTCATTCGCAATGGACAAGGAACGGATGAACAATATTCTATCTATTATGATGGCGGGAATCAGAGGATTGGATTTGGGTGGTATGACGGTAGTGCGTTCCAGGGCCTTGCCTCTACAGTGGGCAGTGTCCCTCGTAATCAATGGATACTAGTTACCGTAACGCGGACCGGCAGTGCGCTCGCTTTCTATGCGAATGGGGTGCCTGTCGGGACAGCCACTTTCACCAGTGCACCAAATACGCCGAGTATTTTCACCATCGGCGGGACAAACAGTGGTAGCCAAGCCTTCGTCGGCAAGCTTGACGACGTCCGCCTCTACAACCGCGCGCTCTCCGCCGCCGAGGTGCAGGCGCTCTACAAGGCGGGCGAGACGAAAGCTCAGACCAGCTCCGCGCCCCTCACCAACGGCTCCACTCTACAAAGCGGCCTCACTGGCCTCTGGACCTTCGACGGCAACGACTTCTCGATCCCGCAGGGTATTCTTGATAAATCCGGTAATGGCAACAGTGGTTATTTCATTGGCGGCGCGACCTCCAGCGCCATAACGATAGGGAAGATGGGCCAGGCGTTGAAGTTTAATTCAGCGAGCAGTCAGAAAGTCTCGCTCTCAAATCTACCAACGTCGGGTACGTCAAACTTCTCTATATTCGCGTGGGTCAACTCATCTACAGTTGGCACGAGAAAAGGAATCGTCGCATACGGGAGCAACACGACAGATACTGGCGTCAATCTGTTTATAAACCCATCTAATCAAGTTGAATCGGATTTATCGGCCGATCCCGGTCCCAGCTCAACGGCAACTGTCACTGATGGTAAGTGGCATTTGGTCGGAGTGACAAATGCCGGCGGCACAATGCAAGTCTACGTTGATGGAGTGGCGAGTGGTTCAAGTCGAGCGAAGACTCCAAACATAGTGTCAAGACCAAATTTCAATCTTATTGGTGAGGATTTCTTTCCCGCTTATTTCAACGGCTCCATCGACGACGTCCGCGTCTACTCTCGCGCTCTCTCCGCGTCCGAAATCAAGCAGCTCTACAACCTCGGCAAATAGGTAAGACCCAATGTTCAATTTACTCCCATGTAGGGTTTCGTAAATCCTACATTCCGTCATTCAAGCCTGAATCCAGGTTCTAGGTCGCCCTGAGCATCCTTCAGATACTCGGCAAGCGCGCGAGGGTAATTCCCGAGCGCGTTCTTAAAAAGGGAAGTGGTAAGGACGGAAGGAAAATTTTTCTTGCCGGTGTAATCGAGATAACTGCTCCAGCGATAGGTGTCGAGATATTCCAAAGCTTTCTTTGCACTCTTGATGCCGTTCTTACTGCGCACGCGCCACTCCTCGGCGCCTTCGAGGTAGTCGAGCGGGTTAAGGTGGATATAGTGCAGGATGTAGTTGAACTGCGCGTCGCGCTCAATCAATATTTTCTTCGTCCGCCCTTGGAAAAGAGTGCCCTTGCGCTCGTACCGTTCATTAAAGTAATTCGCATACCCGACATTGAGCTTGCGCAAGAATAAACTCACTCCGCCTTCGATTTTTTCTGACAACAGCAGGTGATAGTGGTTCTTCATCAGGCACCACCCATGTATCTCCACAATCCGCTCTCGCTCAATGTAGGGTTTCGTAAATCCTACATCTGGCGCACAGCGACGCTCAGAGGCCGCAGCAGGTGAGCGGTCGTTGAATTGGTATAAGTTATGGATAAAACGAACGTAGTCGGAAGAATCAGAAAATAAGTGTCGCCCGTCAACTCCCCGATTGAGTGCATGATATAGCTCGGCCATATAGATGTAGGGTTTCGTAAATCCTACATTCAATTATACCCAATGCATAAGGACATTATTGCCCGTGGGTGGAGAACTTCTTATTTTTGTGTAAAATAATTCGGTTCGCTCGCTTTCTTATTCATAAGCTCGCTATGATGAGGAAATTACTCTGGGCTCTTTCGCTATTTGTATTTCTCACGCCGATGGGTGCTCATGCGCTCACCATCTCTCCCAGCTCCGGCACGGATGGGATTATTCATTGGAGTAGCCCAACGATGCCTGCGGCTATGGATGGCAGTCGGCAAATATTATTTTTTAATTCCGAGGGTTACTTTACCGATTATCTGTATCAGACCAATGACCCCGGAAGCGTTCCTGATTGTTATGCGGGGACAGGGATTTGGAATATTAACGGCGTCAATTGTTATCCATGGCGTGGATACAGTGCCCCCAACGATTATCCCGAAAATGGTCGCTCCGGATTTGCTCCCAAATACGGAACCTATAGGATGCTCGAGATTAGTTCATGGCCCGCAGACAGTGGGAACAATTGTTGGACAGCGCCCGATAATCCTAGCGGAATGAGCCCAGACTATCGTGGCGGCGATTTGTCTTTTGATTGCTGGAAGTCCATGATAATTGCAAACGGCTTGTACGTTGGAGACGCTACATATACCTACAATCCGCCTGACATAACAGCTCCAGTTATTGCCCAATCATTTGATATCGCTACTCAAGCTACCTCAAGCGATGGCATATCGGTTGACTACTTGGTTCCAACTGCAACTGACGACGTCGACGGTACTGACTCAGTCTTATGCACGCCGCCGTCCGGAAGTTTCTTTGCAATCGGCACGTCAACCATTTCCTGTACAGCAACTGATGCGGCGGGGAATACCGCGACCTCAACTTTTGAAGTCATAGTCCAAGATGCGACTGCATCGATGCCAACAAATTCTTCTCCATCACCGCAAACT
This sequence comes from Candidatus Kaiserbacteria bacterium, assembly GCA_963813065.1. GTDB lineage: Bacteria > Patescibacteriota > Minisyncoccia > Phycocordibacterales > Phycocordibacteraceae > C7867-001. Next base: position 134,076 of record CAWEXP010000010.1, read on the forward strand.
TCCGTCAGCAACGGTAGCATCGGCATTTTTCCCGTGCTCGCGAGCGGGAGTGGAGCGGGTGCACTATCGCCCGTGATAGTGGCAACCAGCACTGCGACTTCTTCGACGCTTGTCGCACAGGCATCGAGCACCTCGTTCGCGGTGATTGCCAGCACAACGCATCGGATAAGCCTCGCTCTGCATCATCAAAAAACCGATATTCCTAGCCATATTTCTGCGCCTGCCATCCCCAATTTCAGCCAAGCGGCGGCGGTTGTGGCGGCTCCTAGTACGGGGATCGGCGCCTGGCTCTGGGCCGTTATCCACAAGCTTTTCGGTATGCGATAATAGGTGGATGCAGAAAGCGTTTGCCGGTATCGTTGTCGTCGCCGTTTTCGCCCTTTTCTCCTTCGGCCTCGTTGCGCCGAGCGCGAACGCTGGTAGTACCGTTATATATCTAACTAATACCGCCGCGACGACTTGGACTGTTCCTCCAGATTGGAATCCGAATAACAACAAGATTGAGTGTATTGGCGCGGGCGGGAGTGGAGGTGGGAGTACTCATACGGTCGACAAGCCGGGTGGTGGCGGTGGTGGTGGCTCGTACGCATCCACCACAAACCAAGCACTAACTGGTCCAACCGTTACGATTCAAATTGAAGCGGGTGGTGTCGGGGCCGCTCCCATCAATGATACCTACATTGAGAATGCTGTTGGTGGCACGACTATCCTCGATTGCGGCGGAGGTGCAAACGGTGGTCCCGCGAGCGGAGGTGCAGGCGGAGCGGCTTCGGTTGGCTCAGGGTACGTGGGCGGGCACGGAGGCAACGCAACCAACGCTCCTCGTGATGGAGCTGGAGGAGGGGCAGGAGCCGCGGGTCCTATGGGTGCTGGTTGGAACGGTGGAGCAGGATATGCAGGAGCATCGGGCGATGGCGGCGGCGGCGGCGGGTCAAATGGGGGAAGTGGTTCTGTGGGAACTTCTGGTTCTGGTAATACAGGTGGCACTGGCACTGGCGGTAACGGTGGAGGGGGGTCGGGTGGTGGTGCTGCGGGCACCGCGAGCGCTGTTGCGGTAAATGGAACTGCAAATTCAGGCGGTGGTGGCGGTGGTGGCGCAGGCGGCAACGGAAATCAGGCATTTTCAGGTGGCGCCAATGGCGCAGGCGATAATTCCTTCGGCTCTGGCTATGGAGCAGGTGGTGGCGGTGGTGGAGCGGGCGGCAATAATACTTCGAGCGGCTCCATCGGAGGATCCTGTCTCACCAGTGCCGGTTGCTACGGCGGTGGCGGTGGCGGGAGTAATGATGATGGTGGTTCAACAGTCTCCGGCGGCACCGGCGGCCAGGGCATTATCGTGATCACGTACGTACCAATTCCACCACACGCGATGGTGAAGATTAATGCAGGACGGCTTCGCATCAGCGGCGGTCGTGTGCGTATTAAGTAAGGTAAGATAGACGATATGAAACCAATTCGAGTTGCGATAAATGGATTTGGGCGGATCGGGCGAGCCTTCGTGCGGAGGAGCCAGGGGAGGAATATTGAGATTGTTGCGGTCAACGATCTCGGCTCGCTCGAGAATCTCGCGTATCTTTTGAAATACGACACGGTCTACAAACGCGCGGCATTTCCCGTTGAAGCAAAAGACGGTGCTTTGTGGATTGATGGGAAGGCCGTGAAGTTTTTGCAAGAAAAAGATCCCGCGCACTTGCCGTGGAAGGATCTCGACGTTGATGTCATCGTCGAGTCGACCGGATTTTTTACTGACTATGAGAAGGCGAAGGCGCACCTCGATGCGGGTGCGAAACATGTGGTGATTACCGCACCAGTGAAGGGAGAGTCGGAACTCGGCGCGACGGTGTTGATGGGGCTGAACGAAGAAAAAATAAAATCCTGCCCGATCACGAGCAACGCCTCTTGCACCACCAACTCCGCGAGTCCGCTCATCGCGATTCTCGACGAGGCGATTGGTATCGAGAAGGCAATTCTCTCCACCACGCATGCCTACACTGCGTCGCAGGCGATTGTCGACGGTCCGAGCAAGAAGGACATGAAGGAAGGCAGAGCCGCGGCGCAAAATATCGTCCCGACCTCGACCGGTGCGGCCGTCGCGGTGACGCAGGCGTACCCCGCGCTCGTGGGGAAGTTTGACGGCATCTCGCTCCGCGTGCCGGTGCCTGCGGGCTCGATTGCGGACATCACTTTCATTGCGAAGCGGTCAACGAGCAAAGAAGAAGTAAATGAGATATTGCGCGCCGCCGCAACGGCGGCGCGCTGGGCTGGCATTTTCTCGGTTACCGAGGATGAGCTGGTTAGCAGTGACATCATCGGCGAGCCCTACGCCTCGATTGCCGACCTCGGGATGACGCGCGTGGTCGATGGCAATCTAGTGAAGGTGCTCGCCTGGTACGACAACGAAATGGGGTACACCGAAAGCCTCGTCCGGCACGTGCTCGCCACGGCGCAATGAACAAAATCTATTTTGCGAGTGATCACGCCGGTTTCAAGTTGAAAGCAGTGTTGGTCCCGTATACGCAGAGCCTCGGCTATGAGGTCGAGGATGTCGGGCCATATGAAATTGTCGCCACCGACGATTATCCGGAATATATTACGCCACTCGCGCGCGCGGTGGCAGGAGACGCCACCGCGCGCGGCGTCATCATCGGCAAGAGTGGCCAAGGCTGAGGCGATGTGTGCCAATCGCATCAAAGGTGCTCGTGCTACGGTCTTCTACGGTGGTTCGCTCGAGATCGTCACGCTTGCGCGCGAACACAACGATGCAAATATTCTCGCTCGGCGCGCGGGTTCGTGAACGACGACGAGGCGAAATCGGCGTCAAACTTCTTCTCGATACGGCCTTCAGTGGCGAAGAGCGACATGTTCGCCGCTCGCAAAGTTTTAATCATGATGACATCGTAACGCCAGCGATACTCGCGACTTCTGCCGAAGAGTTCGAGGCGAAGCTCGCGCGCTTCACGTTGATTCCCGCCGTTCGACGTATCCAGATTGATGTCGTTGACGGTCGCTCGCGAAGCCCGCGTGCTGGCCCTTTCACAGAAAGGGCAGTTCGAGAATTGCTCGCGCGGCAGTCGCTCCGCACATCGGACGATTCGAATTCGAGATCGATCTTATGGCGCTCGAGCCAGAGACCATTGCGCTCGCGTTTCTTGAGCTGGGCGCCTCACGCTTCGTCTTCCATGCCGAGAGCGCGACCTCGCTCGGCCGCCTGCTCGCACTCTTCCGTCGCCTTGCGGGGCACGAAAAAGGATTCACCAATCTTATTTCTATCGGCCTCTCACTCGGGAACGCGAGCGACCTCTCGCTGATCGAGCCGTATCTCGACCAGGTCGATTTCGTACAATTCATGGGCATCGCGAAGATCGGTTCTCAGGGCCAACCCTTCGATCGCCGCGTCGTCGAGCGAATACGTGCGTTCCGTCTCCGCCATCCAGAAATTCCCATCCAAGTGGACGGTGGTGTCACGCTCGAGACCGGACGCGCACTCCTCATGCAGGGCGTCGAGACATTGGTGGTCGGGCACGACCTGCTCGAAGCGAAAGACATTCGCACCGAGCTCGCGCGATTCGAGGATTTGCAGAATCCGTATAGCATCTAGCGTGGTATCGTTCTCCTATGGCACTCCTCGACACTGACATCCAAGCGCTCGAACAGAAGGCGGTCGAGATTCGTACGACCGTCATCGAGATGCTCGTGTCTGCAGGGAGCGGACACACCGCAGGGCCACTCGATATGGCGGACATTTTCACTGCCTTTTATTTTCATATTCTCAAGCATGATCCGAAGAATCCGGCGTGGGAAGAACGTGATCGGCTGATTCTCTCAAATGGCCACATTGTCCCGGTGCGCTACGCGGCGATGGCGCACGCGGGCTATTTCCCGGTCGAGGAGTGTTTGACTCTGCGGAAGTTCGGCTCGCGTCTCCAGGGTCACCCCGAGCGATTGCGTTTGCCTGGTCTCGAGACGACCTCGGGCCCACTCGGCGAGTGGCCTCTCGCAGGCCGCGGGCATCGCGTATGCGCTCCGCATGCAGGACACGGCGTATCAATTCAGAAGTTGGACACGCCGTGTCCAACTTGGGAAACCGCGGTGTATTGCCTCACGAGCGACGGCGAGCACGATGCGGGCAACACGTGGGAGGCGGCGCTTTGGGCGGGGAAAAATAAATTATCGAATCTCACCGCGCGTGGTCGATCGCAACAATATCCAGATTGACGGTATGACCGAGGACGTCATGCCGCTCGAACCTTTTGCCGATAAATATCGCGCATTCAACTGGCACGTCATCGAGGTCGACGGTCACAACATCCGCGCATTCATTGAGGCCGTTGAAGAAGCGAAGGCGATCGAAGAGAAACCGACAATGATTATCGCGCACACCATCGCGGGCAAAGGCGTGAGAGAGATTGAAGGCGACTATCACTGGCACGGCAAACCGCCCACCGCTGAAGAAGCGAAACGATTCCTCGCTGAAATTCACCATGCATAATCCTTCTGCAAAATTAGTCGAGAATCTGTTTGACGCGAAGATTGCGCAGGCGCCGACGCGCGACGGATTCGGCAAGGGGACCATTGAAGCCGGGAAAAAAGACCAGCGTGTGGTGGTGCTCTGCGCCGATCTCGCGGAGTCGACGCGCGCTGAATGGTTCGAAAAAGAATTTGTCGACCGATTTATTGAAGTGGGTGTTGCCGAACAGAATCTGGCGGCGCTCGGGAGCGGTTTCGCGGCCGGCGGGAAAATCCCCTTCATCGCGAGTTATGCCGCGTTTTCGCCGGGCAGAAATTATGAGCAGATTCGTACCACCATCGCGCTCAATCAGCAGAACGTGAAGATTTGCGGCATGCACGCGGGCGTCTCGGTGGGGCCCGATGGCGCGACGCACCAGATGCTCGAGGATATCGGGCTCATGCGCATTTTGCCGCATATGATTGTGCTCAACCCGTGCGACGCCGAGGAGGCGCGGAAGTCGGTCATCGCGGCGGCCCTGCACGACGGGCCCGTCTACATCCGCTTCGGTCGCGAGGCAGTGCCTGTGTTCACCACGAGTGAGACGCCCTTCGCCATCGGCAAAGCGCAAATTTATTATGAAAATCCGGATGAAGGTGAGTCGGGTTCCAAAGTTGCGCATACTCGCGACCGGGCCTCTGGTCTACGAGGCGCTCAAGGCCGCGGAGGCGCTCGCGAAGGAGGGCATCCGCGCAATTGTCGCGAATGTTGCCACCATCAAGCCGCTCGACGAAGACACCATCTCTCGATCGCGCGCGCGACCGGGCGCATCATCACGGTCGAAGAGCATCAGACCGCGGTGGATTCGGCAGTGCGGTCGCCGAACTGCTTGCAGAAAAATTACCGACCCGCATCGAGCGCATCGGCGTCCGCGATCAGTTCGGTCAGTCCGGCACACCCACCGAGCTCCTCAAGCACTACGGTCTCGATTCTGCGGCAATCCTAGAACGCGCTCGCGCGGTAGTCCGCGGGAGCATTTCGTAATTTTTCTTCGAGCACGGCGCGGGTGAGTAAGCCTTCTTGCGCGCCGATTTTTTGTACCACGCCGCCTGCATTGATGGGGCCCCACGCGAGCGCCTCAGGAACGGTCTTGCCGAGCACGAGTGCGGCGACCGCTGTCGAAGAGAACGCATCGCCCGCGCCGGTGCGTTCATACGCGTTCTCGCCATCCGGGTACAGACCGATTTTCCATGCGCCATCCGCAGAGAGAGCATACGCGCCCACGGGTCCATCGGTGAGAAAACAAACTTTTGGCCCCTTCGCATGCATCAGCTCCATCAATTTCTTCTCGTCTTCTTCTTGCGTGTCGAGAATAATTTGATATTCCTCTTTGTTCGCAATAAAAATGTCAGTGCGCGCGTAGGTGCGCGCGAGTTTCTCACTGCCTTCTGCAATTTGGAACGTGCCGGGCTGGAAGGCGAGCAGGATCGAGGGGCTCTGTTCCAGCCAATCCGCGAGCGGCTCGTGGAGGAACATGCCAGCTTCACCGATCGAAGAGAGATACACCGCTTTCGGCGTGGGCATGGGGCTTGGCAAGTGGTACTCAAAAGCCGTGTGTTTGATAAGAATGGTGCGCTCGGGACCATACCAGAGGACGTAATGTTCGTTGGTATCTTTGCCGTCTTCGACCGCGACGAAATTTTCGGCCACGCCTTCCTTCGTGAGTGTTGCGAGGCAATCCTCGCCGCCACGATCTCGACCCACCGCCGCGAAGAGCGCCGAGGAGAGCCCGAGACGCGCGGCCGCGACGGCCGCATTCGGCGCGTTGCCGACGGCCGTGACGCGCTTGGCGAATTCGTAGGGAATTTTGTCGCCGAAGCGCATTGTGAGCGTGCAGTGTTCGTTGTGCTCGTCACATTTGACCTCAGCCTCCTTAAGCCGGATGAAGGTGTCGTTGACCAAGTCTCCAATCGCGAAAAAATCCATGCTACGATTCTACCATGACTGATCTTGTCGCTACCGCGCGCTCGCTTTTCGTGAAAGGGAAAGGGCTTCTTGCGGCCGATGAGAGTGTGCACACGGCCGACGCGCGACTCGAATCATTTGGTATCACCCCTCGACCTGGCTCGGGGCAAGCAGGTCGCGAAGAAATGCGCCGCCAGGATCGCGCACTTTTCCTCGAAGCTCCCGGTATCGAGCAGTACCTCTCGGGCGTCATTCTCTTCGCGGAGACCTTCGACGAGAAGGGCAGTACGAAAAAATTATTTCCTAAGCAACTCATCGCGCGCGGTATTGCGGTAGGGATTAAAGTCGACGAAGGTACCGAGCCTCTTGCCGCGAGCCCGAAGGAGACCATCACGAAAGGCCTTTTCGGTCTCCCCGAGCGATTCAAGGAGTTTCGTGACAAGGGTGCGACCTTCGCCAAGTGGCGCGCGGTCATCCACATTGATGGCGACCAGTTGCCCACGGCACACGCAATTCATGAAAATATGAAGCGTCTCGCCAACTATGCGCGCGAGGCGCAGGAGTTCGGCCTCGTGCCGATCATCGAGCCGGAAGTTTTGCACAGCGGCAAGCATTCGCGCCGTCGCGCCGAGCAGGTCCTCGAAGACACGCTCGGCACACTCTTCTCGGTGCTCGAGGAACATGCCGTCGATCGCGCGAGCGTCATCCTCAAAACGTCGATGGCACTCTCGGGGAGTGAATCGAAGAAAAAAGATACGCCAGAAGAAGTCGCCGAGAGCACGCTCGACGTCCTGCTCAAGACTGTACCGAAACAGATTGCGGGTATCGTTTTCCTCTCGGGCGGACAGACACCGGATCAGGCAACTGACAACCTCGCGGCCATTGCGCGCGCCGCCGCGGCGCGCGCGACTCCTTGGCCACTCACTTTTTCGTACGCCCGCGCACTCCAAGAGGAGGCACTCGCTATTTGGAAGGGCGACCCCAAGAATGTTCCCGCCGCTCGTGCGGCCTATCTCGCCCGGCTCGAGAAGGTTGCAGGCGCGCTCAATATATAGTATCCTCCCGGGACAATGTTTACGCTCGAAGTAACCCAGAGAAAGGCGGGTAGCCCAGGCGCGCTCCGGCGCGCCGGGTCGGTCCCTGCGGTCGTCTATGGCGCCCACCAGGCGTCAACGCCGATTGCGGTCGATGCCCGCGCATTCGACAAGGCCTTCAAGGTCGCCGGCGAGTCGTCGGTCATTTCGCTCACCGGTCTCGGCGCGGCTATTCCCGTACTCGTCCAGGAAGTTGATCTCGACCCGCTGACCTACCTCCCGCGCCACATCGATTTCTACGCCATCACCAAGGGCGAGAAGGTCGAGGTCGCCGTGCCACTTGTCTTCGTCGGCGAGTCGGCGGCGGTCAAGGGCGGCGCCAATCTCATCAAGGTGCTCCGCGAGCTCGAGGTCAAGGCCGACCCGATGAATCTCCCCGCCTCCTTCGAGGTTGAATCTCGCGCTCCTCGTCAACATCGACGACCAAATTCACGCCGGCGATCTCAAGCTCCCGGCGGGTGTCGAGCTCATGGTTGAGCCCGAGGAAGTCGTTGCACTCGCGCAGGAAGTGGTTGAGGAGAAGGAGGAAGTCGCACCGGCTGACCTCTCGGCTATCGAGGTGGAGAAGAAGGGCAAGGAGGAGGCTACAGAGCCCGAAGCCAAAATTTAGGACATCCGATGTCCTAAATGCATTTGGACATCGGATGTCCTAATTCGCGTGCTAAACTAGCCGGACATGCGCCGGTTTTTTGTTTTCCTCACAGGACTCGTCCTCTTCACGGTACCACTCACTGTATCTGCACAAGCTAGCCCGAGCGGCTCGGTCGCTCTAGGGTCGGTCGCCGATCGCCAGGCCCAGCTCCAGGCCCAGCTCAACTCGCTCGAGAGCCAGATTGCCGACCAACAATCACTCCTGAATCTCGCGCAGAATCAGCACCAGACGCTCCAGACGCAGATCGACGCCTTGAATGCCCAGATCAAGAAGACCCAGCTCCAGATCCAAGCGATCAACCTGACTATCCAACAGCTCCAGGGCGGTATCGGCACCGACAATCAGACCCTCGCCTCGCTCTCGTCACAGCTCGCGAGCGAGCAAGAATCGCTCGCACAGATTATGCGTCAGACGCAGATGCTCGATGACTACTCGGTCGTCGAGGTCGCGCTCTCCTCGCAGGACGTGTCCGGATTCTTCAGCGATCTCGATGCGTTCACTTCTATCAAGAGTTCGCTCGCCGATTCTTTTAATCAGATCCACCAGACGAGTGCCTCGACTGAGGCTGAGAAAGCACAACTCGAAGCGAAACTCACCGAGGAACAACAGCTCCAATCCGAGGCCCAGCTCGCCAAGCAAGAGGTCCAGCAACAAGAAGCGGACAAGGCTCAGCTCCTCGCGACGACGAAAGGCCTCGAGACGAACTATCAGAAATTAATTACGAATAATCAGAAGACGGCCGCGCAGATTCGTTCTGAACTCTTCGCGCTGGCCGGTGGTGGCGGGCAGATACCGCTCCCGACCGCCATCACGCTCGCCAAGCAAGCGGGCGCGGCCACGGGTGTGCGCCCCGCGCTCATCCTCGGCATTTTGAAACAGGAAACCGATCTCGGTGCGAACGTGGGACAGTGTCTCCTCACTAATTCGCCGAACAAGGGCGACGGTAAAGGGAAAAATACGGGCACTTATTTCCGCGGGGTGATGAAGCCCTCGCGCGATGTTGATCCATTTATGGCGATTACTTCTGCACTCGGTCTCGATCCGTATTCGATGCCGGTCTCATGCCCGCCCTCCTATGGTTACGGCGGCGCGATGGGGCCGGGGCAATTCATCTCCTCGACGTGGGTGCTCTATCAGAATCGCATTGCAAAATTGGCGGGGCATTACGGTACGCCCGCGAACCCGTGGAATAATCTCGATGCCTTCACCGCCATCGCGCTCCTGATGGCAGACGACGGCGCCGCGCTCCAGACGCCCTCTGCTGAGCGCACGGCCGCGCTCCAGTATTTCGCCGGCGGCAATTGGCGCAATCCCGCCTATGCGTTCTACGGCGACGGCGTGATGGAATTCGCCAGCGACTTCCAGCAAGACATTCAGCAACTCGGCGGGTAGTTAGTCCCTCCAAGGTTGAACCTCGGCGAAAGTACGCGCATCACTAATCAACGCGTTAATGTTCGGAATTTGCGAATGCTCGTAATAATTCCGCATATTCACCCGGTTCAGTATCGCCGCTTCTGGTCGGGTTGAGCCGAGGTAATCAGGAAGACTCGAGTAACGATATTCTGCGAGAAAAACATGCGCATCTTTCTGGTTTCGGATCAGGCCCTCTTTCCACCTCGGTTCCACTAACTCCGCTGGATTCGCATGAATGTAATTTACGAGCCGTTTAAAATAACGGTCGTCGTCAACGTGTTTTGATTTGAAGCGGCCGCCGAAGAGGGCGCCAGTTCGTTCCTCTTTCTTATTAAAATACATAGTATAGCCGGTGCCGATTTTTTGCATAAAGAGAGCGACTCCATTATTGGAGGTTTGTTGTAACAGAATGTGGAAATGGTTAGGCATAAGGCAATATGCGCCGATGGCAACCAGCGGATGTTCTCGTGGCCACTCAACAATCTCCTCCAAGGTTGAACCTCGGTGGTTATCGCCCAAGTGGACGGGTGATTCGTCATTCGCACTCACGAGCAACATGAGAAAACGTTCATAGTCTCGCTCGAAAAGAAAGACATCGCGCTTATCGACTCCGCGATTGTAACAGTGATACCACTCGTCTGTTGCGAATGGTTCTCGATTCATCCAACGATTGTAGCAATCCCTCCAAGGTTGAACCTCGGTTTTTTCCAGTAGGCGATAACTTACCTCTGGTCCGAGGCCGATTGCCCAGACACCCTCCGCATGCGCAGCGGACGCCAGTATGCCTACCGCCGAAGCGGCCAACAGGAGTGTACGCATGGTAGAACCTCGCTGATGTGAAGATCGTTTTCGGACAAATCGTCCGAGTTGGGCACGAGCCCATCCGGGGGCACCTTAGCACGAGGGTGATTTATGTCAAAAATAGAAAAAGAAACCCCGTTCTCTTGGAGAGAGCGGGGTTTAAGTGTTGGCAGCGATGCCAAAGAGCTGTTACCAGCGGAAGCTGACGCCGAAACGGAGAACGTCCGCAGTAACGTAGAAGTTGTCGATGTTGCTACCACTGGGGAAGATGTCGCGATCATGCGACGAGCTCAAGTCGGTGTGTATGAGATGCAAACCGACGGTCCAATGCTCGGTGAATGCGGCGTTCAATCCGGTCTCGCAAGAAGTTCCCATCAGGGCATTGCTCGATGTGGACTTGCCGTTGACACCATAATCGTACTTGTACCCGTACATGCCGTATGCGCCGCCGCACGACACGGTCCATTGGACAGGCTCGCCGAGGACGTAAAACCCATCCCAGACGCCGAGGCGGATGCTGCCGAGGCCAGAGAGGCCTTGGTAGTCATTCTCGCCCCATGCGGGGAACTGCTGTTCCTTCTGGAAGAAGTTTTGCTGATAGTCGGCGCTGATGGACCAGCCAATCGTCGTATCGCCGATAGGGAAGAGTTCCCGGTCGTACTCGACGCCAACGCCGGCACCAAGACCGCTTGAGGCAGTGGAGGCCTTATAGAGCGATGGTGCTCCGCCAGACGTTGACCACTCCTTTGAGTTGTTCTTCACGGACGTCTCGCCCATAAAGGCGGTGGTGCGGAGGCCGTTCCAGTAGTTATCAGCCTTTGCAGCTGGAGCTGCGAATGCCGACACGACCGCCAAAGCGGCAAGCATGGATGTGCGCATGTTTTTACCCTCGTTGAATAGATCTGTGCCGGACAGTGCCGGGTCGTGGGACACCCCACTCCGGGGAAGAGGATAGCATAGTCTAAATTTTTTGTCAAGCTCACTATCCCCATGCTCGCGCCCACTGCGGGCGCGGGTGCCCCCTGCGTGCTACGATAAAGCTATACAAGCTACCCAATACCATGATTACTAACCGCCTCGCGCTCTCGGGCATCGTTACCGCAGTGCTCCTCTTCGCGCCGCTCGTCGCCAATGCGCAGGCCGCTGTATCCTACTCAGCTAATTCCAACACTGGCTTCACCGTCTATAACGGAACGTGCAATAGCGGCAGCGGAGGTTGTACCGATTACAATTCAAGCTGGGGCGCGAATCTTAAGTCTGACGCGCTCGCAAATGGTGGCCAATCCAACAACGGCTCGGCGAGTGGTATGTATCTTGAGCCCGGCTCTCACAGCTACAACAGTAGCTACTTCACTAATGGCTACCCAGATAATGCATGGTACGCAACGTCAGGCGGCGGGAGCCAATATTCGCAGTCCACGCTCAATCGTCTTTGCTACGATATTGACCCGAGCTACCCAGACCCGACTGCGACCGGCAGCGGCACCCATTATGATTACTCCAGCGGCAGCTCGAAAGATAACACCCTCCTATTCAGCGGCACACGTTGGTATCTGCTCGAGAACGACAGCACGTACAACACGCTCCTCTCGGGCAACAATGCGCTCCATGTCGTAAAGAGCCTCACCTGTAAGTCCTACCAATTACCACAGAACACACTGTCGGCAAGCGCCTACACTTCTTCGGTTCCCGGTACTGGCATTACGCTCTCCTGGAGAGACACGTCCTATCACGATTCCCTCAAGCTGGGGCCGCTCGGAATCGGAACCGTCGGTATTGGAGCGAGTCATTGCTCCTTCAGCTGGTCAGATGCAACGACACAGAGTAACTATTACAGCCAGAGTTATGGACAATACACGGGTAGCGACACCGTCTATCCCGGTGCCGGTACCACCGTCTACCACTACACCTGCACCAATGTGAATGGCACGACGGATGCCACTGCGACCATTACAGTCACTGCCGCCTGCGTCAGCAACCAGGGTCAGGCATGCAACATAAACTCCTGCGGGGTGCAGGGCGGAACGTTCAATTGCGACGGCTCGTGCTCGGGAGCGACGCCTCCGACGAATAACAACCAGGCCTGCTCTGCGTCGAGTGCGTGTGGTACCAATAACGGTACCTACAATTGCAGCAATGTCTGCAGCGTTAGTGCGCCTCCGGTGCCAGGCAATCTCAATCAGGCCTGCCCATCTGCTCCTAATGCTTGCGGACAGACGCAGTCGAACGGCACTTGGCAATGCAACGGCAGCTGTACTTCAACACCTCCCTCCAACGCCTCGTGCAACCAGCCACCCGCTACACCCACGCTGCAGGGGCTCTATAGCGCCGACGGCGGCACCTACTACGGCGCCTCTGCTCCGGCCAATAATCCAAGCGGCTATCGCATGTATGCCGCTGCAACTGACCCAAACGGTGACAATACTGCGCTCTACTTCACCTGGTCGGGCATAAGCGCCGAGTGGGGTACACCCGTCTGGGTTGGCTCTGGCTCGTGGAGCTACGACACCAAGCTCGCGAACGCTGGCCCTGGTACCTACTACGTGAACGCCGCTGCCTACGATAATCAAGCATGGGGGCCAACCTCCGGCTGGTATACGATTACTCTCACGGCGCCTGCGCTCCCCGACCTCATCTCCGGCAATGTAACTCCGACGACCGCCGCTGCCACGGTTCCTCAAACGTATACAGCAACCATCTCGAATAACGGCACGGCGGCCGGTGCTTCAACAGCGCGCCTGCGCCGCGCGACCGACTCCTCAGGCACCGGTTCCACCGACATCGCTACAGCATCGGTAGCGGCGATTGGAGCGAATGGTAGCGCGCCGGCCTCCTTTACCGGCGTCGCGCTTCCATCCGGTACCTGGTACTTGAGCGCTTGCGCCGACAGCACCAATGTTGTCACTGAATCAGTCGAGACCAATAACTGTAGCCCACTGTGGACTGCAGTTGTGTCGAGCTACCCCTCCATCCCCTCGGGCGGGAACAGTATCTCCTGCTCAGTCTCGCCGACTACGGGTAACACGAGCACCACCTACACCTGGACGGCCTCGGGTGCCTCGGGCGGCAATGGCGGCCCCTATACCTACCACTGGGGAGGCACCGCTCTTGCCGGGATGACCGGTAACCCAGTGACGGTCAACAACTATAGTGCCGGTGGTCCCTATGGCGGTACGGTGTACGTGACCGACTCTGCGGGGGATACATCGAGTACGGTTACCTGCGGCAATTCAGTGACCGTGAGCGCGGCGCCTGCCTGCTCGACGCTCACCGCGAGCCCCTCCACTATTGTTGCAGGCGGGCAAGTCACGCTCACCTGGTCGTGTCAGAATGCCGCCTCTTGCACCGCGCTCCCTAACTCCGACGGATTCTCCACCGGTGCGACCAATCCTGCCTCGGGGTCGACTCCCGTGACGCCGAACGAGAGCGGCGGCCAGGTGACTTATGGCATGACCTGCGGCGGTGCATCCTTCAACTTCCCGGCGGTTACCATTCTCCAGCCGCAGGCAACCATCACTGCTAATCCGGTGCGCGTCGCCTCGGGAGCTAATTCCACCATCACCTGGAGTTCTTCGAACGTGAGGAGTTGTACCGAGAGCGGCCCGGGACTCTCAACGAGTACGCAGTCGGGTAATCAGACGATCAGTAACATTGCGAAGCAGTCGGTCTATACCATCACCTGTCAGACAAATAGCTCAAGCGCGTCCCGACCGTGACCAACTCCGTGACCGTCAACGTGAACGGTAGCATTAATCAGTTCTAGTTATGGCACCTACCCGCATGAAAATCTCACCCGCACTCTTCCTGGCGCTCGTGCTGCTGGCCGCTCCGCTGGCCGCGTTTGCCCAGACGCCACCACCACCGGTCGACCTCTCGCACGTCGCTCCGCCTCCTGAGCCGGCGCCGACGAAGCCGCTCCCGTCGACTCCGCTCCCCACGGTCAAGCACAATCTCTCAGGTGGGGAAATAGCCCCTGCCGCTACCGTCCCGCCCTCCGCTGCAACAAGCACAGCCGCCAAGGCTGCTCCTCATGCTGCCTCGACGCTCTATCTCGTGCTCGGCCTTATCGTCGTCATTGGGCTCGCACTCATCATCTACGCGGTTGCGCATAGGAGGCAGCGGCTCGTCTAGGCACTTGGCGGCGCGCGGGCCATCTGCTATAGTCCTGTGGCAATGAAGAAAGACATCCATCCCACCACCTATCGCCAGGTCATCTTCGAGGACCTCGCCTCCGGTGCTCAGTTCCTTATCGGCTCTACTGTCCGTACGAGCGAGAAGGGTACCTATCAGGGCAAGGAGTACTCTAAGATGGTGGTCGAGATTTCGAGCAAGTCGCACCCGTTCTACACCGGCGAAGATCGCTCGCTCGACACCACAGGCCGTGTCGAACGTTTCAAACAGCGCGCCTCTAAGAAAAAGTAGGAATGTGAGGACTTACGAAGTCCAAACATGGGCGCGTATTCGTGCTTTACTTTGCCTGTGGACTATTCTCCTGAATTCAAAATCAATCATCAGACCGCGTACCTCGCGGAGGAATACGAGCGCCTCGCGCGCGAGCTCCTCGGCGTGCATGCGGCCGCCGGCGAGGACCCGGAGCTGATGCAGATGGCCGACGAAGATGCCGCGCGCATCAGCAATCGACAGAAAGAAATTCTCGTCGACATCGAGCGCATTATGAATAAAGAAAAAGAAGAAGCCGCGAAGCCGCTCGCGGTCGTGCTCGAACTCCGTGCGGCCGCCGGTGGCGATGAAGCAAGTATTTTTGCACGTGAGCTCAAGGAGATGTACGAGAAATATGCAGCGACCAAAGGCTGGAAGGTGCGCACCATCGACGACTTAACCCTCGAGATCGCGGGCACCGACGCCTACGACGCGCTCCGCTACGAGACCGGCGTGCATCGCGTCCAGAGAGTGCCCGCGACCGAGAAGAATGGGCGCATCCACACCAGCACCGCATCGGTTGCGGCGCTCCCTATCCGCACCAAGCCGCTTTTCGAAATAAATCCCGCCGACATCGAGATGGAATTCTCGCGCTCGGGTGGGGCAGGGGGCCAGAACGTGAACAAGGTCGAGACCGCGGTGCGCCTCATCCACAAGCCAACGGGTGTCGACGTGCGCTCTTCGAGCGAGCGATCGCAAAAGGCAAACCGAGAGAAGGCCCTGCAGATTCTCGCCGCCAAACTCGAGCAAGCATACGAAGAGGAGGTGGCACAGAAGAACGCCGCCGAACGCAAGGCGCAGATCGGCACCGGCGACCGCTCGGAAAAGATTCGCACCTACAACTTCCTCCAGGATCGTGTCACCGACCACCGGCTTAAAGAGTCCTGGCACAACCTACCCGCGATCATGGCGGGCGGCATCGGCGGTATTGTGTCTGCCTTGCAAACTGCGGCGGAGTCGGGTACAGTAGCCGGAAATGACGGAGATGAGTCAGACCAAGGAGATTGAGCGCCTGTACAACGCAGGCGCGCATTTTGCGCAGGTGCGGAGCCGCCGCCACCCCTCGATGAAGCCCTTCCTCGTGGGCGCTTCCGGCCGCACCGAGATAATCGACCTCGCCAAGACCGAGAGCCAGATTGAGGCGGCCAAGGCCGTCCTCGCGGCCATGGCCAAAGAGGGCAAGACCGTCCTCTTCGTCGGTGGTAAGGCCGAAATTGCCGGACTCGTGAAGTCCGCGGCCGTGAAGGCTGGCGCGCCCTATGTCGCGACGCGTTGGCTCGGCGGTACCATCAGCAATTGGGTCGAGATCAAGAAGCGCATCGACCGCCTCGCTGACCTCGCTGAGCGCCGCGCCGCGGGTACCCTCGCCAAGCAACACACCAAGCTCGAAGTCGTGCTCCTCGACCGCGAAGAGAAGCGCCTCGCCGAGCGTCTCGATGGCATCACCGCGCTCGCGAAACGTCCGGACATGCTCCTCGTCGTCGACCCGAAGCACGAGAAGCATGCAATCAAAGAGGCCAAGGACGCCGGCATTCCGGTGGTCGCGCTGATGAGCTCTGACTGCAATCTCGCCGACGCGACGTATCCGATTATCGTGAACGACGCCTCGCGCTCCACCATCGAGCTCGTGCTCGGCGAGCTGGTCGAGGCGTTCGAGAAGGGACGGGCGGCATAACCGCGCCTCGCGGCATCCATAATTTTGGGTACGCGATTTTCTTGCTAGAAAATCGCTCAGTCCTCACGCCGTCGCGTTGCGGAGCCCCAAAATTACGGACGCCGCCCGGCACTATCACATGATATAATTTTCACACTTATGGAAATCACCACCGACATCATTAAACAGCTCCGCGACAAGACCGGCCTCTCGGTCATGCAGTGCAAGAAGGCAATCGAGGAGGCGAAAGGCGATCTCGCCCAGGCCGAAGTCATTTTGAAAAAGCGTTCGGCAGAGGCCGCAGAGAAGAAGGCGGAGCGCACGCTCGGCGCAGGCGTGATTGGTGTGTATGTCCACGAAGGCGCCATTGGTGCGATGGCGCACCTCTCCTCGGAGAGCGATTTCGTTGCGAAAAATCCTGAATTTGTCGCCCTCGCGCGCGAGATTGCGATGCAGGTTGCGGCCACCGACCCGAAGTATGTTTCCGTTGCCGCGATTCCCGCAGAGGTGAAGAACGCGGCGACCGCCGTCTTCGAGAAAGAGATCGCAGGTAAGCCCGCCGAGATGCAGGCCAAGATTCTCGACGGCAAACTCGCATCCTATTTCCGCGAGCAAGTCCTGCTTGAACAGCCATACATCAAGGATGAGAGCAAGACCGTTCATGATCTCTTGAACGAAGCCACACAGAAATTCGGCGAGCGCGTTGAGGTGACGCAATTCGCGCGCCTCTCGGTGCGCTAGTGCAATGGCGTATCTTATTTTTCTTCTTTTCACCATCGCGCTCCTCGGCGGTTTCCTTGCAGTGACCGCCCTCGAGACGCGACGCGGGGTGCGTGTCTTTCCCCAGCAACGCGCACGTCTCGATCGTGAGGCAGAGCGTGCCGCGTTCATCATTGCGCATGTCGATTTCGCGAGTTACCTGCGTGAAGAATCGCGTCGCCTCATCGAGCGCATGAGCCACGACCTCGTGCACCTCTCGCTCCAGACCGTGCGCGCGGCTGAGCGTATCTTGACACGTCTCGTGCGTCGCCTCCGGACACGCGAGGGGAGCACGCTCGACGCGCCGCGCGAGAGTGCACGCGAGTTCGTGAAGACCTTGGCCGACTTCAAGGGTCATCTCGAGGCGACACGTCCCGAGATCCCTGATATCAACGAGGTACAATAAAAACACGCCGCCCTAGCTCAGTTGGTAGAGCGCCACTTTTGTAAAGTGGATGTCCCAGTTCGAATCTGGGGGGCGGCTCCAAAATCCACTCGTGGCGGTGAAACCGCCACACCGTCAGAAAGCTCAGTGCTAAACTATTTTCGATATGAGTACGAGGAAGACCCCATTTGCAATTGGTGAGTTCTATCACATCTTCAATCGGGGAGTCGACAAGCGAATAATTTTTACCGATACACACGACACAGACAGATTCTTCAAAAGTTTGGTCGAATTCAACGCCACCGATCCGATAGGAAGTCTTTATGAAAACTCTCGTTACCAACGTGGCGGTGAAACCGCCACACCGTCAGAGAAACTAGTTAACATAATTGCCTACTGTCTCAATCCGAATCACTATCATCTTATTTTGGAACAGTTAGTTGATGGCGGTATTAGTGAATTTCTGAAAAGGATTGGCGGATACACTTGGTATTTCAATAACAAATATAAAAGAAACGGCTCCCTGTTTCAGGGCGTATTTAAATCAGTCCACATAGACTCAAATGAGTATCTGCTTCACGTCAGCGCGTACGTAAACCTGAATGGTCATGTACACAAACTTGATAGCACGAATACCCAGCTAGTTTCGAGCAGATCAAGCTGGGGAGAATATACCGAAAAAGGAGCGAGAGGAATTTGTGAAAAAGAGATTGTTCTTGGGCAATTTGGAAATAACGATGAGTACAAAGAGTTCGCGCTCTCGTCCTTGGAAGCAATCATCCAAAGAAAAGAGGAACTGAAGGATTTCGATACTTTCTTGCTCGAAGAGCCCGAATGGCGGTGAAACCGCCACGATTAATAAAAAAGCGGCGGGAAGATTCCCGCCGCCTGATCATTGTTTCGATTTTTTGATGGCTTCGACGATGCTATCCGTCGCAGCCGCAACAGCAAGCACGATGCATATCATACCCACTAAAATCAGGACGCCTAGAGAGCCGATGGTCGATATGTTTGGGCCAACGACGACTCCTACCACTACCAGCGGGAGCAGGCTAAACAAAACGCGCAAATACGTCATGAGGGAACCTCTTCATTCAACTTACGACACCGCGTGTATCGCAAGGCCTTCTATAGTATATACAAACCTACAGAACTGTCAAGTTTATTTCGTCGGCGTGCTCGTGGAGAGTGCGCCTTTCGGGAATTCTTTTTCGAGATCGGCGAGAGTAGTGAAGCCGCTATAGGATTTCCCGTTGATGATGAACGAGGGAAGCCCGGAACCATTCACCTTCGAGATAGTGAGCAGTGTTTTCAATGCGCTCAGGTCGAGATGGTAGTCAAACGAGTAGACGCGCAGGTTGGGATACGTCGTGCGCAAATAAGAAAGCGCGTAGCCGGCCTTATTGCAATCACTGCAGTCGCCCGCGTTACTGTAGAAATAGAGCACGGTCACCGGGTGCGTACCGCAGGCGGCGGCGAGCTGTTTCGTCACGAGATAGTCGCGAATCTCGAGGAGTGAATACTGTTGCTTCAGTCGCACCACTTGCTGATTCGTCGCGCCGAGCTGACTCTCAGCATAGGAGAGGCGGTCACCGAGATCCGTGAGCTCGCCGGTCAGGTCGGTCGACGAGGCGGTGCTGTCGCAAGGCGCCGCCTCGAGGAGCGAGAACTGAGTGTCGAGCGAGAGGGTATCGATCGAGAGTTGGTCCTCGATGGCGCTCAGGTCGGCGACGCGCTGACTGTTGAGATAATCGATGGCGTACGCAATCGTGCCCACGAGGACAAGAGTGATACCAAGTGCGATGAGCGCATTGCGCAGGACGAGAGACATGGCTCCAACTTAACGCCAAAGGCGCCGCTTGCCAAGGGCGACATCAACCGAGGCGCGAACGAGCCACAGAGGCGCGATAAGCCCATAGAGCAGGACATACGAAAATATCCCGAGACCTAAGGAACCGGGCGTATTCGAAATTTTCTTGCCGATGGCAATCATGGTGATTGCGCCGATGACGGTAATGGCCGCGAGCAGGGTATAGAGGCTGGCGGGGAAGTAGAACCAATCGATTCCTCTGTGCGGGAGGAGCGAGTATGAAAGGGGGACGCCCACGCGGATTTCGATGGCGGTGATGAGATGACGAGCGAATTCGAAGAGGGCGAGACCGAAGAGGAGAATACTGCTCCCGATGGTCAGGATGCCGACGGGGAGCGTGATGAGGCCGAGCGCGCCATACTGGGAACTGCCAATCATATCGCGATATTCGTTAAACACGTTGCGCATGAAGCCGCTGGTCCAGCGCGTGCGTTGCTTCACGAGCGCGAGGACGTTGGTCGGCGCTTTGGTGTAGACGCGGGCGCGTTGTGCGTTCGCGATCTGGTAGCCGCCCTTCTGGAGGCGGAGCGCCATCTCGAGATCCTCGGTCTGGTGGCCATGCTTAAAGCCGCCGAGCGCGACCACCGCTGAGCGTCGATAGATGGAGAATGGTCCCGGTGTCACGTGAATGCCGCCCACCACGGAGAGCGCGTTCTGACGGATGATGCCGAAAATGTATTCGGCGTTCTGCATATGCTGGAGTAAGTTTTGCGGGCGATAGACCGACATCGCCGCAGTTGTCGCGCCGATGTGTGGATCCGCGAAGTGCGGCGTCATCTCGCGCAAGCTCCCAGGCTCGACGAATGAGTCCGCGTCGAGGCAACCGATGAGTTCTGCGTTGGTGAGTGCGATGCCCGCATTGACCGCGTAATGCTTGCCGCGCTTTTCTTCGCGCAAGATGCGTATCTGCGGATTCCCGCGATAGCGCTCCATCACCTGCGGCGTATCGTCGGTCGAAGAATTGTCGACCAAAATAATTTCGAGACGGTCCTTGGGATAATCGAGCGCGAGGAGTGAGTCGGCCGTCGCCGCGACGGTCTCGCCCTCGTTCCAGCAGGGGACGATAATCGCGACGGTGGGGAGCAGGTCAGAATTGCCCGTGGCTGGTGCCATCTTGCGCGACGTGCGTGCGGGCTTGGAGAGGAAGGTTACGAGGATAAACGACTCTATGAAGAGCGCGAGAATGAGGAAGGGGTAGGCGATCAGCTCTGGGCCCATGGTGGCGCTACTATACCACAATCTGGTATATTTGCTGGATGAATCCCGGCCGCCTCCACCCGATCACGATTGCTATTCGTGATATCGCGGATATCTTCGGCCGGATGGGATTCGACATTGGGTACGGGCCGGAGCTCGAAGACGAGTTCCATAACTTCGACGGACTCCGCATGTTTCCTGATCACCCTGCGCGCGACATGCAGGACACCTTCTGGCTAAAACCCGCCCTGGGCGGGTTCGCCCGACCCGACTCGTCTGACGAGTCGGGTTTAGGGGCAAGGATACCGAGAGTGCTGCGCACGCACACGACCTCGGTCACCATTCGCGAGCTCGAGCAGATGGCGAAAGAGGGCACGATCTCAGCACGAATGATTAATCCGGGGAAAGTGTTCCGTAACGAAGCTACGGACCAATTCCACGAAGCGCAGTTCTATCAGCTCGACGGTTTTGCGGTTGGGCCAATCGGTTCGGTTACGCTCGCTGATTTGAAGGGCACCTTCGACCGTTTCTATCGCGAATATCTCGGCCCCGAGGCGAAGGTGCGTTTCCGCCCCAGCTATTTCCCCTTCGTGGAGCCGGGCGTCGAGATCGATGTGTGGTTTGCGCCCGCGCAGAAGTGGCTCGAGATGGCGGGTGCGGGCATGCTTCATCCCGACGTGCTCCGTAACGCCGGACTCGATCCGCAAAAGGTCGCGGGCTTCGCCTTCGGCGGCGGACTTGAACGTTTGCTGATGGTGAAGTACGGCATCCCTGATGTGCGACTCTTCCACTCGGGCGACATTCGTTTCGTTTACGGTTTCCCCGAAAAGAAAATATGAAAGTCTCCCGCGCGTGGTTGCAGAACTATTTTGATACGCCGCTTCCGAGCGTGGCGGAGATTGCCGATGCCTACACTTTTCACGCATTTGAAATAGAAGAAACCGATGGCGACGTGCTCGATGTAAAAGTGCTCCCGAATCGCGCGGCGGATTGCCTCTCAGTGCGCGGCTTGGCGAAAGAGCTCTCGGCCATTCTCAATATTCCGCTCAGGCACGATCCGCTCCGCGACCCTCTCTCCGCATTTCCGAAAACCAAAGAACTCACCGTCGCAATAGATGACCCGAAGAAATGCCTGCGCTACATGGGCGCGCTGGTGAAGGGCGTGCAGGTTGGCTCCTCGCCCGCGTGGCTTAAAGAAGCGCTTGAATCAGTCGGCCAGCGTTCAATCAACAACGTCGTCGACGCGACAAACTATGTGATGCTCAATCTCGGCCAGCCTCTGCACGCGTTCGATGCAGGGAAACTAGACGATTGTGTGCATGAAGGAAAGTACGGCATCGGCGTGCAGATGGGGTGGAACGATAGAGACTTCACGACGCTCTCGGGAGACACGGTGCCACTTTCTGACAACACACTCATTATTGTGGATGACAATTGTGGGACGCCGCTTGCCATTGCGGGCATCAAGGGCGGCAAAGCCGCTGAAGTCTCTGCGGAAACAAAAAACATCATCGTTGAGTCCGCGAATTTCGACGGCACTTTGGTGCGTCGCACCGCCCAAGCTTTGAAACTGTTTACCGATGCATCGCTCCGCTTCCAGAATCGCCCGTCGCCCGAGCTGGTGGCGTACGGCATGCGCGATGTACTTGCGCTTATCAAAGATATTGCGGGTGGGGAGGTGGTGGGCGTTGTTGACGAATACCCCAAGCCGGTTAAGCCCTACAAGACCGGCGTCTCGGCGAGCGAGATACACTCGCTTCTCGGTAGAGCATTTTCAGAAAAAGAAATCTCAGATGTTTTTGAACGATTGAACCTGCCTTTTGAACTCGTCGACCCGCTCCAGCGTATTCTCGACGTCGCGCAGACGCAGGTGGGCAAGCCCTATAAACACGGAGCATCAGTGCTTCGCGATTCTCCTGACGCGTTCGACTGCTCCTCTCTCATTGCGTGGTGTTTCGCGCAGGCGGGCATCGGCGGCGTTCCGCGTATCTCGATTGATCAATATGTCTGGAGCGATCCGATCGAAGAAAAAGATCTTGCGGCAGGTGACTTGATATTTTTCAGCACACCGACCAGCTATGTGTGGCACGAGTCGCAGGAATATCTGCCGGGGACAAAGGTGCCAGGCGGAATCAGCCACGTTGCGCTCGCGCTCGGTGACGGGAAGATGATTCATGCGCACGGCAAGGACGAACATGCGGTTGTCATCCACGTCATCGCGGATTCACCGCGTCGAGGTGAGATTATCGGGTATCGTCGCCCCCGCGGACTCGGCGAAAAACGATTTGCAGTCACAGTCCCTTTCGAGCGCGTCGATCTGCGTATCAAAGAGGATTTGATAGAAGAAGTTGGTCGCATCCGCGGCTACGACACAATCCCCGCATCTGATGTAGGACTTACGAAACCCTACACGCCAGATCAAGCCAGATATAGAGGTATTGAGCGGATGAAGGACGAGCTCGTTGCGCAAGGATTTACGGAAGTTTCTACACAATCGTTTGCAAAAAAAGGCGACATCGCGCTTGCGAACCCACTCGACAAAGCGAAGCCGTTTCTCCGCACAACGCTGGAAGAAAACTTGAAAGAGGCCCTCGCCAAGGCCAAGCTATACGCGCCTCTCGTGCTCACGCCGGGCGAGAAGCCGAAACTTTTTGAAGTGGGGACGGTTTTCCCTAAGACAGGAGAATATATGGAATTGCGAACTACTGATGGTTCAGTCACGAATCTCTCAACACAAGAGATTGACGCTCCAGACTATGTGCCGGTGCGCTACGAGCTTGGGGCGTACAAGTCGTTTTCTGTCTACCCGTTCATCACCCGCGATATCGCATTTTGGGTTCCCGAGGGAACAACTGCCGATGTTGCAGGGGCCGCTCTCGACGATGTATTACGTACAAGCTCCTCCTTCAACCTCGCGATAAAAACGCAGATATGGCCACTCGACAAATACGAGAAGGATGGACGTACGTCTTTCGCGTTTCGAATCATTTTTCAACCAGTCGAAAAAACCCTTACTGATGAGGAGGTAAATACGGTGATGGATAAGATTTACGCGGTACTCAAGAACGAGGGTTTCGAGGTTCGCTAACATGCCGGTGCCGTTTTATTCCCAGCATGCCGAGGACGTCCCCCTAGAGTGGCGCCACCGCGCGTGCGGTATCATTGCGCTTCGCATGGCGCTCGCACACTTTGGTAAAGAGGTGTCGCCCACGGAACTTATCGAGACCGGTGTCGCGACCGGCGCGTACGACCCGAAGTTTGGTTGGCGGCACGATGGTCTCATCGCGCTCGCGCAGAAGTGGGGCGTGAAGGCTGAGCGGAAAGAATTTAAGAAAAACCTCGAAGAGGGGAGTGTGTATCTTCGCGAGTCGCTCGCGAATGGCCAGGTCCCCATCGTCTCGCTCCGCGTCGAGGGCATAACTGACACGCACCTCGTCGCGCTCGTCGGCGCCGACGCAAACGGCTTCCTCTACAACGACCCCGCGCTCGACGCCACGACCGGCTCGCATCTCGCTATCTCCAACGTCGACTTCCTCCGTCGCTGGCGCGCTCTCGCGATTTTCGTGGGATAAAAAAAGCGCCTGCGGTGAAGCAGGTCGACTTCTCCGCAGGCGCTTTTTTTATCCCCAAAAGGGGTCGATTTGTGATACAATAGAGGGATAGTAGATATGGCGAAAAAGGCTGAAAATACGGAGCAGAAACGCGGCGCCAAGGGCGCCGCGGGGCATGCGTATGACGCTTCCTCGATTACCGTCCTCGAGGGCCTCGAGCCGGTGCGTAAGCGCCCCGGGATGTACATCGGCACGACCGGCCCCGATGGTCTCCATCACCTGATCTGGGAAATTTTCGACAACTCGCGCGACGAGGCGATGGGCGGCTTTGCGAATGATATTGAGGTTGCGCTCCTGCCCGGCGGCTACGTGCGCGTGGTCGACAATGGCCGCGGCATCCCGACCGGCATCCACCCGAAGACAAAAGTCTCCGCGCTCGAAACAATCATGACGACGCTCCATGCCGGCGGTAAGTTCGGTGGCGCTGACTCGGGCTACAAGGTCTCGGGCGGCCTCCACGGCGTCGGCGCTTCGGTGGTGAACGCGCTCTCGACGCACACCAAGGTCACGGTCCATCACGATGGCGAAGCGTTCACACAGGAGTACAAAATCGGCAAGCCGGTCGCGAAGGTCAAGAAGATTGGTTCGAGCAAGCACCACGGCACCATCGTGCTCTTCAAGCCCGACGAAACCATCTTCACCGATGGCATCAATTGGGATTGGAACAAAATTGTTGCGCATCTGCGCCAGCAGGCCTACCTAGTGAAGGATCTCCGCGTCTCGATTCTCGATGCACGTGAGGATATCGGCGCGACCGACGAAGAGTGTTTCTATCTGCGCGAATTGCAACTCGATGTTCCTTCGATGACGTTCTACTTCGAAGGTGGGTTGAAGTCGCTGGTCGCGTTCTATAATCGCCACCAGACCGTCGTCCACAAAAATATTTTCTATGTTGATCACGAAGCCGAGGGCGTTGCGGTCGAGGTCGCGCTCCAATACATCGACGACATAACTCCAAGGATTCTCGCCTTCGCCAACAATACCTACAACGCCGAGGGCGGCACGCACACCACCGGATTCAAGACGGCGCTCACGCGCTCGCTCAACACCTACGGCCGCTCGGCAAATATCTTGAAGGAGAAGGATGAGAACTTCACTGGTGATGACGTGCTCGAGGGATTAACCGCGGTCATTTCGGTCAAGTTGCCCGAGATTCAATTCGAAGGACAGACTAAAGCGAAACTCGGCTCGGTCGAAGCGCAGTCTGCAGTCGCCACCGTGTTCGGCTCCGCCTTCGGCACCTTCCTCGAAGAGAATCCCGACGACGCCCGCGCCATCGTCAACAAAGTCTTACTCGCGCTGAAGGCACGCAAGGCCGCGAAGGCCGCGAAAGATTCAGTGCTTCGCAAGGGCGCACTCGAGGGCATGACGCTCCCGGGCAAGCTCGCTGACTGCCAGACCAAGAGCGCCGAGGAGTCCGAACTTTTCATCGTCGAGGGCGATTCGGCCGGTGGCACTGCCAAGACCGGTCGCGATCGACGCACGCAAGCGATTCTCCCCTTGCGCGGAAAGATTTTGAATATTGAACGCGCGCGCATCGACCGTATGATTGCCTCCGAGCAAATCAAGAATCTCGTCGTCGCGCTCGGCACCGCCATCGGCGACGTCTTCGACCTCTCGAAGCTTCGCTACCACAAGGTGATTATTGCTACCGACGCCGACGTCGACGGTGCGCACATCCGCACCCTGCTCTTGACCCTGCTCTATCGTCACTTCCGCCCCGTGATTGATGGCGGCTTTGTCTACATTGCCCAACCACCGCTCTACAAGATTACGAAAGGGAAGGCGACTGCCTACGCGTATTCTGATCCAGAAAAAGATGCCGCGCTGAAAGAGTTCGGCGTTGCGCCGACTGAGGTCGCGATTGTGGGCGAAGGCGACGAGGAGGGTGGTGAGGAAGTTGCAGCAAAGAAATCCGCAAAGGCGAACGTCCAGCGCTACAAGGGTCTCGGCGAAATGAACGCGAGCGAACTCTGGGAGACGACGATGGACCCGGCGCGCCGCGTGCTCAAGCAGGTGCGCGTCGACGACGCCGAGGCGGCCGATCGCATCTTCGATATCCTCATGGGCAGTGACGTTGCCTCGCGCAAGGCTTTCATCCAATCGAACGCGAAGTCAGCGACTCTGGATATTTAAGGCCAGCACCGGCGGCTCCTCTCGGAAGACGCATAATTTTCTGCTGAAAATTTGCTCGGCCTCGGCCCGTCGGCCTCCGGAGCTTCCTCGATGAGCCGCCGGTGCTGTCTAAGAAAAAACGCCGGTCGAAACCGGCGTAGGTGTTTAAGTTGTTTGCGGGAACCGGCGAGGTACCGGGTCGAGTTTGAATATTTCGATGAGTGCTTCCATGCGGTAGAGCGTTTGCTCATTGCATTTCGATTTGTCGTCGGCATCGAATGCCTGCGCCATAGCTTCAAACGCATTATGCACGACGTCGTCGCCTGGGCCGCGCGGATGACGGAGCTTTTCCACATCCTTCTTCGCCGCTTCGAATTCGCGACGCGGTGCCGCGAGATCGTCGGGCGTGTCTTCGCCGGCGTGTTCGAGGAAGAGCATCAGTGCCGCCTCTTCAAGCGTCTCGGCGGATTCGACTAATGCGCCGAAATTGTGTTCGTGTTCACGGACGAACGCGAGTCGTTTCTGGAATTTCTCTGCGGTCGTGTGCAGAGCAATGGCATACGCGCGGTCGGCCGCGAGGTCTTCTTTAGAACGCGAAAGCATTGGGATTCTCCTTGTGCTAGAGATCTCGACGTACCGTACGAGCTTTTTTGTAAAATGCAACTTACGACCCGAGAATGGTGATGGTCGCCGAGGCGCTGTCGTTGTTCATGTTCGACTCGAGCACGGTCTTGTCGGGGTTGGCCGAGACCGAAATCATTTTGTTCGTTCCGGCGATGGCCTGGTCGAAGCCGAGCGTGTAGTCAATCGATTCGTTCGGATTCAGATTCTCCTGCGGGATGGATTGGAAAATGTAGGCCGAGGAGGTGGGGATTGAGGCCGAGAAACGCCACGCGCCAGTCGCGTTGGTGCCGACGTTCTTAATGGTGAACTGCACGGCGGCGATGGAACCTTTGGGCACGGTGGTTGCCGCGACGAAGGAGTCGGTCGAGGTCGAGGTCAGATAGCCGACCGCGGTGATCGAGGTAACGAGATCGGGGAGGCCCGAGAGCACGGGCGTGGCAGTGCCACCGATCTGATAATCAGTGTTGGTACGCGAGCCCGGGTTCGTGGTGACCGTGGTGGCAACTGAAGTCTTCGTCGGCGCGACGGGGAGGGAAGGCGTCGTCGTACCATTACCGAAGGTGATCATTGTCGAAGAAGCGGTGGGGACGACCGCGATGCCGGCAGGCGCGGGGACGAAGACACTGCCGAGCGAAACGGCGGCCGCGCCGACGCGCGAGAGTGCGCCCGGGACGAAACGTGCCGAATAGACGGCGAGCCACATGCCCGCTCCGACGAGCGCGAGGAAACCGATGGCGGCGAGGCCGTTGATGGCCGCCTGGCGGGTATTGGTTTGGGTATCCATAGTGGAGGTATATATAACATGATGCGTTTTTCCTGTCAAGCGTGAGGCACTTGACAGAAATTGTTTGTTGGTGTATTTATTAGTGGGACGGTATGGAATGGCTGGTGCACAGTGTCGTGCGGCTTGTCCGCGCAACCCAGAAGGCGTACGCACGGAAGTGGAGCTTCCTTGGTCTTTTTGCACTCGTCTTCTTTATTAGTTTCGCGCTGTTGGTTCGGCTCGGCTTCGTGCCCGAGGTCGCACAGGCCGACAGCACGCCGAACGTGACGCTCGCTGCGGGCCCCTTGATTGCGCTCGGTGGCATGCCGACGGTCACGGTACCCGAGGTGCCGGTGAAGATCATGATCTCGTCGATCAATCTCTCGGCGACGGTCGCGAATCCCGCGAGCACTACCATCAGCGTACTCGACAATGCTCTGCTCGTCGGCGCAGTACGCTACCCGACCTCGGGCAAGCTCGGCTCGGACAATGCGAACGTCGTCATCTTCGGTCACTCGAGCTATCTGCCGATTGTACGCAACCAGGCCTACAAGACCTTCGACGGCATCCAGAACCTGAAGGCGGGCGCAACCATTTCGGTGTATTCTAGCGACGCGGTCTATACCTATGCGGTACAGACCGTGACGAAGGAGAGCGCGGCAAGTGGCGCGGGCATCCCGCTCTCGGTCACGGGCAAGGTGCTGACGCTCTCGACCTGCGACTCCTTCGGCGCCAATACCGACCGCTGGGTGGTCGTGGCGACCTTTGTTGAAAGTCATCCCTCGACGAACTAACCTTCGTCTCGGGATAGCTCTCTGTAAAGAGTAAAAAAGATCTTTTCTTCAACCACCAAGAAGGAGCGCAGACATGCGACTCACGACAATCTTGTTCGCGCTATTCTTCGGAATTTGCGCGAGCCTTGCGTCGGCCACTGCGGCCGAGGTGAATTACTGGCGCACGCCCGGATTGCACCCGCTCTCGACTTCGGTTGACGGGCGCGATCCCTCCGCAATCGCCTGCGCCATCAAGGGCCTCAACATGCCCGCGGATGTCGCGCAGAAGTTTACGGCGGCAACCTCCGCTGGGATGGGCCCCACGGTCCATATCAGCGATGACACGTACTTCAGCCGTATGACCTACGCGGAGTGCGCGGTCTGGGGGCACATTGTCCCGCGCTGGAGTTCCTACACTCTGCTCGACTCGCGGATGGAAGTCATCAAGGTTACTGCAGATAACGGGACAGTGTGGACCTTTGGTCGTCCGTTCCTCTGCGATAACTGGGCCATCATCGACATCGCGCCTCAGCATCGGAGCAACTGCTTCCGCGTCCACTTCGACTATTCGACGAATAGCGACGTGGATATGCGAACGGTGGCTGATCTGAAGGCGACGGGGCACTGGCAGTTGAACGAAGCGCAGGCATACCTCAACGAGGACACGCCGGTCAGCTTCAATCTACTTCCATATCGACGTCACCGACGAAGAACGTTCTAGCCAAGCATGGAAAGAATGTTTCGGCGTTGGCGACGAAACCGGTTTCCACTCGGAGACCGAGGAGTGTCAGGTCTGGTGCCAAGATGGTGGCACGTATCCCGATCATCACTTCATTAAAGAATTGCTTCGCCTGAAGGGCATTGCGATTCCTGATGATGAGCCGAGTTGGGGAGCCATGGTCGCCTGTGCGCACGGGAAGTGCTTTATACAATACCCGATGTTCGTGGCGAATCGTTTCGGTCTCTTCTGTGTTGCCGTCAACCGATACGTGCTCATGCAAGGATTCTCGCGCGGACACTCATTCTTCGATTTCGATGAAATGAATCCGCCGGACAATCCGGATCAGGGAGCACGATCGCTGGCGCTACAAGCGAAACATCGTGGCGATGTCGATCTCTGGGACGAAGCCGGCCAGCGCCGCTATTTAAGCGGCAAGGCATCCTACGGCCGAGTTCCACAGTAAGTTTTTCTTTGGGGTGCGGAATCAAAACTTCCGCCCCCACTTCATACAAAAAAATGAAAACCACAAAAATGATCTGTATGCCCACCAAGAAAACGCTGATTGCGGGCATTTTTACTGTGGTTGGTGTGCTCGGGCTCGGCTTCAGTGTTGGTCTCGCGACAGGCGTGCTCAACGTTCCTTTTGCCCACGCATGTTGCATCATCATTCCGCCCCCGCCTCCTCCGCCTCCTCCGCCCCCGCCCCCGCCTCCTCCGCCGGTACCAGTTGTGGTGCCGACGTGCACTCTCTCTGCGTCGCCGACGACTCTGCCGGTCGGTGGTGGTTCGCCGACACTCTCGTGGACAACCGTCGCCGCGACCAGTGCGACTATTAATCATGGCGTCGGTGTCGTTTCTCCGGTTTCTGCCGGCTCGGTCTCTGCACTAGCAATCACTTCCGACACAAAATATACGATGACCGTTGACGGCCCGGGCGGCGAGACGACCTGCGATACGAGCGTTACGGTGACGCCGACACCTCCTCCGCCCCCGCCGCCTCCTGCAGTACCAACGTGTACGCTTTCTGCGGCGCCGACTTCAATCGTTTCGGGCGCTTCGTCGACCCTTTCGTGGACGACAACCAACGGCACCTCGTTTGCTGTTGATCATGGTATCGGTTCGCTCGCGCCCGTCGTTGGCGGCTCGACCTCGGCAAGCCCTTCGGCGACGACGCTCTACACGGGCACCGTCACGGGCCCCGGTGGCACGGCGACGTGTTCGACGACCATTACGGTTACCACGACACCTCCGCCCCCGCCTCCTCCGAGTGTGCCATCCTGCACGCTCTCAGCCGCACCCGTTTCCATTCTTACTGGCGGTTCTTCTGCACTCTCGTGGACCACTACCAATGGCACCTCTTTTGTCATCGACCACAGTGTTGGTTCGGTAGCTCCCGTTGCCGTTGGCTCGCAAAATGTCACGCCGCCCTCGACCACGCTCTACACGGGCGTTGTTACCGGTCCTGGTGGCACCGCGACCTGCACGGCAACCGTGACGGTGACGACCACGCCTCCTCCGCCACCGCCACCGGGTGCGCCGACGTGTACGCTCTCGGCCTCGCCGACGAGCCTAAACTCAGGCGACCATACGACGTTGACCTGGACGACGACCAACGCCAATACGTTCTCGATTGATCAGAGTATCGGCGCGGTCTCTCCTGCGGTCGGTGGCTCGGTGAGCTCACACGCAGTGAGTGCGAATACCACGTTCACCGGTACGGTTACGAGCCCTTCAGGTCAGACGGCGACTTGTACCGCCAGTGTCACGGTTGGTGGTGGCGGTGGAAGTGGCGGGCCGACCTGCGCGCTAAATATTTCTGTCAGCTCCATTCCGGTCGGCAACTCCGCAACGCTCTCCTGGAGCGGCACGGAGATTGCCACTGTCGACGTCAATCATAGTGTCGCGACTGCGGCGCCTGCTCCTGGTTCGGCGACGGTTTCGCCGGGCGTGGGGAGCTATACCTACACGGGCACCTTCCATGCGACCAACGGTCAGACGCTTTCGTGTTCAGCGACGCTCACGGTGACGGGAGGTGGAGGCGGTGGCGGAGGTGGCTGTTCGGGTAACTGTGGCGGTGGAGGCGGCGGTTCGCCTTTGCCAATCATCTTGCTCAAGGCGCTCCCGCACGTGACGAGCCAACCGCTCGCGTACCTCTATCTCTCGCAGATTCCATACACTGGCCTCGACCTCGGGCCCGTTGGCACCGCACTCTACTGGGTCGCACTCCTTGGCTGGAGCGCATGCCTCGCGTATCTCGTACTCTTTGGTGCGTTCCATATCTCGTCCGTCGCATCCAGCATTTCGGTGCGCGCATCGCGACGACGCACTCAACACGCCGCATCCGGTCGAGGATATGCCCGTTGCTCCGATTATGGTCCCTGCGCCAGTCGCACCAGCTCCTGCACCGGCACCAGTTCCCATTGTGCCGAGCTTCGCCGCGCCTATCGCCCCGAGCTCACCCGCGCAAGAATCGCATCGCGGGTATTCGACCTATGACGGTTTCAAATCCTTCGGTACTGAAGGCGCACTCTCGATTGACGACATCGTGAAAGGCCTCTCGCGCTCCAAGTCCGTCAATCCTCCAGCAGAGAAGAACATCGAGCCGATTTTCGAGAATGTGGAGCCGATTATGGAGAACATCGATCCTATCGCCGAGGAATATGCGGCGACCGTGCCGACAGAAATAAAAAAGACCGACACCTCGACTGCCGGTTTCGTCACCGCGCTCGTCGCGCATGATCGTACCACCGTTTTCGCCGCGCTTCGCACGCACATGCAGAATGGCGGCAAAGCTGATGCCTTCATCACGAACGCAGTCTGCGCGCTCGACGATGCCTATCGCGCCCGTGTCGACGGCACACTCTGCGACCCGGCCATAAAGAAAGCCTGCGAGCCCTGCGACAACGCCACGCTCGAGAAGCTTATCGGCGCGCTCACAACCGCCATCGACTCCTCCTACTCGACCGACATCACGGGCGCCAAGCTCGCGCTCACGCGCGCCCTCGCTATATAAAATATCAAGGCGAGGCCTTGCTAGAATAGTAAGAATTGGCGTCTTCAACAATCTCGCTTAACGTCGGCAGGGAGTCGAACAGATCAAAAATCGAATCGCCGAGGATTTTCCGTTCCGGGCGCTCGTAATTAAGAAAGTCCGGCAGACTTGAGTAAGGATATGCCAGAAGCCGACTCTTTATTTTTTCAATATTGGCCGCACCCTCTTTCCATTGCGGGTCAAATATCTTGGCAGGATTAAGATGCACATACGCAACCAACCTCTTTAGATAACGATCATCTGCAACATGCAGAGATTTAAAGGGGCCGGCAAAAAGAGCTCCACTACGTTCGTTTTTCTTATTGAAGTACATCGTATAGCCCGTACACATTCGTTGCATGAATTCGACAATTCCGCCCTCGCGCACTTCTTTCAACACCAAGTGAAAATGATTAGGCATGAGCGTATAAGCACCAATTTCAACAATCTGTTCGCCGCGATCAAGATCAGTATCGGCGACCACAGCACGAATACTTTTTTCTTTGAGGTTTGATATATGAATTGGGATTGATCCATTTCCAACATACAAGAGAAGCGCGAGGCGTTCATAATCGCTCTGGCTTTCAAATACCACCCGCTTGTCGACCCCACGGTTGTAGCAGTGATACCACTCATCAAGTTCAAGCGGAGTGCGAAGCGCCATCTCAGGATTATATCAAGGCCTCGCCTTGATATTCTAATTCCGCTCTTTGATTTCTTCGCGTAGCCACTCGACGAGTTCAGTCATTGTCTCGGTTGCTTTAAATCCGTTGCGATTATTTTCGACGGTAACCGTTCCCGCCTCCATTTCCGCATCGCCCACGACAATGTGTGCAGGAATCTTCTCATTTTTTATGCTACGAATGCGCTTACCGAGCGAATCGTCTGCGCGGACCTCAGCTCGGACACCAACTGCTTTGAGTTCAGTCAAAATCTTTTGCGCATATTCCGCGTGTCGCTCGCCAATAGGCAGGATGGCGACTTGCACCGGCGCGAGCCAGAGCGGGAGGTTGCCGGCGGTGTGTTCGAGCATGACCGCAGAGAAACGCTCAATCGAGCCCATGATCGCGCAGTGGATCATCACGATACGTTCCTTCTCGCCCTTCTCGTTGATGCAGGTGAGGTCGAAACGCTCGGGCAGATTCATATCGAGCTGGATGGTCGCGACCTGGTGTTCGCGGCCGAGTGAGTCGGTCGCCATGAAGTCGAGCTTCGGGCCATACATTGCCGCTTCGCCGGGTGCTTCGAAGTAGTCAGCGCCGCGCTCCTTCGCAATAGCGCGCAGAGCGTCCTCGGCGCTCTTCCAGATCTCGGGCGTGCCGAGATATTTCTCGGGTGTGGCGGGGTTGTGGAAGGAGAGTCGCACGCGGAGTTTGAAACCGAACGTGCCGTAGAACGTGTCGACGATGTCCCAAATCTTGAAAAATTCTTCGTGCACTTGCGCGTGGCGGCAGAAGACGTGGCTGTCATCCTGAGTAATCGAGAGGACGCGCGTGAGGCCGCCGAGCTCGCCGGACTGTTCGTCGCGATAGACCATCGTGGTCTCGGCATAGCGTTGGGGCATTTCGCGGTAGGAATGTGGATGACGATCGAAAATCTGCGTGTGGTGCGGGCAGTTCATCGGCTTCATCGCGTACTCCTTTCCTTCGCGCGTCTCGATGCGGAAGAGTTCATCGGCAAATTTGGCCCAGTGACCCGACTTCTCGTAGAGATCTTTCTTGGTGATGTGGGGGATGGTGACGCGCTCGTAGCCGTGCTTCGAGCGCAGTTCCCAGACGTAGGCGTCGAGCGTGTGGCGCATCAGCGCACCCTTGGGCGTCCAGAGCGGGAGCCCGGGGCCGACCAGCTCGGAGAAGGTGAAGAGGTCGAGCTCTTTACCAATCTTGCGGTGGTCGCGCTTCTTGGCTTCTTCGATTTGGGCTTTATATTTTTCCAACTCTTCTTTCGTCTCGAACGCGAGACCATAGATGCGGGTGAGCATCGGATTCTTCTCACTCCCGCGCCAATAGGCGCCCGCGATGCGATCGAGCGCGAAGGAACCCTTCTCGATTTCTTTGGCCGGATGCTCGGCGTGTCCGCCACGGCAGAGGTCGGTGAACGTGCCGCAGGTGTAGAGCGTGATTTTTTCTCCGCGCGC
Organism: Candidatus Kaiserbacteria bacterium; assembly: GCA_963813065.1. GTDB lineage: Bacteria > Patescibacteriota > Minisyncoccia > Phycocordibacterales > Phycocordibacteraceae > C7867-001. Next base: position 168,528 of record CAWEXP010000010.1, read on the forward strand.
GGCGACCTCTTCGATAATTTCTTTTTTATACTGATTGCCAGGGAAGGCCGCGAGTGCCTCCTCTTTTGAAACTTCCTTATGCGAAAATTCTTTCCAATCGGGCAAGTGCTTAACCATCGCCGCCTCGAGGGCGCTTAGGTCAGCATCCGAGAGCTTGTCGGCGCCGAAATCGACGTCGTAGTAGAAGCCGTTGTCGACCGCGGGGCCGAGGGTAAGTTTGGCCGAGGGGTACTTCTCAAGCACGGCCTGGGCGAGCAGGTGGGCGAGCGTGTGGCGTTTTGCTTCAAGCGAGGCCATTAATCAGAGGATACCACAAACAAAAAGCGGCGGCACGAGTGCCGTCGCGTTCTCGCCTATCGCGATTTTTTACTACGAGCAAGCCGTTCCTTTTCTTCGGCTACGAGCTGTTCCAAGTTCTGCACTGCAACCTTTGAACGTGTGACCTGTTGCATCTCGTGGATACCGCGTCCGATGACTGGCGGACCATGTTCTGGTTGCCGTACCTGGGCGTGTGCCGCTTCGGCGATTTGTAAAAGTCTCTTCGCCAAGACCAATTGGTCCTCTAGCTTTTGTAACTTTGATTTCTGCGCATATTTTTTCACGGCACGCTTGAGCTTCTGCATCCGTACTGTTTGCCTAGGCATGATGCCTCCTTCGTGGCTTTCTGTACGACTTATATCACAACAACTTCAGGTCCTCAATCGCGAGCGAGAGTTCGCCGTTACGATTGCTAACTTTACCCTTAATCAGCACGCACGCGCCGTTCACGATTGCGGAAGAATGTTCTTTGAACAGTTTGGGGAAGATGACGCCCTCGATAGCGTCGGTCTGATCTTGGAAGGTGATGAACGCCATCTTCTCGCCCGTCTTGGTGACCACGAGCCGCACAACGCCGACCAGGACCGGCAGGATGATGAGTTGGCCGGGCGTTGGGTGCTCTTTTATTTTCGCAATGGTCAACTTCGATTTATTCAGGAGCGCCTCGTGCGCATCGAGTGGGTGGCCGGATACATAGATGCCGAGGAGTTCTTTTTCCCAATTCAATTTATCGGTCATGGAGACCTCGCCTCCTTCGACGAGTTCGAGCTTCGCCGGTGCGGCGAAAGCTCCGAAGAGAGAGTCCTGCGGCGCCTCAGTGGTCGTCTCGCGATGATAATTAAGCATCGTATCGATATTGGCGAGGAGGTTCGCGCGGTGGGCGAGCGAGCCGAAGGCGCCGCACTTGATGAGCGACTCGAGCGATTTTCTATTTAAATTCCGTGACCCAACTCGCGACAAAAAATCGGCGAGCGACTGGTATTGGCCGTTTTTCTCGCGCTCTTCGAGGATTGCATGCGCAACTCCGTCGCCGAAATTCTTGATTGAAGAAAGTCCGAAACGGATAGCACCCGAACTCGGAGAATCCCTCTCGGGAGACGCATAATTTCCTGCTGGAAATTTGCTGGGCCTCGGCCCGTCGGCCTGCGGGACCTCCCTCGATGAATTTTCCGAGCTCGGGTGCGCAACGACCGTGAAATCCGCGCCACTCTCGTTCACGTCGGGCGGGAGGACAGGGATTTTCATCCGCTTCGCTTCGGCGACGTAGATGGCAATCTGCTCGGTGTCGCCGGCGTCGGCGGTGAGCAGGGCGGCCATGTACTCGACCGGATAGTTCGCCTTCATGTAGGCGGTCTGGTAGGCGACCTTGCCGTAGCTGGCCGCATGCGCCTTGTTGAAGCCGTAGTCGGCGAAGGGCTCGATGAGCTCCCAGAGTTTCTGCGCGTTCGCTTTCGAGAGTTTGCCGACCTCGACAAACCCTTTCAGCAACTTCTCGCGCTCCGCCTGCATAACCGCGGGAATTTTTTTGCCCATCGCCTTGCGGAGCGTATCGGCTTGGAGCCAGGAATAGCCCGCGAGCTTAATCGCGGTGAGGAGCACATCATCTTGATAGACGAGGAGGCCGTATGAGAAATCGAGATACTCCTTCATGCGCGGATCGAGATAGTGCACAAGTTTCGGATTATGTTTGCGCTCGATATATTGGGGAATCGTTTCCATCGGGCCCGGGCGATAGAGCGCCACCATGGCGTTGATGTCATGGATGGTCGAGGGCCGCACTTCCTTGAGATACCGCGTCATGCCCGAACCGTTTAATTGGAAGAGTCCTTCGGTCTCGCCACGCGCAAGCATCTCGAATGTTTTTTTATCGTCGATCGGTACGTTCTCGATATCGACCAGAATGCCGCGCGTCTCCTGCACGCGCTTCACTGCATCAGAAAGGATTGCGAGATTTTTTATGCCGAGGAAGTCGAACTTCAAGAGGCCCACGCCGCCATACTCGTCGGTAATCGAGTACATGTCATATTGGGTAATCAATTTGCCGGTGCCCTTAGGGTCAGGCTGGATCGGCGCCCACTCGATGAGCGGCGTCGGTGAGACCACGACGCCCGCCGCATGCACGCCGACGTGGCGCACGCACCCCTCAATGCGCTTCGCGAGATCGATAATCTCTTTCGTGTCCTCGTCTTCGTCGTAGAGCGATTGCAGATCCGGTTCGAGCTCGAGTGCTTTCTCGATGGTCATCGGGAATCCTTGCGAGCCCATCGGGATGAGCTTGGCGATGCGGTCGCCGGTGCCGTAGCTGTGACCGAGCGCGCGCGCAACATCGCGCACCGCCGCCCGCGCCATCATGGTGCCGAAGGTACCAATCTGCGCGACGTGGTCCTCGCCGTACTTCCGCTTGGTGTAGGCAATCATGTCATCGCGACGATCGTCGGCCATGTCCATGTCGATGTCCGGCGCTTTAGGGCGTTCGGGATTAAGGAACCGCTCGAAGGGCAATTTGTAGAAAAGTGGGTTGACATTCGTGATGCCGACGAGATAGGCAACGAGCGAGCCCGCCGCCGAGCCGCGAGTGGTGGTGAGGATGCCGGCGCTCTTGGCGTAGGTGAGCAGGTCGGCGACGATGAGATAATAGACCGCGAAACCTTTGGTAATGATGATGTTCAATTCATATTCGATTCTGTTTTTCACCTCGCCCGTTTCTTCGAGTCCGCGTTTGGCGATACCGGCATAGGCGGTGGCGCGCAATTCTTCATCGTGATTCTTGAAGCCCGGCGAAACGGGCACGGAAGGGAAGACCCATTTGCCAAGATCGAATTCGAGATGACAACGGTCGGCGATAATGCGCGACATATCAACGGCCTCGGGGATATGTTTGAAGAATTCGAGTGCGCGCTTTTCGCTGATGAAGGAGAAGTCCTCGGTCTCGTTCTCGCGCTGGAGACCGCCGAGCTGGATGCGGCGCATAGTCTCGGTGGCGGCACGGTCGTCGACGGAGAGATAGTAGACGTCATTCTGCGCGACGATCGGCGTGCCGCTCGATTTGCCGAGCGCGATTATCTTTTCCATCAACTTTTCGTGACCAGCAACGAGCGGGTGGTGCGTAATCTCGAGGAACACATTATTTGCACCGAAGATAGATTTGAATTCGGCGAGTGCGGCCGCGGCGCCATTCTCGTCCCCGGCGCGGAGTAGTTGCGAGGTGTCGCTCGAGAAGGAGGGCAGGAGCGCGATGATGCCGGCGCTTTTTTCTCGCAATAATTCCTTATCCATCCGGGGTTTGTCGAAGAGGCCCTCGGTCCACGATTTCGTCACGAGGTAGAGCAAGCTTTTGTATCCGTCATTATTTTCCGCCAGTAGGACGATGCGCGAATGTTTCGCATCGAGCACACGATCCTTCTCGAAGCGTGAACGCGGCGCGAGGTACGCATCGACGCCGAGGATCGGCTTCACACCTGCGCCTACCGCCGCTTTATAGAATTCGATGGCGCCGTGGAGATTGCCGCCGTCGGTGAGGCCGACCGTGTCCATGCCCTCGACCTTCGCCCGCTCGACCAATTCTTCGACCTTCGGTAGCGCTTGGAGGAAGGTGTAGTGACTGTGCGTGTGGAGATGAACGAAGCGAGAGGCCATTGCCCGTAGAATACCAAATTGCGCCGCGCGTTGCAGATTCGATGCGACGTGTTACAATGCTTTTACCGTTCTTCGAGGTAGCCCATGGCACTCTATCGTTCGACCGTCGGGCTCATTGCGAGCGCGCCGTTCCCAACCTTTCGAGATGCGTTCATTGATTTCTTCGTTCGTATGGAGTCATTCGCGAGCGGCCCAATGCGCGCAAACATCGAGAGCGCGTGTTGGATCCGTGGCGAAGGACTCGCGTCGCCCTTCTACGAGCATGGCGAGACGGTGACGCGCTACTTTTCTTCAACGCGCGACATTGCGGCGATTATCGGGCTCTTGAATAAACACGGCGAGCTTGTGGCGGATGCTCCGCTCGATGCCGACTGGGTCGATTCACAATTCCGCACTTTCATTCCAAAAATTCATTCACCACGCCGCGCTCTCTGAGCGCGGTTTTTGTTATGATGCAGTGATGAGATTCGTACTCGGTGTCGACGAGGCGGGCAGGGGCCCCTTGGCCGGGCCGGTAGCGGTGGGTGTGGTGAGGGTGGCCGAGGGGTTCGACGTTGCGAAAGAGTTCCCCGGCGTGGCGGACTCAAAGAAGTTAAGCGAGAAGAAGCGCGAGAAACTATTTGAAATGTTGAAAGCGCGCGTCGCCTCTGGCGACGCGCGCTACGTGGTCGAGTTCGAAACTGCCGCGACCATTGATAGAGAGGGAATAGTGGAGGCGGTGCGACGCGCGCTCAGTCGCGGTGTGGGCGCACTTACCTCGACTTCGCTCGGCACAGGCGCGCCCGATTACGCGTCCATTGAGGTGCTCCTCGACGGGTCGCTCGCGGCCCCGAGCGAGTATCGCCAGCAAACTATCATCGGTGGAGACGACTCCATCCCGCTCATCTCGCTCGCTTCCATTGCGGCCAAAGTCTCGCGGGACCGCCTGATCCTCACCTTCGCCGAACGCTATCCGCTCTACAAGGGCTACGGTACCGCCCTGCACTATGCCGCACTCGAAGAATTCGGCCCCTGCGCCATCCATCGGCGGTCATTTTTGCATTCCTAAAGCCGGCATGATAGAGTCCCCTTATGTCAATTCGCATGCGTCATACCAGTGGGCACAGCG